>NZ_JBIDAU010000005.1:471721-636611 GCF_043202655.1 Streptomyces sp. NPDC048171
CCTGGCCCCGGTCGCTGCCTTCGTCCTAGCCCCGTCGCTCGCGCCCGCCGGGCCCGCGCGGGGGGGGGGGGGGGGGGGCGGCGCCGCCGCCGCGCCGCCCCCCCCCCCCCCCCCCCCCCCCCCCCCCCCCCCCCCCCACGGGACTGGATTGGCCGAGCCCCTGCACCCCGCCCCCACCCTCTATCCAGGGGACCGCTCCCGCGTGCGCCGCCCCAGCAACTCCGCCAGCCCCCGCCGCGTGGCCGCCAGCACCACCCGGTCCTCACCCCGGAGGACATACGTATCGGGCAGATCCCACACCAACCGGGACTCCCGAGGCGCCTCGCCCTCCTCATCCGCCTCACCCTCGCCGGAGGCCGACCCGTCCGCCACCTCCAGCGCCAGCACCCGCCACGCCCCCGCCCGGAACGCCTCCCCCACCGTCCGCCCCTCCAGCTGCGGATGCCCCGCCACCTCCACCGCGGCGAACAGCAGCACCCGCCGCTCCACAGGGATCGCCCCGAGGATCTGACGCCCCATCATCGCCCCGGCGAAGGACGGCGCAGCCAGATGCGTGACACTCCGGCTCCGGGTCAGCGCACCGGGATGAGCGGCGCGCAGAGTGCGGTACACGGCGGTCGCGAAGTCGTCGTCGTACAGCCGCAGCACCACCCGCAGCCCCGACCGCACGGACCGCCCGTAGAGCACCGCCTCCAGGTTGGTGGTGTCCACACTCGTCAGCGCGAGCAGCGAATGCGCGCGCTGGATCTTCGCGGCCTCCAGCACCCCCTCCTGCGTCACGTCCCCGAGCACCACGGGCACCCGCAGCCGCCGGGCGGTCGCCAGCCCCCGCGCCTCGGGGTCGGCCTCGACGCACACCACCGGGATGTCCATCTCCCGCAGCCGCGTCAGCACCCGCGTGCCGATCTTGCCGAGTCCCAGCAGGACGACGTGCCCGCCGATCCCGCGCGGCGGCTTGCGCAACGCGGTAGCGGTGCGGAAGGTCCCCAGGGCCTCGAGCACGGCCGCCAGCAGCACCGGAAGCAACAGCAACCCGACGAAGCCGGAGAGCAGTTGAAGGATCTGACGGGCGATGTCCGCGTTGTGGGCGGGTTCGTTGATGGAGAACAGGTCGAGCAGCGTCACGTACGTCGCGTGCAGCGGATGGTCGTCCGTGACCAGCATCAGCGCCACGGCAAGCGCGACCACGCACGCCGCCAGACCGGCCAGCGACCACCGCAGCCGCCGCGAGAACAACTCGGCGAACGGCGGCACGCCCGCCCGCCCGGCGGGCAGCGACGGTCCGGAGTACGACACCTGCTCCAGCGCCACGGTCCCGCGCCCCGTCGCCGCCCGGACCGCCGCCGCGTCGGGCAGCAGCTGCGGGCCCTCCCCGCTGTCCTCCGAACCGTCCGCCCCGGCCGGGTCGTTGCTCGTCGCGGAGAGCAGCGCGAGGGTGCACAGGCCGGGGTCGGCGACCTGGCCGGGCAGCGGCGGGTTCCGTTCCACCGCGCGCAGCAGCAGGCCGTCCGTCTCCACGATCTTGCTGGTGCCGACGAGCGCGGTGGCGGCCAGCGCGGGCGCGGCCGTGTCGGCGTCGGACAGCACGGTCGTGGAGGGCTCGGCGGCGCCCGACCCGGGCGCACCCCCGCCACCGGTCGCCAGCGCGGCGCTCTGGTCGAGGAGATCCTCGATGTGCTGGCCCAGGCGCCGGTTGTACAGGCGCAGCACCAGCCGCAACCGGGGGTTGAGCCGGCGGGCGGTCAGGGCCGCGCGGATGTTGGTCTCGTCGTCGTCGTACACCAGCGCCAGCGCGCCGGCCCGCTCCACGCCGGCGTCGGCGAGCACGTCCTCGGTCGGCTCGGTGGCCTCCAGTTCGCGCCCCGCGCCTTCCCGCCCCGCACCTTCGCGGCCCGCGCCGCCCTGGTCGCCGTTGCCGCTCCGGTTGACGGCCGCGTTGACCATGTCCAGCAGCGCCGCCGAGGCCGCCCGGGCCCGTCCGACCACCGGCTGCCGCACCCGGCGCCCGGAGGGCGGGACGACGAGGGTGACCTGTTCGCGGTAGACGCCGCGCAGTTCGGCGGCGAGACGGTGCGCCAGCCCGTCGTCCCCGCACACCACCATGTGTGCGTACGCGTCGCCCTGCGGAACCTGATTCGGAACGCTCCCCGTATGAGTTCCCATTTGAAGAAGGACAGTACAGGCGCCGGACGCGGTTCCCGGAGGGCCCGAAGAGGCGGAGGGCGGCATCAAGAACGCATAAAGATTGCCGGAACACGGCAATGACGCGCCCTGGCGCCGGATGTGAGGATTCTTCTCACCGGAGCTCAGCGACGGGTGGGAGGGGGACGGCACACATGGCCTGGTTTCTAGGAATCGGCATCACGGGGGTTGTGCTGCTCGCCCTGTCGCTGGTCTTCGACGGACTGCTGGAAGGCGCGCTCGACGGAGCGCTGGACGGCGTCCTGGAGGGGTGGCTGTCGCTGCCGGTCGTCGCCGGATTCGTGGCGATGACCGGCTTCGGTGGCGCCATCGCCCTCGGCACCGGCTGGACCGGACCGGCGGGGGCCGCCGCGGCCGGCGCGGTCGTGGGACTGGGCGCCGCCTGGCTGACGTACCGCTTCAGCCGTGCGCTGATGCGCGACCAGACCGCCGTCACACCGAGCACGAACGACCTGCTCGGCACGTCCGGCAAGGTCGTGACCGCCATCCCGGCGGAGGGCTACGGCGAGGTGCTGCTGCGGCTCGCGGGCCAGCCGTTGAAGTGCGCGGCGCGCAGTGCGGTGCCGGTGGCGCGAGGCGCCGAGGTGTGGGTCGAGGCGGTGCCGACGGGGACGTCGGTCGTGGTCCGCCCGGTGGACCGCTGACCACCTCCGTCTCTTCCGATTTCTGTCTTCTCTGTCTCTATCTCTGTGTGATTCGGGGGCGTTGTCATGAGTCCTGTCGTCATCGCGGTGCTGGGAGTCGTCGTACTCCTGGTGCTGCTCGCGCTCGTGGTGGTCAGCCGCTACAAAGTGGCTGGTCCGAGCGAGGCGTTCATCGTCACCGGCCGGCGCGGCAAGAAGTCCACCGACCCGGAGACGGGCCGGGTGTTCACCGACAACAGCGGCCAGAAGGTCGTGGTCGGCGGTGGCGTGTTCGTCGTGCCGTTCGTGCAGCAGCGGTTCGCGCTCGACCTCTCCTCCCGGCACATCCCGGTCGCCGTGCGCGGCGCGGTGACGCTGCGGGGCGTGAAGGCCAACCTGGAAGGTGTAGCGATCGTCAAGGTCGGCGGCACGGAGGACGCGATCCGCGCCGCCGCACAGCGGTTCCTGATGCAGCAGGACGGCATCGTCGGCTTCACCCAGGAGGTGCTGTCCGGCGCGCTGCGGGCGATCGTCGGCCGGATGTCGGTCGAGGACGTCATCCGGGACCGGGCCGCGTTCGCCGGCCAGGTGGCCGAGGAGGCGGAGGCGAGCCTGTCCGGGCAGGGCCTGGTCCTGGACGCCTTCCAGATCCAGGACATCACCACCGAGGGCTCCTACCTGGAGGACCTCGGCCGTCCCGAGGCGGCCCGCGCCAAGCAGGAGGCCGACATCGCCGAGGCCGTGGCCCGGCGGGCGGCCGAGCAGGCGCGGCTGAAGGCCGAGGAGGAGATCGCGGTCGCGCAGCGCACGCTCTACCTGAAGCAGGCCGAGATCAAGGCCGAGACCGACCAGGCGTCCGCCCGCGCCAACGCGGCGGGACCGCTGGCCGAGGCGGCCCGGCAGCAGGACATCCTCGCCGAGCAGGAGAAGGTCGCCGAGCGGCAGGCCGCGCTGAAGGACCGCCAGCTCGACACCGAGGTGCGCAAGCCGGCCGACGCCCAGCGGTACGCCGCCGAGCAGGAGGCGGAGGCCCGCCGGGTGGCGCGGGTGAAGCAGGCCGAGGCCGAGCGTTCCGCCGGGATCGCCGCCGCCCAGGCGGAGGCCGAGCGGGCCCGGCTCACCGGTGAGGGCGAGAAGCAGCGGCGTGGCGCGCTGGCCGAGGCGGAGGCCATCGAGGGCCTCAAGCAGGGTGAGGCCGAGCGCTCCCGGCGCGCGGCGATCGCCGAGGCCGTGCGGCTGGAGGGCGACGCGGAGGCCGCCGCGATCGGTGCCAAGGGCGCGGCCGAGGCCGAGGCGATGCAGAAGAAGGCCGACGCCTTCGACCGGTACGGCGACGCGGCCGTGCTCCAGATGCTGGTCGAGGTGCTGCCGCAGGTGGTGGCGAAGGCGTCCGAGCCGCTGTCGGCCGTGGACAAGATGACGGTGATCTCGACGGACGGCGCGAGCCGCCTGTCCCGCACGGTCGCCGACAACGTCGCGCAGGGTATGGAACTGCTCGGCTCCACCACCGGCGTCGACCTTGCGTCCCTGCTCCAGGGCATCACGGGGAAGGCCACCACCGGCACGTCAGGACCGAAGGCCCCGGAGACCCCGGAGACTCCGGACCAGCGCAACGGCAAGGTGGAGATCACGGGCTGACGGCACGCGCGCGGGGGAGGGCCTGCGGCCGTCCCCCGCGAGCCGCCGACGGCCGGGTGCCGGCCGAGGTGCCCGGTTCACGGCTGCTGGTACGGCTGCTGCGGCGACGCCCCGTACGCCTGCCCGCCGGGGCCGGCACCGGGGCCGCCCATGCCCCCCTGCGCCTGGAGCTGCTCCGCCTGCTCCTTCGACACCTGCTGCTCGGCACCGCAGAAGGTGCACTGTGTCGCGTACTTCGTCGAGAACGGGAACAGCGGCACGAAGAACAGCGTGAACTTGTTGACGCGCTTCCTGAGCGTGTGCGCGGAGGGGTTCCCGCACCGCCCGCACACCAGCGTCAGTATCGCGAGCTGGTAGAGGTATCCCTTGGTACCGAAGATGATCACGATGCGGTCCTTCCCGGTCGGCCCCCGCGAGCGCGCGGGACACGCAGATCTTCTCCCAGACTACGGAGGTCACCCGCCGTCCGCGGCTTCCCGGCGCACCAGGTCCCCGGGCCGGCACGGGAGTACGTCACGTGAAACTTGATGGACACGACAAGATCTGCACGTTTCCCTACACATCCGACGTCGCTGGATTTGGGTACCAATCCCGATGGTGCCCGGCATCCGCCGCGGGCGAGGCTGGGGTCAACTCCCCGGCCCCGGGCCCGAACCGACGCCGAAGGGGGGCAACGTGCCCGTGCCCGACGACCACCAGCTCAGCGAGATCGCGTCCCGTCTGCACCGCGAGGACCCCGACTTCGCGCGGGCCCTCGCCGACGGCCGCCCCCGCCGCCCTCGGGAGTACCGGTACGGGCGGGCCTGGCTGCTGCTCGCCGCCGCGCTGTGCGCGCTGGCCACCGGCCTGGTGCTGGCCCACGGACTGCTCATCGCCGCCGGCCTGGTCTTCGCCGGCGTGGCCGGTGAGCTGCTCGACCCGAACCGGTGCGAGCGCGACGGCGTGTCCGACGCCTGACACGTCCGGCTCCACCTCGCTCTGCTTCATCCCGGCGTGACCCGGACGGCCCACTTGCCCCCCCCGGATCACGTCGTGCCCCGGCGCGCCCCTCGGCCGAGAAGGCGCACAGACGCCGCCACCGATCCCCATCCGACCGGAGGACAGACGCCCGTGCACGACACGACCGCCATGCTGATCGAACTGGGAGCGATCATCCTCGCTCTGGGGCTCCTGGGCCGCCTCGCGGGCCGGGTGGGCTTCTCACCCGTCCCCCTCTACCTGCTGGCCGGACTCGCCTTCGGACACGGAGGCGTCCTGCCCCTCCAGGCCAGCGAGGAGTTCGTCGCCACGGGCGCGGAGATCGGCGTCATCCTGCTGCTCCTCCTGCTCGGCCTGGAGTACAGCGCCTCCGAGCTGGTCACCAACCTCAAGACCCAATACCCCTCCGGCGCGGTCGACTTCGTCCTCAACGCCGTACCCGGCGCCGCGGCCGCCCTGATCCTGGGCTGGGGCCCGGTGGCCGCCGTGGCGCTCGCCGGCGTCACCTGGATCTCCTCGTCCGGCGTCATCGCCAAGGTCCTCGGCGACCTCGGCAGACTCGGCAACCGCGAGACCCCCGTCGTGCTCGGCATCCTCGTCATCGAGGATCTCGCGATGGCCGTCTACCTGCCGATCCTCACGGCCCTGCTCGCGGGCGTCGGCCTGGCCGGCGGCACCGTCACCCTGCTGATCTCCCTGGGCACCGTCGGCGCGGTCCTCTACCTGGCGCTCCGGCACGGCCGGCTGATCAGCCGCGCGGTCTCCTCGGACAGCGCGGAGATGCTCCTGCTGGTGGTCCTCGGCCTGACCCTGCTCGTGGCGGGCCTCGCCCAGCAGCTCCAGGTCTCGGCGGCGGTCGGCGCCTTCCTCGTGGGCATCGCCCTGTCCGGCGAGGTCGCCGAGGGTGCGAGCAGCCTCCTGACCCCGTTGCGCGACCTGTTCGCCGCCGTGTTCTTCGTCTTCTTCGGCCTGTCCACCGACCCGGCCGACATCCCGCCCGTCCTGGTCCCCGCCCTGCTCCTGGCCACCGTCACCACACTCACGAAGGTCGCCACCGGCTGGTACGCGGCACGCAGGGCCGGCATCCGCGGCGGCGGCCGCTGGCGGGCGGGCGGCACGCTGGTCGCCCGGGGCGAGTTCTCCATCGTCATCGCCGGCCTCGCGACCGCAACGGAGCCCCGCCTGGGCCCGCTTGCGACGGCGTACGTCCTCATCCTGGTCGTACTGGGCCCCTTGACGGCCCGCTTCACCGAACCGCTGGCCCGGCGGGTCGTCGCCTCGGGGACCGGGGGCAAGTGCTCCGAGTCGGCGGCCGAGCCGAAGCCCCCGGAGTCGGCACCCGTCAACGTGTGACCGCACAGTCGGCCGACCGGAAAATGGGTCGCGGGACGGAATCGCGTCCCACGATGGTGTCTCGTGCAGCCCGACCGTCCACCGCCCCGCCGCCCCCATACCGAGAGAAGGACCGTGAAGCACGAGTACGAGGCGAAGTTCCTGGCGATCGACACCGCAGCCCTCCAGGCCGGGCTGACCGCCCTCGGAGCCGCCCAAGCCTTCCCCCGCACACTCCTCACCCGCAGGATCTTCGAGGCCGACTCCTTCGAGCGCGGGACCTGGATCCGTCTCCGGGAAGAGGGCACCCGCTCCACGCTCACGCTCAAGCAGGTCACCGACGGTACGAGGATCGACGGCACCAAGGAGATCGAGACCGAGGTGTCCGACCTCGACGCCACGGCCGACATCCTGCGCCGCGCCGGCCTCACTGAGGTGCGCTACCAGGAGAACTACCGCGAGGAATGGCGCCTGGGCGAGGTCGTCTTCGACTTCGACACCTGGCCGGGGCTCCCCACCTTCCTGGAGATCGAGGGCCCCGACGAGACATCGGTCCGGCAGGCCGCCGCGCTGCTCGATCTCGACTACTCCGAGGCCCGCTTCGGAAGCGTCGACGCGATCTACCGGAGCGAGGCCGACCGGGACATCCTCACCGAGCCGACCCTCTTGTTCTCCGACGTCGAGCAGCGGGAGGACACTTCCTCGGCGGCACCGCGCCTCTGATCAAGAAGGCGCCCCCGGAAACCACTCAGGGGCCCGACCCGCTGAGCGGATCAGGCCCCTGACCTGGAACTTCACTGTCGGGGTGGCGGGATTTGAACCCACGACCTCTTCGTCCCGAACGAAGCGCGCTACCAAGCTGCGCCACACCCCGATCGTCGCTGCTCGTCGCGGCGACGTCGTTTACTTTAGCCCACCGGTGGCCGGAGACGAAATCCGGTTTAGCGGGGTCGGCGGAGTGGGTTCGGGCGGATGTGGTCGAGGGCGATGAGGAGGACGGCCAGGGCGTAGAGGGCCAGGCCGACGAGGAGGGCGTTGCCCAGGACTCCCTTGAAGCCGTGCTGGTCGACGTCGAGGAAGGGGTAGAGGTAGCGGTCCTGGGTGCCGGGGAGCAGCAGCTCGCCGCGGGCCAGGGTGAAGGCCAGGTAGGCCAGGGGGTAGAGGAGCCACGTGGGGGCGTGGCGCAGGTACAGGCGGCCGGGGACGGTGAGGAGCAGCCAGTCCAGGGCCGCGGCGACCGGGACCGCCGTGTGCAGGATGTGGGTCGCGGCCGTCTGCCAGCCCGCGCCGGCGCCGTCCGGTGCGACGAATGGGCTCGCCGCGTTGGTCAGGAGCAGGTGGTGGACCAGGCCGGCGGTGGCGACGTAGAGCAGGGCCGCGCCCGTCACCGAGCCCGGCAGGGGGTGGTGGGCGGACCAGGCGCAGCGGGCGGACGCGATCATGACCAGCGCCAGCAGGAGGCCGCTCTGGATCGTGAAGTGGCTCAGGGTCTTCAGGACCGGGCCGCCCACGAGCAGCTCGATCGTCACTCCGGTCAGCGCCAGCATGGCGGTGAGGAGGCGGAAGACCGCGGTCAGCCTGCGGCGTACCGGGGTCACGACGGCCGTCGCCGGTACGACCGTGGGCAGCAGGGCGCGGTGACCCGGGATCGGCGGGAGGTCCGGGATGTCCCTGGGTATCGGGGCTGTCATGGCCTCACGCTAGACAGACCGGGCATATCGGGCTATGCGGGTGGGCCGTGTGGGTTACCCGCCGCCCGCCGATCGTTCGACGACTGCCCGTACACCGGCCGCCCGCCGCCCTCCCGGGGCCGGGCCGCGCCCCCTTACCGCCCCCGCGCCACCAGCGTCAGCAGCGTCGCCTCCGGTGGGCAGAAGAAGCGGACCGGGGTGTAGCGGCTCGCGCCGCAGCCCGCGGAGACGTGGAGGTAGGACGTGCGGCCCTCCGCGGTGTGGGTGGACAGGCCCTTCACGCGGTCCGTGTCCAGGTCGCAGTTGGTGACCAGCGCGCCGTAGAAGGGGATGCACAGCTGGCCCCCGTGCGTGTGGCCGGCCAGGATCAAGGGGTAGCCGTCCGCCGCGTAGGCGTCCAGGACGCGGAGGTACGGCGCGTGCACCACGCCCATCGAGAAGTCCGCCGTGCCGGACGGGCCGCCCGCGACCTCCGCGTACCGGTCCCGCTTGATGTGCGGGTCGTCGAGGCCGGTCAGCTCGACGGACGTGCCCTCGATCTTGAGCGTGCCGCGCGTGTTCGTGAGGTTCTGCCAGCCCGCGGCGTCGAAGCCGTCGCGCAGGTCCTCCCACGGGTTGTGGACGACGCCCACGGCGGGCGGGTTGCCGTTGAGGCCGTGACGGCCCTGGAGCTTCTCGGTCAGGTACCGGCCGGGATTGCGGAGCTTGGGGCCGTAGTAGTCGTTGGAGCCGAAGACGTAGGCGCCCGGGAACTCCATCAGCGGGCCCAGGGCGTCCAGGACCTCGGGGACGCCCTCCGGGTCGGACAGGTTGTCACCCGTGTTGATCACGAAGTCGGGGCGCAGCCCGGCCAGGGAGCGCAGCCAGCGCTGCTTCTTGCGCTGGCCGCCGACCATGTGGATGTCGGAGACCTGGAGCACGCGCAGCGGACCCATGCCGACGGGCAGGACGGGGACCGTCACCCGCCGGAGGCGGAACGAGCGGGGCTCGATCCCCGCCGCGTAGACCAGACCGGCGGCGCCAACCGCCGTGATTCCCAGGGGCACTCCGTATCGCGCGCGCATATGTCCATCGTGTCAGAAGCGCGGGCGATGGGCCGAACACGGGCCACGGGCCGACCGTCCGTGGGGCCGATCGGCGCCCGCCGTTAAATCGGCGGGCGATCGTCCGGCCGTACCTGCGACAATCAGGTCCATGACCACGCTCAAGTCGAAGCTGCACGCCGACCTCAACGCCGCGATCAAGGAGCGTGACGAGCTGCGCTCCTCGACGCTCCGGCTGACGCTCGCCGCGATCACCAAGGAGGAGGTCGCGGGGAAGGAGAAGCGGGAGCTCTCCGACGACGAGGTGCAGAAGGTGATCACCCGCGAGGCGAAGAAGCGCCGGGAGGCCGCCGAGGCCTTCGCGCAGGGGGGTCGCGCCGAGAGCGCCGAGCGGGAGAAGGCGGAGGGCGAGGTGCTCGCCGCGTACCTGCCCAAGCAGCTGTCGGACGACGAGCTGAACGCGATCGTCGCGCAGGCCGTCGAGGAGGCGAAGGCGGGCGGTGCCGAGGGGCCGCGGGCCATGGGCGCCGTCATGAAGATCGTCAACCCGAAGGTCGCCGGACTGGCCGAGGGCGGCCGGGTCGCCGCCGCGGTCAAGAGGACGCTCGCCGGCTGAGCCCTGCCCCAGCGCGCAACGAGTGAACGAGTGAGGGCGCCCTCCGCGAAAAGCGGAGGGCGCCCTCACTCATGACGCGTGCGGCCTCAGTCGCGTCCGCCCGGCCCGTTCCCCGGCCCTTGGATCAGGTTCCCGGGGAAACCGCCGTCTCCGCCACCGTTGCCGCCACCGCCGTTGTCCGACCCGCCGTTGCCGGTGCCGCCGTCGATCAGGCCGCCGATGAAGCCGTCGTCGTCGCCGTTGTTCCCGTCGTCCTGCCCCGGGTCCTCGGCCCCTTCGTCACGGCCCTTGTCCCTGTCCTTCTCCTTCTCGCCGTCCGGGATGTCGACGAGGTTGAAGGAGGGGGAGTCCTTGCCGGCCAGGGCGCCGGTCATGGCGTCCTTCCAGATGGGACCGGGGACCGCGCCACCGAAGACGAGCGGGTGGTAGACGCCGCCGATCGTGATGTTCTTCATCTCGACCTTCTGGGTGGCGCTGCCGACCCAGACGGCGCCCGACATGTTCGGCGTGTAGCCGACGAACCAGGCGTTCTTCCGCTCGTCGGTCGTACCGGTCTTGCCCGCGTTGGCGCGGTCGCTGAGGCCGGCCTCCTTACCCGTACCGGAGTCGACCACACCCTGCAGCAGGGTGTTCACGCTGTCCGCGGTCTTCTCCGTCATGGCCCGGGAGCAGGTGGACTTCGGCACCTCGAGCGACGACTGCTTGTTGCCGACCTTCTGCGTGATCGACTCGATGGCGACCGGCGTGCAGTACATGCCGCGCGAGGCGAAGGTCGCGTAGGCGCTCGCCATGGTCAGCGGGGACATACCGACCGAGCCGAGGGCGAGGGCGGAGGGGTTCTGCGGGAGCTTGTCGCCGTTGCCCTGGTGGACGTCGAGCTTGTCCGCCATCTCGGACACCGGGCACAGGCCGATGTCGGCGAGCATCTGCACGAAGTAGGTGTTGACCGACTTGGCCATCGCCTCCTTCAGGCGGTACGGACCGACCTCCGACTCGTTCTCGTTCTCCACGCGGTAGCTCGAGTCGTTGATCCAGGGCTTGTCACAGGTCTGGATGGGGCTCGGGTAGTCCATGTCGTACGGCGACGAGTACTCCTTCGTCGGCGGTACGTTCTGCTCCAGCGCCGCGGCCGCCAGGAACGGCTTGAACGTCGAACCCGTCGGGAAGCCGAAGTTGGAGCCGCCGTAGGCCGCGTCGACCGAGTAGTTGTACTCGGTCTCGTTCTTGCCGTAGCCGTACGGCTTCGACTGGCCCATCGCGACGATCTTGCCGGTGCCGGGCTCGACCAGCGTGCTCGCCGCGGCCACCGAGTCCGACTTGTTGACGTGGTCCTTGAGCGACTGCTGGACCGATTCCTGGGCCTGCGGGTCCATCGTCGTACGGATGGTCAGGCCGCCCTGGTTCCAGATCTTGGCCCGGTCCTTGCGGGTCTTGCCGAAGACCTTGTCGCTGAGGAAGACCTCGCGCACGTAGTCGCAGAAGAAGCTGGCGTTCTTCACGGCCGTGATGCATCCGTTCTTGGGCCGGCTGACCTTCAGCCCGAGCGGGGCTTCCTTCGCCTTGTCGGCCTCCGCCTGGGAGATGTCGCCGACCTGGGCCATTCGCGTCAGCACGGTGTTGCGCCGCTTGGTGGCCTCGGCCTCGTCGTTGACCGGGTCGTACCGGCTGGGCGACTGGACGATGCCGGCCAGGAGGGCGGACTCCTGGATGTTGAGGTCCTTGGCGGACTTGGAGAAGTAGCGCTGGGCGGCGGCCTCGACGCCGTACGCCTGCTGGCCGAAGAAGGTGATGTTCAGGTAGTTCTCGAGGATCTTCTTCTTGCCCAGCTCCTCCTCGACCTGGATCGCGAGCTTCAGCTCCTGGATCTTGCGGCCGATGGTCTGCTGGGTGGCCTGGGCGACCTTCGTCGGGTCGTCGCCGGCCTCCTCCACGAAGACGTTCTTGACGTACTGCTGGGTGAGGGTGGACGCGCCCTCGGAGACCTCGCCGCTGCGTGCGTTCTTGTTGAGCGCGCGCAGGACGCCCTTGAGGTCGATCGCGCCGTGCTGGTAGAAGCGCGAGTCCTCGATCGCGACGATCGCCTTCTGCATGTACGGCGACATGTCCTTGAGGTCGACCACCGTGCGGTCGCGCGAGTAGACCGTGGCGATGGTGCCGCCCTCGGCGTCGAGGATGGCGGTGCGCTGGCTCAGCGGGGGAGTTTTCAGGTTGGCCGGGAGGGCGTCGAAGCCCTCCACCGAACCCTTGGCCGCCAGCCCCAGCGCGCCTACGGCGGGCAGTGCGATGCCGGCCAGCACCGCTCCCGCGAGCACACTGACACCGAGGAACTTGGCGGCCTGCTGCGTTGGCGACAGACCACCGCCCGAGCGCTTCTTTGGCATGGAGGCAGCCTACGTTCTCATTCGCCGGACACGCGTATATGCCTTGGCCTAAGCTGCACTCAACTGTCACAGCAGTGCGGCCACGTATCAATACGTCCGGCGACCCCGAATCGTTCCGGATCCGCTCGGTTTTTTTCTGAGGGGCCCCCATTGGGGGCGCGTTGGTGTGTGTCGGCGCGTGCCACGGCGTGTGGATTGCGTGTCCGAATCCGCCTTGTGTGTCAATCGGTGTCCGTTGTGGCGCAAGAGAGATGACCCGAATGTCGGGATCGTCGCGCATGTCGCCAGCTCACTCCCCCGGGTGATCTGCCGCTTACCCATAGTCCGTTCGGGCCATTCAAGATTGGGCCCGAAGGGGGTGTTGCGCTGTGCCCACCTTCCGTAACGTCCTCAACTGGCGGCGGTGAATATGCCGCTGCCGCCGTGGGGGAGCCTCGATTCGGGAGAGGACGGCGCCGGTATGGGCTGGGTAACCGACTGGAGTGCGCAGGCCGCCTGCCGCACTACCGATCCGGACGAACTGTTCGTTCAGGGAGCAGCGCAGAACAGGGCCAAGGCGGTGTGCACCGGGTGCCCGGTGCGGACCGAGTGCCTGGCCGACGCGCTGGACAACCGCGTCGAGTTCGGCGTGTGGGGAGGCATGACGGAGCGGGAGCGCCGCGCACTGCTGCGCAGGCGGCCCACCGTGACGTCCTGGCGCCGGCTGCTGGAGACGGCGCGGACGGAGTACGAGCGGGGGGCCGGCATCCTGCCTCTCGACGACGACGAGGTGTACGAGAACTACATGGCCGTGGGCTGAGCCGCCGCTCCGGGCTACTCGGACGCCCGGTCGGAGTCAGACGTCCGTCTCCGGCAGCTCGGGGTGGACCGTCGCGAGACGGACCCCGATGTCCCGCAGGCCGGCGAGGTCGTGCACGTCACCGGGCAGTGCGGCCACTTCGGTGACCGCCACCTCGGGATGACGCGCGGTGAAGCGGTCGCGTGTGCGCTGCTCGCGGGCGAGCAGCTGCATCCGGTCCGCATGCAGCCTCAGCAGACCCGAGGCCAGCTGGTCCACCGACCGCTCCGGTGTGTCCGCGTCCGGCGTGTCCGGGGCCTGCGTGTCCGCGTCCTGTGTGTCCGTATCCGGCGGCGCTGCGTCCGGCGTCGCCGCGTCCGGTACGCCGTCCTCGTGAGTGTCTGAACTTCCGTACGTGTCGGGAGAGTTACGAAGTCCAGCTTTCCCGCCGCTCTGATCCACAATGCGGGGATCCTCAAGATTTTCCGCGGCGGCGAGCGCCCGCTCGGCGGACAGCCGGTCGGCGCCGCTGCCGTGGACCCTGTTGAGCACCAGGCCGGCCAGCGGCATGTCCTCGGCCGCCAGCCGCTCCACGAAGTACGCGGCCTCGCGCAGCGCGTCCCGCTCCGGGGCCGCGACCACGAGGAACGCCGTGCCGGGGGCCTGGAGGAGCTTGTACGTCGCGTCCGCGCGCGTACGGAAACCGCCGAACATGGAGTCCATCGCCGCCACGAAGGTCTGCACGTCCTTCAGGAACTGCCCGCCCAGCACCTTCCCCAGGACGCCGGTCATCATCGACATGCCGACGTTGAGGAACTTCATGCCGGCCCGGCCGCCGACCTTCGCGGGTGCCAGCAGGACGCGGATCAGCTTGCCGTCCAGGAAGGACCCGAGGCGCTTGGGGGCGTCCAGGAAGTCCAGGGCCGAACGGGACGGCGGCGTGTCGACGACGATGAGGTCCCACTCGTCCCTGGCCCGCAGCTGCCCCAGCTTCTCCATCGCCATGTACTCCTGCGTGCCCGCGAAGCCCGCCGAGAGTGACGCGTAGAAGGGGTTGCCCAGGATCGCCGCCGCCCGCTCGGGATCCGCGTGCGCCTCGACGATCTCGTCGAAGGTGCGCTTCATGTCGAGCATCATGGCGTGCAGCTCACCGCCCGCCGAGTCGTCGACGCCCTTCACCCGGCGCGGCGTGTTGTCCAGCGAGTCGATGCCCATCGACTGGGCGAGCCGCCGGGCCGGGTCGATGGTCAGGACGACCACCTTGCGGCCCCGCTCGGCCGCGCGCAGGCCCAGGGCCGCCGCGGTGGTCGTCTTGCCGACCCCGCCCGCGCCGCAGCACACCACGATGCGGGTCTTCGGGTCCTCCAGCAGCGGGTCGACGTCGAGTACGCGCGCGTGGGAGAGGCGCCGCGCGCCCTCCTGGGGCCGGGCGGCCGGGTCCGGACTCATGCGATCCCCTGCTTCCGCAGCTCGGTGGCGAGTTCGTACAGGCCCGCGACGTCCATGCCCTCGGCGAGCAGTGGCAGCTCGTGCAGCGGCAGGTCGAGGTCGGTCAGGACGGACCGCTGCTCCTGCTCCAGCGTGTACCGCTCGGCGTACTCCTCGGCCTGCGCCAGCAACGGGTCCACCAGCCGCTCGGCATGCCCGCCCCGCCGTGCCCCGCCGAGCCCGGCGCCGGACAGGGACCGCGCCAGCGCCCCGCGCGGGGTGCTCCGTACGAGCTCCAGGTCGGTGGCGTCCAGTACCTCGGGCCGGACCATGTTGACGACGACCCGGCCCACCGGGAGGCGTGCCGCGCGCAGCTCGGCGATGCCATCGGCGGTCTCCTGGACGGGCATCTCCTCCAGCAGCGTCACCAGGTGCACGGCCGTTTCCCGCGACTTCAGCACCCGCATCACGGCCTGCGCCTGATTGTGTATCGGGCCGACCTTCGCGAGGCCCGCCACCTCGTCGTTCACGTTGAGGAACCGGGTGATGCGGCCGGTCGGCGGGGCGTCCATGATGACGTAGTCGTAGAGGAAACGTCCGCTTTTGTCCTTGCGGCGGACCGCCTCGCACGCCTTGCCGGTCAGGAGTACGTCCCTGACCCCCGGCGCGATGGTGGTCGCGAAGTCGATCGCGCCGAGCTTCTTCAGGGCGCGGCCGGCGCTGCCCAGCTTGTAGAACATCTGGAGGTAGTCCAACAACGCCAGTTCGGCGTCGATGGCGAGGGCGTACACCTCCCCGCCCCCTGGAGCGACGGCGATCTTCCGCTCCTCATAAGGCAGCGCCTCCGTCTCGAAGAGCTGCGCGATGCCCTGGCGGCCCTCGACCTCGACGAGAAGCGTGCGCTTCCCCTCGGTGGCGAGGGCCAGCGCGAGGGCGGCGGCCACCGTGGTCTTACCGGTTCCGCCCTTGCCGCTGACGACCTGGAGCCTGCTCACGTATTCGAGCGTAACCAGTCCGCGCGCCGAGTACTCCGGAGGCTGTGGACAACGTCGCCGTGGTCGGCCTGCGAAGGGGGTTCCGGGCAGCGGCTAGAGTCGGCCGCATGACCAAGTGGGAATACGCAACCGTGCCGCTGCTCGTCCATGCCACGAAGCAGATTCTGGACACCTGGGGCGAGGACGGCTGGGAGCTCGTCCAGGTCGTGCCCGGGCCGAACAACCCCGAGCAGCTCGTCGCCTACCTGAAGCGGGAGAAGCAGGCATGAGCGCCGTCGAGGCGAAGCTGGCCGAGCTCGGGCTGACCCTGCCCGAGGTCGTCCCGCCGCTGGCCGCCTACCAGCCGGCCGTGCAGTCCGGGCCGTACGTCTACACCTCCGGCCAGCTGCCGATGGTGGACGGCACGCTTCCGGTCACCGGCAAGGTCGGTGCGGAGGTCACCGCCGAGGAGGCCAAGGAACTCGCCCGCACCTGCGCGCTGAACGCCCTGGCCGCCGTGAAGTCCGTCGCCGGTGACCTCGACCGCATCGCGCGCGTGGTGAAGGTCGTCGGCTTCGTGGCCTCCGCGTCCGACTTCACGGGCCAGCCCGGCGTGATCAACGGCGCCAGCGAGCTGCTCGGCGCGGCCCTGGGCGACAAGGGCGTCCACGCCCGCAGCGCGGTCGGCGTGGCGGTCCTGCCCCTGGACGCACCGGTCGAGGTCGAGATCCAGGTGGAGCTGGTCCAGGCGTAGCCGGCCGCGATCCGCGGGGGTGGCGTGACGGTGTCTTGCGCACCTCTTTGCCACCCCGGCAACAATCCTCGCCTCGCTCACCTGCCACCCGCAGGATCGGACCCGGAGACCGGGCCGTGAATCCGGGCCCGGTCGTTCGGCCGTACGTGTCAGGAGGAGTCGTGTCGCAGTCGTCGTCCGTGAACGATCAGTGGGTCCACCGTCTGGTGGCCTCGCCCGCCGGGCGGATCCACCTGGTGGAGCAGGGCAGCGGGCCCTTGGTCCTGCTGGTCCACGGTTTCCCCGAGTCCTGGTACTCCTGGCGCCGCCAGCTGCCCGCGCTGGCCGCCGCCGGTTTCCGGGCCGTCGCGATCGACGTACGCGGCTACGGGCGCTCCTCGCGGCCAGAGGCGGTCGAGGCGTACCGGATGCTGGACCTCGTGGCGGACAACGTCGCCGTCGTGGAGGCCCTGGGGGAGCGCTCCGCCGTCGTCGTCGGCCACGACTGGGGCGCGAACATCGCCGCGCACTCGGCGCTGCTGCGGCCCGACGTGTTCCGCGCGGTGGGTCTGCTCAGCGTGCCGTACACGCCGCCGGGCGGCCCGCGGCCCAGCGACGTCTTCGCGGGGATGAGCGGCCCCTCAGGCCCCTTCGCCGGGCAGGAGTTCTACGTCTCCTACTTCCAGGAGCCCGGACGCGCCGAGGCGGAGATCGAACCCGACGTGCGCGGCTGGCTGGCCGGCTTCTACGCCGCCCTCTCCGCCGACACCATGCCCCCGCCCGAAGCCCCCGACCCGCACTTCGTCGCCCCCGGCGGCAGACTGCGCGACCGGTTCCCGGCCGCCGGGCGGCTGCCCTCCTGGCTGACCGAGGAGGAGCTGGACGTCTACGCCGCGGAGTTCGAGCGCACCGGCCTGACCGGCGCCCTCAACCGCTACCGGAACATGGACCGCGACTGGGAGGACCTGGCGGAACACCAGGGCGCCCCGGTCACCCGGCCCGCCCTGTTCCTAGGCGGCGCCCTGGACGCCTCCACGACCTGGCTGTCCGACGCGATCGAGGCGTACCCCACGACCCTGCCGGGTCTCAGCGCCTCGCACCTGCTGGACGGCTGCGGGCACTGGCTCCAGCAGGAGCGCCCCGACGAGACGAACCGGCTGCTCACCGAGTGGCTGGCCGCCCTCCCCGGCTGACGTCCGTCCCTGAGGCCCGCCCCACCCCTGGGACCACTCGAACATCCGCCCGTCACCGGATAGCCTCCGGCCATGGCGAATCCGCAGGCGAACGGGCAGTGGTACCCACCCGAGTGGCCGGACCGCATCCGCGCGCTGGCGGCCGGCACCCTCACCCCGGTCGCCCCGAGACGCGCTGCCACGGTCATGCTCCTCAAGGACACCGGCGCCGGTACGGCCGTCCACATGCTGCGCCGCCGCACCTCCATGGCGTTCGCCGGGGGCGCGTACGCCTACCCGGGCGGCGGCGTCGACCCGCGCGACGACGACCGCGCCATCGGCTGGGCGGGCCCCACGCGCGCGTGGTGGGCGGACCGGCTCGGCGTCGACGAGGCGGGCGCCCAGGCGATCGTCTGCGCGGCCGTGCGGGAGACGTACGAGGAGGCGGGCGTCCTGCTCGCCGGACCGACCGGCGACTCGGTGGCCGGCGACACGACCGGCGCCGACTGGGAGGCGGACCGCGCCGCCCTGGTCGCCCGCGAGCTGTCCTTCGCGGAGTTCCTGGACCGCCGGGGCCTGGTCCTGCGCTCCGACCTGCTGGGCGCCTGGGCCCGCTGGATCACCCCGGAGTTCGAGTCCCGGCGCTACGACACCTGGTTCTTCGTGGCCGTGCTCCCCGAGGGGCAGCGCACCCGCAACGCCTCCACGGAGGCCGACCGCACGGTGTGGATCACGCCGGCGGAGGCGACGGCCGGGTACGACAAGGGCGAGCTGCTGATGATGCCGCCGACCGTCGCGACCCTGCGCGGGCTCGCGGCCTGCCGTACGCCGGCCGAGGCGCTGGCGTCGGCCCCGGGCCGCGACATGACCCCGGTGCTCGCACGGGCGCGGCTGGAGGGCGACGAGGTGGTCCTCTCCTGGCCGGGGCACGAGGAGTTCACCAAGCACGTGCCGAGTACGGCGCCGACGTCCGCGACACCTTCCGACCCGACCGGGGGAGCCACCGCATGACGGACGCAGCAGCACTGCCCGGCCAGCCGAGGGGCGGCGTCCTCTCCGGGCCGGCCACCGCACGCGCGGTGAACGTCCTGGCGCCCAATCCCTCCGCCATGACGCTGGACGGCACGAATACCTGGATCCTCGCCGAACCCGACTCCGACCTGGCCGTCGTGGTCGACCCCGGCCCACTGGACGACGTCCACCTGCGGAACGTCGTGGACACGGCCGCCCGCGCGGGCAAGCGCGTCGCGCTGACCCTCCTGACGCACGGTCACCCGGACCACGCGGAGGGCGCCGCGCGCTTCGCCGAGCTGACGGGCACGAACGTCCGGGCGCTGGACCCGGCCCTGCGGCTGGGCGACGAGGGGCTGGCGGCGGGCGACGTGGTCGGCGTCGGCGGCCTGGAGCTGAGGGTCGTACCGACGCCCGGGCACACGGCGGACTCGCTGTGCTTCCATCTCCCGGCCGACCGCGCGGTCCTGACAGGCGACACGATCCTGGGGCGCGGTACGACGGTGGTGGCCCACCCGGACGGCCGTCTCGGGGACTACCTGGACTCGCTGCGCCGGCTCAGGTCGCTCACGGCCGACGACGGGGTGCACACGGTGCTGCCGGGGCACGGGCCGGTCCTGGAGGACGCCCAGGGCGCCGTGGAGTTCTACCTCGCGCACCGCGCCCACCGCCTCGCCCAGGTCGAGACGGCGGTGGAGAACGGTCACCGGACGCCGGGCGAGGTCGTCACCCACGTGTACGCGGACGTCGACCGGTCCCTGTGGCCGGCGGCGGAGCTCTCGGTGCGGGCGCAGCTCGAGTACCTGGACGAGCACGGGCTCATCCAGCGACTCGGCTGACGAAGGGACCAGGGGCGGCTCAGCGCGAGCGCTTGGCGAGCCGCTCCACGTCCAGCAGGATCACCGCGCGGGCCTCCAGGCGGAGCCAGCCGCGCTGCGCGAAGTCCGCCAGGGCCTTGTTGACCGTCTCGCGGGACGCGCCGACCAGCTGGGCCAGCTCCTCCTGCGTCAGGTCGTGCACGACGTGGATGCCCTCCTCGGACTGCACGCCGAACCGGCGGGAGAGGTCCAGCAGAGCGCGGGCGACGCGGCCGGGGACGTCCGAGAAGACCAGGTCCGACATGGCGTCGTTGGTCTTGCGCAGGCGGCGGGCGACGGCGCGCAGCAGGGCGGTGGCCACCTCGGGGCGGACGTTCAGCCAGGGCTGCAGGTCGCCGTGGCCGAGGGCCAGCAGCTTGACCTCGGTCAGCGCGGTGCCGGTCGCGGTGCGCGGGCCCGGGTCGAAGAGCGACAGCTCACCGATCAGCTCGCTGGGGCCGACCACGGCCAGCATGTTCTCGCGCCCGTCGGGGGACGTGCGGTGGAGCTTGACCTTGCCTTCCGTGACCACGTAGAGGCGGTCTCCGGGGTCCCCCTCGTGGAACAGGGTGTCGCCGCGGGCGAGGGTCACCTCACTCATGGAGGCGCGGAGCTCCGAGGATTGCTCGTCGTCGAGCGCCGCGAAGAGCGGGTTGCGCCGCAGAACGTCGTCCACGAGTTCTCTCCTTGTCGACCGGCTCAGAGGATCTTGTTCCCCCGGTGTACCAGGGGTCCGTGGTGCCCATTTTGCCGGACAGTCCAAACAGTGTGATCTGTCACAAGGATGCCGCACTGGTGTCCCGGGGTACGCGGCAGGGGTCCGATTGGACGTCGATCTTCGGGGTCCGGGGCGGATGTCGGTGCCGGGCCGTAGGCTGGCCGGGTGTCCAAATCGCCGGTGAGAGCACAGGCCGAGGGGGTTGCGCGGGTGAGTGCACGTCGCGATTCCGCTGTGGGCGAACAGGGCCCCGATGGCGGTAGGAAATCGGCGAAAGCGACAAAGAAGGCGGTGCCTGCCAAGAGGGTGACCGCGGGGAAGGATGCCGTGAAGAAGTCCGCGCCCGCGAAGAAGGCGACCCCCGCGAAGAAGGCGGCCTCTGCCAAGAAGTCCGCGCCCGCGAAGAAGACCGCGTCCGCGAAGAAGACCGCGCCCGCCAAGAGGACCGCGTCCGCCAAGAGGCAGGCTCCCGCCAAGACGCCCGCCGTCGCCCCCAAGAAGGCCTCCGCCGCCGTCAAGGGCGTCGCCCCGGCGAAGACCGTCGCCGCGAAGCCGCCGCGCGGCGAGTCGCGCACCGCCCTGGTCCGCCGGGCCCGCCGGATCAACCGCGAGCTGGCCGAGGTCTACCCGTACGCCCACCCGGAGCTGGACTTCGAGAACCCGTTCCAGCTGGTCGTGGCCACGGTGCTGTCCGCCCAGACCACCGACCTGCGGGTCAACCAGACCACCCCCGCGCTCTTCGCCAAGTACCCCACCCCCGAGGACCTGGCCGCCGCCAACCCCGAGGAGGTCGAGGAGATCCTGCGCCCGACCGGGTTCTTCCGGGCCAAGACCAAGTCGGTCATAGGGCTGTCGAAGGCCCTGGCGGAGGACTTCGGCGGCGAGGTCCCCGGCCGCCTCGAAGATCTGGTCAAACTGCCCGGTGTGGGCCGCAAGACCGCCTTCGTCGTGCTCGGCAACGCCTTCGGCCGTCCCGGCATCACCGTGGACACGCACTTCCAGCGCCTGGTGCGCCGCTGGGAGTGGACCGATGCGACCGACCCGGACAAGATCGAGGCCGCCGTCGGCGCGCTCTTCCCGAAGAGTGACTGGACGGACCTCTCGCACCACGTGATCTGGCACGGCCGCCGCATCTGCCACGCCCGCAAGCCCGCCTGCGGCGCCTGCCCCATCGCCCCGCTCTGCCCGGCGTACGGCGAGGGCGAGACGGACCCGGAGAAGGCGAAGAAGCTGCTGAAGTACGAGAAGGGCGGCTTCCCCGGCCAGCGGCTGAACCCGCCGCGGGCCTACCTGGACGCGGGCGGGAAGGCGGCACCGCCGCTGGGGTCCGCGTGACGGAACGATCCCGGGGGCGCCGGGCGTTGGAGTCGGCAGGACGGGGGTGTGGATGACACGGGCGAGCGACACGCAGGGCCACGCGCGGGGCGCGATGCTCAGCAAGGAGGGTCTGCCCAGCTGGCTGGACCCGGTGGTGCGGGCCGTCGAGACGGTGCGGCCCACGCAGCTGAGCCGCTTCCTGCCGCCCGCGGACGGGGCCGGCCGCCAGTCCGCCGTGCTGATCCTCTTCGGGGACGGCGCGGGCCGGGCCGGCCGCGGCCCCGAGCTGCTGCTCATGGAGCGGGCCGGCTCCCTGCGCTCCCACCCCGGCCAGCCGGCCTTCCCGGGCGGCGCCCTCGACCCCGAGGACGGTGATCCGCGGGGCGACGGGCCGCTGCGGGCCGCCCTGCGCGAGGCCGAGGAGGAGACCGGGCTCGACCCGTCCGGTGTGCAGCTCTTCGGTGCCCTGCCCAAGCTCTACATCCCGGTCAGCGGCTTCGTCGTCACCCCGGTGCTGGCCTGGTGGCGCGAGCCCTCCCCGGTCGGCGTCGTCGATCCCAACGAGACCGCGCGGGTCTTCACCGTCCCCGTGGCGGATCTCACGGACCCGGCCAACCGGGTGACCACCGTCCATCCCAGCGGGCACCGGGGCCCGGCATTCCTGGTCGAATCGGCGCTCGTGTGGGGCTTCACCGCCGGTGTCATCGACCGGTTGCTGCACTTCGCGGGCTGGGAGCGGCCCTGGGACCGGGACAAGCAGGTCCCGCTGGACTGGCGCGCATGACAGGGTGGCCTGCGTACCGAAGACGACAAGGCGAGGCCTGAATCAGTGAACGTGCTGGACATCCTGTTGCTGCTGGCCGCCGTCTGGTTCGCGATCGTCGGGTTCCGCCAGGGCTTCGTCGTCGGCATCCTGTCGGTGACCGGCTTCCTCGGGGGCGGTCTCGTCGCCGTCTATCTGCTGCCGGTCGTCTGGGACGTACTGACGGACAACGCGGAGGTGAGCACGACCGCCGCCGTCGTCGCGGTCGTCGTCATCATCCTGTGCGCCTCCGTCGGCCAGGCCCTCACCACGCATCTGGGCAACAAGCTGCGCCGGTACATCACCTGGTCCCCGGCCCGCGCCCTGGACGCGACCGGCGGCGCCCTGGTCAACGTCGTCGCCATGCTCCTGGTCGCCTGGCTGATCGGTTCCGCGCTGGCCCGGACCACGATGCCGACGATCGGCAAGGAGGTGCGGCAGTCCACGGTGCTGGGGGGTATGCAGGAGGTGCTGCCCGCGGGGGCCGACAGCTGGTTCGAGAGCTTCACCTCGGCCCTTGAGCAGAACGGCTTCCCGCAGGTCTTCAGCCCCTTCTCCAACGAGTCGATCCCCGACACGCAGCCGCCCGACCCCGCGCTGGCGAACAGCCCCGTCGCCGACCGCGCCAAGCGGTCCATCGTCAAGGTCATGGGCACCGCCCCCGACTGCGGCAAGGTCCTGGAGGGCACCGGTTTCGTCTTCGGCGACCGCCGGGTCATGACCAACGCCCACGTGGTGGGCGGCGTCGACGAGCCCACCGTGCAGATAGGGGGCGAGGGCAGGAAGTACGACGCGACGGTCGTCCTCTACGACTGGCGGCGCGACATCGCCGTACTCGACGTGCCGGAACTGGACGCGCCCGCCCTGCGGTTCACGGACGAGGACGCGAGCCGCGACGACGGCGCGATCGTGGCGGGCTTCCCGGAGAACGGCGCCTACGACGTCCGTGCCGCCCGCATCCGCGGGCGCATCACCGCCAACGGTCCGGACATCTACCACCGCGACACCGTCGGCCGTGACGTCTACTCGCTGTACGCGACCGTCCGTCAGGGCAACTCCGGTGGCCCCCTGCTGACGCCCGAGGGCGAGGTCTACGGCGTGGTCTTCGCCAAGTCCCTGGACGACCCCGAGACCGGCTACGCGCTCACCGTGGACGAGATCCGCGAGGACATCAGCGAGGGCCGCGCCGCCAACCAGCAGGTGGACAGCGACAGCTGCGCGCTCTGAGCGCCAACCGCCCGCCTAGACCTGCGAGCCGCGTTGGTGGCGCAGCCGTACCGAGACCCAGCGGGCCCGGCGGCGCAGGATGAGGGGGATGCCCACCCGTGGGTCCGCACCCGCCAGTTGCGGGGTGCCGCCTCCTCGGTGGATGTTCATGCCGCTCGTGGAGCGGCCGTCGCGTGCTACGTCGTTGTAGTCGTGCGTCCAGCCCATACCGGGACGTGTGCCCCCGACCCAAGGTCGATAACCGCTCGGCGGGCGCCCAATTGGCCTATGCGCGGGGCAAGTGGCCGTTCATAGGACAAGCGTTCTGGTTCGGATGCGGGATGCGTTCATTCCGTCACCGATCGGGTTCGGGATCCTTCAGCCAGTTGATCAGTTCGGTCGAGAACGCGACCGGATCCTCTTCGTGCGGGAAGTGCCCGAGACCGTCGAACAGCCGCCAGCGGTACGGCGCTTCGACGTACTGCCCGGACCCGGCCGCGCTCCGCGTCCGCATCACGGGGTCGAGCGAACCGTGCAGGTGCAGGGTCGGCACGCGCACCGGCCGCTTCATGCGGCGGTAGAACTGGATGCCGTCCGGACGGGCCAGCGAACGCACCAGCCAGCGGTACGGCTCGACGGAGCAGTGCGCCGTGGAGGGAACGCACATCGCGCGCCGGTACGCCGTCACCGCCTCCTCGTCCAGCAGCCGCGGCCCCGACCAGTCGTGGAGCAGCCGGCCGACCAGCGCGCCGTCGTCCGCGGTGAGTTGACGCTCCGGCACCCACGGGCGCTGGAACCCCCAGATGTAGGAGCCCGCCCGGCTCTGCCGTACGTCTCCGAGCATGGCCGAGCGCCAGCGCCGGGGGTGCGGCATCGAGGAGACCGCGAGCCGCCGCACCAGCTTGGGCCGCATCGCCGCGGCCGTCCAGGCCAGGTAGCCGCCCAGATCGTGGCCGACCAGCGCGGCGTCCGGCTCGCCGAGCGAGCGGACCACCCCGGTGATGTCCAGGGCCAGGCCGGCGGGGTCGTAGCCGCGCGGGGTGCGGTCGCTGCCGCCGACCCCGCGCAGGTCCATGGCGACGGCACGGAAGCCGGCGTCGGCGAGCGCCACGAGCTGGTGCCGCCAGGTCCACCAGAACTGGGGGAAGCCGTGCAGCAGCAGCACCAGCGGCCCGTCGCCCAGTTCGGCGATGTGGAAGCGGGCGCCGTTGGCCGCGACGTCCCGGTGGATCACCTCGTGGCCGCCGGGCATGGCCGGCCGGACGACCGAGGTGGGGGGCGGGCCCGAAGGGGTGGTGGAGCCGGTCATGAGGACGAGCGTGCCACAGCCTCGATGGCTTCGGGGGACCGGTCGGCGGGCAGTTCCGGACGCGGGTGCGGCTTGGCGTTCTGCAGCACGCCCGCCGACTGCTTCACCGAGGCGGCGACCTTCTGCGGGCCCTTGCCCTTCTTGGCCTTCTTCGCGAAGACGATGCCGATCAGCGCGAGGAGCGCCGCGACGAGGACGTTCGCCGCGAAGGACAGCAGGAAGCAGACGGCCATGTTCCAGCCGCTCCAGGTCCGGATGCCGTAGGCGAGCGCGAAGCTCAGCATCGGCAGCGAGAACAGGAGGACGGCCCCGGCCGCGGAGAACGCGCCGCCGCTCGTCGCCCCGCGCTTGACGTCCTGCCTCAGCTGCGCCTTGGCCAGCGCGATCTCGTCGTGCACGAGCGCCGACAATTCGGTGGTCGCCGAGGCGAACAGCTGGCCGATGCTGCGTTCGGTGCCGACCGGGCTGCCGTCGGGTGCGCTCATCGCGGTCTCCCTCTTCTGCTGGCTCATCTGCGTACGGTTTCGTGACGTCGTCCTCGGCCCCGATGCGTCCGGTCCGAGCGCGAACGGTCCCGTCTTTTGTACCGTCTCGTCAGATCATGCCGGACCGCCGCCCTCATCGCCTGCCCCGCCCTTCACTTCGGCAAGCCGTGCGCCCTCCATCTCCTCGGCGATCCGGCGGTGCTCGGCGGCCTTCTTCTCGTAGATGGCGGCCACGCGCAGGTGGTAGGCGGGGTCGTCCTCCTCGTAGATGTCCGGTACGCCGCTGAGGTCGTCGTCGCGCTCCTCGTCGGCCACCATCCCGCGGTACTTGGCGTTCCGTATCTTCAGCAGCACCGTCGCCAGGCCCGCCGCGATCAGCGAGCCGGTGAGGACGGCGGCCTTCACCTCGTCCGTCAGCGCCGCGTCGCCCTCGAAGGCCAGTTCTCCGATGAGCAGCGAGACGGTGAACCCGATGCCGGCCAGCGTCGCCACCGCGAACACGTCGGCCCATTCGAGGTCGTCGCTGAGCGAGGCCTTGGTGAAGCGCGCGGTCAGCCAGGTGCCGCCGAAGATGCCGACCGTCTTGCCGATCACGAGGCCCAGCACCACACCGAGGGTCTCCGGCCTGGTGAACACGTCGGCGAGCGCTCCGCCCGAGATGGACACACCCGCGCTGAACAGCGCGAAGAGCGGCACGGCCAGGCCCGCCGACAGGGGGCGCACCAGGTGCTCGATGTGCTCGCCCGGCGCGTGCTCCTCGCCCTCGCGCCGGTGGCAGCGCAGCATCAGGCCCATCGCGACACCGGCGATGGTGGCGTGGATGCCGCTGTTGTACATCAGCCCCCAGATCACGAGGCCGAGCGGGACGTACACGTACCAGCCGCGCACGCCCTTGCGCAGCAGCAGCCAGAAGACGCCGAGGCCGACGACTGCGCCGCCCAGTGCGGCGAAGTTCAGGTCGGAGGTGAAGAAGACCGCGATGATCAGGATCGCGAACAGGTCGTCGACGACCGCGAGCGTCAGCAGGAACGCGCGCAGGGCACTCGGCAGGGACGTGCCGATGACGGCGAGCACCGCGAGCGCGAAGGCGATGTCGGTGGCGGTGGGCACGGCCCAGCCGGCCAGGGAGCCGCCGCCCGTGGTGGCGGTGACGGTGTAGACGAGGGCCGGTACGGCCATGCCGCACAGGGCGGCCACCACGGGGAGGGCGGCGGCCTTGGGGTCCTTGAGGTCACCGGCGACGAGTTCGCGCTTGAGCTCGATGCCGGCCACGAAGAAGAAGATCGCGAGGAGGCCGTCGGCGGCCCAGTGGGCGACGGAGAGGTCCAGGCCGATGGCCGCGGGGCCGAAGTGGAAGTCGCTGACGCTCTCGTAGCTGTCGTGCAGCGCCGGTATGTTCGTCCACACCAGTGCGGCGACCGCGGCGACCAGCAGCAGCACACCGCCGACGGTCTCGGTGCGCAGCGCCTCCGCGACGTAGTTCCGCTCCGGGAGGGACAGGCGTCCGAAGGCTTTGCGGGGGGTGCGGGGCGCGGTCACGGGGAAGACCTCCGGTCTGTGGGCAGCACTGGAACACTCGCCGACCAGACTTCCCGGCACACCATGAGGATCTTGTGGGTTCTCTTACGCGCTTTTTAGGGTACCCAAACCCTGGCGCGGCGGCCGGGTGATCTTTGCAACTGTGCATAAGGGTGCCAAATGCGCGAAAAGGGCACCCGGCGGTTTCGCCGGGTGCCCTCGGAGCAGGTGGTTCAGTCCTCGCTGGGTGCCGCGGGGAGCTTCGTCTGGATGAGGTCCATGACGGTGGAGTCGGTCAGGGTGGTGACGTCTCCGAGCTGGCGGTTCTCCGCCACGTCCCGCAGCAGGCGCCGCATGATCTTGCCGGAGCGGGTCTTCGGCAGCTCGGCCACCGGCAGGATCCGCTTGGGCTTGGCGATCGGGCCGAGCGCGGTGCCGACGTGGTTGCGCAGCTCGGCGACCAGGTCCTCGGACTCCGCCGCCGTGCCGCGCAGGATCACGAAGGCCACGATGGCCTGTCCGGTTGTCTCGTCGGCCGCGCCGACCACGGCCGCCTCGGCGACCGAGGGGTGGGAGACGAGGGCCGACTCGACCTCGGTGGTGGAGATGTTGTGGCCGGAGACGAGCATCACGTCGTCGACCCGGCCGAGGAGCCAGATGTCGCCGTCGTCGTCCTTCTTGGCGCCGTCGCCCGCGAAGTACTTGCCCTCGAAACGCGACCAGTACGTGTCGATGAACCGCTGGTCGTCGCCCCAGATGGTGCGCAGCATCGACGGCCACGGCTCGGTGAGGACCAGGTAACCGCCCCCGCCGTTCGGCACCTCGCGGGCCTCGTCGTCGACGACGGTGGCGCTGATGCCGGGCAGCGGGCGCTGGGCGGAGCCCGGCTTGGCCTCGGTGACACCGGGCAGCGGCGTGATCATCATCGCGCCGGTCTCGGTCTGCCACCAGGTGTCCACGACCGGGGTCGCGTCCGCGCCGATGTTCTTGCGGTACCAGACCCATGCCTCGGGGTTGATCGGCTCGCCGACCGAGCCGAGGACGCGCAGGGAGGACAGGTCGAACTTCGCGGGGATGTCGTCGCCCCACTTCATGAACGTCCGGATCGCGGTGGGCGCGGTGTAGAGGATCGTCACGCCGTACTTCTGCACGATCTCCCAGAACCGGCCCTGGTGCGGGGTGTCCGGGGTGCCCTCGTACATGACCTGCGTCGCGCCGTTGGCCAGCGGGCCGTAGACGATGTAGGAGTGGCCGGTGACCCAGCCGACGTCGGCGGTGCACCAGTAGACGTCGGTCTCCGGCTTGAGGTCGAAGACCGCCCAGTGCGTGTACGCCGTCTGGGTGAGGTAGCCGCCGGAGGTGTGCAGGATGCCCTTGGGCTTACCCGTCGTTCCGGACGTGTAGAGGATGAACAGCGGGTGCTCGGCGTCGAACGCCTCCGGCGTGTGCCCGGCCGGCTGCCGGTCGACGGTCTCGTGCCACCACTTGTCCCGGGAGTCGTCCCAGGCGACGTCCTGCCCGGTGCGGCGGACGACGAGCACGTGCTCGACGATGCCGGCCCGCTCGGCGGCCTCGTCGACGGCCGGCTTGAGCGCGGACGGCTTGCCGCGCCGGTAGCCGCCGTCGGAGGTGATGACGACCTTGGCGTCGGCGTCCAGGATGCGGGTGGCGAGGGCGTCGGAGGAGAAGCCGCCGAAGACCACGGAGTGCGCGGCGCCGATCCGGGCGCAGGCCAGCATCGCGATCGCCGTCTCCGGGATCATCGGCATGTAGACCGCGACCCGGTCGCCCTTCTGCACGCCCAGCTCCAGCAGGGCGTTGGCGGCCTTGGAGACCTCGTCCTTTAGCTCGGCGTAGGTGACGGAGCGGCTGTCGCCGGGCTCGCCCTCGAAGTGGATGGCGACGCGGTCGCCGTGCCCGGCCTCCACGTGCCGGTCGACGCAGTTGTAGGCGACGTTGAGCTTGCCGTCCTTGAACCACTTGGCGAACGGCGGGTTCGACCAGTCGAGCGTCTCGGTCGGCTCCTCGGCCCAGGTCAGCCGGTGGGCCTGCTCGGCCCAGAAGCCGAGCCTGTCTGCCTTGGCCCGTTCGTACGCCTCTGCCGTGACGTTGGCGTTCGCGGCCAGGTCGGCGGGGGGTGCGAACCTGCGTTCTTCCTTGAGCAGGTTGGCCAAGGATTCGTTGCTCACGACATCTCCCTTTCTCAGGGTTGTCCGTTGTGTCCCAGGCCACAGCTCATCAGACCCGGGGGGCCGGTGACAAGGGCCGACGGGCAATTGGTTTAGACCTGTCGTGTTCCTTTGCCGCGTTCCCTTCGCGGCCCTGGTCACCCGTACCCACGGACGTCGGTGGTGCCGAGTTCAGCCTCTGTAACGCCCGTCACACCCCAGGGGCGGTCAGGCGGTCAGGTCGGTCTCCAGCACCCGCTCGAACACGGCCTCCCCGCCGCTCTCCGCGAGCAGGTACGACTGGGCCTCGCCGACGTGGAAGTACATGCCGTGCAGTTCCAGGTCGCCGGCGCCCAGGGCCCGGGACACCGACTCGTGGGCGCGCAGGTGCTCCAACTGCTGGACCACGTTGGCCAGGCAGAGCTGCTCGGCCGCGTCTGCGGGCCCGCGCCCGGCGAGGCGGGGCCGGGTGCCGTCGTCCTCGGGCAGGCGCTCCAGGCTCGGCAGCCCGTGCCGCAGCCATCTCTTGAGCGGCGTCTGCCTGCCGCCGGGCTCGGCGTTGAGCAGCGTCTGCATGGCTCCGCACCCGGAGTGCCCGCACACGGTGATGGACCGCACCTTCAGCACGTCCACCGCGTACTCGATCGCGGCGGCCACCGAGTCGTCGCCCTCGTCGCCGGGCAGCGGTACGAAGTTGCCCACATTGCGTACGACGAAGAGGTCGCCGGGGCCGCTGGAGGTGATCATCGATGTGACGACCCGGGAATCGGCACAGGTCAGGAAGAGCTGGGAGGGCTGCTGACCCTCCCGGGCCAGCCGGGCCAGCTCGCCGCGGACCAGGGGGGCGGTGTTGCGCTGGAAGGCGCTGATGCCGCGCGCGAGTTCGCGTCCGTCGGCCGCACCGGGCGCCGGGTCGGCGGCGTCGCCGGTGGCATCCGGCCGGCCGGTGCCGGGCGGGGGCGCGGTGGGCGGCCGCTCGCACTGGTGGTTGCGCCAGGGGGTCCAGGGGCGGCAGCGGCAGTTGTCCGTGTCCGCCGGTTCGGAGATGCGGGTGCCGGGACGGCGGCCGGTGATGTCGACGGATCCGCCCTGCGCGGTGTGTGTCTTCTGCCAGTCCTGCAGCGTCTCGAACGCCGCGTGGTCCATGAACGACCCGTCCAGCTCCACGACGGCGGCCGATCCGTGCGGCACCTGGTGCAGGATCCGGCTGAGCCGGGGCACCGCCAGGAACGTCAACTGGCCCCGCACGTGCACGTGGTGGACGCCCGCGGTCTCGTCGTGGGTGATGCGCATGCGGGTGAGCCGGTGCAGGGCCACGGCGACGGCGACGGCGATGCCCAGGGCAACGCCCTCCAGGACGCCGAGGAACACCACACCGGTGGTGGTGACCGCGTAGACCAGCACCTCACGGTGGCGGGTCACCGTGCGGATGTGGTTCAGCGAGACCATCTTGAGGCCGACGGCCATGACCAGGGCGGCAAGTGAGGCGAGCGGGATGAGCTCCAGGGCCGGGACCAGCAGGAGCGCGGCGATCACTACGAGAACGCCGTGCAGCATCGTGGAGTTCCGGCTGACGGCGCCCGCCGCCACGTTCGCGGAACTGCGCACGGCCACGCCGGCGATGGGCAGTCCGCCGAGCGACCCGGAGACGATGTTCGCGGCGCCCTGTCCGAGCAGCTCGCGGTCGAGGTTGGAGCGCTCGACGCGGCCGGTCAGCCCCGGCCGGGCGGCGACCAGCTTGTCCACGGCGACCGCGCCGAGCAGGGACTGCACGCTGCACACCAGCGTGGTGGTGAGGACGGCCGCGACCAGCCCGAGCACCGGACCCTCGGGCAGCGTCGCCAGCGCGTGACTGCTCCAGGACGGCAGGTCGACCTTGGGCAGGCGGAGCCCGGCGAGGGCGGCGACCACGGTGGCGCCCGCGACGGCGATCAGGGCGGCGGGCATCTTGCCCAGGAGCCGCCCCGCCCGGCCCGGCACGCGGGGCCAGAACGTCAGCAGGGTCAGCGTCAGCACGCTCACCGCCACGTCGGCCGGGCGCAGGTTCGCCAGCTGCGCGGGGAGCGCGATCAGGTTGTCGGGCACGGAACTCTGCGGGGTGCCGCCGAGGACGATGTGCAGCTGGGCGACGGCGATGGTGACGCCGATGCCGGCGAGCATGCCGTGCACGATGGCGGGGCTCACGGCGAGGGCCGAGCGGGCCACGCGCAGGCAGCCGAGGCCCAGTTGGGCGAGGCCGGCGACGACGGTGATGGCGCAGGTCGTGCGCCATCCGTACTGCTGGATGAGGTCGGCGGTGACCACGGTGAGACCGGCGGCGGGGCCGCTGACCTGGAGTGGGCAGCCGCCGATCCACCCGGCGACGATCCCGCCCACCGCGGCGGCGACGAGGCCGGCCTGGAGGGGGGCGCCGGTGGCGAGGGCGATGCCCAGGGAGAGGGGCAGGGCGATCAGGAAGACCGCGATGGCGGCCGACACGTCGGCGCCCGCCACGCGGAAGCGCCTGGGGCCGCGGGGCGGCGGGCTGTGCGGTGGGTGGACGTGCTCGGTACGGGCCGAATCGGTGTGGGCGGGGACGCAGGCTGACATCTTTTCCCGTCTCCTCCGGGGCTGCGCGGTCGCGGTCATGCGGCCGTGGGTCACGGCGTACAGCGGCGGGATGCCAGAGCGCGGTGATTGCGCTCAGTAAACAGAGCGTAATTCAGAGTAAAGAAAAGGCATAGGCTTTTCGCGCAAATGGAGTAATGGGCCGCTCAGTCGAGTGAACCGGTTATTTCATCGGCTTGTCGTACTAATTCCTTCTCATTTCCGTGTCACCTTGACCGCGCTGACGGCATGGCCCGGCTCAGCACCCGACATCGCCTCGTCGGCGTTGGCCCGAGAGAAGGAAGAAGGTGGGCGGAACATGGCCACCACCCGCAGGATGGCCGCGTGCACCGTGGTCGCGGCGGTCTGCGCCTCCGCACTCGCCGGTTGCGCGCTCGACAGCGGCAGCGGTTCCGGTGAAGGGACACATGGCTCGCAGAAGGAAAAGGGGGAAGCCGCCCCGGCGCCGAAGAACGCGGTCCGCCTGATCGGCGACGGTTCCACCGCTTACACCGGAGCGCAGCCGCACCTGCCCCGCCCCGAACGGCTCAAGCCCGGCCAGAAGCCACCGCAGTTCGTGGTCTTCTCGTGGGACGGCGCGGGTGAGGACAGCCAGAAACTGTTCTCCCACTTCCGTGAAGTGGCCAAGGAGAACAACGCCACGATGACGTACTTCCTGAGCGGCGTGTATCTGCTGCCGGAGGAGAAGCGGGATCTGTACAGGCCGCCGCAGCATTCCCCGGGCCGCTCCGACATCGGCTTCAACGACGAGCAGGGCATCGCCGACACCGTCGAGCAGTTGCGTCTGGCGTGGCTGGAGGGCAACGAGATCGGCACCCACTTCAACGGGCACTTCTGCGGCGCCGGCGGCGGTGTCGGCGAGTGGTCGGTCGACGAGTGGAAGGACGAGATCGGCCAGGCCAAGCAGTTCGTGAAGTCCTGGAAGAGCAACACCGGGACGGGGGACGCGTCGCCTCTTCCGTTCGACTACGACAAGGAGCTGATCGGCGCCCGCACCCCGTGTCTGGAGGGCCAGAAGAACTTCGTGCGGGCCGCGAGCGAGATGGGCTTCCGCTACGACAGCAGCGGCGTCAACAACCAGGTCTGGCCGGCCAAGAAGCAGGGCCTGTGGGACCTCTCGATGCAGCTCGTGCCGTTCCCCGGCCACTCCTACGAGCAGCTCACCATGGACTACAACTACATGGTCAACCAGTCGGGCACCACCACCCAGGGCGACCCCGCGAAGCGGGAGTTCTGGGGCGACCAGATGCGTGACAGCCTGCTCCAGGGCTTCCGGCGGGCCTACGACGGCAACCGCGCACCCCTGATCATCGGCAACCACTTCGAGTCCTGGAACGGCGGCACCTACATGCGCGCCATCGAGGAGGCCATCGGGCAGATGTGCAACGAGAAGGAGGTGCGCTGCGTCTCCTTCCGGCAGCTTGCGGACTGGCTGGACGCACAGGATCCGAAGGTCCTGAAGAAGCTGCGCACCCTCGGCGTCGGCGAGGCCCCCGCGAAGGGCTGGGCGCCCTTCCTGTTGGCCGCGCCCGCACCGGCGCCGAAGGGCGTCCCCGGGGCACCGGCCGCCAAGCAGTAGCGCGACGGCCCCCGCGCGGGGGTCACGCCGGGGTGGCGACCTCCTCGCCGAGCACGAAGCCGGGGTCGACCTGCGCCGCCAGGTCGGCCCCGGTGCGCTCGTTGCCCCAGCTCTGGGCGTTCTTCAGGTGGAAGTGGACCATCTGGCGCGTGTAGCGCTCCCAGTCCCGCGACTCGTACGTCTCGTCCACGGCCGTGCGCAAGGCCCGCAGGGCACGGTCGTTGACGTCCTCCAGGAGGTCGAACCGGGGCGGGCGGCCCTTCTCCATGGCGCGCACCCAGTCCGAGTGCCCGACGGTCACCAGGAGGTCGTCGCCGACCTGTTCGCGCAGGAAGTCGAGGTCGTCCGGTCCCTGCACCTTGTTGCCGACGACCTTCAGGGTGACGCCGAAGTCGCGGGCGTACTCCTTGTACTGGCGGTAGACGGAGACGCCCTTCCGGGTCGGCTCGGCGACGAGGAACGTGATGTCGAAGCGGGTGAACATGCCGGAGGCGAACGAGTCCGAGCCGGCGGTCATGTCGACCACGATGTACTCGTCACGGCCGTCGACCAGGTGGTTCAGGCACAGCTCCACCGCTCCCGTCTTGGAGTGGTAGCAGGCGACTCCCAGGTCGGCGTCGGTGAAGGGGCCGGTGACCATCAGACGGACGGTCCCGCCGTCGAGCTCCACCGGCCGGGCGCAGGCGTCGTACACCGGGTTGTCCTCGCGCACCCGCAGCAGGCGTGAGCCCTCGCCGGGCGGCGTCGTCTTGATCATCTTCTCGGCGGAGGGGATGCGCGGGTTGGTGCCGCGCAGGTGGTCCTTGATCAGCGGCAGGTGCGCGCCCATCGCGGGCAGCCCGGCCGACTCCGCCTCGTCGAGGCCCAGTGCGGCCCCGAGGTGCTGGTTGATGTCGGCGTCGATCGCGACGACGGGTGCGCCGCCGGCGGCGAGATGGCGGACGAACAGGGAGGACAGGGTGGTCTTGCCGCTGCCGCCCTTCCCAACGAAAGCAATTTTCATGTTCACCAAGCGTAGTGGATCGATAGCTGTACGTGGCACACGGGGCCGGTAATACGTGAAGAAGACCACTCATTCGTGGGGCGTGGCGCCGGGATGCGTAGGGTCGTACTCATGAGTACGACAGGCGCGACCGCCGATCCGCTCGCGGCCCTGGGCGCACTGCCCGGCGTGGCCGAGTCCGTGGAGTCCGTACGCAGGGCCGTGGACCGCGTCTACGGCCACCGGATCATGCGGCGCCGCAGCAACGAGATCACCTCCGAGGCGGCCCTGCGCGGCGCCCGGGGCTCGGCCGCGCTGTCCGGGGCGGACTGGGCCCTGGAGGAGGTCCGCAGGCGGACCGACTTCAGCGGTGACGCCGAGGCACGCGCGGTGGGCGCGGCCCTGCGGCTGACCGCCGAGGCGGGGCAACTGCTCTCCATCTGGCGTCAGTCGCCGCTGCGGGTGCTGGCCAGGCTGCACCTGGTCGCGGCCGCCGACAAGGCGGACCAGGTGGGACGGCCCCGCCAGGAGGGCGAGCCGGTGGACGAACCGCTCGTCGAACTGCCGCTGCCCGGCGCCGGGGAGGCGCACGGCCGGCTGGACGGGCTCGCCGCGCTGGTCACGGCGGGCGGCTCCGCGCCGGCGCTGGTGACGGCCGCCGTCGTGCACGGCGAACTCCTGGCCCTGCGGCCCTTCACCTCCCACAACGGGCTGGTCGCGCGCGCGGCCGAGCGCATCGTCCTGGTCGGCAGCGGCCTCGACCCCAAGTCGGTCTGCCCCGCCGAGGTCGGCTACGCCGAACTGGGGCGCGCGCCCTACCTGGCGGCGCTCGACGGCTACGCTTCCGGAACTCCTGAGGGCATGGCCGCCTGGATCGCCCACTGCGGCAGGGCGGTGACACTCGGCGCGCGCGAGTCGACGGCGGTGTGCGAGGCGCTCCAGCGCGGGGCGGCGTAGGCGCCGGACGCAGAAATGCGGCGGTACGAAGGCTCGTACCGCCGCTGGCATGTCCACCGGGGTACCAAGCGTCCTCGATGTGTTGCCCATCAGGCCGGGTACTTTGCCCGTCACCTGGTGCGGCTGGCCCGTAATCGACGGGTCGACGTCGCGTGGGTGCCCAGTGGCCATGCTCGGTCCGTGGGGCCAAATGCGTTTTCTAAGGTGATCCTTTCGGATGTCCTTGGTCTCGCGGGCCGTTGATTCCTTTGTACTCCTGCCCCCGAGCAAGCGGAAGTGCTCGCCGCACTTCTTTACTTTTGCGCTCATACGCGGGTGAAAGGGCCCTGCTGGCCCTGCGTGCCGTCAGGCTGCCGCGGACCTCCGCCGGCTCGCGTACCAGACGAGGCCCGCGGTGGCCGCCGCGGCGCCGACGGCCGCGGCGGCCACCAGGGCCGGGCGGGGCGGTACGGAGAATCCCCGGATCCGCTGCTTGAGCCGCACCGGCCGGTGGAAATCGAGAATCGGCCACCCGCGCGCGAGAGCCTCGCGGCGCAGCGCCCGGTCCGGGTTCACCGCGTGGGGGTGGCCGACGGCCTCCAGCATCGGCACGTCGGTCGCCGAGTCGCTGTAGGCGTAGCAGCGGGACAGGTCGTAGCCCTCCGACTCGGCCAGCTCCCGGATCGCCGCCGCCTTCGTGGGGCCGTACGCGTAGTACTCCACCTCGCCGGTGAAGCAGCCGTCGTCGCCCACGATCATGCGGGTCGCCACCACCCGGTCCGCGCCCAGCAGTTCACCGATCGGTTCGACGACCTCGGCGCCCGACGTGGAGACGATCACGACGTCGCGGCCGGCGGTGTGGTGCTCCTCGATCAGGGAGGCGGCCTCGTCGTAGATGATCGGGTCGATCAGGTCGTGGAGGGTCTCGGCGACCAGCTCCTTGACCAACTGGACGTTCCAGCCCCGGCACAGTGCGGACAGGTACTCCCGCATCCGCTCCATCTGGTCGTGGTCGGCCCCTCCGGCGAGGAAGACGAACTGGGCATATGCGGTACGCAACACAGCCCTGCGGTTGATCAGTCCGCCTTGGTAGAACGACTTGCTGAACGTCAGCGTGCTGGACTTCGCAATGACCGTCTTGTCCAGGTCGAAGAAGGCCGCTGTGCGGGGCATGGAGTGGGGCAAGGAGTGGTTTTCCACGACCCCGAGCATAGGCGCAGCCCATTCGGCGTAAGGTGGGGCGTGTGGGTTTGCCTGAGAAGGCTCTCGGGTACACCATGGAAGTCACGGATCGTTCGCGACCGTGCTAACCCGGTCCGACTCCTCCCCCCCCGAGTCGGCCGTGGAGACGACCCCCGCTCTCCCCCCCGGCGGGGGTCGTCGCATGTCCGGGTGGGTTTTCAGGCTCTCGTCCCGTTCCGGGCTCCGTGTCGTGGTGGCGTGCGGAGTCCCTGTCGCCATGTCCATGATCTGTTACTCGGTGTAGTCGTCAGGCTGCTCTGCGGAAGCCATGCAACGGGTGCGAACGCGGTGTGGGCGGAGTGTGGACGGGGGCACGGGAGGCCCGGCAGGGCTCACCGGTTTGAGTGACGCCGATATTCACAATCGTCAACTTGTCCACAGTTTTGGACCAAGATCCACACTATTTCCGCGTTCGCCGCACCGTGATTCCCATGCGTCCGGGCCGCGCCGACTTCCACGGCCGGATCTTTTTGCCGGACACGCCATGTCGGCCGTTCATGCGGGGACCGCTTTCCGGTTCTTCACACGGCCGCGAATCGAAGGGGGAAGCGAACCATGGCCGGAAACATCACGCACGATCCGCCGCCCACCGCGGCAGGGCGGCGCGGCGGGCCGCTGATCGTCACCGAGGACACCGAACTCCTCGACGATCTGCTGCGCCTGTGCGCCGCGGCCGGCGCCACACCGGAGGTGCACCACTCGCTGCCGGCGGTACCGGGGGCGTCCGCCGGGGCGACCGGGGGCGGTACGTCCGGACAGCTCGGGGGCTGGGAGGCCGCGCCGCTAGTGATCGTCGGCGACGACGCCGCGCGGCGCGTGCGTGGAGCGGCGCGGAGGCGCGGCGTGGTCCTCGTCGGCCGCGACCAGGACGACTCCGGGGTCTGGCAGCGGGCCGTCGAGATCGGCGCCGACCACGTGCTGGTGCTGCCCGACGGCGAGCAGTGGCTGGTCGACCGCATCGCCGACGTCACCGAGGGCGTCGGCAGGCCGGCCCTCACCGTCGGCGTCATCGGCGGCCGGGGCGGCGCGGGAGCGTCGACGCTGGCCTGCGCGCTCGCCGTCACCTCCGCGCGGGAGGGGATGCGCAGCATGCTGGTGGACGCCGATCCGCTGGGCGGCGGTCTGGACGTCCTCCTCGGCGGTGAGAGCGCCGACGGGCTGAGGTGGCCCGCGTTCGCCGCATCCCGCGGACGCGTCGGAGGCGGCGCCCTGGAGGAGTCGCTGCCCGAGCTGCATGCGCTGCGGGTGCTCAGCTGGGACCGGGGCGACTGCGTCGCGGTACCGGCGCAGGCCGTCCGCGCGGTGCTCGCCGCGGCCCGCCGCAGGGGTGGCACGGTCGTCGTCGACCTGCCGCGCCGGATCGACGACGGCGTCGCGGAGGTCCTCGCCCAGCTCGACGTCGGGCTCCTCGTCGTCCCCGCCGAGTTGCGGGCCGTCGCGGCGGCCGGCCGGGTGGCCACCGCGGTCGGCATGGTCCTGCGCGACCTCCGCGTCGCGGTACGCGGGCCGTACGCCTCCGGACTCGACGACCGCGAGGTGGCGCGGCTGCTCGGACTGCCCCTGGCCGGCGAGGTGCCGGTCGAGTCGGGACTCCTGCGCGCCACGGAGAGCCGACGCCCGCCGGGCACGTCCGCCCGCGGACCCCTGGCGCGGTTCTGCCGGGAGTTCTGGGACCGGGCGCTGGTGGAGACGGGGGGTGTGGTGTGAGCGCGGTGGGTTCGGTCTACGCGGGGGAGCTGGGCGGAGGAGGGTGCGCGGTGGACGGGGGATCCGGGGGCCGCGGTCCCGAGACGCCGAGGGGGCGGACTGCCGCGGTCGTCCCCGGCTGGGCCTCTCGGACGCCCGCGGGTGGGGCCGGTCCTCCGGTCCGGTCGGCCGGTTCGGTGCGGTCGGCCGGTTCGGTCGCGGGTGGGGCTCAGGGACCGGCTCCCGCTCCCGGGATGCTCGACGGGGTGCGCAGGTGGCTGGCCGAGAGCGGGGCGGAGCCGACACCCGCGCGCGTGGCGCAGGCCCTGCGCGAACAGGGGCGGGTGCTCGGAGACGCCGAGATCCTCGGCACCGCGGCCCGGCTCAGGTCGGAACTGGTCGGCAGCGGGCCACTGGAACCGCTGCTCGCCGACCCGTCGGTGACCGACGTGCTGGTGTCCGCACCGGACCGGGTCTGGGTCGACCGGGGCGGTGGTCTGGAACTCACGCCCGTCTCCTTCCCGGACGCCGGGGCGGTACGGCGGCTCGCCCAGCGCCTCGCCACCGTCGCCGGACGACGGCTCGACGACGCCCGGCCGTGGGTGGACGCCCGGCTCCCCGACGGCACCCGGCTGCACGCGGTGCTGCCACCGGTCGCCGTCGGCTGCACCTGCCTGTCGCTGCGGGTGGTGCGGCCGCGCGCGTTCACGCTCGACGAGCTGGCGGCGGCGGGCACCGTGCCGCCGGGCGGGGACCGGGTGCTGCGCGCCCTATTGCGGGCCCGGCTGTCGTTCCTCGTCAGCGGAGGCACGGGCAGCGGCAAGACGACGCTCCTGAGCGCGCTGCTCGGGCTTGTCGGACCGGACGAGCGCATCGTGCTCGCCGAGGACTCGGCGGAACTGCGGCCGGATCACCCGCATGTCGTCCGCCTGGAGACCAGACCCGCCAACCAGGAGGCCGCGGGCCTGGTCACCCTCGAGGACCTGGTCCGGCAGGCGCTGCGCATGCGTCCGGACCGGCTGGTCGTGGGCGAGGTGCGCGGCCCCGAAGTGGTCCATCTGCTCGCGGCGTTGAATACCGGTCACGAAGGCGGGTGCGGGACGGTGCACGCCAACGCCGCCGCCGACGTACCGGCCCGGCTGGAGGCGCTCGGCACGGCGGCCGGCCTGGACCGCGCGGCCCTGCACAGTCAGCTCGCCGCCGCCCTCTCGGTCGTCCTGCACCTGGTCCGCGACCGGACCGGCGGGCGCCGGATCGCCGAAGTGCATGTGCTGGAGCGGGATCCGTCGGGGCTGGTGCGGACGGTGCCGGCCCTGCGGTGGGGCACGGCGTCCTTCGTGGCCGAACGCGGTTGGGCGCGGCTGCGGGAGCTGCTCCGTGGCGAGGGGTTCGGAGGGCTCGGAGGGCTCCAGGGACTCGACCGGTTCGACGGACTCGGAGAAGGCGGAGGGCTCGACGGGGTCCGAGGACTCGACGGACTCGACGGGCGAGGCCGCCGTGGGACGGGAGGTGGGCGATGACGGTGACCGGAGCCGGCGAGCTGTCGACGGGTGTGGCCCTGGCGTGCTTGGGGACCGCCGCCTGGCTGGCGGGCGGATGGCACTCCGGCGTACGACGCGCGCGGGCGGTGCTTGCGGAAGGGGGTAAGGGCGAGCCTGGACCGCCCTCGCTGCGCCGGGCGTCGGAGCGGCTGCGGCGGGCCCGTGGCCGTCTGCGATTCGAGTGGTGGTCCCCGGTCGCGGGGCTGGCGCTGGCGCTGCTGGGCGCCTCGGTGCTGCCGCTGCTGGCGGGAGCGGCCGGGGTGCCGGTGCTGCGGCGGACGCGGCTGGCCGGCGATGCGAGGCGGGCCCGGGAGCGGCGGCAGGACGCGGTGCTCGCGCTCTGTGGGGCACTCGCCGGGGAAGTGCGGGCGGGTCGGCAGCCCGGTGAGGCACTGCTGTGCGCCGAGCGGGACTCCGGCGGGCTGGGGGACGCGCAGGCCGCTGTGCTGGCGGCGGCCCGGTTCGGCGGGGACGTTCCCGCGGCGCTGGTGGCAGCGGCGCGGCAGCCGGGCGCCGAGGGGCTGCGGGGACTCGCCGCCTGCTGGCGGGTCGCCGTCGACCAGGGGGCGGGACTGGCCGCCGGACTCGACCGGCTGGAGGGCGCGTTGCGCGCCGAACGGGACCAGCGCTCCGACCTGCGCGCCCAGTTGGCGGGCGCCCGGGCCACGGCGGTGATGCTCGCGGGTCTGCCGGTCCTCGGCCTCCTGCTCGGCGTCGCCCTCGGCTCCGATCCGCTGCACGTGCTGCTGCACACCGGAGCAGGGCTCGGCTGCTTGCTGGCCGGCGGACTGCTGGAGGGCCTGGGCGTGTGGTGGGTGACGCGGATCGTGCGTGGAGCGGAGGCGGTGTCATGAGCGGGGACGTTGTCCACAGGCTGGGGGTAATGGCGGGGGCTCTGGCGGCGGTCGTTTGGCCGGTGCGGGTGCTCGGAGCCGCGCGGCGGGAGCGGACGGTGCACAGACGGCTCACGGGGCTGTTGGCACCGGCCCCGGCTCCCGTGGCCCCACGACGCGCCGCGGAGGTGCGGGCCGCCGCCCGCGCGTGGCTGCCGCTGCTGGGCACGGTGTGTGCCGGCTGGGTCGTGGTGGGGGGTGCGGCCGGTGCCGCGGTGGGGCTGGCGGGCGCGGCGTTGCTGTGGCGGCGACGCTCCCGAGGCCCGGCCGGCGGTACGTCCGAGGCGGGGGCAACCGCCGCGCAGGCCGCGCGTCAACTGCCTTTGGCGGCCGATCTGCTGGCGGCCTGTGTCGCCGCGGGCGCGAGTCCGGTGACCGCCGCGCGGGCGGTGGGGGACGCCTTGGACGGGCCCGTGGGGGAGGCGTTGGGGCGTGGCGCCGCGGAGGTGCGTCTCGGCGGTGAACCGGAGGGCGCCTGGCGGGGGTTGGCCGAGATCCCGGGCGCCGGTCCGCTGGCGCGGCTGCTGGAACGGGCCGACGTGTCGGGACTGCCCGCGGCAGGTCCGGCCGCCCGGCTCGCCGCCCAGGCCCGCGCCGACTGGGCCCGCGCCACGACGGCTCGGGCCCGCCGGGCGGCCGTCATGGTCACCGCGCCGGTGGGGCTGTGCTTCCTGCCCGCCTTCATCGCGGTCGGCGTACTGCCGGTCGTCATCGGGCTGGCCGGCGGTGTGCTGGGAGACGGAGGAGGTGGCCGCTGACGCAAGGGATGTACCGGCGCGGGCCGGAGAGCGAGTGAACAGAAGGACGAGCGAGTGAACAACGGGACCGAACCTCACGGGGGTTGAGATGTATCAGGCGGTACGGGCACGGCTGGGTGCCCTGGTGTGCGGAGCGCGGACGGCGCTGCGGCGGCGGGTCGCGGGGCGGGACGCGGGCATGGTGACGTCGGAGTACGCGATGGGGATCGTCGCGGCGGTGGCGTTCGCCGTGGTCCTCTACAAGGTCGTGACGAGCGGTACGGTCAGCGCCGAGTTGCAGGGCATCGTGAAGCGGGCGCTCGATGCGCGGATGTGAGCGGACGGCCGGGACACAGGCGGCGCCGGGAACCCGCCGGGGGTGCGGCCGCCGCTCGGACGGAGGGTTCGTGACCGCCGAGACGGCCGTGGTGCTGCCGGTGTTGGTGGTCTTCGCGATGGCACTGGTGTGGGGGCTGCTGGTGGTGGCCGCCCAGATCCAGTGCGTGGACGCGGCCCGCACGGGCGCACGCGCGGCGGCACGCCAGGACCCGGACGGCGCGGTCGTCGAGCTCGCGCGGGAGGCGGCGCCGCGCGGGGCACGCGTCACGGTCGCCCGGGAGGCGGGCCTGGTCCGTGTGACCGTGGTGGCCGAACCACCGGCGTTGCACGGCCTGCCTTTCGAGGTACGGGAGGAGGCCGTGGCGTCGGCGGAGCGAGCGGTGGGGACGGAGCCGTGAGGCGCGCCCACGACCAGGGGTCGGCCACCGTCTGGAGTGTGGGTGCCGTCGCCGTCCTGTGCCTGGTGTTCGGCATCGTGCTGGCCCTGGGACAGGCGGTGGTGGCCCGGCACCGCGCCGCCGGGGGCGCCGATCTGGCGGCGCTGGCGGCGGCGGACCACTGGGCCCGGGGCGGCACGGCGGCGTGTGCCGAGGCCGACCGGGTCGCGCGGGCCCAGGGCGCGCGGTTGGTGCGCTGCGTGCTGAACGGGCAGGTCTCGGACGTGTCGGCGGCGTCGGGCCGGGGCCCGTTCGCGGCGGAGGTCCGCGCGAGGGCGGGCCCGGGCCCGGGCCTGCCCACCGAGCCCCGGCCCACGGAACCCCGGCCCACGGAACCCCGGCCCACGGAACCCCGGCCCACCGAACCCCTGCCTACTGGGTCTCCACCGCCGCTGCCGCCGCCTCCGCGCCCCGCAGCAGCACCGTGAGCAGCCGCACCGCTCCCCGCTTGTGCAACGGATCGTTCCCGTTGCCGCATTTGGGGGACTGGATGCAGGACGGGCAGCCGGCGTCGCACTCGCAGGAGGCGATGGCCTCCCGGGTGGCCGTGAGCCACTCGCGGGCCGTGTGGAAGGCGCGCTCGGCGAAACCCGCGCCGCCGGGGTGGCCGTCGTACACGAAGACGGTGGGGAGCAGCGTGTCCGGGTGCAGCGGGATCGACACCCCGCCGATGTCCCAGCGGTCGCAGGTCGCGAACAGCGGCAGCATGCCGATGGAGGCGTGCTCGGCGGCGTGCAGGGCGCCGCCGAGGATCTCCGGGTTGATCCGGGCCGCGTCGAGCTGGTCCTCGGTGACCGTCCACCACACCGCGCGCGTGCGCAGCGTCCGAGGAGGGAGGTCGAGCTTCGTCTCGCCCAGGACCTCGCCGGTGATGAGCCGCCGGCGGAGGAAGGAGACCACTTGGTTGGTGACCTCGACGGAGCCGTAGCACAGGCGCCCGTCGCCCCAGGGGACCTCGATGTCGGTCTCCAGGACCGAGATCGCCGTCGTGTCGCGGGCGACCGTCGAGTAGGCGGGGGTGGCCTGTTCGACCAGCGCGACGGAGTCCTCCAGATCGAGGGAGCGGACGAGATAGGTGCGGCCCTGGTGGAGGTGCACGGCGCCCTCGTGGACGCTCGTGTGGGCGGCACCGGCGTCCACCGTGCCCAGCAGCCGCCCCGTCCCGGCCTCGACGACCTGGACCGGACGTCCACCCTCCCCGCGGATGTCCGTCAGGTCGGCGGCCCGCTCCCGGCGTGTCCAGTGCCAGGCCCGGGTCCGCCGGCGGAGCAGCTTGGCCGCCTCCAGCTGGGGCAGCAGCTCCTCGCAGGCGGGGCCGAAGAGCTTCAGGTCCTCCTCCGTCAGCGGCAGCTCGGCCGCCGCCGCGCACAGATGGGGGGCGAGGACGTAGGGATTGTCAGGATCGAGGACGGTCGACTCGACGGGCTGGTCGAACAGCGCCTCGGGGTGATGGACGAGGAAGGTGTCCAGTGGGTCGTCCCGGGCGACCAGCACCGCCAGGGCCCCCTGACCCGCGCGACCCGCCCGGCCCGCCTGCTGCCACAGGGACGCCCGCGTGCCCGGATACCCCGCGATCACCACGGCGTCCAGGCCGGAGATGTCGAGGCCGAGTTCGAGGGCGTTCGTCGCCGCGAGCCCCAGGAGCTCGCCGGAGTGCAGGGCGCGCTCAAGGGCGCGGCGTTCCTCGGGGAGGTAGCCGCCGCGGTACGCCGCCACGCGCCGGGTCAGGGAGCGGTCGACCTCGGCGAGGCGCTCCTGGGCGATCACCGAGATCAGTTCGGCGCCGCGCCGGGACCGTACGAAGGTGATCGACCGCATGCCCTGGACGGTGAGGTCGGTGAGCAGGTCGGCGGCCTCGGCGGTGGCCGTGCGGCGCACCGGGGCGCCCTTCTCGCCCTCCAGCTCGGTCAGCGGCGGCTCCCACAGGGCGAACACCAGTTCACCGCGCGGTGAGGCGTCGTCCGCGACCTCGACGACCGGGAGCCCGGTGAGCCGGCGGGCCGCCACCGACGGCTCGGCGGCCGTGGCGGAGGCGAGCAGGAACACGGGCGACGCGCCGTAACGGGCGCACAGCCGGCGCAGCCTGCGCAGCACCTGCGCGACGTGGGAGCCGAAGACGCCGCGGTAGGTGTGGCACTCGTCGATGACGACGTACTTCAGCGACTTCAGGAAGGAGGACCAGCGGGGGTGGGACGGCAGGATGCCGCGGTGCAGCATGTCCGGGTTGGTCAGCACGTAGGTGCCGTACTGGCGGATCCACTCGCGTTCCTCGAACGGCGTGTCGCCGTCGTAGACCGCGGCGCGGACGGCCGTGCCGAGAGGTTGTGAAAGTTCCTTCACCGACCGGCACTGATCGGCCGCGAGCGCCTTGGTCGGGGCCAGGTAGAGGGTGGTGGCGCCGCGTCCGTTGGGGGCCTCGGAGCCGTCCAGGAGCGTCGACAGCACCGGCACCAGATAGGCCAGCGACTTGCCCGAGGCGGTGCCGGTGGCGACCACCACGGAGTCGCCGTCCAGGGCGTGCTCGGCGACGCGTGCCTGGTGGGCCCACGGATGCTCGATACCCGCGGTCCGCACGGCGGCGACGACCTCCGGCCGAATCCGGTCCGGCCAGAGGGCATGACGGCCCACACGCGGGGGCAAGTGCTCCGTATGAGTGATGCGCGCAGCCCGACTCGGTCCCGCGGCGAGCCGGTCCAGGACCGTGCCTGGTTCCGGCCGGGAGCCGGGCTCCGCCGGGGGTCGATCGGGTCGGTGATTCTTGGCCATCGGCACCGAGTCTGTCACTGGCGTGACGGACAATGGGACCAAGGCGTCGTGCACGCCTGCCGGTAAGTGATTGAATGCCATCGCGGCTGGCGTACCGTCCTGGGGGCTTCAAGCCGAGGTGTCCCGATGGACGACCGCTCGATAGCAAGGTGCTGGAGGATCCGTGGACCTGTCCCTGTCGACCCGTACCGTCGGCGATCGTACGGTCGTCGAGGTCGGTGGCGAAATTGACGTATACACCGCGCCCAAGCTGCGTGAGCAGCTGGTCGAGCTCGTGAACGACGGGAGTTTCCACCTCGTCGTCGACATGGAGGGCGTGGACTTCCTCGACTCCACGGGGCTCGGCGTGCTGGTGGGCGGACTGAAGCGGGTGCGCGCCCATGAGGGCTCGCTGCGCCTGGTCTGCAACCAGGAGCGCATTCTCAAGATCTTCCGTATCACCGGCCTCACCAAGGTGTTCCCCATTCACACCTCGGTCGAGGAAGCGGTGGCGGCCACCGACTGACGACCGGTCCCGGGCTCGCGGGCCCGGGACGGTGAGAGAACGAGGGGGGTCCGGGCCGTCGCCGGCCCGGACCCTCGAAAGCACGCCCGTAGTTCCGAGGGGGATGCATGGCCACCGTTGAACTCCGCTTCAGCGCGCTGCCCGAGCATGTCCGTACCGCCCGTCTGGTGGCGGCCGCGGTGGCACGCAGGGCCGGAGTGGACGAGGCCGTCCTCGACGAGGTCAGGCTCGCCGTCGGCGAGGCATGCACGCGGGCTGTGGGCCTGCACCAGCACGTCGGCATCACGGCGCCGGTCAAGGTGTCGCTGATCGAGGAGGAGAAGCAGTTCTCCATCGAGGTCGGTGACGAGGCGCCGCACGCGGTACCCGGTGACCGGACCCCGGGCTCCGGGGCCGACGAACCGGAGGCCGAGGAGGACGAGATGGGCCTCGCGGTCATCAGCGGACTCGTCGACGACGTGGAGGTCAAGGCCGGTGAGGACGGCGGACTGATCCGCATGACCTGGCCGACCGCGCCGGCGGTGCTGCCACCGGTCTGACCGCTCCCGCCTCCCCCCGTATCACCCGTAGGGCCCTACCTCGTAGGGCCCTTCGTCATGTGCGGATCTACAGTGGTGCCGTGCGGGCGCCAAGTGAATTCATTCACGATCAATGACGCGGTGAATGGATCAAGAATGGATCACGGCAGGAAACCGAAGTGTTAATGCGGGAAGGGCATTACTACTTCTCCGCTCCTTGTGGTTGACAGGTCATTTCCTTTTGTCGTGCACTGTTTTGATCAGCTTCCGGTACCTACAATCCCGTCCACATCTTGAGCTCAGCCCAAGCGTCAAGGAGGACGAATGGCGGAGCTTTCCACCCCTCATCAGTTGGGCGACCCCTCGACCCTCGCGGCCGCCGTGCTCACCGACGGAAACCGTGTCCTGATCGCGGTCATCGCCGTCGTCGCACTGGCCGCCCTGGTGCTCGCGGGCATCCTGGTGCGCCAGGTGCTCGCGGCGGACGAGGGCACCGAGAGCATGAAAGAGATCGCGGCGGCCGTCCAGGAAGGCGCGAACGCCTATCTGGCCAGGCAGCTTCGCACGCTCGGCGTATTCGCCGTCGTCGTGTTCTTTCTGCTCATGCTGCTGCCCGCGGACGACTGGAATCAACGGGCCGGGAGATCGATCTTCTTCCTGATCGGCGCGGCGTTCTCGGCGGCCACCGGCTATATCGGCATGTGGCTCGCCGTGCGCAGCAATGTGCGTGTCGCCGCGGCGGCGCGGGAAGCGACCCCGGCCCCGGGCGAACCGGAAAAGGATCTCACTCTCGTCTCGCACAAGGCGACGAAGATCGCTTTTCGCACGGGCGGCGTGGTCGGCATGTTCACCGTGGGGCTCGGCCTGCTGGGCGCCTGCTGCGTGGTGCTGGTGTACGCGGCCGACGCGCCGAAGGTCCTGGAGGGCTTCGGCCTCGGTGCCGCGCTGATCGCGATGTTCATGCGGGTCGGCGGCGGCATCTTCACCAAGGCCGCCGACGTCGGCGCCGACCTGGTCGGCAAGGTCGAACAGGGCATCCCGGAGGACGACCCGCGCAATGCCGCGACCATCGCCGACAACGTGGGCGACAACGTCGGCGACTGCGCGGGCATGGCAGCCGACCTCTTCGAGTCCTACGCCGTCACCCTGGTGGCCGCGCTGATCCTCGGCAAGGTGGCCTTCGGCGACTCCGGGCTGGCGTTCCCCCTGCTGGTGCCGGCGATCGGTGTGGTCACCGCCATGATCGGCATCTTCGCGGTGGCGCCCCGGCGCTCCGACCGCAGCGGCATGAGCGCGATCAACCGGGGCTTCTTCATCTCCGCGGTGATCTCGCTCGTCCTGGTCGCGGTGGCCGTCTTCGTCTATCTGCCCGGGAAGTACTCGGAGCTGGACGGCGTCACCGACGCGGCCATCGCGGGCAAGAGCGGCGACCCGCGGATCCTCGCGCTGGTCGCGGTGGCCATCGGCATCGTGCTCGCCGCCCTGATCCAGCAGCTCACCGGCTACTTCACCGAGACCACCAGGCGCCCCGTCAAGGACATCGGCAAGACCTCGCTCACCGGTCCCGCCACCGTCGTCCTCGCCGGTATCTCCCTCGGTCTCGAATCCGCCGTCTACACCGCCCTGTTGATCGGCCTCGGCGTCTACGGTGCCTTCCTGCTCGGCGGCGCCTCGATCATGCTGGCGCTGTTCGCGGTGGCGCTGGCCGGCACCGGCCTGCTCACCACGGTCGGCGTGATCGTCGCCATGGACACCTTCGGCCCGGTCTCCGACAACGCGCAGGGCATCGCCGAGATGTCCGGCGACGTCGAGGGCGCCGGCGCCCAGGTGCTCACCGACCTGGACGCCGTCGGCAACACCACGAAGGCCATCACCAAGGGCATCGCCATCGCCACCGCGGTCCTCGCGGCGGCGGCCCTGTTCGGGTCGTACCGCGACGCCATCACCACCGGCGCGGCGGACGTGGGCGAGAAACTCAGCGGCGAGGGTGCGCCGATGAGCCTGATGATGGACATCTCGCAGCCCAACAACCTCGTCGGGCTCATCGCGGGCGCGGCGGTCGTCTTCCTCTTCTCGGGGCTGGCGATCAACGCGGTGTCGCGGTCGGCGGGCGCGGTGGTCCACGAGGTGCGGCGGCAGTTCCGGGAGCGCCCCGGGATCATGGACTACAGCGAGAAACCGCAGTACGGCAAGGTCGTCGACATCTGCACCAGGGACGCCCTGCGGGAACTCGCCACGCCCGGACTGCTCGCCGTACTGGCGCCGATCTTCATCGGGTTCACGCTCGGCGTCGGCGCGCTCGGGGCGTTCCTCGCGGGCGCCATCGGCGCGGGCACGCTGATGGCGGTGTTCCTCGCCAACTCCGGCGGCTCCTGGGACAACGCCAAGAAGCTCGTCGAGGACGGCCACCACGGCGGCAAGGGCAGCGAGGCCCACGCCGCCACCGTGATCGGCGACACGGTCGGCGACCCGTTCAAGGACACCGCGGGACCGGCCATCAACCCGTTGCTGAAGGTCATGAACCTGGTGGCACTGCTCATCGCGCCCGCCGTCATCAAGTTCTCCTACGGCCCCGACGAAAGCATCGGCGTGCGGGTGCTGATCGCGGTCCTCGCGTTCCTCGTCATCGCGGGGGCGGTCTACGTGTCCAAACGGCGCGGGATCGCCATGGGTGACGAAGACAACGCCGGCCACGAGCCCAAGTCGGCCGATCCCGCGGTGGTTTCGTAGCGGGCACCGCGGCGCCGTCGTAGGGGCGCAGCTCAAAGGCCGGTCGGACGGCGCGTGTTGGCGTGTCGTCCGCCCGGCCCGTGCTAATGCGCTCCCTTCACCGTGACCCTTCTCTCTCTTGGTGCAAATGGCTTCAATACGGTCTTAACGGATGTTCGTCCGGCGGATGTCCTCCATCCGGCGTGTATGTTCCGGGGCCGAGAGCCATGGAAGGGACCAAACCGGTGAACAAGAAGCTCGCGGTCGCACTGTCCGGCGGTGCGGTACTGGCACTGGCGCTGACGGGATGCGGTGGCAGCGACGACAACGAGAAGCTGAACTCCTGGGCGAAGGACGTCTGCGACGGCGTGCAGCCGCAGGCCAAGAAGATCGAGGCGGCCAACGCGGCGATCCAGAAGGAGACCTCGGACAACAGCACTCCGGCGGAGGTCCAGAAGACCGACGCGAAGGCGTTCCAGGACATGTCCGACGCCTACAAGGCGATGGGCGCCACCGTCCAGAAGGCCGGCGCCCCGGACGTCGAGGACGGCGAGAAGAAGCAGAAGGACGCGGTCACCGAGCTGAACGGCCTCTCCACGTCGTACGCCTCCCTCAGGAAGCAGGTGGAGGACCTCGACACCAAGGACCAGGCGAAGTTCGCCGACGGCCTCAAGGACATCGCCACCGAGCTGAACAAGCTCAGCAAGAGCGGCAGTGACGCGCTGAAGACCCTGGAGGAGGGCGAGGTCGGCCAGGCGATGGCGAAGCAGGAGAGCTGCAAGGCGGCCTCCGTGACGCCGTCGGCCACGACGGGCTGATCTCCCCGGGCGGACACGGGGCGGAGGCCGGGGAGCGGGGCCACAATGGGTGGTGTGAGTAACGCCAGCCTGTCCCCCCTGCCCTCCGCCGACCGCCCCGACGTCACCGCCCGGCTGCGGGACGCCCTGCTCGGGGCCTCCTTCACCGCCGACGGACTGCTGGAGCTGCTCGGCGCCCCCGCCTACGCGGCGCTGTCGCGCAGCGAGACCGTGCCCGCGCTCCGGGCCACCCGCGGCGACACGCCGCTCGAACTGCTCGTCCGGCTGTTCCTGCTCCAGCAACCCGTGCCCCACGCGCGCGTGACGGACGTTCTGCCCGTCGACGCCTGCCTGGAGACCGGCTGGCTGGTCCGGGCGGACGACGAGGTGGCGGCCACCGTGGACGTACGGCCGTACGGCGGACCCGGCGGCGAGGACTGGTTCATCGTCTCCGACCTGGGCTGCGCGGTCGGCGGCGCCGGAGGCATCGGCAACCACGCCGAGGGCGTCGTCCTCGGCGTCGGCGGCGCCTCCACGACCCTCGCGGGCCTCACCGTGCGCACGCCCGTCTCCGCCGCCCTCGACCTCGGCACCGGCTCCGGCATCCAGGCCCTGCACGCCGCCGCGCACGCCACACGCGTGACCGCGACCGACGTCAACCCGCGCGCGCTGCACATCACCGCGCTCACTCTCGCCCTGTCCGGGGCCCCGGCCGCCGAGCTGCGCGAGGGGTCGCTGTACGAGCCGGTCGACGAGGACGCGACGTACGACCTGATCGTCTCCAACCCGCCCTTCGTGATCTCGCCCGGTGCCCGCCTCACCTACCGCGACGGCGGCATGGGCGGGGACGATCTGTGCCGCCGGCTCGTTCAGGAGACGGGGGAGCGGCTGAACCCGGGCGGGTTCGCGCACTTCCTCGCCAACTGGCAGCACGTGGAGGGGGAGGAGTGGACGGACCGGCTGCGCTCCTGGGTGCCGCGCGGCTGCGACGCCTGGATCGTGCAGCGCGAGGTGCAGGACGTCACGCAGTACGCCGAGCTGTGGCTCAGGGACGCCGGCGACCACCGCGGTGACCCGGCCGAATACCAGGCGCGGTACGACGCGTGGCTGGACGAGTTCGAGGCGCGCAAGGTCAGGGCCGTCGGCTTCGGCTGGATCACGCTGCGCCGGACCGGGGCCGCCGAGCCCTCGGTCGTCGCCGAGGAGTGGCCGCACCCGATCGAGCAGCCGCTCGGCGAGACGGTGCGCGCGCACTTCGACCGCGTCGACTACCTCCGCGCCCACGACGACGCCGCCCTGCTCGAAGCGCACTTCACGCTGGCCGGCGAGGTCGTCCAGGAGCAGGTAGGGCTGCCCGGCGCCGAGGACCCGGAGCACGTCGTCCTGCGCCAGAACCGCGGCATGCGCCGGGCCACCCGGGTCGACACGGTCGGCGCCGGTTTCGCCGGCGTCTGCGACGGCACCATGAGCGCGGGCCGCATCCTGGACGCCATCGCCCAGCTGGTCGGCGAGGACCCGGTGGCGCTGCGCGACCGCACGCCCGCCCAGATCCGGCTGCTGGTGGAGCAGGGGTTCCTCGAACCGGCGTAGGGACATGCCGCGCGCAGGCGTGTCGCATGGAGACATGCCTCACCGGTCCCCTGCCTCCCGTCGCCGAACGGGAGGAACGAGCCACGCGCGGTGGCCGGCCGCCCGTCGGCTCCCCGTTCACCTCGGGTTCGCCTGCCCGCCGCCCACGCGTGACAGCGTCCCGGATGCTGCACACGCGCGGGCTGGAGAAAAGGGGCACGGGGCCATGGAGAGCGGGTCGGCGATCTTCGCGGGATTGGTGTTCGCCCTGTTCGGGGCCGGTCTGCTGGTGTGGACCACGACGCGGGTGCGGCACGGCCGGCCCGTCGCGCACGGTGTGAGCCCCGTCGCATCGGCCACCGTCGCGAGCGTCGCCGGCGTGGTCGCGCTGGCCCTCGGGGCATGGTGCCTGTCGCACGTGTGAGAGGCCGGTTCCGGTCCCCTGCCGCACCCTCCCCCGGGTAATCGGGGGATCGCGCTCCGGATATCCGGATCCGGGCCGGTGACCACTCCGGGCGGCAGGAACAGGGTTCGTCGGGTTACCGTTCGAGTGGCCGTTGCGGGCTTTTCCCGTTTGACACGGGGGCGGGAGGTACCGTCACACTCCGCAGCGTCACGACCGAAACGCAGTACGACCCGACCCCGGGGACCACGGCCCGGGGAGGCCCAGCGTCGACCGGAGAGAAGAGCGAAGTTGTCCCCGACCAGCGAGACCGCGAACGGCGGCCGCCGACTCGTCATCGTCGAGTCGCCTGCCAAGGCGAAGACGATCAAGGGCTATCTCGGCCCTGGCTACGTCGTCGAGGCGAGCGTCGGGCACATTCGCGACCTTCCCAGCGGCGCCGCCGAGGTGCCCGAGAAGTACACCGGCGAGGTCCGCCGCCTCGGTGTGGACGTCGAACACGACTTCCAGCCGATCTATGTGGTCAACGCCGACAAGAAGGCGCAGGTCAGGAAGCTCAAGGACCTCCTGAAGGACTCCGACGAACTCTTCCTCGCCACCGATGAGGACCGCGAGGGCGAGGCCATCGCCTGGCACCTCCAGGAAGTCCTCAAGCCGAAGATCCCGGTCAAGCGCATGGTGTTCCACGAGATCACCAAGGACGCCATCCGGGCCGCCGTGGCCAACCCGCGCCAGCTCAACCAGAAGCTCGTCGACGCCCAGGAGACCCGCCGCATCCTCGACCGCCTCTACGGCTACGAGGTCTCGCCGGTCCTGTGGAAGAAGGTCATGCCGAAGCTGTCGGCGGGCCGCGTCCAGTCCGTCGCCACCCGCCTCGTCGTCGAGCGGGAACGCGAGCGCATCGCGTTCCGCTCCGCCGAGTACTGGGACCTCACCGGCACCTTCGCCACCGGCCGCGCGGGCGACGCCTCCGACCCGTCGTCGCTGGTCGCCCGCCTCCAGACGGTCGACGGCCGGCGTGTCGCCCAGGGCCGCGACTTCGACTCCCTGGGACAGCTCAAGAGCGCCAACACCCTCCACCTCGACGAGGCGAACGCCCGCGCGCTGGCCGCCGCCCTGGAGAACACGCGCTTCGCCGTCCGCTCGGTCGAGTCCAAGCCGTACCGCCGCTCGCCGTACGCCCCGTTCCGTACGACGACGCTCCAGCAGGAGGCGAGCCGCAAGCTCGGCTTCGGCGCCAAGGCGACCATGCAGATCGCCCAGAAGCTGTACGAGAACGGCTACATCACCTACATGCGTACGGACTCGACGACGCTGAGCGACACGGCGGTCTCCGCCGCCCGCGCCCAGGTCACGCAGCTGTACGGCGCCGACTACCTGCCCGCGCAGCCGCGGACGTACGCCGGCAAGGTCAAGAACGCCCAGGAGGCGCACGAGGCGATCCGTCCGTCGGGTGATCGTTTCCGCACGCCCGCCGAGACCGGGCTGACCGGCGACCAGTTCAAGCTCTACGAGCTGATCTGGAAGCGGACCGTCGCCTCCCAGATGAAGGACGCGACCGGCAACAGCGTCACCGTGAAGATCGGCGGCGCCGCCTCCGACGGCCGCGACGTCGAGTTCAGCGCCTCCGGCAAGACCATCACCTTCCACGGCTTCCTCAAGGCCTACGTCGAGGGCGCCGACGACCCGAACGCCGAGCTGGACGACCGCGAGCGCCGCCTGCCGCAGGTCGCCCAGGGCGACGCGCTGACGGCCGAGCAGATCACCGTCGACGGCCACGCCACCAAGCCCCCGGCCCGCTACACCGAGGCGTCGCTGGTCAAGGAGCTGGAAGAGCGCGAGATCGGCCGCCCGTCCACGTACGCGTCGATCATCGGCACCATCCTGGACCGCGGCTACGTCTTCAAGAAGGGCACGGCACTCGTCCCGTCCTTCCTCTCCTTCGCCGTGGTCAACCTCCTGGAGAAGCACTTCGGGCGGCTCGTCGACTACGACTTCACCGCCAAGATGGAGGACGACCTCGACGCCATCGCGCGCGGCGAGGCCCAGTCGGTGCCGTGGCTGCGGCGCTTCTACTTCGGTGAAGGCACCGGGACCGGCGGCGCGGCCGAGGCCGGCAACGGCGACGGCGACCACCTCGGCGGCCTCAAGGAACTGGTCACCGACCTCGGCGCGATCGACGCCCGCGAGGTGTCCTCCTTCCCCGTCGGCAACGACATCAAGCTGCGCGTGGGCCGCTACGGCCCCTACGTCGAGCGCGGCGAGAAGGACGCCGAGAACCACCAGCGCGCCGACGTCCCCGACGACCTGGCCCCCGACGAGCTGTCCGTCGAGCTGGCGGAGGAACTGCTCGCCAAGCCGAGCGGCGACTTCGAGCTGGGCACCGACCCGGCCACCGGCCACACCATCGTCGCCAAGGACGGCCGCTACGGCCCCTACGTCACCGAGGTGCTCCCCGAGGGCACCCCGAAGACCGGCAAGAACGCCGTGAAGCCGCGGACGGCCTCGCTGTTCAAGACGATGGCGCTGGACACCGTCACCCTGGACGACGCACTGAAGCTCATGTCGCTGCCGCGCGTCGTCGGCGCCGACGCCGAGGGCGTCGAGATCACCGCGCAGAACGGGCGCTACGGCCCGTACCTGAAGAAGGGCACCGACTCGCGGTCCCTCCAGGCCGAGGAGCAGCTCTTCACGATCACGCTGGAGGAGGCGCTGGCGATCTACGCCCAGCCCAAGCAGCGTGGCCGGGCCGCGGCCAAGCCGCCGCTCAAGGAGCTGGGCACCGACCCGGTCAGCGAGAAGCCGGTCGTGGTCAAGGACGGCCGCTTCGGCGCGTACGTCACCGACGGCGAGACCAACGCGACCCTGCGCTCCGGCGACAGCGTCGAGGAGATCACGCCGGAGCGCGGCTACGAGCTGCTCGCCGAGAAGCGCGCCAAGGGGCCCGCCAAGAAGACGGCGAAGAAGGCCACCAAGAAGACGGCCGCCAAGAAGGCTCCGGCCAAGAAGGCGGCGGCGACCAAGAAGACGGCCGCGGCGAAGACCACGGCCGCCAAGAAGACCACCGCCGCCAAGAGCACCGCGAAGAAGACGGCCACCAAGAAGGCGACCGCCTCGCGGACGTCGGAGGACTGAGCCCGACTCAGGAACGCCTTCGCAAAACGAACGCCCCGGCATCATTCGGATGCCGGGGCGTTCGTACGTGCCGCCGGGCATGCCGGACTGTCGGCGGCGACCGATAGGCTGAACGCATGACGCGAGCCGAGCAACCAACGGCCCCTCACCCCGCCCCGGACGACGCCCTGGTCGCGGACTCCCGCGAGCGCGCCGTCCGCGCCCTGCTGCGCCGGCCGCAGCTGAGGCGTTTGTGGAGCGCACAGCTCGTGGGGGGTGTCGGCGACATCCTCGCCCTGCTGGTGCTGGTCCTCCTCGCCGTGCAGGCCGCGATCGGCGCGGGCTCCTTCGGCGGGGGCTACCGGGGCGTGGCGTTCGCAGTGGCGACCGTCTTCGGCGTCCGGATCCTGGCGACGCTGCTCTTCGGCGCCGTCCTGCTCGGACCCCTCACCTCACTCACTTCGCAGGACGGCCCGCTCGACCGCCGCTGGACCATGGTCGGCGCCGACGGGCTGCGGGCAGCCCTGCTGATCGTCGCCCCCCTGTGGATCGACTGGACGCCGGACAACGCCCTCGCCGTCCTCCTGGTGACCGCCTTCGTGACCGGCGTCGCCGAGCGCTTCTGGACGGTGTGCCGCGAGAGCGCGGCCCCCGCGCTGCTGCCGGCGCCGCCCCTGGAGGGCGCGACCGTACGGCCGCTGCCCGACCACATGGACGCGCTGCGCCGCCTGTCGCTGCGTACGGGCTTCGTCGCGATCCCCCTCGCCGGCGCCGTGCTGGTCGCCGCGGCACTGGTGAACAACCTGCTGGGCGCCGGTATCGACTGGTTCGCCGAGCACCAGGCGGCGCTCGCCTCGTACGTCGCGGCCGGTCTCTTCGCCGCGTCCCTGTCCGTGGTGACCTTCCTGGAGCTGCCCGGCGTCCGCACCCCCCGCGCGCGGTCGCCGCTGGAGGGCCTGCGCCGTCCCAAGAGCGGCACCGGCGTCGACAAGGGCCGCACCGGCGTCCTGCCCCTGCTGGTCTTCGCCTGCGCGGCGGTCGCCGCCGTCGTGGCCGCCGTGGTCGCCGTGGCGGTGCTGCACGCCAAGGACCTGGGCGGCGGCCCCGTGCTGTACGGGCTGATGGTGGGCGCGCTCACCGGCGGAGTCGTCGTCGGCATCCGTACGGCCCCGGCCCTGCTGCCCTCCCTGTCGCGCCGCCGCCTGCTCGCGCTGGCGATCGCCTTCGCCGGCGTCGCCCTGCTGGCCGCCGGGCTCGTCCCGGACGACACCACCGTGCTGCTGCTCCTCGTGCTGGCCGGTGTCGGCGCCGGCGTGACCGCGAACACCGGGCACGCGCTGCTCGACCAGGAGACCGAGGACGGCCGCCGCGCCCGCACGACCGAGCACCTGCACGCGGTCGTCCGGGTCTGCGTGGCGCTCGGCGCGGTCGTAGCGCCCGTGGTCGCCGCGGCGATCGGCCCGCACCGCCTGGAGAGCGGCAAGTTCGTCTTCGCGCACGGCGGCGCCGCGTTCGTGCTGATGCTGGTCGGCGCGCTGCTGCTGCCGGTGGCCGCGCTGGTGCTGGCCAAGGTCGACGACCGGTCCGGCGTTCCGCTCCGGCACGACCTGCGGGACGCGCTGCTCGGCGGCGACGACCCGGTGCCGACGCCCGCGACGGGCGGCTTCTTCATCGCCCTGGAGGGCGGTGACGGCGCCGGGAAGTCCACCCAGGCCGAGGCCCTCGCCGAGTGGATCCGGGGCAAGGGACACGAAGTCGTGCTCACGCGCGAGCCGGGGGCGACCCCGGTGGGCAAGCGCCTGCGCTCCATCCTGCTGGACGTCTCCAGCGCCGGTCTGTCGCACCGCGCGGAGGCGCTGCTGTACGCCGCCGACCGCGCGGAGCACGTCGACACCGTGGTGCGGCCCGCGCTGGAGCGCGGCGCCGTGGTCATCTCCGACCGGTACATCGACTCCTCGGTCGCCTACCAGGGCGCCGGACGCGACCTGTCGCCGACCGAGATCGCCCGCATCAACCGCTGGGCCACCAACGGGCTCGTACCGCACCTGACGGTCCTGCTGGACGTCTCCCCGGAGACCGCGCGCGAGCGGTTCACCGAGGCGCCGGACCGGCTGGAGTCGGAGCCCGCCGAGTTCCACGCGCGGGTGCGCTCCGGTTTCCTCACCCTGGCCGCCGCCGACCCCGGGCGCTACCTCGTCGTCGACGCGGGCCAGGAGCCCGAGGCCGTCGGCACCGTCGTACGCCACCGGCTCGACCAGGTGCTGCCGCTGTCCGAGGCCGAGATCAAGGCCCGGGAGGAGGCGCGCCGCAAGGCCGAGGAGGAGGCGCGCCGCAAGGCCGAGGAGGAGGCCGCGCGCAAGGCCGAGGAGGAGCGCCTGGAGCGCGAGCGCCTCGAACAGCTGGAGCGGCTGCGCGCCGAGGAGGAGGAGCGCAAGCGGCGCGAGCTGGAGGAGGCGCAGCGGCGCGAGGCCGAGCGGCAGGCGGAGGAGGCCCGGCTCCGGGCCGAGGAGGCCAGCCGGAAGGCCGAGGAGGAGCGGGTACGGCTCCTCGCCGAGGAGAAGGCACGCGCCGAGGAGGAGGCGCGGCTGCGGGCCGAGGAGGAGCGCCGCCGCAAGCAGGCCGAGGAGGAGGCCCGGCTGCACGCCGAGGCCGAGGCCCGGCGGCTCGAGAAGCAGCGCAAGGCCGAGGAGGCCCTGCTGCGGGCCGAGGAGGCCCGCCGGGCGGCGGAGGCGGCGGCTGCCGCGGCCTCCGCGGGCCCGAAGGCGTCGGCGCCGCCCGCTGCCGACGCGCCCCGGCCCAAGCGGACCGCGCCCCCCGCGGACGCCGCGACCGTGCCGACGCCGGTGGTGACCCCGACGAACGCCTCCGGCGGCCCCGTGGAGGACACGGCCGTGCTGCGGCCGGTGCGGGACACGCGGGACGGCGGCACCGAGGACGGATCCGGGTACGGATCCCGGGCCGACGAGGCGTCCGGAGCTTCCGCGGCGTCCGGGTCCCGGGAGTCCGAGTCCGAGGTGACGGCCGAGCTGCCCAAGCCGCCCGAGCCGGCCGGTTCGGCGGACGAGACGACCGTGCTGCCGGCCGTGGAGCCGCGGGACGTCGACGAGACGGCGGTCCTGCCCCCGGTGACGCCGGGCGCCGCGGACGAGACGGCGGTGCTGCCGCCCGTACGCGACGACGACCCCGCCGACCGGGTCCCGCCGGGCTACTTCCGGGAGGACGGCCCCGGCGACGGTGCCGCCGACCGCACCCGGGAGGCCGACGCCCGGGACCGTACGCGCGAGCTGCCTCAGATCGACCCGGACCAGGCGCCGCCCCGCCGGCGGCGCTCCGACTGGGCCGAGGAGACGCCACTCGACGACCTGCCGACGCTCGCGGACGAACTGCTCGGGCCGCGCGAGGACGAGGACGGCCGGGGCGACGAGGGCCGTGGTGGCGACGGTGGCCGCCGGGGCAAGGGCCGCGGGCGCCGCTGAGCCCCGGGTCCCGGGCCCGTCGGCCCCGGGACCGGGCCTCGTTGTCAGTGCCGCCCCGCACAATGGAAGGCGCGACGCGGACAGGTGCGGCGCGGTGCGACGGCGGAGCGTGACGGAAGGACGGCGTGACCCATGACCGTGTGGGACGACCTCGTCGGGCAGGAGAAGGTGAGCGCGCAGCTCACCACCGCTGCCCGGGACGCCGACGCCTACGTCACGGCCGCCGCGGCGGCGGGCCCGCTGCCGGAGGCGTCGAGCATGACGCACGCCTGGCTGTTCACCGGCCCGCCCGGCGCGGGAGTCACCCAGACGGCGCGGGCCTTCGCCGCCGCGCTCCAGTGCGTGAGCCCCGACCGCGCCCTCGGAGGCGTCCCCGGCTGCGGCTTCTGCGACGGTTGCCACACCGCGCTCCTCGGCACCCACGCGGACGTCAGCACGGTGAGCGCGGTGGGCGCCGAGATCCTGGTGCGGGACATGCGCGACACGGTCCGCAAGTCGTTCACCTCGCCGGCGAACGGCCGCTGGCAGATCATCCTCGTCGAGGACGCCGAGCGGCTGAACGAGAAGTCGGCCAACGCCGTCCTCAAGGCCGTCGAGGAGCCCGCCCCGCGGACCGTCTGGATGCTGTGCGCCCCGTCCATCGAGGACGTCCTGCCCACCATCCGCTCCCGCTGCCGCCACCTGAACCTGCGCACCCCGTCGGTGGACGCCATCGCAGACATGCTCGTACGCCGGGAAGGCATCGAACCGGACCTCGCCGCCGCGGCGGCCCGTGCCACCCAGGGCCACGTCGAGCATGCCCGCCGCCTGGCCACCGACCCGGCCGCCCGGGAGCGCCGGGCCGCCGTGCTGAAGATGCCGCTGCGGGTCGAGGACGTCGGCGGCGCGCTCCGGGCGGCCCAGGAACTGGTCGACGCGGCGGCGGAGGACGCCAAGCAGCTCGCCGACGAGATCGAGACCAAGGAGACCGAGGAGCTGAAGGCGGCGCTGGGCGCGGCCCAGGGCGGCCGGCTGCCACGCGGCACGGCAGGCGTGATCAAGGATCTGGAGGCCGACCAGAAGCGCCGCAGAACGCGCACGCAACGCAACAGCCTCGACCTCGCCCTGACCGACCTCACCGCCTTCTACCGCGACGTCCTCGCCCTCCAGCTCGGCTCCCGCGTGGCGATCGCCAACGCCGACGCGCAGGACGCCCTGGACCGGCTGGCCCACGGCAGCTCACCCGAAGCGACCCTCCGCCGCATCGAGGCGATCGCCGCCTGCGGTGACGCCCTGGACCGCAATGTGCCACCGCTGCTGGCGGTGGAGGCGATGACGATGGCGCTCAGAGCGGGCTGACCCCAGCTGCCGTCCGGGCGCCGCACCCGCTTGACGGGGTAACACGAACGAGGCACGCGTACCACGCACCGCATCAGTGTCGTCGCGGAGAGTTACGCTCGCTGAATGCACACAAGGCGCACTCACCGCAGGACCCGCATCGGCGGCACCCGGATCCGAGCCACGCTCCTCGCCGCCGCGCTGCTCGCCACCGCCTGCTCGGCGGGGGGCGCGTCGACGTCCGCCGGTTCGGCGGCTCAGGCGGCCGGGGCGACGGAGGCCGCGACGGCGTCCCTGGCCCCGCTGCCGAAGGCCACGCCCGCCGAGCTGTCGCCGTACTACGAGCAGAAGCTCGGCTGGCGCGACTGCGGTGTCCCCGGCTTCCAGTGCGCCACCATGAAGGCCCCGCTCGACTACGCGAAACCGGCCGAGGGCGACGTCCGCCTCGCGGTGGCCCGCAAGAAGGCCACCGGCCCCGGCAAGCGACTCGGCTCCCTCCTGGTCAACCCGGGCGGACCGGGCGGCTCGGCCATCGGCTACCTCCAGCAGTACGCGGGCATCGGCTACCCGGCGAAGGTCCGCGCCCAGTACGACATGGTGGCGGTCGATCCGCGTGGCGTGGCCCGCAGCGAGCCCATCGAGTGCCTGGACGGCCGCGAGATGGACGCGTTCACGCGGACCGACGTCACCCCGGACGACCAGGACGAGACGGACGAGCTGGTCGACGCGTACAAGGGGTTCGCCGAGGGGTGCGGGGCGGACGCGCCGGAGCTGCTGCGCCACGTCTCGACGGTCGAGGCCGCCCGCGACATGGACGTCCTGCGCGCGGTGCTGGGCGACGACAGGCTGACCTATGTCGGAGCCTCGTACGGCACGCTCCTCGGTGCGACGTACGCCGGACTCTTCCCGGACCGGGCCGGGCGCCTGGTCCTGGACGGCGCGATGGACCCGTCCCTGCCCGCCCGCCGGCTGAACCTGGAACAGACGGCGGGCTTCGAGACCGCCTTCCAGTCCTTCGCGAAGGACTGCGTACGCCGGGCCGACTGCCCCCTGGGCGACAAGAACACCACCCCCACCGAGGTGGGCAGGAACCTGAAGGCGCTCTTCGACGACCTGGACGCCAAGCCGATCCCCACCGGCGACGCCGACGGCCGCAAGCTCACCGAGTCCCTGGCCACCACCGGCGTGATCGCGGCGATGTACGACGAGGGCGCCTGGCAGCGGCTGCGCGAGTCGCTGACCGCGGCGACGAAGGAGAACGACGGCGCCGGCCTGCTGCTCCTGTCCGACAGCTACTACGAGCGCGAAGCCGACGGCGGCTACAGCAACCTGATGTTCGCGAACGCCGCGGTGAACTGCCTCGACCTCCCCGCCGCCTTCTCCTCGCCCGACGAGGTGCGCGACGCCCTCCCCGACTTCGAGAAGGCGTCCCCCGTCTTCGGCGAGGGCCTGGCCTGGGCCTCCCTGAACTGCACGTACTGGCCGGTGCAGGCCTCGGGCGAGCCGCACCGCATCGAGGCCGCCGGTGCCACCCCGATCGTCGTGGTCGGCACCACCCGCGACCCGGCCACCCCCTACCGCTGGGCCGAGGCCCTGGCCGACCAGCTCTCCTCCGGCCGCCTCCTCACCTACGAGGGCGACGGCCACACCGCGTACGGCCGCGGCAGCACCTGCATCGACTCCGCGATCGACACGTACCTGCTCCGCGGCACCGCCCCCGAGGACGGCAAGCGCTGCTCGTAGCGGCCCCTCGCCCGCCCCACCCACCCCACCCGCCCCGGAATCCTGGCCTCCGGGGCGGGTACGAAGCACCCTCGGAAACTGTGTAGACTTACCGACGTCGCTGATCGCACCATGGTGCCCAGCACACGCCGCCTTAGCTCAGATGGCCAGAGCAACGCACTCGTAATGCGTAGGTCTCGGGTTCGAATCCCGAAGGCGGCTCAGAGAAAGGCCAGGTCAGACATCGTCTGACCTGGCCTTTTCTGTCGCTCGGGTATGACGGGTTACACGGCTGGGGTGCCGTGGGTTTGCTTGCGTGAGCGGAGGGGGAGACGCCCCGCTTGGCGGACCTCCACATCCGCCTCATCCTTCCCCCGGAGGGGTACGAGCTTGCGGTGGCCTTGGCGGCGTTCTTGCCCCGGTCGAACACCTTGACCGGGGCAAGTCGTCCTGCGTGGCGTGAGCCCACGAGCCAACCGCAGGTTATGAATAGCGCTCGCACCCATCGTCTAAGCCGGCGCATCCTGCCACCACCAGTTAAAGTTCGGCGGCGAAGCCACCGGCTTCCACCCATCCGGCAGGTTCTGCAGTGGCCGGTACGATCCCAAGAACGGCAGTTGTGAGGGCTGCCGCGCGGGATGCTCGGGGGAGTCGACGTGGCGGACGGAATCGCAGTGGGTTCGGGGTATCCGCGCGCACTGCTCATGGGCGTCAGCCGCTTTGCTTCGTCTGTCGCGCCGAACGCAGAGCCGGAACCAGGTCAGGGCTGGAGCGACCTGCCCTTTGTGCCGGAGGTGTTGTCCAGGCTGGAGCAGGCGTACGGGAAGCTCTCGTATCAGGTGACCACCGAGCGGGAGCCGGACCGTAGGGCAGTGCGGCGAAACTGGGAGGTGGCGAGCGAGGACCAGTTCCGTGTCGTGCACGTCATCTCGCACGGTACGACGGCCCTGCCGGGTCGGGACAGGAAGGCCGAAGGCACGGAGCGGTTGTCCATGGTGCCATCCTGTGGGGACCCTGGATTGGGGACCGACGTAAGTTTGTGGGTTCAGGAGGCAAACAGCCTGCCGGCGCCCATGTTGTTCCTGGTTGACCTGTGCAGGGCTGGACGTGCTGCCCGGATCGGGCAGTTGATGCAGATCGCGGATGACCAGCTGCACGCGTGGGTGATCGCGGCCACCAGCCCGGACAAAGCGGCCTACGACGGCGCGTTCAGTGCGGCAGTAGCCGAGGTGCTGGAGGAGATCGCCGCCAACGGACTCGATACTTCTCCGTCGCTGCGCTACGTGCGGTGGGACCGGGTGACGTCCGCTATCCAGCAGCGGCTCGGCGCGGTCAGCCGCCGCCAGAAGGTCCACTCCACCAAGATCGATACCTCCCAGCCGCTCGAGTTGCCCTTTTTCCCCAACCCCAACTGGACCAGCGACCCCCGGCAGGAGAGGCTCCAGACGGTCGAAGCCCCCGTCCGGGCGTTTGTCGCTGACCTGGGAGCCGAGCACTTCATAGACCGCGTCGGCGACCACTTCACCGGTCGTCGACGACAGCTCACCGAGCTGGCCCCTTGGCTGGACGACAGCACCGCCAGCGGGCTGAGCGTCGTCACCGGCGCCCCCGGCTGCGGCAAGTCGGCCCTTTTGGGAGCGTTGGTCTGCGCCGGTCATCCGGAGATCGTGCGAGCCGCCCCTGACATTCGCAAATATCTAGCTGCCCAACAGCCGGACGGCGTCCCCTCACCCAACTCGATGCTGGCGGCCGTTCACGCCCGCAACCGCGGGCTGGACGCGGTGGTGGCTTCCCTGGCCACGCAGTGGGGACTCTCAGGCCGAAGCGTCGGACGGGAGGAGGCGTGGACAGCACCGGACCTCATCGACGCCGTCTCGTCGCTCCCTGACATTCCGCCGTTGGTCTTCGACGCTCTGGACGAGGCCGACGACCCCGTCGACCTGATGCGGCGACTTCTACTGCCGCTGGTCCAGGCCGTCCGCCCCGACGGGCTGCCCGCAGTTCGGCTGCTCGTCGGAACCCGTCGCGGATCACGCTTCCAGCCGCTCCTGGAACGCGCCGCGAGGCAAGGCAGGCTCCTCGACCTGGATGACGTCCCCGACGACGAGATCCGCGACGACCTGGCCCGGCATATTGCCATGCGGCTAGCCGAACTCCCCGGTTATCGGGAAGCCTCCCGGCGCGCTGTGCGTACCACGCTGGCCGGCACGATTGCCGCGACATTGACCCACGACCCTCGGACCACCCGACACTGGGGTCCGTTTCTCGTCGCCCGGATCTACGGCCGCGCGCTTGAACAGTTGCCCGTACCAGAAGACACGGCCTCCGCAGCGCGGCAGGGTGGGAGTGTCCCGCTCACCCTCCCCGGCGTACTGGAGCTCGACCTGCGCCTGCGTCCGGAGGGGTCGCGGCTGCGAGCCGTGCTGTCTGCGGTGGCCTGGGCCAAGGGTGAGGGATTCCCCACCGAGGCCGTCGCGGCCGTCGCGCCCGAATTCGACTCGGAGGTCGGGGACCACAATGTTCGCGAGCTGCTGGAAACCGGACGCTTCTACATGCGTACCGGCGTGGAGAGCGATGGCTCCACCCTGTACCGGCTCTTTCACCAGGGCTTGGCCGACTACTTGACAGAGCACCCCTATTCTCGCGGAGGGCCGGAGTGAAGATCGTTGGGATCCACGGCATCGGCAACTACCGACCGGGCGAGTCGACGGAGACGGCTGCCCGGAATCTGTCGGCTGTCTGGAGCAGGCACTTGGGCGTCGAAGCTGAGGTGGTGTACTTCGCCGATCTGCTGCGCGAGCAGGGTGGCCAATGTGACGACGCTTCGGACCTGGAGGACTTGACTGGGGCCGAGGAGAAGACCGTCCGCGAACTACTTGCCGCTCAGCCTGCCGTCCCAGGCCCGGGGCGTGTCCCACAAGGACTGCTCACAGCGGTACTGCGCGACGGCATAGCCGACCTGGCGGAGAGCTGGGCGTGCCCGGAATGGCTGATGGAGTGGTTCATGGTCCGCTTTGCCAAGGAGGTCGCTGCCTATCAGAGGAGGGGGCCGGCCCGCGATGCAGTGCAGCAGCGTCTCCGCGAGGCGCTCGACCGCAACCGACCGGATGTGCTGATTGCGCACTCCCTGGGTTCGGTCGTGGCATACGAGACCCTGCACCAGGATGGCACGCCACTCCTCCCGCTGTGGGTGACAGTAGGTTCGCCCCTTGCCTTGCCCAAGGCCGTCTTCGACCGGCTGAACCCGTCACCCGAGGGCGGACGAGGATCTCGGCCGCCTCGGGTGGCCCGCTGGGCGAACTTGGCGGACCCCGGCGACCCCGTCGCCATCCCCGCCAAGGGCGTCTCCAGGCGGTTCGCCGGAGTGGATAGTGACGAACAGCATGTCGTTCACCATGGTTTCAAGTTTCATCATGCGGAGTCCTATCTGAAATCGGCTTGCCTTGCGGACGTTCTGGCAACCGCATCGTGAGCCCAGCGGACGAAGGCCTGACGAAGACCCGGCAGGCAGACGGAATAGATGAGGGAAACCAGAAGGACGACGAACGGCCGGATGGGCGAGCCAACAGCGAGGAGCCACTTTTCGGTCGGGAGGATGCCCCTGACTCCGCAGCAGTTCGGCGGACAGTCGCCGGCCTGGTCCTCGACCGGCTCACGGCGCCGATCCGGGAGGGAGGCCGACCGCGCTGGGACCTCGCCTCGCCCTATCTGCTGCGTCACGCCGCCGAACATGCCGCTGAGGCTGGTCGTCTGCGGAGCCTCTTCCGCGACTACGAATTCCTAGTTCATGCTCGCCCTGGCCCAGTGCTACGCTTCGGCGCGCTCCTAGAGGCTAGGACTCCGGTGCCGGCTCTCTCGCTCTATCGGGCGTCCCTGGTGGAGCACATCGCGGCCGAGCCGCACGCACGGCGTGACATCCTCGCTGTGGACGCCGCCCGCCATCAGTGGCCCGATGTCAGCCAAGCCTTTTACCATCCCCGCCAGGCTCCTCCCACACTGTGGCAATGCCGCTGGTCCACAGCGAGCAATATCAGCTTCGCGCTCCGCGGCACACTGGCCCACGACTCCCCCGTCGAATTGCTCGCCACCGGGACAGCCTGGGCCGGTTCCTTCGCTGTGACCGCCGCGCGCGGTGACAGAGCAGCGGGTGTTTGGGACCTGGTCTCCGGCACGCGCGTGCGCGTACTGCCCAGGCACGCGAAGCTGTTGACGGCCGTGGCCGTCTCGGACTCCTTCCGCGTCGTCGCACTCACTGCGGCGAAAGACGGAGCGGTGCGCTGCTGCGACCCGTTGAGCGGGGAGGCTCTTTGGGAAGTGGTCGCACACGACGGAGAGGTGCACGGACTTCAGCTGCACGAGCTCCGCGGCGTTCCGATGGTCATCACCCACGGCGGAGACGGCACGGTTAGCATTCGAGACCTGGAATCCGGGGAGCTCCAGACGGTCTTCGCTGGGTTGCCTCCCGGTGGCCGCTTGGTCGTCGCCACTGGAGACACGGACGACATGGTCGCCTATGTCGGCCAAGGGCAGCTGCTGTCCCTCGACCCCCATGCGGGGGCGGAACGCTTCAGAAAGCCGCTCAGCCTAGGGAAGATCATCGGTATTGCACCGGCCTGCATCGGCCCGGATCCGGCCGTGGTGATCACCACGGCTGATGGCAGGGGTGAGGTGTGGGACTTGCTGGACGCAAGGCCGATCAGTGTGTTCGAAGGGCCCCCAGGCACCATGGACACCCTCACCGCCCTCGACACGAGCCAAGGTGGTGTGGCTGTCACCGGCGGCAGGGACGGGACAATCCGGCTCTGGGACCTGGAACGTGGTGGTCGGCCGCTGCGTCAGCTCACCGGCCACCTTGGTGCGATTACCGACCTGGCAGTGTACGAGGCCCCGGCTCTACATGAGGTCAACAAGCCGTACAGCTCGTTCCTGGATATCCAGACGGTCATCCACACCCAACGCATCAAACCGCGCATCACCCCGGGCAACGAAGGGCTTCGACGATCACGGCTGTTCGATTCGCTGGCCGGATACGCGTTGTTATCCGCATCCGCCGACCGCACCCTGCGGGAGTGGAGTCTGGCGGACGGCGGCCTCCGCCAGGCATTCAGCGCACATACGGACCGACCCCGGGCGATCACCGTCACGCACATTGGTGGCAGCCCAGTGGCGGTCAGCGCCGGACAGGACAATACGGCGCGTGTCTGGGCTCTGGACGACCGGCGCGTTCGGACCGTGGACCGAGTTACCTATCCTATGCCCGTCAGTTCGGTGTCTCTCAGCCGTGTGGACGGTCGACTATTGATCGCCACCGGCTGTGGCGACGAGCGGTTGCGGGTGGTGACTGCGTCTGAAGGGACAGCCGAGGGCAACCACCTCAACGGCACTGGAAGGCTCACGGCCGTGGTGCTCGGGCCCACACTTGAAGGGCCGGTCGCCGTCACTGCCACCAACGACGGAAAGCTGACCGCCCGGCGTCCCGCGACCGGTGAGCGGTTGTGGCAGCGCGTCTCGTGTTCCGTGCCGGACCGACCCGTGACCGCACTGACTATGGGCGGGTCCCGGCGCCGTCCCCTCGTTCTCAGCCTTGACCCGTCGGACGGCGGACGACTGCAAGTCCACTCACTCACCGGGGGGCGAACCCCTGACCACCCTCTGCAGGACCTTCGTTGTGCAGCAGTGGCCACTGGACGGATCCGTAGGAAGCCGGTTGCCGCGGTCGCCCATCACGACGGAACGATCGAACTGTGGAACCTCAACCCAGGCGCATGCCGCAGGATCCTGTCCGGCAGGGCCGAGGGCGTAGTGAGTATCGCCATCGGTGCAACACCCATAGGGCCGTTGGTAGCAGTTGCGTACGAGAAGGGCCGGGTACGCGTGTGGGACGCGGAAACGGGCCGGCAGTGCTGTCTCCTCACGGCTGCCCCGGCAAAGATGATCGCGGTTGGCACGTCACACGGCCGCCCGGTGGTGATTACGGCAGACCCGTCCCGTACAACCCTTCACTTCTGGGATGTGGAGACTGGCACCACACATACCGTCGTGACCCTCCCCGAGGCGATTGGCGCTCTCTGTATGGAGGAGGGGATCCTTGCCGTCGGATACGGACGAGAGCTTGCCGTCTTCAGCGCCGCCGACGACCCGGGCCCCTGGGACGAGGCCCAAGTGCCCATGGCGGCGTCGAACCCACAGAACGAAGCGGGCCCCGAGGGTGAAGGGGCGCACTTCGGGGACAGTGGTGGACAGTTGACCGCTCTGGAGATGGCGATCCTGATTCACCTCTGCCGGGCGGAGGAGTCCCTCGGGGTGCCCGAGGTGAAAGCGGCGTTTAGACCGCACTTCCGTCGATGCGTGAAGACGCAACTACGCTCCCTCTCGCAAAAGGGGTACGTAGACCGAGCTCAGGGCTCCCGCTCCTTCCTTCCGACCGCTCAAGGCCGCGAGGTGGTGGTACGGGCGGAAGGAAGCGGAGAGCTGGTCAAGAGGCGCTGGAAGATCGGCGTTCATTGTGCGGGTTGCGGTGTTTAACCAGGCGACCGGCTGGGTTGATCTGTCTGACGCATGGGAGAAAGCGTGGTTGTGGCGGTAGCGGGCGCTGTGGCTCGCGCACGCCCTCATGTAGCCGGGGCAGGACGTTGGGCCGTCAGCCCTTCTTGGCCTTCTTCTTCCGCTTGGTTTTCGCCTTTGCGGCCTTCTTCGCCACCTTGGTGGCAAGCGTGCTCGTTCCTCCTGCTCGGCCTTGCGTTGGATCGGGACCAGCTTCGCGGTGTGGAATCACTGCACATACTCCATACGCCGCGAGGACGGCAGCCGGCGGTCCTTCGCACGCGGCGGGTACGGCAGTCTCAAGGCCGCCCGGGCCGATCTCGACCACGTGCGCGCCCTCCTGGGGCTCGCCGAGGTCGACGATCCCGAGGGCATCCAGCTGGTCGCCGCGATGCTGGCCGAGGTCAGCGGTGAGAAGCTGCCTCTGCCCGACGTGGAGGAGACCCGGCGCCGACTCAGGCCGGCCAGGATCTCATCGGCAACCTGACCGTGGCCGAGTGGCTGGACCGGTGGCTCGCCGACAGGCGCATCCGGAAGTCGGGCATCAGCCGGTACGAGACCGATGTCCGCGTGCACCTCAAGCCGCACAACGGCCACCGGCGTCTCGATCGGCTGCGCGTCAGCCACCTGAGCGACAGGTTCACCGCGATCACCGATGCCAACGCCGAGATCCTGGAGCAGAACGCCCAGCGACGTGCGGCGGTCGAGGAGTTGGCGACCGTCCCGTGGAAGGGTGTGGCGAACCGCGCCCGCCGCAAGGCCATGAAGGCCGCGATCGACGCGATGCCGCCCTTCCGCCGTGTCACCGGCCCCGCCACACGGCAGCACATCAAGGCAACGCTCCGCGCGGCCCTGAACGACGCGATCGGGCAGCAGATCGCTACGTTCAACCCGGCGGCCCACGTCGAGATCGACCCGGTGCGCAAGCCCAAGGCGCTCGTGTGGACGGATGAGCGGGTCGCCAAGTGGGAGCAGACCGGCGAGAAGCCCTCGCCCGTGATGGTCTGGACGCCGGAGCAGACTGGCGCCTTCCTCGACTTCGTCGCCGAGGACCGGCTGTACGCGATGTGGCACCTGAGCCTGGCGTCGTCCGGGACCGGTGCCGCCCCTTATGAAGGGATGAGGCCCCGAGGAGGAGTGGGGAACGGAGGCCGACGAGGGGGCGGGCGTTACTTCGCGTCCCCGTAGCACTCCACCACCGCCGTGGTGAAGGGGAACCGCACCGGTGTGGCGCCGAACGTCAGCCGGCCCGCCAGCTCCGCGGACTCCCGGATCGCCGCCACGACCGCGTCGGCCTCCTCCTCGGGGCAGTGCACGATCACCTCGTCGTGCTGGAAGAAGACCAGCTCGGCCGCCATGTCCGCGCAGTGCTGCCGCAACGCGGCGAGCAGCAGCAGCGCCCAGTCGGCGGCGCTGCCCTGCACGACGAAGTTGCGGGCGAAGCGGCCCCGCGCGCGGGCGTCGGTGGAGGCGTAGCCCGGCACCCACTCGTGCGGGCGGTCCGGGGGGCCGGCGGGGTCGTCCTGCGGCAGGCCCGCCTCCTCGGCGCCGTCGGCCGCGCCGGCCGCAGGCGGGCAGGTGCGTCCGAGCCAGGTCCGCACGAGCCGCCCCTCCTCGCCCGCGCGGGCCGCGTCGTCCACGTACGCCACCGCCCTCGGGAAGCGGCGCCGGAGCGCGGCGAGGTTCTTCAGGCCGTCGCCGGAGGTCTGCCCGTACACCGCGCCGAGAACGGCGAGTTTGGCCTGCTCGCGGTCTCCCGAGAAGGCGCGGTCGGAGACCGACTGGTAGAGGTCGCTCTCCCGCCCGGCCACCTCCATCAGCCCGGGGTCGCGGGAGATCGCCGCCAGTACGCGCGGTTCCATCTGGTCGGCGTCCGCGACGACCAGCCGCCAGCCGGGGTCGGCGACGACGGCCCGCCGGATCACCTTCGGGATCTGCAGCCCGCCCCCGCCGTTGGTCACCCAGCGTCCGGTGACCGTGCCGCCGGCCAGGAACTCGGGGCGGAACCGTCCCCCGCGCACCCAGTCCTGGAGCCAGGACCAGCCGTGCGCGACCCAGATCCGGTACAGCTTCTTGTACTCGATCAAGGGCTTCACGGCGGGGTGGTCGAGCGTTTCCAGCTCCCAGCGGCGGGTGGAGCCGACCTTGACGCCGGCCTGCCCGAAGGCCTTGACCACGTCCGCGGGCAGGTCGGGCCGCACCCGGCGGCCGAACGCCGCCGACACCTCCTCCGCCAGCTCGGCGAGGCGGCGCGGCTCGCCCCCGCCCGCGTACCGCTCGCCGAGCAGGTCGTGGAGGATCTCGCGGTGCACGTCGGCGCGCCAGGGGAGCCCCGCGTGGTTCATCTCGGCCGCCACCAGCATGCCCGCCGACTCGGCCGCGGTCAGCAGCCGCATCCGGTCGGGGTGGGCGGTCCGCTCGTGCCGGCTCTGCTGCTCGGCGTAGACGGCGAGCAGGTCGTCCAGGGGCAGGTGGACCCCCTGTGGTTCGAACAGCGGGGACTGTGCGCCCGGCTCCGCGGAGCGCTGCGGCGGATCGGTCGGTACGGGGCCGCCGCGCAGCCGGGCCAGGGCCGCCGCGGCCGAGCGCGGCTCCCCGTACCGCCCCTCGTGGCCGAGGAGCAGGGTCTCGGCCGCCTCCATGTCGTAGCACCGCTCGACTCGCACCCCCGTGGCGAGCAGGCGCGGAGCGACCTCGGCGGTGGACCGCCACACCCAGCGCGCGACCTCCGGCCTGCTCCGCACCGCCTCGGCGGGGCCGGCCTCGCGCCGCACCGGTCCGGCGGGCAGCCCGTCGGGGCCGAGGGGGGCGACGTCCACGCCACCGTCCTCGGCCACGGCGAGTGCCCACCGTTCGGCCATGTCGCGAGTGTCGCAGCAGGGTCTGACAACGCCCTCGAGTCCGACAACGCCCTCGACGGGAACCTTCTGCGACCGCGGGCGTCAGCCCTGTCCCTCCTCGCGGTCGTCTTCCGTCCTCATGAACTGCGCGAGTACCTCGGTGACGTACCGCTCGACCGACTCCTTGCCGATGCCGAGTCCGCTCAGTACGCCCTCGCCGTTCTCGTACTCCAGCAGGGCGAGCAGGATGTGCTCGGTGCCGATGTAGTTGTGGCCGAGGCGGAGGGCCTCGCGGAAGGTGAGTTCCAGGACCTTCTTCGCGGCGGGGCCGTACGGCACCAGTTCCGGGGCCTCGTCGGCGGCGGGCGGCAGCTTCGCCGTCGCCGCCGCGCGGATCGCGTCGAGGGCCACGCCCTGTGCGGTGATCGCCTTGGCGGCCAGACCGTCGCGTTCGGTGAGCACGCCCAAAATCAGGTGTTCGGGCAGGCCCTCGGCGGCGCCCGCGGCCACCGCCTCGTTGTGCGCGGCCATCACGGCGTTCTGCGCGCGCGGCGTGTAGCGGCTGAAGCCCTGGCTCGCGTCCAGGTCGGCCGACTCCTTGGGGACGAAGCGCTTCTGCGCCGCCTGCCGGGTGACGCCCATGCTCTTGCCGATGTCCGTCCAGGAAGCGCCCGAACGCCGGGCCTGGTCCACGAAGTGTCCGATGAGGTGGTCGGCCACCTCTCCGAGGTGCTCGCCGGCGATGACGGCGTCCTGGAGCTGTTCGAGGGGCTCCGGGTGGACCTTCTTGATCGCGGTGATGAGTTCGTCGAGTCGTACGGATGACGTGATGCTCGGATTCGTCGCCATGTGTCAACCGTAGGTTGCGCTCCCGTGGAGTGTCAACCGATGGTTGACACTCCTTCTCGCGCTCGGCGTCGACTATTTCGGGGAAGCCACCACCAACCGCACCGCGAGTCCCGTGAACACCGTGCCGGAGACGATGTTGAGCCAGCGGTTCACGCGGGCACTGCGCCTGAGCAGCCCCGCCAGCCGGCCGGAGAGCAGGCCCACGAAGCCGTCCCACAGGAAGCCCATCACCACGAGCGTGCCGCCGAGCAGCAGGAGCTGCGCGGGAACGTGACCGAGCGAGGGGTCGACGAACTGCGGCAGGAACGCCACGTTGAAGAGGATCACCTTGGGGTTGAGCAGGTTGGTGATCGCGCCCTGCCAGAAGGCCCGCCGCATCCCGGTGCCCCGGGCCGCCGCGTCCTCGCCCGGCACCGAACGGTCCCGGAACGCCTTCACCGCCAGGTACAGCAGATAGGCCGCGCCCGCCCAGCGCAGCACGTGGTACAGCGTGGGCAGCGTCGTGAACAGCGCCGACAGCCCGAGCGCGGCGGCGACCGCGTGCACCAGCATGGCGCAGGCCACCCCGAACGCGGCCATCACACCCGCCGTGGGGCCGCCCTTCCCGCCCATCGCCACGATGAACATCATGTCGGGACCCGGAGTGACACAGAGCGCGAGAGCGGCGACGAGGAACGCCGCGTAGAGAGTCATGTCCACCATGCCCGCCATGCTCGACGCCACCGGGTCCTGCGCCGGCCGAATTCCGCGGAGTGAGACGGCCGGTGGGGCCACCACGCTCAGCCCCTGCCACCCCTCCCTGCCACCCCCTCCCTCCCACCACCCCCGAACCCGTCCCGGCCGGCATGGCACGATCGCCGGGTGAGTACGTCCCGCACCGTCGACCGCGCCTTCGAGGCCGCCCTGTACGACACCGCCGAGCACGCCCTCGACACCGCCGCCTCGCTGCTCGCGGCCGACCCGGCGGCGGACGCGGAACTGGCGCGGCGCGGCGAGGAGTTCGTGGCCACCGCCTGGCGGCGCGGCTGGCAGCCCGCCGACCTCGTGCGCATCGTCCGCCGCGAACTGGACGACGTGCACGTACGGCTGGTCGCGGCGCTGATCCGCGCGCAGGCGCCGCACGACCGTCCGCGCGGCCCCCGCTGGGCGGCGCAGCTCGACGCCGTACCGGACGGGACCGCCACGCCCCGCACCGACCGCTTCTCGCACGCCACCGCCGTACTGGAGCTGTACCGCCTGCTGCTGCGGCTGCCCCCGCTGGAGCCCCTCGACGCGGGGGAGACCGGGCGGCCCCGGCCGGAGAACCGCCCCGAGTCCCGCGCCCTCGCCCGCATCCGCGCGCTGCTCGCCAAGGCGGAGGCGACCGGGTATCCGGAGGAGGCGGAGGCGCTGAGCGCCAAGGCGCAGGAGCTGATGGCCCGGCACAGCGTCGACGAGGCGCTGCTGTCGGCGCACGCGCCCTCGCCGGACGTCCCCGGTGCCTGCCGGATCGGCGTCGAGGCGCCGTACGAGCAGGCCAAGGCGGTGCTGCTGGACGCGGTGGCCGACGCCAACCACTGCCGGGCGGTGTGGAACGAGCCCCTCGGCTTCTCCACCGTCGTCGGTTTCGAGGCCGACCTGGAGGCCGTCGAACTCCTCCACACCTCACTGCTGGTGCAGGCCGAGGCCGCGATGACCAAGGCGGAGGCGGCCCAGCGGGCGGGCGGGCGCAAGCGCACCAAGACCTTCCGCCAGTCGTTCCTCGCCGCCTACGCCCACCGCGCGGGCACCCGGTTGCGGGCCGCCGCCGAGGCCGTCGCCGCCGAGGCCGGCAGCGCCGGGGAGGTGGACCTGCTGCCGGTGCTCGCCTCCCGGGACGTCGCGGTCACCGACCGGCTGGAGCGCATGTTCCCCGAGACGACCACGACCCGGATGCGGGGTGCCGGTGACGCGGACGGCTGGACGGAGGGCACCCGCGCGGCCGACCACGCCGAGGTCGGCCGCCGACGGCCGCTGAGGTAGGCGGCCGGCGGCCGGGGGAGCAGGCGCGGGTTCAGGAGCCGAGGCCCTCCGTCGGCAGGCCCGGCGGCAGCGATCCGCCCTCCGACTTGGTGTACGTCTCCTCGCCGAGGCCGCCCTCCCAGACCATCTTGAGGGACTTGCCGTCCACCGACCCGACCGTGCCGGTCGACCGGTCGTCGCTGCCGTCGGTGCACTTGAGGCGGACGATCCGGGTGCCGGCGTCCTCACCGGCGGTGCCGCTGCACACCGTCCCGCCGGTGGCGAAGAGGGCGGCCTTGCCGCCGGTCACCATCAGCGCGACGGCCTGGCCGTCGGTGGTGGCCAGCCAGCTCCCCTCCAACTCCCCGGCGTCGGACGGCGACCCGCCGCTGCCGCCGCTAGGGTCCGTGCTCGCGGACGCCTCGGGCGCCGCCGAGGACTCGCCGCCTCCGCCCGAGCCACCGTCGTCGGAGCCGCCGTCGGTGCACGCGGTCAGCGCCAGCGTGCCCACCAGTCCGAGGGCCACGGCAGCGGCCCGCACGGACCGCCGCGCCCGCCCGGGCGAGCGCCGCGCGCGGGGTACCGGCAGAAGGTCATCCGTACTCGCCGTACTCGCCGTACTCGTCGCGCTCGCCGTACTCTCCGCAGTCACCAACGTCACGGGAAGCTCCAAGCTGTTGCCGGACGGCCGGGCCGGCCCCGAGGCATCACAACCCGGGACGACCTGAGGACAGCCGCAAGTTACCAGGACGGCTCGCGGACCCCCGGCGCCTGGCAGGCGCGCAGTGGGCGGAGACGGGTGACGTACCTCTCCTTCGGAGGCGGCGGACGTAACTGTTAATGGATGTCATTTTCAGTAAGATGCCGGGCATGGCACGCAACGAACTCCGTCCGGTCATCAAGCTCCGGTCCACGGCCGGCACCGGCTTCACCTACGTCACCCGCAAGAACCGCCGCAACGACCCGGACCGGCTGACCCTGCGCAAGTACGACCCGGTGGCCGGCCGGCACGTCGACTTCCGAGAGGAGCGCTGACCCGTCATGCGCGAGGGCATCCACCCCGAGTACCGCCCGGCGCTGCCGGTGGTGATCGTCGGCGGGCTGCACGCCGAGGCCCGCCGGGCGACCGTGGCGCGGCTGCTGGCCGACGTGCCCGGCAGCGTCGTCCTCCACCACGACCTGGCGACGGCCACCGCGGGCACGGTCGTACGGACCGTACGGGACGCCACCGGCATCCTCTCCGCCGGCGAGGCGCCGCTCGTCAACGACTGCGCCTGCTGCGCCCTGCGCGAGGACCTCGTCCCCGAGCTGGTCCGGCTGGCGGACGCCGGGGGCACCCCGCTGGCGGTGGTCGAGCTGTGGGACTCCGTGGAGCCCAAGGCCATGGCGGAGGTGGTGACGGCCGGCGGCTTCACCGTCACCGGCGTGATCACCGCCGTGGACCCGGCCCTGGTGCTGCCGTACCTGGGCAACGGCGACGACCTCGCCGAGGGCGGCCTCGCCGCCGCGGCCACCGACCAGCGCACCGTCGCCGACACCTTCGCACGGCAGCTGGAGTACGCCCCCGTCCTCGCCCTGGCCGAGTCCCTCCCCGGGTCGCCGGAGGCCGACGACGAGGACCGCGAGCTGCTGGCCCAGCTGCATCCGACGGCCCGCCGGGTGGTGGTCGGGTCCGGTGGTGGCCCCGGTGGTGGTCACGGCGGCAGCCAGGGAGGGGGTCACAGCGGCGCCCCCGGGAGCGCCCCCGCCGCCCCGGGAAGCCCGGCCGCCCCCTCCGGAAGCCCGGCCGCCGCCCCGCCCTCCGAGCTGGCCCGCGCCGCCCTCGCCGGTTTCGACGTGGAGGCCGCGGCCGCCGCCCAGCACCCGGCCTGCGCCCTGCTGCCCGCCGAGGCCGACGCGCACGGCGTCACCACGCTGGTCTGGCACCGCCGCCGCCCCTTCCACCCGGGCCGGCTGTACGCGGCGCTGGAGGACCTGACCTGTGCCGCCGCCCGCAGCCGGGGCCGGTTCTGGCTGGCCGACAAGGCGGACACGCTGCTGCACTGGGACGCCGCGGGCGGGGCGCTGTGCGTGGAGGGGGCGGGGCCGTGGCTCGCCTCGCTGCCCGACGCCGCCTGGGACCTGGTCCCGCCGGTGCGCCGTGCCGCCGCCGCGCTGGACTGGCACCCCGAGCACGGCGACCGCTGCCAGCACCTGGTCTTCACCTCTCCCGGCCTCGACCGCGACGGCCTGGCCCGGCTCCTGGAGTCGTGCCTGCTGACCGACGCCGAGTACGCCGCCGGGCGGGCCGCCTGGGAGCGACTGCCGTCCGGCTTCGACACCCTCCTGGAGGTCTGACCAGCTGACCTGCGCCGCAACCCTCCCGTCCGGCGTCGCGCCGGGGGTCCGCCCAGTCGAGCGGATCCCCGGCGCTGTTGCATGTTGTTGCATGTTCTAGGAATTCGGGGGCAAACGGGGAACGTCTTCTCCGCAGTGGGCGTCCATGAGAGCAAGGGCTTTCGGGTAAAGCGGCCGTCAAGGCTGTAACCGCAGGAACACCGCGCGTGCACGTGCATTTGCTCATGCATCAGCACGTGAACGAGGTTATGATCCGGATCAGTTGACCACTGCATCAATGGCCACATCAGCCAGTGCACCACCGGGGAGCGACCTGTGGACCACGACGTGTACGACGTTGACCGCGTGTCCGGCGTGTACAACGGCATGGCCGCCACGCAGCTGCACGACGCAGCCTGGCAGAAGAGCCGGCACAGCAACTCGCAGGGGTCATGCGTGGAGTTCGCGCGGCTGCCCGACGGTGCCGTCGCGGTGCGCAACTCGCGCTTCCCCGACGGGCCCGCGCTCGTCTACACGCGGGCCGAGATCGAGGCCATGCTGCTCGGCGTCAAGGACGGCGAGTTCGACCACCTGGTCACGAGCTGACCCGAGGTGACGCGTGGCGCCCGAGGGTTGACACGCGTAGAACCGCGACGCGTCGAGGCGTCGCGGCGCTTCGTCATCCGTAGGCCGGGTCCGTCCCCTCGCAGGGCCCGGGGAGCCGGAACAGCGCCCAGACGACCTTGCCGTTGAGCGTCCCGGCGAGCGGGTGCCAGCCCCAGCTGTCGCTGAAGGAGTCCACGAGGAAGAGGCCGCGGCCCGACTCGGCCGAGAAGTCGTCGGTCTCGCGGGCCACCGGACTGTCGTGACTGGGGTCGCGCACCGCGCACACCAGCCGCTCGGTCCAGCGCATCAGGTGCAGCCGGACGGGACCGTTGTGCTCGCCGTGCCGGGGGGTGTCCGCCGGCAGCGCGTGCCGAAGGGCGTTGGTGACGAGTTCGGAGACCACCAGGCAGACATCGTCGAAGCGCTCGCCGGCGTCCCAGCCGTCCAGTGTTCTGCGGGTGAATCTCCGGGCCTCGCGCACCGCTTCGAAGCGCGGCGGGAGGGCGCAGGAGGCGGCGTTGGACACGGCCGCGGGGTCGAGTGGCGGAAGGCCCTGCCGTAACGGCTCGAGCATGGTCGATCCATTCGTCCCCATGCGAGGCACTCCCGGGAATTCGCGGTCGTAGCGATGCGGCGCGGTGGTGCGGGACCATGGTTTCGGATGCGTACCGCAGATGCAAGGGCAGATGCACGTGCACGTGACCGAAATGGACCTGCCCGTACCGCTTGTTGGGCAATTTTTCCGTCATTTTCGCCTCCCCTTCATCTCTGGCGACGACCGGTTTCGGATCACCGCCTGCATGATCCTGTGCGTTTCCTTTGGCTCGATTCCGTTTCCGTAACCGGACGAGTACTGCTCGGAGTGTTTTAGTGGCAGACTTCGGCCCCTGAAGACGGTTGGGGAGGCTGGCGAACGTGAGCGCGGGAGAGCCCGGATCGGTGGTGCGGCGCATGCTGCTCGGATCACAACTCAGGCGGCTGCGTGAGACGCGGGGGATCACGCGGGAGGCGGCGGGCTACTCGATCCGCGCCTCCGAGTCGAAGATCAGCCGGATGGAGCTGGGCCGGGTGAGCTTCAAGACGAGGGACGTCGAGGACCTGCTGACGCTGTACGGCATCACGGATGAGCAGGAGCGCACCTCCCTGCTCTCGCTGGCCAAGGAGGCCAACGTCGCGGGCTGGTGGCACAGCTACTCCGACGTGCTGCCCAGCTGGTTCCCCACCTATGTGGGCCTGGAGGGCGCCGCCTCGCTGATCCGGGTGTACGAGGTGCAGTTCGTGCACGGCCTGCTGCAGACCGAGGAATACGCCCGCGCGGTGGTCCGGCGCGGCATGAAGGGCGCCGGCGCGGCGGACGTCGAACGGCGGGTCGCGCTGCGCCTGGAGCGGCAGAAGTACCTCGTCGCGGAGAACGCGCCCGAGTTCCACATCGTCCTGGACGAGGCCGCCCTGCGCCGTCCCTACGGCGACCGCGAGGTGATGCGCGGACAGCTCCAGCACCTGATCGAGATGTCGGAACGCCCCAATGTGCGGCTCCAGATCATGCCGTTCGGCTTCGGCGGACACTCCGGCGAGAGTGGCGCGTTCACGCTCCTCAGCTTCCCCGAGTCCGACCTGTCGGACGTCGTCTACCTGGAGCAGCTCACCAGCGCGCTCTACCTCGACAAGCACGAGGACGTCACCCAGTACGAGACGGCGCTGAAGGAACTCCAGCAGGACAGTCCGGGTCCGGACGAGAGCCGGGACCTTCTCAGAGGGCTTCTTCAACTCTCGTAAAACATAAGTACGATGACGCCCATTCAGGCGGCCCGCTCCGGCTGCGGCAGCTCAGGGGATTGAGGGATCACATGTCGTCGTACTTCACCGACCTCGCCCAGCAGTACATCGACGGCGAGTGGCGCCCGGGGACCGGATCCTGGGACATCATCGACTTCAACCCGTACGACAACGAGAAGCTGGCCTCGGTCACCATAGCCACCGCCGACGAGGTCGACGCCGCCTACCGGGCCGCAGAGCGCGCCCAGAAGCAGTGGGCCGCGACGAACCCGTACGCGCGCCGCGCGGTCTTCGAGAAGGCGCTGCGCCTGGTGGAGGAGCGCGAGGAGGAGATCAGCGAGGCGATCGTCGCCGAGCTGGGCGGCACCCGTCTGAAGGCCGCATTCGAACTGCACCTCGCCAAGGAGTTCCTGCGCGAGGCGGTCCACCTGGCGCTGCGCCCCGAGGGCCGGATCATCCCGTCCCCGGTCGACGGCAAGGAGAACCGCGTCTACCGGGTGCCGGTCGGCGTCGTGGGCGTCATCAGCCCCTTCAACTTCCCCTTCCTGCTCTCGCTGAAGTCGGTCGCCCCGGCCCTTGCCCTGGGCAACGGCGTCGTCCTCAAGCCGCACCAGAACACGCCGATCGTCGGCGGCACCCTGATCGCGAAGCTCTTCGAGGACGCGGGACTGCCCGGCGGCCTGCTCAACGTCGTCGTCACCGACATCGCGGAGATCGGGGACGCCTTCATCGAGCACCCGGTCCCGAAGGTCATCTCCTTCACCGGCTCGGACACGGTCGGCCGCCACGTGGCCACGGTCTGCGCCGCGCACTTCAAGCGCTCGGTCCTCGAACTCGGCGGCAACAGCGCCCTGGTGGTGCTCGACGACGCGGACGTCGACTACGCGGTCGACGCCGCCGTCTTCAGCCGGTACGTGCACCAGGGCCAGGTCTGCATGGCGGCCAACCGCGTGCTGGTCGACCGCGCCGTGGCCGACGAGTTCACCGAGAAGTTCGTCGCCAAGGTGCGCACGCTCAAGACCGGCGACCCGCGCGACCCGTCGACCGTCATCGGCCCGGTGATCAACTCCTCCCAGGCGGACGCGGTCTCCGGCGTGGTCGAGCAGGCGCTCGCCGAGGGGGCCACCGCCCTGGTGCACGGCACGGTCACGGACAACCTGGTCGAGCCGTCGGTCCTGACCGGCCTGCCCGCCGAATCACCGCTGCTGCGGCAGGAGGTCTTCGGCCCGGTCGCCTTCCTCGTCCCCTTCGACGGCGAGGAGGAGGCCGTACGCCTGGTCAACGACACCCCCTACGGACTGAGCGGCGCCGTGCACACGGCGGACGTCGAGCGGGGCGTGAACTTCGCCAAGCGGATCGACACCGGCATGTTCCACGTGAACGACGGCACCGTGCACGACGAGCCGATCGTGCCCTTCGGCGGCGAGAAGCACTCGGGCCTCGGCCGCCTCAACGGCGACACGATGCTGGACGCCTTCACCACCCAGAAGTGGATCTCGGTGCAGCACGGCCGCAGCGGGTTCCCGTTCTGACGTTCCCGGTGGCCGGGCCCTAATCTGGACCCCATGTCAGCGATCCGTCTCCTCGTGCTGGGCGCCGTGCGTCAGCACGGGCGGGCCCACGGCTACCAGGTGCGCAACGACCTGGAGTTCTGGGGCGCGCACGAGTGGTCCAACGCCAAGCCCGGCTCGATCTACCACGCCCTGAAGCAGATGGCGAAGCAGGGGCTGCTGCTCGCGCACGAGGTCGCGCCGTCCACGGCGGGCGGGCCGCCGCGCGTGGAGTACGAGGTCACCGAGCAGGGCACCGAGGAGTACCTCACCCTGCTGCGGGAGTACCTCACCGCCTACGACCAGCGGCCGGACGTGCTCACCGCGGCGCTCGGCTTCATGGTCGACCTCCCACGCGAGGAGGCCCTCGCGCTGCTGGAGGAACGGGTGCGGAGGATCGAGGAGTGGCGGGGCGCCGTCACCGAGTACTACACGCCCGAGGAGGGCCCGGGGCAGCTCGGGCACATCGGCGAGATCATGAACTTCTGGGTCCACTCGGCCGACACCGGTGCCGAGTGGACCCGGGGGCTCATCGACCGCGTCCGGGGCGGCGCGTACACCTTCGCCGGCGAGGGGGAGCCGTTCGTCGGGGTGCTGGCGGAGGGCGAGGAGAACCCGTTCGCGGCGGGGCGGCCGCCCCGCGGAGACGGCGACGACGCCCACTAATCAAGTTTGACCAGCCTTGCGCGGCGCGTTACCTTGGCGGAGTAGTCAAATTTGGCTAGCGAGGGGAGTGGCAGTGGCCGACGCGGCGATCACCGTCGAAGGGGCACGCAAGAAGTACGGCAGGAAGGACGCGCTGGACGGACTCGACCTCACCGTCACGCGTGGCACGGTGCACGGCGTGCTGGGCCCGAACGGCGCGGGCAAGACGACGCTGGTCCGCATCCTGTCCACCCTGCTGCGGCCCGACGCGGGCCGGATCGAGGTGGCGGGGCACGACGTCGCCACCCAGGCGTACGCCGTACGGCTGCGCATCGGCCTGCTCGGCCAGCACGCCGCCCTCGACGAGGAACTGGGCGGCCGGCAGAACCTGGAGATGTTCGGCCGCCTCCACCACCTGGGCGCCCGGCGGGCACGCGCGCGTGCCGGTGAACTGCTCGCGCGCTTCGAGCTGACCGACACCGGACGCAAGCCCGTCAGCGCCTACAGCGGCGGCATGCGGCGCCGCCTGGACCTCGCCGCGTCCCTGATCACCGAGCCGGAGGTGCTCTTCCTGGACGAGCCGACCACCGGACTCGACCCGCGCGGCCGGGCCGAGGTCTGGGACTCGGTCCGCTCGCTGGTCGGCGGCGGTACGACGGTCCTGCTGACCACCCAGTACCTGGAGGAGGCCGACCAGCTCGCCGACCGCATCTCCGTCGTCGACGCCGGCCGGGTCGTCGCCGACGGCACGGCCGACGAACTGAAGGCCGCCATCGGCGGCGACCGCGTCGACGTCGTCCTGCGCGACGCCGGCCAACTGGGCGCCGCCGTCGCCCTGCTGCCCCTCACCGGCGTCCGCGTCGACCCCGACCGCCGCCTGCTCAGCGCCCCGGTCACCGACCGCATGACGGCCCTCTCCGGCGTCGTACGGGCGCTGGAGGAGGCCGGTCTGGAGGCCGAGGACGTGGCGCTGCGCCGCCCCACCCTGGACGAGGTGTTCCTGCACCTGACCGACCGCACCAAGGAGGCCGTGTGAGCACGAGCACCGTCCCGCACCCGAACCCCATGACCTACGCCCTGACCGACTCATGGACCATGACCCGCCGGGAGCTGGCCCGCTGGGCACGGCAGCCGGTGGCCATGGTCGTCAACCTGGTCTTCCCGGTCATGCTCCTGCTGATGTTCGGCTACCTGGTCGGCGGCGGCCGGGGCGTGACCGGCGAGTACGTCGACTACCTGGTCCCCGGGATGCTGGCGCTCACCATGGCGTTCGGCCTGGAGGGCACCATGATCGCCGTCACCCAGGACCTCAACAAGGGCGTCGTCGACCGTTTCCGCTCCCTGCCGATGGCCAACGGCGCGGTCCCGGTGGGCCGTTCCGCCGCCGACATGCTCCAGTCGGCCCTCGGACTCACGGTCCTGATCGTGGTCGGCCACGCGCTCGGCTGGCGGACCCACGGTGGCCCCGCCGCCTTCCTGGGCGCCGTCGGCCTGCTCCTGCTCTTCCGCTTCGCCATGCTGTGGATAGGCATCTTCCTGGCCCTGGTGGCCGGCAAGCCGGAGCTGGTGCAGGCGGTGCAGATCCTCGTCTGGCCGGTCGGCTTCCTCTCCAACGCCTTCGCCACGCCCGACTCCATGCCCGGCTGGCTGGGCACCGTCGTCCAGTGGAACCCCATGTCCCAGACCGCCACCGCCGTACGCGACCTGTTCGGGGGCCCCGGCGGTGAGTCCGGCCACGTGTGGGCGGCGATCGCCTGGCCGCTCGCCCTGCTCGTGGTGTTCTTCCCGCTGGCGGTGCGGAGGTTCGCGCGGCTCAGCCGGTGAACGACAGCCCCTAGTGGTGGAAGCCGGTGGCCGCCCCCTTGTCCCGGTCCAGGGGATGCGGCTGCCGGCGCAGTTCCGGCAGGAGCCGCTCCAGGTCGTCCAGGAGCAGGTCCGCCATGTCGGCCGAGAAGCCGTTGCGGCACACCACCCGCAGCACGGACAGGTCCTCGCGGTGCGGCGGGAAGGTGTACGCCGGCACCAGCCAGCCGCCCTCCCGCAGCCGCCGGGACACGTCGAAGACGTCGTAGGCCGTCACGTCGTCGGCGGTCGTGAAGGCGAAGACCGGCAACTGGTCGCCGCGGGTCAGCAGCCGGAAGTCGCCGAGCGCCTCGATCCGTTCGGCGAGTCCGCGGGCGGTGTCCCGCGCGGTCTGCTGCACCGCCTGGTAACCCTCCCGGCCCAGCCGCAGGAACGTGTAGTACTGCGCCACCACCTGCGCGCCGGGCCGGGAGAAGTTCAGCGCGAACGTCGGCATGTCGCCGCCCAGGTAGTTGACCCGGAAGACCAGCTCCTCGGGGAGCGCGGCCGAGTCCCGCCACAGCGCCCAGCCGACGCCCGGGTAGACCAGCCCGTACTTGTGCCCCGAGGTGTTGATCGAGGCGACCCTCGGCAGCCGGAAGTCCCACACCAGGTCCTCGTCCAGGAAGGGCGCGACCATGGCGCCGGACGCGCCGTCGACGTGCACCGGGACATCGAGGCCGGTCCGCTCCTGGAGGGCGTCCAGGGCCGCGCACAGGTCGGCGATCGGCTCGTAGGAACCGTCGAAGGTGGAGCCGAGGATGCCGACGGCCCCGATCGTGTTCTCGTCGCACAGCTCGGCGGCGGCCTGCGGGTCCAGGTGGAAGCGGTCGCCCTCCATCGGGACCTGCCGGGCCTCCACCTCCCAGAAGTTGCAGAACTTGTCCCAGCAGACCTGGACGTTCACGCCCATCACCAGATTGGGCCGCACGTCCTTCGCGGGATACCGGTCGGCGTTGCGCAGCGCCCAGCGCCGCTTCAGCGCCATCCCGGCCAGCATGCACGCCTCGCTCGACCCGGTCGTCGAGCAGCCCACGGTCGCCGACGGGTCGGGGGCGTGCCACAGGTCGGCGAGCATCGCCACGCAGCGCCGCTCCAGCTCGGCGGTGCGCGGGTACTCGTCCTTGTCGATCATGTTCTTGTCCCGGCACTCGCTCATCAGCACCCCGGCCTGCGGCTCCATCCAGGTGGTGACGAAGGTGGCCAGGTTCAGCCGGGCGTTGCCGTCCAGCATCAGCTCGTCGTGGACCAGCCGGTACGCGCTCTCCGGCGGCAGCGGGGACTGCGGCAGCCGGTGGGAGGGCGGGGCCTCGGTCATGCCGCCGAGCGGGTTCGCCGCCGCGTGGAACGGGTTCACGGCCAGCCGGCGCCGGTCGCGATCGTCGCCGTGGCGAGGGCGGGGACCCTTGTGCAGTGACATGCAACCGACGGTAGGCCGGGACCCGGAGCCCCGCACCCGGGGCGGTACCGGCACGCGGTGGCTTGCACCTCACGTCACGTGAGGCGGCAGCGTGGACGGCGCCAGAGAGGGGAGCGGAAGTGAGCTACTCCGTGGGACAGGTCGCGGGCTTCGCCGCGGTGACGGTGCGCACCCTGCACCACTACGACGACATCGGCCTGCTCGTACCCGGCGGGCGCAGCCACGCGGGCCACCGGCGGTACAGCGACGCCGACCTCGACCGGCTGCAGCAGATCCTGTTCTACCGAGAGCTCGGCTTCCCGCTCGACGAGGTCGCCGCCCTGCTCGACGACCCGGCCGCGGACCCGCGCGCGCACCTGCGCCGCCAGCACGAGCTGCTGACCGCCCGGATCGAGAAGCTCGAGAAGATGGCGGCGGCCGTGGAGCAGGCCATGGAGGCACGCAGCATGGGAATCAACCTCACACCGGAGGAGAAGTTCGAGGTCTTCGGCGACTTCGACCCCGACCAGTACGAGGAGGAGGTCCAGGAGCGCTGGGGCGACACCGACGCCTACCGCCAGTCGAAGGAGAAGACCGCCTCGTACACCAAGGAGGACTGGCAGCGCCTCCAGGACGAGGCCGACGAGCTCACCCGGCGCTTCGTCGCCCTGATGGACGCCGGTGAGCCCGCCGGCTCCGAGGCGGCCATGGACGTGGCCGAGGACCACCGGCGGGGGATCGCCCGCAACCACTACGACTGCGGGTACGAGATGCACACCTGCCTGGGCGAGATGTACGTCTCGGACGAGCGTTTCACGCGGAACATCGACGCCGCCAAGCCGGGCCTCGCCGCCTACATGCGCGAGGCGATCCTCGCCAACGCGGTCCGGCACACCCCCTGAGCGGTGTCCGTGGCCCGGGTCTCACTCCCGGGCCACGACCACCGCCGTCCCGTACGCGCACACCTCGGTGCCGACGTCCGCGGCCGTCGTCACGTCGAAGCGGAACGCCAGCACCGCGTTGGCCCCCCGCGTGCGTGCCTGTTCGACCAGCCGCTCCATCGCCTCGTTGCGGGTCTCGACCAGCGTCTTGGTGAGCCCGCGCAGCTCACCGCCGACCATCGACTTCAGCCCGGCCCCGATCTGGCTCCCCAGGTGCCGCGAGCGCACGGTCAGCCCGAAGACCTCGCCGAGCACCTCCTGGACCCGGTGGCCCGGCACGTCGTTCGTGGTCACCACGAGCACATCGGACTGCGGACTCTGCCCACCGCCGTATTCTTCAATACCCATGGTTCCCAGGCTTCCCCGGGAAGGGCACAGTGCACCCCGAGGACCCCGGTGGAACCTGGGACACCGCGGCTGCGTTATACGTTTGGGCAGCCAGGTCCAGCCCGCCTCCCCCCCCAGCAGCAGGAGCCACATCCCGTGACCACCCTTGCGCTCGGCCCCGAGTGGCTCAGCCCGGACTACCTGATCGAGACGTTCGCTCTGCCGGGCATCCTGCTGATCGTCTTCGCCGAGTCCGGACTCTTCGCGTTCCTGCCCGGCGACTCGCTGCTGTTCACCGCGGGTCTCTTCGTCGCGCAGGGCGAGTACATCAGCCAGCCGCTGTGGCTGGTGTGCGTCCTGATCGTGCTGGCCGCCGTCATCGGCGACCAGGTCGGCTACATGATCGGCAAGTTTCTCGGACCCAAGCTCTTCAACCGGCCCAACTCCAAGCTCTTCAAACAGGAGAACCTGGAGAAGGCGCACGAGTTCATGGAGAAGTACGGCCCCAAGGCGATCGTCCTGGCCCGCTTCGTGCCGATCGTGCGCACCTTCGCGCCCATCGTGGCGGGCGCCGGCCGCATGAAGTACCGCACGTTCCTCACGTACAACGTCATCGGTGGCGTGGCCTGGGGCACCGGCGTCACCCTCGCGGGCTACTGGCTGGGCCAGATCGAGTTCATCCGCACCAACGTCGAACCGATCCTCGTCCTGATCGTCGTCGTCTCGGTCGTCCCGATCGCCATCGAGTACCTGCGCGAACGCAAGAAGAAGAAGCGCGCGGCCGCCGCCGCCCCGGCGGCACCCCACCAGCAGCACCAGCAGCCGCAGTACCCGGTGATGGACGACGCCACGACCCAGCTCCGCCGCGTGGACCCGTACCAGCAGCAGCCTCAGCAGCCCCAGCAGCCTCAGCAGTACCAGCAGGCCCAGCAGCCCCAGCGGTACCAGCAGCCCCAGCAGCCGTACGCCCAGCAGTACCCGCAGAACTACAACGACCAGTACCCGTACAACCAGGGCCGCTGAACCCACCCGGGCCGCGGGGCCGTACCGATGTGCGGCTCCGCCGCGTGGGTGCCCGCGTCAGAACCCGCGCGTCCGCTTGGCCGCCCGGCGTCCCGCGGCACTCGCCGCTCCGGGCACCCGCAGGAACAACCGCGAGATCTCGCCACCGAGGTTCACCCCGATGGCGATGGCCATGGCGAGGGCCACCGCCGTCGACAGGTACACCAGCCCTTGGTCGACCTCGCTCTGCGCGATCCCCAGCAGCCCGAAGTACGTCGCCGAACCGGGCAGCAGCGGCCCGATCGCCGCGGTCGTGTACGGCAGCGCCGACGCGAACCGGTAGCGGGACATCAGCTGCCCGAACAGACCCACCAGGCCCGCCGCCGCGGCCGTCGAGGCCACCGGCGAGATGTCGCCGACGACGTGCATGGCGCCGTACACGCTCCAGGCGACACCACCGTTCAGTGTCACCGCCAGCACGGTGGATCGTTCCTGCTGGAGCAGGATCGCGAAGGCGAGCGACAGCATCATCGCCGCGCCGATCTGCACGATCGGATCGTCGCCGGTGCCCAGCTGGGCGTCCGGATTGAGTTCGGCGCCCAGCTGGACGCCGAAGTACAGCACCACCAGCACCCCGGCGACGATGCTGACGAAGAAGTACATGACCTCCAGCAGGCGCGCCGCGGCGGTGATGTAGAAGCCGGTCAGACCGTCCTGCACCCCGGCGACCAGCGCCCGCCCGGGCAGCAGCGCGAAGAGGCCACCGGTGATGACCGCCGACGCCTTCACGTCGACGTGGATCAGGGTGAGCATGATCCCCATCGCGGCCGGCGGCATCGCGGCGACCGCGAACTGGTAGAACTCCGGCAGCCCGCGCCCTGCGCACAGCCAGGCCAGCCGGTCGCCGAGCATGGAACCCAGCATGGCGGCGACGAACACGGTCAGACCACCGCCGACGAGCACCGACGCCGAGCCCGCGAGCAGGCCGCTGGCCGTGGTCAGCACCCAGGTCGGGTACGGGTGCCGGTTGCGCCGGATCTCCGCGAGGCGCCGGTAGGCCTCCTCCAGGGAGATGTGCGTCTCCGGGTCGCTGAGGTCGTCCACCAGCTGGAACACGGCCGCGAGCCGGGTGTAGTCGGTGCCGCGGCGGCGGACCGTCCGCGACGCCGTCACCGGGTCCTCGACCAGGGACGGCTGGTACGAGATCGACAGCAGGGTGAAGGTGACGTTCGGCTCGCAGCGGTCCAGGCCGTAGGACCGGCAGACGGCGAACATCGCCGCCTCCACGTCCTCGGCGCCCTCACCGCCCGCCAGCAGCAGCTCCCCGATACGCAGCGTCAGGTCCAGCACGCGCGGCACCGCGGGGCCGGTCTCGTCGTCGTGCTTCTGCGACGGCTCGGGCGCCGGCCGCTCGGCCACGGGCATGCGCAGCATGGCCCGCATCCGGTCCTGCCAGGGCACGTCCGCCAGGTTCACCGCGGGGAAGCCGCTCGCCGGGGTGAAGGCGGCCGGGGCGGTCCAGGCGCTGTGCGTGCTCGGCATGGTGAACGCCGAGCCCTCGCTGTCCACGGGCGCGCCCGACGGCGCCTCCAGCCCGTCGGGCAGGGAGAACTCGGAGGTGGTCTCGGACTCCGTCCCGGTGTGCCGCGGGACGGCCAGCCCTTGTGGAATCTCGAACTCGGACGTCGTCGACGACTCGCCGTCGATCGACGCAGTGATCCCGCCCGGCTGCCGGAAGGCGCTGTGGGCCTCGTCCGACTGCGGCTTGCGGTCCTCCGCCTCCGTCACTTGTGCAACGCTCCCTGGTACGAACACACCCTCCTGTTGACCTCAGTATGCGCACCCAAACGCGAACGGGCCGCACGCGGGTGGCGTGCGGCCCATTGCGGAAGAGTGGCTGCTCAGTGGCCGCCCTGCTCCTTGAAGCGCTTGTAGGACCGCTCGATCTCGATCTCCGCGTCGGTGCGTCCCACCCAGTTGGCGCCCTCGACGGACTTGCCGGGCTCCAGGTCCTTGTAGACCTCGAAGAAGTGCTGGATCTCCAGGCGGTCGAACTCCGACACGTGGTGGATGTCCCGCAGGTGCTCCACGCGCGGGTCGGTCGACGGCACGCACAGCAGCTTGTCGTCGCCGCCGGCCTCGTCCGTCATCCGGAACATGCCGATCGCGCGGCAGCGGATGAGGCAGCCCGGGAAGGTCGGCTCGTCCAGGATGACCAGCGCGTCCAGCGGGTCGCCGTCCTCGCCGAGGGTGTTCTCCACGAAGCCGTAGTCGGTCGGGTAGGCGGTCGAGGTGAAGAGGCGGCGGTCCAGGCGGATACGACCGGTCTCGTGGTCCACCTCGTACTTGTTCCGCGAACCCTTCGGGATCTCGATCGTGACGTCGAACTCCACCGGACGCTCCTCCATGATCAGTACATAGTTCTGGTGGTTAAGTGTCCCTCACGCCGGTGTGTGATCGCGAAAGGGGCTGGTGATGGTGCCAGAGCTGAGGCCTTGGCGGTCCGCGAGGCCGCATCTGGTGCGGGCCGCGGGTGCCGTACGACCCCGTCTGGCGCGCCTCGGCCGGGCCGCCGGACCGCGGATCGCGCGGTTCACGCGGGCCACGGGACCGCGGCTCGCCCGGATCACGAGGCCGAAGACCTGGCAGTACACCGCCGGTGCCGCCACCGCCGGGCTGGCTCTCGCCGCCGGTGTGGTGACCGCCGCCGGCCCCTGGGACTCCACGGGTCAGCGTACGGCCGAGCGGGACCGGGCCGTCGCACTGGAGCACACGGGTGGCGCAGATCACGATCGCGGGTCCGGCGGCTCCGGCACCGCGGCCGGGACGCCCCGTCCCGCGCCCAGCGCCGGGGCCGTGCTGGCCGGCCTCGGCGGCACCACCGCCCCGGGCGGCGTCAAGGCGGCCCCGGCCGGCGAGGCCCTCGCGGAGCTCCTCGAGCCGCTCCTCGACGACCCGGCGCTCGGCACCGACCGCGCCGCGTCGGTCGTCGACCTCACCAACGGCAAGCGCCTGTACGGTCTCGGCGGCGACGAGCCCCTCACGCCCGCCTCCACCACCAAGATCGCCACCGCGGTCGCCGCGCTCACCGCACTCGGCCCCGACCACCGCCTCACCACCCGCACCGCCATGGAGGCCGACACCGGCGAGCTCGTCCTGGTCGGCGGCGGCGACCCCACGCTCACCGCGCGTGCGGACGCCAAGGGCCTCGCGAGCCTGCGCACCCTGGCCGAGAAGACCGCCGCCGCCCTGAAGAAGCGGGACCTGCGCAAGGTGACGCTGTCGTACGACACGACGCTCTACGCCGGTGACGAAATGCACCCGATCGGGGTCAACGAGAACCTCGCCCGCGTCACCGCTCTGATGGCCGACGAGGCCCGGACGGACGACTCCACCAGCGGACCCGCCGAGCGCGAGGCCGACCCGGCCGCCCACGCGGCCCGCGCCTTCGCCGGCTTCCTGAAGCAGCACGGCATCACCGCGTCGGCCCCCGGCCCGTCCAAGGCCACCGACCGCGCCGACACCCTCGCCAAGGTGTCCTCGCCGCCGCTGTCCGCCCTGGTCGAGCGGATGCTGACGAACAGCGACAACGACCTCGCCGAGGCCCTGGCCCGCCACACCGCCCTGGCCGGCGGCAGGCCCGCCGACTTCGACGGGGCGTCCGCCGCCATGAAGGACCGGCTGAAGCGGCTCGGCCTGCCGGTGGACGGCGCCGCGCTCCGCGACGGCAGCGGCCTGGACCGCACCGACCTGGTCAGCGCCGACCTGCTCACCGCCCTGCTGGCCGAGGCGGCCGACCCGGCCCGCCCCCAGCTCCGCCCGGTCCTCACCGGCCTCCCCGTGGCCGGCTTCACCGGCACCCTGACCAGTCGTTACTCGGACGGCGCAGCGGGCGTCGTCCGCGCCAAGACGGGCACGCTGACCGGCGTGAACACCCTCGCAGGAACCGTCGTCACCGCCGACGGCCGCCTGCTGGGCTTCGCCTTCATGGCGCACGGGACGTCCGACCCCGCGGCGGCCCAGTCGGCCATGGACCGGGCGGCGACCGGCCTGGCGTCCTGCGGCTGCGGGTGACCGGCCTCCGCCGGGCTCCCGCTCCGGACCGCGCGCACGGCCCCACCCCTGCGCCCCGCACGGCCTGCCCCCAACGGCGGCGCTCCCGTACCGTTGACGCATGACGAGCATCGGCGCAAATTCCGGCATGGTCGACTGGAACCTCGCGGTGGCGACCGCGACCCGGCTCGTACGGCCGGGCCCCGAGGTGAGCCGCGACGAGGCCAGGGCGGTCGTCGCGGAACTCCGCCGCCATGCCAAGGCCTCCGAGGAACACGTCCGGGGCTACACCCGTATGGCCACCGAGGAGATCCACGACACCCCCGTCCTGGTCGTCGACCGCCCCGGCTGGGTCCGGGCGAACGTCGCCGGGTTCCGGGAGATCCTCAAACCCCTCCTGGAGAAGCTGCAGGAGCGGCGCGGCGACGGCGCCGGCAACGCGGTCCTCGGCGCCGTCGGCGGCAAGGTCACCGGTGTGGAACTGGGCATGCTGCTGTCGTTCCTGTCCTCCCGCGTCCTCGGCCAGTACGAGACCTTCGCCCCCGCCACCCGGGAACTGCCCGCCGGTGCCGACGGCGGCGGCCGGCTGCTCCTGGTCGCGCCGAACATCGTGCACGTCGAACGCGAACTCGACGTCCACCCGCACGACTTCCGCCTGTGGGTGTGCCTGCACGAGGAGACGCACCGCACCCAGTTCACGGCCGTGCCCTGGCTGCGCGACCACCTGGAGGGCGAAATCCAGTCGTTCCTGGCGGAGACCGACGTCGACCCCATGACCGTCCTGGAGCGGGTCCGCGAGGCCGCCCAGACCCTCGCCGGGGGCCGCCCCGAGGGGGAGGAGGACGACGGTGGCCGCTCGCTGGTGGAACTGGTGCAGACCCCGGCCCAGCGGGAGGTCCTCGGCCGCCTCACCGCCGTGATGTCGCTGCTGGAGGGCCACGCCGACTTCGTGATGGACGGGGTCGGCCCGGCGGTCGTGCCGAGCGTCGCGGAGATCCGCGAGAAGTTCCAGCAGCGCCGCGCCAAGGGCGCCTCCCGCCTCGACCTGGCGCTGCGCAAGCTGCTCGGCCTGGATGCCAAACTCCGCCAGTACCGGGACGGCGAGCGCTTCGTACGGGCCGTCGTCGACGAGTGCGGAATGGACGGCTTCAACCGCGTCTGGACATCGCCCAACACCCTCCCCACCAAGTCGGAGATCGCCAAACCGGCGGACTGGATCGCGCGGGTGCACCGCAAGCCGGAGTCGTGAGCCCCCCTCAAGCGGCGTGAACGATTCCGGCCGACGGCAGGCGAACGACCCCGCAATCACCCGTCCGAGGGACCGTGGGCCCTCGACAGGCGTGCGATGCTCGGGGAACGGCCCGTTTCTGTCACCATCTACACACTCTGCGTGACAGAACCCCGGGCTCACCCCCCGAAAACTTCATGAAGGGCACCGGACATGGGTCCCCATCCTGCGGTCGCGGCGATACGCCTGGCGGTCCGCCGCGTCCTCCACGACATCCTCACAGAACTGAAGACCACGGCCGGCGTCCCCGCCGCGACGGCCGTCGGACCGACACCCGAGCGGCCGCCGTCACCGCTCGTGCTCGTGGCCTGCTCCGGCGGCGCCGACTCCATGGCGCTCGCCTCCGCCCTCGCCTTCGAAGCTCCCCGGCTCGGCATCCGGGCCGGCGGCGTCACCGTCGACCACGGCCTGCAGAACGGCTCCGACCTGCGCGCCGAAGAGGTCGTCCTGCGCCTGCGCGAGCTGGGCCTGGACCCCGTCGAGGCCATGGCCGTCAGCGTCGGCCGCGCCGGCGGCCCCGAAGCCGCCGCCCGCGACGCCCGCTACGCCGCCCTGGACGCCGCCGCGGCCCGCCACGGCGCCGCCGCCGTCCTGCTCGGCCACACCCGCGACGACCAGGCCGAGACCGTGCTGCTGGGCCTCGCCCGCGGCTCAGGCATCCGCTCCCTGTCGGGCATGGCCGCGGTCTCGGGGGCCGACGGCCGTTACCGGCGCCCCTTCCTCCAGGTCGACCGGCAGACCGCCCGCAAGGCCTGCATGGTCCAGTCCCTGCCGGTCTGGGACGACCCGCACAACGCCGACCCGGCGTACACCCGCTCCCGACTGCGCCACGAGGGCCTGCCCGCCCTGGAGAAGGCCCTCGGCAAGGGCGTCGTCGAAGCCCTCGCCCGCACCGCCCAGCTCTCCCGGGACGACGCCGACGCCCTCGACACCTGGGCCCGCCAGGCAGAGGAGGGCGTCCGCGACGCCACGGGCGTTCTGGAGTGCGCCAAGCTCTACGCCCTGCCGCCCGCCGTACGCCGCCGGATCCTGCGCCGCGCCGCCATCGCGGCCGGTGCCCCCGCCGGTGCCCTGTTCGCCCGCCACATCGAGGAAGTCGACCGGCTGATCACCGGCTGGCGCGGTCAGGGGGCCATCAACCTCCCCGGCAAAGTGGTCGCCCAGCGGCAGGGTGGCAGACTGGTGATTCGGCAAGGCTGAATACGGCCGGTGGGACGACCGAAAGTGATGCGGGTGGACGCGAACGACATGGGTGCCGACCTCGAGAAGGTACTCATCACCAAGGAAGAGATCGACGCCAAGCTGGCCGAGCTGGCGGAGAAGATCGACGCGGAGTACGCGGGCAAGGACCTGCTCATCGTCGGCGTGCTCAAGGGCGCCGTGATGGTCATGGCCGACCTCGCCCGCTCGCTGTCCTCCCCCGTCACCATGGACTGGATGGCGGTGTCGTCCTACGGCGCGGGCACCCAGTCCTCCGGCGTGGTGCGGATCCTCAAGGACCTCGACACCGACATCCAGGGCAGGCACGTCCTGATCGTCGAAGACATCATCGACTCCGGCCTGACCCTGTCCTGGCTGATCTCCAACCTCGGCTCGCGCGAGCCCGCCTCCCTCAAGGTGTGCACGCTGCTGCGCAAGCCCGACGCGGCGAAGGTCGCCATCGACGTGGAATGGGTCGGCTTCGACATCCCCAACGAGTTCGTCGTGGGGTATGGCCTGGATTACGCCGAGAAGTACCGCAACCTGCCGTTCGTCGGTACGCTCGCGCCCCACGTCTACGGCGGCTGACCCGTCCCAGTGGCGGGCACCGCGGCGATCGGAGGGCTACCGGGAACCCCGGAGGCCTCCACGCCGTTGGAGCATGCAGACGGGACGCCAGCACTCCCGTGCGGCTGAGGGCCGCCGCGCTGGGGTACCGTCAGAAGAACTGTCTTATCAAACTCACTATGGCAGGAGGGACGGGGCGACACCGCTCCGTGTGGATGGACGTGAAGCGATACTTCCGTGGGCCAATCATGTGGATCGTGCTGGCCGTCCTTGCCGTGGTCGTGTTGATGCAGGTCGTAGGCTCGTCCGGCGGCTACAAGACGGTGGACACGGGCCAGGTCGTCCAGGCGATCAACGACAACAGGGTCGAGTCGGCCAAGCTGACCACCGGTGACGAGCAGACCATCAAGGTCCAGCTCAAGGACGGCGAAAAGGTCGAGGGCAGCTCCAAGATCCAGGCGAGCTACATCGGCGACCAGGGCGTGACCCTCGCCAACACCCTGCAGAACAAGTACCAGGACAAGCAGATCTCCGACGGCTACACGGTGTCGCCGTCGAAGCAGAACCCGTTCGTCGGCATTCTGCTCTCCCTGCTCCCGTTCGTCCTGATCGTGGTCGTCTTCCTGTTCCTGATGAATCAGATGCAGGGCGGCGGCAGCCGCGTGATGAACTTCGGCAAGTCCAAGGCCAAGCTCATCACCAAGGACACCCCCAAGACGACGTTCTCCGACGTCGCCGGCTCGGACGAGGCCGTCGAGGAGCTCCACGAGATCAAGGAGTTCCTCCAGGAGCCGGCCAAGTTCCAGGCCGTCGGCGCCAAGATCCCCAAGGGCGTGCTGCTCTACGGCCCGCCCGGCACCGGCAAGACCCTGCTCGCGCGTGCCGTCGCGGGCGAGGCGGGCGTGCCGTTCTACTCGATCTCCGGTTCCGACTTCGTCGAGATGTTCGTCGGTGTCGGTGCCTCCCGAGTGCGCGACCTGTTCGAGCAGGCCAAGGCGAACGCCCCGGCGATCGTCTTCGTCGACGAGATCGACGCGGTCGGCCGCCACCGCGGCGCCGGCCTCGGCGGTGGCCACGACGAGCGCGAGCAGACCCTGAACCAGCTGCTCGTCGAGATGGACGGCTTCGACGTGAAGGGCGGCGTGATCCTCATCGCCGCCACCAACCGGCCCGACATCCTCGACCCGGCGCTGCTGCGCCCCGGCCGCTTCGACCGGCAGATCGCCGTCGACCGCCCGGACATGCAGGGCCGGCTGGAGATCCTCAAGGTCCACCAGAAGGGCAAGCCGGTCGCGCCCGACGTCGACCTGTCGGCCGTCGCCCGCCGCACGCCCGGCATGACCGGCGCCGACCTGGCCAACGTGCTGAACGAGGCCGCTCTGCTGACGGCCCGCAGCGACAAGAAGCTGGTCGACAACCAGATGCTGGACGAGGCGATCGACCGTGTGGTCGCGGGCCCGCAGAAGCGGACCCGGATCATGTCGGACAAGGAGAAGAAGATCACCGCGTACCACGAGGGCGGTCACGCCCTGGTCGCGGCGGCCTCACCGAACTCCGACCCGGTCCACAAGATCACGATCCTGTCGAGAGGCCGGGCCCTCGGTTACACGATGGTGCTCCCGGACGAGGACAAGTACTCGACCACGCGCAACGAGATGCTGGACCAGCTCGCCTACATGCTGGGCGGCCGCGCGGCCGAGGAACTGGTCTTCCACGACCCGACGACGGGCGCCGCCAACGACATCGAGAAGGCCACCAGCGTGGCCCGCGCCATGGTCACGCAGTACGGCATGACCGAGCGCCTCGGTGCCATCAAGTTCGGCGGTGACAACAGCGAGCCGTTCCTCGGGCGTGAGATGGCCCACCAGCGCGACTACTCGGAAGAGGTCGCCGCGCTGGTCGACGAAGAGGTCAAGAAGCTCATCGAGACGGCGCACAACGAGGCCTGGGAGATCCTGGTCGAGAACCGCGACGTCCTCGACAACCTCGTCCTCGCCCTGCTGGAGAAGGAGACGCTGGGCAAGGAGGAGATCGCCGAGGTCTTCGCCCAGATCGTCAAGCGCCCGGCCCGGCCCGCCTGGACCGGTTCCTCACGCCGTACGCCCTCGACCCGTCCGCCGGTGCTCTCCCCCAAGGAGCTGGCCCTGACGAACGGAGCGAACGGCGCGACGGCGGCGATCTCCACCACCAAGAGCCCCACGGTGGAGCCCGCCCCGGCACCGGAACACGCCCCGGAGGACCGTCCGGAGAGCTGACCCGGCCACTCCCGACGGCCCCACATGGCCCGGAATGTATGCCGCGCCCCCCAGGTTCTAGCCTTGGGGGGTGCGGCATTTCCGTATGCCGACCGCAGGACAGCACAGGAACGAGGCACCAGATGACCGACCCCGTGACGTTGGACGGCGAGGGCGAGATCGGCGAGTTCGACGAGAAGCGGGCCGAGAACGCCGTACGCGAACTGCTCATCGCGGTCGGCGAGGACCCGGACCGCGAGGGCCTGCGGGAGACCCCGGCACGGGTGGCGCGGGCGTATCGGGAGCTCCTGGCCGGGCATGGGCAGGAGCCCGAGGACGTACTGACGACGACGTTCGACATCGGACACGACGAGATGGTCCTGGTGAAGGACATCGAGATCGTCAGCCTGTGCGAGCATCACATGCTGCCGTTTCATGGCGTAGCGCACATCGGCTACATTCCGGCAGAGAGCGGAAAGATCACCGGACTGTCGAAGCTCGCGCGGCTGGTTGAGGTTTTCGCCCGTCGTCTGCAGGTGCAGGAACGACTCACCACGCAAGTCGCCGACTCTCTCATGGAGATTCTGGAGGCCCGTGGCGTGATCGTAGTCGTCGAGGCCGAGCACATGTGCATGTCGGTACGCGGGGTTCGTAAGCCCGGTGCCAAGACCACGACGTCGGCGGTGCGCGGTCAGCTCCGGGACGCTGCGACCCGAGCCGAGGCCATGGGCCTGATACTGGCGCGCTGACCCGATTGTCAGTGGTGCCCGATATCGTCCTTGATCAGTGAGTCAGTCGCTGATCAAGGGGGATGGCGTTGGGGTACGGCCTGCCCAGCAAGCAGACGGTGAACGCGGTCGAGGGGCGCGTGCAGGCGCGGAGCGTACGAGTGGGCTGCCGTCTGTGGACGCTGGACGGGGAGCGCACGGTCCCCACCACGGTGGCCGCGGTGACCGCTGCCCGCGCCCGTGAAGTCGTGGACGTTGTGACCGATCACGTGATGTTCACGGTGGCGCCCGACCAGATGCTGGGTACGCCCGACGGGTGGGTTCACGCGAGGGATGCCACGGGGGCCGTGCTCGCCTGGACGCAGGCGCGGAAGTTGTGCCGCACGCGGTTGACCGTGAGGGCGGGCTACGAGCTGGGCTACCTGGTCGGGGCCAACTGCGCGGACGGGACCGTCGGCAAGAACTACGTGTCCCTGGTGGTCAACGACGAAGGGTTCGCCGCGCGCTACGCGGCCTGTCTTTCCGCCGCCACCGGTTTGGCTGCACGCCTGGAGAAGGTGACGCGACCTTCTGGCTACCTCCAGCGGGACGTCCCGGGCTTTCGTGTGCGTGTGGTGTCGTCGTACCTCGCCGACTTGATGAGGCAGTACGTCGGCGGCGACGCGCACCACATGCGGCAGCGCTTTCCCAGGGTTGTCCTCCGGGACAGGGACACCTTCGAAGGCTTTCTGGACGGCTACACCGACGGCGACGGGTACCGCTCCAAGGCTTGGTCCGGCCGGGTGCTCGTCAGCGCGAACGTGCCTTTCCTCACCGATCTGGCGGAGGTGGTGGGCGCACGGTTCACCCCGCGGACCAATGGACTCGCATCACATCTGGTGGTGGTCGACCGTTGGGCTTCGCGAGGTACATTCCGAGCCGAACAGCACCCCCTGCACCTGCGGGAGTTCTGCTGGGCCCAGGTCCACGAGGTGCGACCGCGGACCACGGTGAACAAGCCGTTCACCCTCTACAGCTACCGGCTCGACCCACACCCCGGATTCCTGGTCAACGGACACATGGTCCGTCAGTCCTGGTGAGCCGGGCGCGTCACGCCGCCGTCGCCGCGCCCGGGTGGTCGTCGTCCTCGTCGTCCGGGAGTTTGCAGACGCGCTCCATGAAGACCGCGGCCGCTATGACGCCGATGCCCGCCACCACCGAGAGGCCGGCGTAGATGGACTGGTCGCGGCGGGCCGGGATGTCCAGGTACTCCAGCAGGAAGACGCCCGTGCCGCCGTACATGCCGGCGACGAGGGCGGCCACCAGGGCGCTGGCCTGGGCGAAGACGACCGCGCGGGCGGCCATCATCGGGTCGACGCCCTTGGCGCCGGGGACGCGGTCGCGCTGGGCCTTCAGCCGGGCGCGGATCGAGAGCGCCGTGGCCAGCAGGATCACCGCGATCAGGGCCAGGACCACCGGGGCGGCCAGGGGGACGCTCGGCAGGGTCCCCACCGAGTTCCACAGGCGGGCGCCGGCCCAGGACAGGACACCGGCGACGACGAAGACGCCGGCCAGCACCCTGATGCGCAGCTCTTTCACGGTGTTCCGGTGTCCCTTCGGTCCCTGAGCGGTCGTCGTGATCTCGTCGACCTTAACGACTACTCGGGCAGCCGGAGTTCCAGGTCGGCACGGGGCGCGACGCCGTCGCGGGTGACGGTGTCCAGGAGGTGGGCGACCGTGCCCCTTCCGGGCAGCAGGGCCTCGGGGTCCACGTCGAGCCAGGGTGCGAGCACGAAGGCGCGTTCGTGGGCGCGCGGGTGGGGGAGGGTGAGCTGCGGGTCGTCGGAGACGACCTCGGCGTAGGCGACGATGTCGACGTCCAGGGTGCGCGGGCCCCAGTGCTCGTCGCGGACCCGGTGGAAGGCCTCCTCGACCGCGTGCGCGCGCTCCAGCAGGGAGGACGGGGGCAGGGTGGTCTTCACGACCACGACCGCGTTGAAGTACGACGGCTGGCTGTCGGGCGCGACGCCCCACGGCTCCGTCTCGTACACCTGCGACACCCCTTTGACGCGCACGCCGGGGGTGTCCTCCAGGGCGTCGATGGCGCCCTGGAGGGTCTCCAGGCGGTTGCCCAGGTTGGCGCCGAGGGCGATGACGGCGCGCTTGGGGTTGGACAGCGTCGTGTCCGCGGCGTCGACCTGCTCGATGACGGAGGCGGGCACCGGCTGTACGGTCGGGTCGCTGGGACCCTTGGCGAAGGGGGCGCTCATACACGGCTCCGGATGATGGTGACGGTCACGTCGTCGAAGGGGACGGTGATCGGTGCGTCCGGCTTGTGGACGCAGACCTCGACCTCCCGCACCCCGTCGTGCTTCAGACAGACCTGGGCGATGCGCTCGGCGAGCGTCTCGACGAGGTTGACGGGCTCGCCCTCCACGACGGCCACGACCTCCTCGGCCACGATGCCGTAGTGCACGGTCTTCGCCAGGTCGTCGTCGGCCGCGGCCGGCCGGGTGTCCAGGCCCAGGACGAGGTCGACGAGGAAGGTCTGGCCGTCCTCGCGTTCCTTGGGGAACACACCGTGGTGCCCGCGGGCCTTGAGGCCGCGCAGCGCGACACGATCCACGCGAATCACTCCTGCAGTCGTCGGTCAAGGCCGGTCGTACCACGTGCGGGCGGTACGGCGGCCACAGTCGAATCTACCCGCGAGCACCGACAGGGCCGGGCCACGGGGGGTGGGGGACCGGGCGGGGGCCGGGAGGATTCACCCGGCGTTTTCCCTGGCGGTCCCGGTGGATCACGGGTTGGTAGCCGCCCATACCCGGCGGCCCGTGATTCCAACCACTTCTTGTCGTTCTTGGTCCTTCCGGTCAGGAAGGTGTGTCCTCGCTCTCGTCGTCGTCGGTCTCCGCGAGTACGGGGGAGGCGTGGTGCGACCAGAGTTTCCAGCCGGCGGGCGTACGCCGGAACGTGTTCGTGGCGACCACGAGCTGGCCGACGAGCGGGCCCAGCTCCTCGTCGCCGTCGGGGGCGGGGCCGCCGCTGAGGATGTTCTCGGTGCAGGTGACCAGGGCGGTGTCGCCGGTGACGGAGACGTGGACGTCGGTGAGGAAGAACTGGATGTAGTCGGTGTTCGCCATGATCAGGGCGTAGGAGCGGAGGACCTCGCCGCGGCCGGTGAGTACCGGCCACCCGGGGTGCACGCAGGAGACCACGCCGGCGTCGGCCGGGTCGTGGTAGGTCTCGTCGACGCCGAGATCGGCCGGGGTGAGCCAGAAGGCGGAGACCTTGTCGAAATCGCCCTGTTCCAGCGCCTCGTAGAAGGCGGTGTTGGCGGACTCGACCTGTTCGACGTCGAGGTGCGGGGCGTTCACCGGGCTCCTTCGACGGCTCGGGCGACCCGTACGGCGTCGGCGGTGGCGCGGACCTCGTGCACGCGGACGGCCCACGCGCCGGCGTGCGCGGCGAGGGCGGAGACGGCGGCGGTGGCCGCGTCGCGCTCCCGCGCGGGGGGTGGGGTGGCCTGGGGGCCGGCGGCGAGGACGTGGCCGAGGAAGCGTTTGCGGGAGGCGGCGACGAGGAGGGGGTGGCCGAGGCCGAGGAGGCGGTCGAGGTGGGCGAGGAGGACGAGGTCGTGCTCGGCGTTCTTGGAGAAGCCGAGGCCGGGGTCGACGACGACGCGGTCGGGGGTGATGCCGCCCTCCAGGACGGTCTCCACGCGTGCGCGCAGCTCGTCGACGACCTCGGTGACCACGTCTTCGTAGACGCCCTTGACGTTGCCTGCCTCCAGGAGGCCGCGCCAGTGCATGACGACGAAGGGGGCGGCGGCGTCGGCGACGACCGGGATCATCCGGGGGTCGGCCTGGCCGCCGCTGACGTCGTTGACGAGGGCGGCGCCGGCGGCGAGGGCCTGGGCGGCGACCGAGGCGCGCATGGTGTCGACGGAGACCGTGACGCCCTCGGAGGCGAGGCCGCGGACCACGGGGACCACGCGGCGGAGTTCCTCGTCCTCGTCGACGCGGGTGGCGCCGGGGCGGGTGGACTCGCCGCCGACGTCCACGAGGTCGGCGCCCTGGGCCACCAGGTCGAGGCCGCGCTTGATGGCGGCCGTGGTGTCGAAGAAGCGACCGCCGTCGGAGAAGGAGTCGGGGGTCACGTTGACGACTCCCATGACCGCGCAGCGGTCCCATGCGGTGAGGCCCGTCAGGTGGTGGCGGCGGCCGGTCTGCTTGCTCATGTGTTCAGCGTAGGCCCAGTGGGTGGGATGCCCACGGCGGCCGGTGGCCGGTCGGGTGGGGTGGCCGGCGCCGGCCCGCGGCACCCACCCACCCCGGTCAGGCCACGTGCGGGTCCCCGTGGGCGCAGGGGCGGCGGGGTCTCGTGCGGCGGCGCAGGGACGGGGGGAGGGGTGGGGTGAGGGTGACGAAGCCCTCGGCCTGCATGGCGGCGAAGCCGATGCGGGGCAGGTCGGACGAGGAGCGGTAGACCACGAAGCGCGGCTCCCAGCGGGGGCGGAACTTCGCGTTGAACTTGTACAGGGACTCGATCTGGAACCAGCGGGACAGGAACACGAGCAGGCCGCGCCAGGCGCGCAGGACCGGGCCCGCGCCGATCTTCTCGCCGCGCGCGAGCGCCGCGCGGAACATCGCGAAGTTCAGCGACACCCGCTGGATGCCCAGCTTCGGGGCCGCCTGGAGCGCGGCCACGATCAGCAGCTCGTTCATGCCGGGGTCGGCCGCGCGGTCGCGGCGCATGAGGTCGAGGGACACCCCGTCGCCGCCCCACGGGACGAAGTGCAGGACGGCCTTCAGGTCGCCGTACTCGCCCGGCTCGGCGTCCTGCTTGTGCGCGGTCGCGATCAGGCAGTCGCCGTCGGCCGGGTCGCCGATCCGGCCCAGGGCCATCGAGAAGCCGCGTTCGGTGTCGGTGCCCCGCCACGCGTCCGCCGCGCGGCGGACGCGGTCCAGTTCGGCGTCGGGGAGGTCAGCCACGCGCCGTACCCGGGTCTCGTAACCGGCCCGCTCGATGCGCTTGACCATCTGGCGTACGTTGCGCATCGCGCGGCCGGCGAGGGAGAAATCCGGGACGTCCACCACCGCCTCGTCCCCCAGTTCCAGCGCGTCGAGCCCGGTCTCGCGGGTCCACACCTCACCGCCGGTCTCGGAGCAGCCCATCACGGCCGGTGTCCAGGAGTGGGCGCGGGCCTCGTCCATGAAGCGTTCGATCGCGCCCGGCCACGCCTCGACGTCGCCGATCGGGTCGCCGCTGGCCAGCATCACACCCGAGACGACGCGGTAGGTGACCGCCGCCTTGCCGCTGGGGGAGAAGACCACCGCCTTGTCGCGGCGGAGCGCGAAGTGGCCGAGGGAGTCGCGGCCGCCGTGCCGGGCGAGGAGGGCGCGCAGGCGCGACTCGTCCTCCTCGGTGAGGCGTGCCGCCGGGTGTTCGGGGCGGAAGGCCAGGTAGATGGTGGTCACCGCGGTCAGCAGGCCGAGTGCGCCGAGGGAGAAGGCGACCGTCCAGGAGGTGTTGCCCGCGTAGTCGACCGGGCCCTCCACGCCGAACAGGCCGTACAGGACGTGTGTGATGCGGTCGGCCAGGCTCGGGGCGCCGATCATCCTGTGCGGGTGGGCGTTGACGATCAGGAGGCCGAGGGCGAGCGAACCGGCGCCCATGAGGACGAAGTTGGCCAGTGCCCGCCAGCGGCTGCGGGGGTCGGGCAGGGCCGCGAACTGGTCCCGGTGGCGCAGCAGGGGCGCGAGCAGCGCGAGGGAGATCAGTACGCCGAGGATCGAGTGGCGGTAGCCGAACTGGGCGACGGCGCCCACCGGTAGGAGGGCCACCGCGGCCCGCCACGCCCGGCGCTTGCGGCGTTTGAGGCCGTGGGCGAGGAGGAGCAGCAGGACGCCGGCGCTGAGGGAGAGGGCGGCGGCGAACGGGCCGAACGAGCCGGGCAGTACCTCGGCGAGGGCGTGCATGCGGCTGTGCCGGAAGCGCGGGAAGACTCCGGCGGCGATGTCCAGCAGGCCGACGAGCGCGCAGGCGCGGCCGACGAGGAGCGGCACGTTCTCCGGACGAGGGCCGCGCGGCAGTCGGCGTACGCGGGTGGGTCCTGCCGGAACCGCACCCGACATTTCCTCATCTGTCCTGACAGACATCGCACCTGTAGTTCTGCGAGTAACCGTGGATCCGGGCCCGTTTCGGGCATCCGGCGACATTGCGCCCTCTAGGACGGTGTCTTGGAGGGAGAGGTTCACTCCCCTCGATCGGATTGCCCGAACGGGCACACGGAAAGCGCGGGCAGGTACCAAGGCATGGGTCTCACGAGCGACAAGGTGCTGGCGTTGGCGGTCCTGGCAGGCGTGCTGCTGTTCGCCGGCACGGTGTGGCTGTGGCCGCGGCTGGCCCGCGGTGGCATACGGGCGGTGCTGGGGCGCGTGGGCCTGCTGCTGGCGACCCAGTTGGCCGTCTTCGCGGCGGTCGGTCTGGTGGCCAACCAGTCCTTCGGGTTCTACGGCAGCTGGGCCGACCTGTTCGGCCGGGAGGACGGCCGGGGCGTGGTCGTGGACCACGCGGCCGGTGGTTCCCCGGGGCCGCTCAGGGTGGTGGGGGACAGACGGGTGACGAAGGTGGGAGGGGGGAGTCCCGAGACGGGCGGGCGGATCGAGGAGATCGAGGTCGTCGGGCGTACGACGGGGGTCGCGACACCCGCGTACGTGTATCTGCCGCCGGAGTACTTCCAGGCCCGGCACCGCGGCCGTACGTTTCCCGCGGCCGTCGTCCTGACCGGGTACCCGGGGACCGCCGAGGCGCTGGTGGACAAGCTCCACTATCCGCGCACGGCATGGGAGTCGGCCCGGGCCGGCCGGATGCGGCCGATGATCCTGGTGATGCTGCGGCCGACGGTCGCGCCGCCCCGGGACACGGAATGCGTGGACGTGCCGGGCGGCCCCCGGACGGAGACGTTCTTCGCGAAGGATCTACCCGAGGCGGTGGGCGCGCACTACCGCGTGGCCGAGGGGCGGGGGAGCTGGGGCGTCGTCGGCAACTCGACGGGCGGTTACTGCGCGCTGAAACTCGCCGTGCACCATCCCGAGGTGTTCGGCGCCGGGGCCGGGCTCTCCGCTTACTACGACGCGCCGAACGACCCCACCACCGGTGATCTCTTCCAGGGCGACGAGGAACGGAAGAACCACGCGAATCTGTGGTGGTATCTCAAGAACAAGCCCGCGCCGGACACTTCCCTGCTCGTGACCAGCAGCAGGTCGGGCGAGACGAACTACCGGGACACCCTGAAGTTCATCGAGCGGGTCAAGAGCAGGAAGCCGACTCGGATCTCTTCGATCATCCTGGAAAGCGGCGGGCACAACTTCAATACCTGGCGGCGGGAGATTCCCGCGACGCTGGAGTGGCTCGGTCAGCGGCTGGGCGGGCGGCCGGCGTGAATGATCTTGAGGTAATTCGCCCCTCGGCGGGCTTGTGGAATCCCGGTGCCGTGTGAACACGTCGGAGACAGCCGAGTTTTTACGGGGCGGGGCGCCAAGATTCGCCTACGCGCGGTAAGTTTCTGGCCATGCCACGTGGACGTCACCGCCATTCCCCGCCTCTGCACAGGCTGCTTCCTCCGTCGGCGATCGCAGGCGTCTCGGTCGTCTGCGCCCTCGGCCCCTGGGTGTTCAGCGAGACCATGATCCTCCGTGTGCTGGCCGCGGCCGCCGCGGTGACGGCCGTCGTCGGCGCGGTCGTCATGCGGCACTGGGACGCACAGGCGGGCAGGCGCGTCGCCGACCTCACGCGCGCGCGGGCGAGCGACGAGTGGCGCTACGAGGAACGGGTCGCCGAACTGGAGTCCGACCTGGAGGAGTCGCGCGAACTGCGCGTCAAGCTGGAGCACCGGCTGCGGGCCAAGCGCACCGAACTGGCGGGGCTGCGCAACGAGCACGCCTCGCTGCTGCGGCGCTACGCCACGGCGGAGACCGAGCGCGCCACGGCGCTGGAGGGCCGCCGCCTGCTGGAGATAGAGGCGGCGCCGTCGGCGCCCGCGCTGCCGGCGGCGCGACCGGCACCGGCCGAGGAGAAGACCGGCGAGGACGGTGTCCCGGCCGCCGAGGACACGGGCGAGGCGGAGAAGGACGAGGCGCCGGCCGTCTTCTCGCCCGCGGGCTCGCGGCTGTTCCTCCGGGCCAACGCGGCCCTCGAGCGCTTCGACGGGGACGCGCCGAACGGCCCGGACGGTGGCGACCGGGACGACGGCGGCGACTCCTCCGACGAGGAGGACGGCGACGACGATGGCGACGGCGGTGACGACGGCGGCAGCGGCGGTGGCGAGAGCGCGACCGCGCCCGAGGCGGCCCAGGAGGAGGAGGAGGCGCAGGGGGAGCCCGAGGCGGCCGACGCGCACGAGAGCTCCGCACCCGCCGCTCCGGCGACGCAGTCCGACGAACGGCCCGCTCCGCCCGACCGGCCCACCCGGCGGGCCGACGGTCACTTCACGGTGCCGACCGCGGTGGCCGTCGTACCGGCGGCTCCGGCGCGGCGTCCGTCGGTCGAGGGCGGCTTCGACTTCTTCGGCATCAAGGAGCCGGGGGAGGAAGCGGACGGCGGGGACGGCGCGGGGCCCTCCGACGCCGCACTGGCGACCGTCCAGAACGAGGATCTCGCCGACGTGGTCGGCCAGGAGGCCCTCGCCCTGCACAAGGCCGAGGCGGAGGCCGCCTTCAAGCCGGCCGGCGAGGAGTCCCGGGGGGTCGGCCAGGTGATCGACCTGACGGAACACGACGAGACCGAGCAGATCGACATGCAGGGGCTGCGCAGCGCGGTGTCCTGAGCGACAGGCCCTCGTGGCGGGCCCGGGGCGGCTCAGGCCATCCAGCGGTCCGGTGGCGCGTCCCGGCGCCCGGTCCGGGACCGTTCCGCCTGGCTGTCCAGCAGCCGGGCCGCCTCGTCGGCGTCCCGCAGCCGCGCGGTCACGGTCTTGTTCGCCCCCGTGTCCACCCGTACGTCCGCCAGCCGCAGCGCCCGCTGCCAGGGCCCCTGGGTCAGCCGGACGCTCTGCACCTTGGCGTGCGGCACCAGCGCCAGGCTGCGCCGCAGAAGTCCGTACCGGGCCGCGAAGACCGCGTCGGTGACGGCGAGGCCGTAGCCGCGCCACCACAGCGGCCTGCACCGCGCCGCGCGCCGCGGCGGACGTGACAGGTCCCGCGCCGCCGGCACGGTCACCCCGGGCAGCACCCGCGCGACGACCGACTCGGCGATCTCGCGCGGGGCGACCGGCAGCAGCACGGAGTTCGACGAGCCGGCCACGTCCAGCTCCACCCGCACCCAGCGGCGCCGCCGCCACAGCAGCGGCTCCACGATCCGCACGGTCTGCACCCGGCCCGGCGGCACCGTCTCGTGGGCCCGGTCCAGCAGGCCGTGGTCGATGCGGAGCCCGTCCTGGGACTCGGCCACGGTCCAGTCGTACTCCCCGACGAACCGGCCCGCGCTGCTCGCGCCCGCGGCGCCCACGAGGGGGATGGCGGTGGCCAGCACCGTCCACAGGTTGTGGGTGGCCAGCCACAGCAGCGTCGGTACGACCACGGCGGCGAGCAGCGTTCCCCAGGTCGCGCCGGTCAGCAGCAGCGAAACGGCCAGCACACCGGGCGGCACCCGCAGCAGTTGCCGGGCGGGCGCCTCACCGACCTCGTGCGCGGTCTCGGGTGCGAAGCCGGCCGCGCGGGCGAGCAGCTCGGCCCGCAGCGCCCGGGCGTCACCGGCGCCCAGGAAGGCCAGTTCGTCCTTCTTGCCGGTCCCTATGACGTCGAGTTTGAGCTTGGCGACCCCCGCGACCCGGGCCAGCAGCGGCTGGGTGACGTCGATGGCCTGGATGCGTTCGAGGCGGATGTGAGCGGTACGGCGGAACAGCAGCCCGGTGCGGATGCGCAGCTCCGTGTCGGTCACCGCGTAGTGGGTGAACCACCAGGTCAGGAAGCCGTAGAGGCCGGCGGCCGGGATCAGTACGGCGAGGCCGATGAGGAGATGGGTCGTGGTCAGCCGGGTCAGCTGGCGCTGCGCCTGGTCGGGGTCGTGCACCGCCCAGCCGACGAGCACGGCGACCGGTGCCCACGCGCGGCGCAGCGGGGTGACGGGGTGCAGGCGGCGTTCGGTGACGCCGTCCGCTCCCGGGGGCGGTACGTGCTCGGTGGCCCGGGTGGAGCCGCCGGCCCCGGGGGTGGTCACAGCCCCGCCGATCGGGCCTCGCCCAGCTCCGTGAGGCGGTCGCGCAGGCGTTCCGCCTCGGCCGGGTCGAGGCCGGGGATGGTCGCGTCGGTCGCGGCGGCGGCCGTGTGCAGTTGCACGCTGGCGAGGCCGAAGTGCCGCTCGACCGGCCCGGAGGTGACCTCGACCAGCTGCATCCGGCCGTAGGGCACCACGGTCTCCTCCCGCCACAGCACGCCCCGGCTGATCAGCAGGTCGTCGGCGCGCTCGGCGTACCGCCAGGAGCGCCAGTTGCGTTCCAGCATGACCCAGCCCCAGGCCAGCAGGGCGAGCGGCGGCAGCGCCAGGGCCGCCCACGGGGCCCCGAGGAACAGGCCGGGCAGCAGCCCCGCGGCGAGTGTCAGCAGCCCCAGCCACACCACGAGCAACAGCCGCCTCATGCGCAGCAGTCCTGGCGGCAGGCCGGTCCACACCGGCTCGTCGCGCGCCGGAACCGCCGCATCCGTCGCCCCCGCCGTGCCCGCGTCGTCAGGGCTCCCCGTCTCCATGAGGCCAGCGTACGTAGGGGAGACTGTGTTCATGACTCCTACGACGGAGACCATGGTCGGGATCGGCGGCGCCGCGGAGAGCACCGACATGGTGCTCAACATCGGGCCCCAGCATCCCTCCACGCACGGCGTGCTGCGGCTCAGGCTCGTCCTGGACGGCGAGCGCATCACCAGCGCCGAGCCCGTGATCGGCTACATGCACCGCGGCGCGGAGAAGCTCTTCGAGGCCCGGGACTACCGGCAGATCATCGTGCTCGCCAACCGCCACGACTGGCTGTCGGCGTTCTCCAACGAACTGGGCGTCGTCCTCGCCGTCGAGCGGATGCTCGGCATGGAGGTCCCCACGCGGGCGGTGTGGACGCGGACGCTGCTCGCGGAGCTGAACCGGGTGCTCAACCACCTGATGTTCCTGGGGTCGTACCCCTTGGAACTGGGCGGGATCACCCCGGTCTTCTACGCCTTCCGGGAGCGGGAGGTCCTCCAGAACGTCATGGAGGAGGTCTCCGGCGGGCGCATGCACTACATGTTCAACCGCGTCGGCGGCCTCAAGGAGGACCTCCCGGCGGGCTGGACCACGCGCGCGCGTGCCGCCGTCGCCGCCGTGCGCTCGCGCATGGACGTCTTCGACGACCTGGTGCTCGGCAACGAGATCTTCCGCGGGCGCACGCGCGGGGTGGGTGCCCTGACGCCCGAGGCCGTGCACGCCTACGGCGTCAGCGGGCCGATCGCGCGCGCCTCCGGCGTCGACTTCGACCTGCGGCGCGACGAGCCGTACCTCGCCTACGGCGAACTCCAGGACACCCTGAGGGTCGTCACCCGCACCGAGGGGGACTGCCTCGCCCGCTTCGAGGTCCTCCTGGAGCAGACGCACAACGCCCTCGACCTCGCCGACGCCTGCCTGGACCGCCTGGCCGAGCTGGCGCCCGGGCCGGTCAACCAGCGGCTCCCCAAGGTGCTGAAGGCGCCCGAGGGCCACACGTACGCCTGGACCGAGAACCCGCTCGGCATCAACGGCTACTACCTGGTCAGCAAGGGCGAGAAGACGCCGTACCGGCTGAAGCTGCGCTCGGCCTCGTTCAACAACATCCAGGCGCTGACCGAGCTGCTGCCCGGCACGCTGGTCGCGGACATGGTGGCGATCCTCGGGTCACTGTTCTTCGTCGTCGGCGACATCGACAAGTAGCGCGGCGGCGTCCACGCCGCCCACCGGCTGGAGCAGCCACCCGAAGTCACCGAGACCGCCCGGCGCGAGCAGTTCGGCCGCCTGCGAGGCGCGCGTCAGGGCGCGCAGGTACCCCGCCGGGTCGGTGGAGGCCAGCGCGAGCGGGGGGCGTACGCCCGTGAGCCCGAGGGCGCGCAGGGCCTCGCGCTGGGGGCGTACGAGGGCGTCCGGGGGCGTGCGATCCGGAGCGCACCTCGCGGCGTGGGCCGACGCACACGCGTCCAGCGCGACATGCGCGGTGATGTCGCACGACCCGTCGGGAACCGGCCGCGTCTCCCGCCCCGCGCGGAAGCCGGTGAGCGTTCCGAACGGCGGGCGGGAGTCCACGGTGTGCGCGTAGTCGGCGGCCACCGCGAGCCCCGCGTCCAGCGACGCCACGGCCGACGCCCAGGCGGTGTCCCGGGGCAGCCCGATCTCGGCCCGCAGCCCCTCCTCGCCGGGCAGCGGCCACCACCGCGCCAGCCACGCGGCCTCCGCCCCGGCCACCGGTCCGCCGAGCCGCTCCGTCCCGTCGCCGCGGACCAGCACCCGCCGCGCCACGCCCGCGGCGTCCACCTCCGCCACCTCCACCGGCACGTTGTCCAGCCACTCGTTGGCGAACAGCAGCCCGGTGATCCCGCGCGGCGGCTCGGCGAGCCACTCGATCCGGTGGTCGAGACCCTCGGGACGCCCGGCGACCTCGACGGCGTACGCGCGCGTGCGGGCCGACACCTCGGCGGGCAGCGCGGCCAGCACGCCGGTGACCAGTTCGCCCCGCCCGGCCGCCATGTCCACGAAGGCCAGCGGGGCGGGCCGGCCCAGGGCCTCGTCGACCCGGCACAGCAGCCGCGCCACCGCCGCCGCGAAGAGCGGCGAGGCGTGGACGGACGTGCGGAAATGCCCGGCCGGGCCCTCCGGACCGGCCCGGTAGAAACCCCCGGGCCCGTACAGGGCCTCCTGTGCGGCCTCCCTCCAGCCACGCCACTCGCCGTGCGCCTCTGGAACCTCTTCGGCCCCTGTCGTCCCTGCTGTCACAGGCCCAGGCTAGGGGCACAGAAGAGCGGGGCCTCCACCTTGCGGAGTATGCGCGGCGGATACGGATCGACCCTCCGGTTGACCCCTGCACCTATTCCGCTTCCCTACGCTGGGTTACGTGCAGCGCCTCTACGATTTCCTCCGCCGACACCCGACAGGGGTCGACAGTTTCTGGGCCCTCGTCGTCCTCGGGGTCTCCCTGGTGTCCGTGTCGGGCCCGGGGACGTCGGACGAGGGCACGCACCTCATGGCGCTGATCGTCCCCTTCGCCGTGCTGCTGAGCGTCGTGATCGCGCTGCGCCAGCGGATGCCGGAGAAGATGCTGCTGCTCGCCGTCGCACTCGGCGTGGGGCAGCTGGCGCTGGACGTCTCCACGATGCCGTCCGACTTCGCCTTCCTCGTGATCGTCTACACGGTCGCCGCGACCGGCGCCCGCTGGGCCTCCCGCACCGCTCTCGCCGTCGGGCTGTGCGCCGCGCCCTTCGCCCAGCTGCGCTGGGCCGACGACGAGCTGGGGATAGGGAGCAACATCGCCATAACGGTCTTCCAGGCGGTGCCCTTCGCGCTCGCCTGGGTGCTCGGCGACTCCATCCGCACCCGCCGCGCCTACTTCGCGCAGCTGGAGGAGCGGGCCGCCCGGCTGGAGAAGGAGCGCGAGGCGCAGGCCAAGGTCGCCGTCGCCGCCGAACGCGCCCGGATCGCCCGCGAGCTGCACGACGTCGTCGCGCACAACGTGTCCGTCATGGTCGTCCAGGCCGACGGCGCCGCCTACGTCCTGGACGCGGCCCCCGACCAGGCGAAGAAGGCCCTGGAGACCATCTCCTCCACCGGCCGCCAGGCGCTCGCCGAGATGCGCCGCCTGCTCGGCGTGCTGCGCACCGGCGAGCACCAGGAGGCCGGAGAGTACGTCCCGCAGCCCGACGTCCAGCAGATCGAGGACCTCGTCGAGCACTGCCGGACCTCCGGGCTGCCGGTCGACTTCAAGGTCGAGGGCACCCCGCGGCAGCTGCCCAGCGGCGTCGAGCTGACCGCGTACCGCATCGTCCAGGAGGCGCTGACCAACACCCGCAAGCACGGCGGGCCCAACGCGGGCGCGAGCGTGCGCCTGGTCTACTTCGACGACGGACTCGGACTGCTCATCGAGGACGACGGCAAGGGCGCTCCGCACGAGCTGTACGAGGAGGGCGGGTTCGACGGCCAGGGTCACGGGCTGATCGGCATGCGCGAGCGGATCGGCATGGTCGGCGGGACCCTGGACGCGGGACCGCGACCGGGCGGAGGATTCCGCATCAGTGCGTTGCTGCCGCTGAAACCCGCACACTGACGACCGCCCCCGCACGCACGTACCGCGTTGACACCTGTAAGGAAGAGGCCCCGATGGCGATCCGCGTAATGCTCGTCGACGACCAGGTGCTGCTGCGCACCGGGTTCCGGATGGTGCTGGCGGCCCAGCCGGACATGGAGGTCGTCGCGGAGGCGGGCGACGGCGTCGAGGCCCTCCAGGTGCTGCGCTCGACCGCCGTGGACGTCGTCCTCATGGACGTCCGGATGCCCAAGCTCGACGGCGTCGAGACCACCGCCCGGATCTGCGTGGACCCCGACGCGCCCAAGGTGCTGATCCTGACCACCTTCGACCTCGACGAGTACGCCTTCTCGGCGCTGAAGGCGGGTGCCTCCGGCTTCATGCTCAAGGACGTGCCGCCCGGCGAACTGCTCGCCGCCATCCGCTCCGTGCACAGCGGCGACGCGGTCGTCGCCCCCTCCACCACCCGCCGGCTCCTCGACCGCTTCGCGCCGATGCTGCCGGCCACCGGCCAGGAGCCCCGGCACAAGGAGCTCCATCGGCTCACCGACCGGGAGCGCGAGGTCATGGTGCTGGTCGCGCAGGGCATGTCCAACGGGGAGATCGCGGCGCGGCTCGTGCTGTCGGAGGCGACCGTGAAGACGCACGTGGGCCGCATCCTGACCAAGCTGAACCTGCGCGACCGGGTGCAGGTCGTGGTGCTCGCCTACGAGACCGGGCTGGTGCGGGCCGGCGGGGGACAGGGCTGAGCGGACCCGCTCACGGGGCTCCGCCGCTGCGCCCGCGTCGGTAGGGTCTGCGCATGCTCCTGTGGATCAACGGCCCCTTCGGGGGCGGCAAGACACAGACCGCCTTCGAGATACGGCGGCGGCTGCCGGGCAGTGTCGTCTGCGACCCCGAGCACGTGGGCTTCGGGCTGCACCGAGCGCTGCCGCCCGAACTGCGGGGAGACTTCCAGGATCTGGCCTCCTGGCGGCAGGGCGTGGTCGAGGTGCTCGACCTGGCGCTCACGAAGCACGACGGGGTGGTGATCGCGCCGATGACGGTCACCGACTCCGGGTACTTCGCCGAGACCGTGGGCCGCCTGGGCGAACTGGGCCACGACGTACGCCACTTCACCCTCCTCGCCGAGCGCGAGACGGTGCTGCGGCGGCTGCGCGAGCGCGGCCTCGGCCACCTGATCGGGTACGTCAGGTACGCCGGGCACGCCCGTGGGAAGCGCCCCGGGCCGCGTCGCGACACCTGGGCCGTGGGGCAGCTCGACCACTGCCTGGAGCGGCTGGCCGAGCCGGAGTTCGCCGAGCACCTGTGGACGGACCACACGACCGTCCCGAAGACCGCCGACCGGATCGCCGTGCTGGCGGGACTCACTCTGAGGCCCAACAACGAGGGCGTGCTGCGCACCCGGATCAGGCAGGCGGGCGTCGGGATCCGGCACATCCGGGCCGACTGACCGGCCGCGTGCACCACCCGTGAAACCCCCGCACCACCGTGAAACCCCCGCACCCCCCGCACCACCCGTGCACCACCCGCACATCGCCGCGCACCGCCAGGCGCCGGGCTACCGGAGTATCCCCTCCAGGAAGTCGCTGCCCAGCCGGGCCACCACCGTCACGTCCAGCTGGTGCAGCACGTACCGGCCGCGGCGGCGGGTGGTGATCAGCCCCGCCTTCTTCAGCACGCCCAGGTGCCGGGATATCTCGGGGGCCGTCATGCCGTGCGTCTGCGCCAGCTCGCCGGTGGTGTACTCGCTGCGGGCCAGGAACCGGCAGATCCGCATCCGGACGGGGTGGGACAGCGCGGTCATCCGCAGCGTGAGCTGCTCGACCGAGGGCGGCGAGGCCATCTCCGGGGAGCCGACCGGGTAGTGCAGCACCGGCTGCCAGCCGTGCCGGTGCAGGACCATCAGGTGCGGCCAGCCCAGGCTGGTCGGGACGAGCAGCAGGCCGCCGTCCGCCGTCGCGGAGCGGCCGTCGCCCAGCTTGTCGACCGTGATCCGTGCGGCGCCCTCGTCCAGCGTCACCGCCGTGGAGACGGCGGCCAGCGCCTCGGCGAGGCCCTTGCGGCGCAGCAGGTCCGTCTTGAGCCGGGCGTCCGCCGCGAGCTGGTGGCGCAGCCGGGACCAGGCCTCCGCGAAGAACGCCTCGTCGCAGTCGTGCGCGAACTGCCGCAGCCAGTCCCGGATCCGGGGCGGGTCGACCAGCAGCCGCTCGCTGAAACGCAGTTGCTGCGGGCCGCGCGCGGCGGCGAGGTCCAGGGCTCGCCTGCGCACCTCGGCGCTGGCGAGCGCGGAGACCCCTCCGGTGCTGTACGGCAGCGCGCAGGTGAACTCCAGGGCCGCGTCCACGAACTGCTCGTCGGACAGCTTGTCCAGCAGGTCGAGGTCCTCGGCGAGGGTGGCGCCGGGCAGCGTGCTGCGGCCCGGCACCCCGGCGAACGGCATGAACAGGTCCGAGAAGGTGGTCCGCCACAGGAAGTCCGCCTCGCACATCCGGTCGGCCAGATGCGAGTCGAGCCGGGCGGTCACGCCCGTGGCCCAGCCCTGCAGACCGGGGTGGTGCCCCGGCTCGGACAGCGCGTGCAGCGCCATGCCCAGCTCGGCCAGGGGTGAGGGCACGACGGCGACCCTCTCCGGCCGCAGCCCCGCGATGTCGATGCGCACGCTCATGCCCCCATGGTGCACGCCGCCACTGACAACTCAGCAGCCGATTGACCGCGGCCGTCAATCGGCGCGACGGCCGGGCGGGACCGGAGCAGGCTGGGGTCACCGGGGCAGCCGCGGAGCCCCCGCCCCACCGCAATGTCTCCGACCCGTCCCCGGGAGAAGGCGATCCGCCATGAGCATCACGCAGCAGTACCTCCTCGACACCTACCGTGCCCGGCAGCTCGGCGAGCCCGTCCCGCCCGCGCCCGGCACCCACGACCGGCAGGTGGTGCGCGAGTGGCACGAACGCCGCCGGTTCCGGGCCGTACTCGCCGGACGCCCCGCCCACGGCCGACTGCGGCGCGCGCTGCGCGGGTGGTGGTCCCGGCTCCAGCGCGCCCTGGGCTGAGCCGGCCGCCGCTCGGTCGCGCGGTCCGGCCGCGAGGTGAGCGGCCGTCCGAGGTGTGCCCTGCGCGGGTGGTGGCGCCGGGTGTCCCGGGCCGACGCGGTTCGCCGGGCCGGGTGCCCCGGGCACGACGCGGTCCGCCGCTCAGCCCTCCAGCCCGGCCACGAAGTCCGCGACCGCCGCCCGCACGTCGTCGGGCGTCCACTCCAGGCCGGCCACCCCCACACCGACCTCCGCGACGGCGATCCCGGGCCCGGCGGGGTCCCAGGGCCCGGCGAACAGCAGGACGCCGGTCTCCTCGCCCTGCCGGAGCGCGGCCTCGCCCAGCACTTCGGCGTCGTAGGGCAGCCAGACCCGGAACTGGTGGGTGTGCGGCACCTCGGGCTGCACCCGCGCCCACGGGACGCCGGCCGCCGCGAAACCCTCGCGCAGCGCGGCGGCCACCACGCGCGCGTGGGCGACCTGTTCGGGCAGTCGCGGCAGTGTCCGCTCCAGTCCCGCCAGCGCCGACAGGGCGGTGGGGAACTGCTGGAACAGGGCGCCGCCGTAGCGGTGCCGCCACGCGCGCGCCTCCTCCACCAGCGTGCGCGGACCGGCGAGCGCGGCGCCGCCGAAGCCGCCGAGCGACTTGTAGAACGACACGTAGACGCTGTCCGCGAGGCCCGCGATCTCTGCCAGCGGCCGGCCGAAGTGCACGGTGGTCTCCCACAGCCGGGCGCCGTCGAAGTGGACCACCGCGTCCCGCTCCCGCGCGGCGGCGACGACCTCGGTCAGCTCCTCCCAGGTGGGCAGCACGTAACCGGCGTCCCGCAGGGGCAGCTCCAGCATCAGCGCCCCGAAGGGCTCCTCGAAGTCGCGCACCTCCGCCGCGGTCGGCAGCCGGGGCTCACTGGTCACCCGCACCGGTCGCAGCCCGCTGACCCGGCTGAACGCGTTCCGTTCGTGCACCTCGGGATGGCTGAGCCCGTGCAACGCGACCGTCGGATCGCCGGTGCGGCCGGCCCAGCAGCGCAGGGCGACCTGCTGGGCCATCGTGCCCGTCGGGAAGAAGGCGGCGGCCTCGAGGCCCAGCAGCAGGGCGGTCCGCTCCTCCAGGGCCTCGACGACGCCGTTGCCGTACATGTCCACCGGCTCGTCCAGGTCGTAGAGGTCCTGGACGTCGTCGAGCACCGCCAGCCGTTCGCGGACGGTCCGCAGGTGGCCGGGGCGGTCCAGCACCCGGCGGGCGGCCCGCTGGACGGCGACCCGCCGCTCCCGCGTCCGCCGGTTCCGCTCCGCCGGGGGCGCCTCCTGCCCGGCCGGTCCGCCACTTTCCTCCACGGTGTCAGTCATGCCGGGATCATGCCGGGTGCGGGGCGGAAACCCACAGCCTGTGGACAACCGAACGCCCCCCGAACCAATCGCGTTAACATGACGAGAAATCGTCCGGTACCCCGAGCGGACTGGAACGGGAAGGCCGTCCTCGCGTGAACACAAGCCCACAGCCAGACCCCAAGGACCGCCCCGCGCGGCTCACCGTAGGCGTTGTCGGCGCCGGACGCGTGGGCCCCGCGCTGGCCGCGTCCCTCCAGCTCGCCGGTCACCGCCCGGTGGCCGTCTCCGGGGTCTCCGACGCCTCCAGGCGGCGCGCCGCCGCGCTCCTGCCCGACGTGCCCCTCATGGCGCCCGCCGAGGTCCTGCAGCGCGCCGAACTGGTCCTGCTGACCGTCCCCGACGACGCCCTGCCCGGCCTGGTGACCGGCCTCGCCGAGACCGGTGCCGTGCGGCCGGGCCAGCTGCTGGCGCACACCTCCGGACGGTACGGCGCGAGGGTCCTGGACCCGGCGCTGCGGGCCGGCGCCCTGCCGCTCGCCCTGCACCCGGCGATGACCTTCACCGGCACCCCCGTGGACGTCCAGCGGCTGGCCGGCTGCTCCTTCGGCGTCACCGCGCCCGAGGAGCTGCGGCTGGCCGCCGAGGCCCTGGTCATCGAGATGGGCGGCGAGCCGGAGTGGATCGCCGAGGACCGGCGCCCGCTCTACCACGCGGCGCTCGCCCTGGGCGCCAACCACCTGGTCACCCTGGTCGCCCAGTCCATGGAGCTGCTGCGCACGGCCGGCGTGGCGGCCCCCGACCGGATGCTCGGCCCTCTGCTGGGCGCCTCCCTCGACAACGCCCTGCGCTCCGGCGACGCGGCCCTCACCGGCCCCGTCGCGCGCGGGGACGCGGGCACGGTCGCCGCGCACATCGTGGAGCTGCGCGAGCACGCGCCGCAGGCCGTGGCCGGCTACCTGGCGATGGCCCGCGCGACGGCCGACCGCGCGCTGGCCCACGGCCTGCTGAAGGCCGAACTGGCCGAGGACCTGCTCGGGGTACTCGCCGAAGCAGGGCCGGGCCCCACGGGCCCTGCGGGATCGACCGGCACGAGGGGCCCCGCGGGGTCGACCGGCACCACGGGCCCCGCGGGGTCGACCGGGCCCGGCGGCCGTGACGGGTCGACCGGCGCTGACCGTTCTGAGCGGCACACCGACTCCGGCGGCCCCGCGGGACCGACCGGCTCGGACGGTCGCGAGGGACCCACCCGCCCCGCGGGGCCCAACGGTCCTGCGGGGCCCACTGGCCCTGACGGCCCCGAGGGCCCCGAGGGCCCCACAGGCCCCGAAGGGCCCGCCGGTCTCGGCGGCCCCGACGGACCGACCGGCCCCGACCGCTCCGAGGGGCCCACCAGCCCCGACAGCCCCGAGGGACCCACCGGCCCCGACCGCCCCGACGGACCCACCGGCCCCGACCGCCCCGACGGACCCATCGGCCCCGACCGCCCCGACGGACCCACCGGCCCCGACCGCTCCGAGGGACCCACCGGCCCCGACGGCCCCGAGGGAGACGCCCGATGACCACCACCCCGCCCGTTCTGCTGCGCACCGCCGGCGAACTCCACGCGCGGGTGCGGCGCGGCCGCCGGGCCGTCGTGATGACCATGGGCGCCCTGCACGAGGGCCACGCCACCCTGATCCGCACGGCGCGCGACCTGGCCGGCCCGGACGGCGAGGTCGTCGCCACCGTCTTCGTCAACCCGCTCCAGTTCGGCGCCGGCGAGGACCTGGACCGCTACCCGCGCACCCTGGACGCCGACCTGGAGATCGCCGCGCGGGCGGGCGCGGACGCCGTCTTCGCCCCCTCCGTCGACGAGGTCTACCCCGGCGGCGAACCCCAGGTGCGCGTCGCCGCCGGCCCGATGGGCGAACGCCTGGAGGGCGCCTCCCGCCCAGGCCACTTCGACGGCATGCTCACCGTCGTCGCGAAGCTGCTCCACCTCACCCGCCCCGACCTGGCCCTCTACGGTCAGAAGGACGCCCAGCAGCTCGCGCTCATCCGCCGCATGGTCCGCGACCTCAACTTCGGCGTGGAGATCATCGGCGTCCCCACGGTGCGCGAGGAGGACGGCCTGGCCCTGTCCAGCCGCAACCGCTACCTCTCCGCCCCGGAGCGCCGCACGGCCCTCGCGCTCTCCCAGGCGCTCTTCGCGGGCCTGGACCGGCACGCCGCCCAGGAGGCGCTGTGCGCGCGTGCCCGCGAGGTCCCGGCCACCCAGGCCCGCGCCGAGGCCCTCAGCGCCCTGGGCGAGTCCCGCGCGGCGGCCGACGCCCACGCCGTCGCCACGTCCGCCCCGGGCAGCGCCACGGCCGTCCGGGCCGCCGCCCGCCTGGTCCTGGACGACGCCGCCCGGGCCACCCCGCCGCTGGAGCTGGACTACCTCGCCCTCGTCGACCCGGCCGACTTCACCGAGATCGACGACGACCACACCGGCGAGGCCGTTCTCGCCGTCGCCGCCCGGGTCGGCGCGACCCGGCTGATCGACAACGTCCCCCTCACCTTCGGAGCCGCCTCGTGACCAGCACAGGCATACGTCTGCACGCCCCCGCGCCCGGCTGGGCCCTCGACGCGGACGTGGTGGTCGTCGGCTCCGGCGTGGCGGGCCTCACCGCGGCCCTGCGCTGCGAGGCGGCGGGACTGCGCACGGTGGTGGTCACCAAGGCCCGCCTCGACGACGGCTCCACCCGCTGGGCCCAGGGCGGCATCGCCGCGGCCCTCGGCGAGGGCGACACCCCCGAGCAGCACCTGGACGACACCCTGGTCGCCGGGGCGGGCCTGTGCGACCCGGAGGCGGTCCGCATCCTGGTCACCGAGGGCCCCGACGCCGTACGCCGCCTCATCGAGACCGGCGCGCACTTCGACGAGTCCACCGAGGGCGGCCTGGCGCTCACCCGCGAGGGCGGCCACCACCGCCGCCGCATCGCGCACGCCGGCGGCGACGCCACCGGCGCGGAGATCTCCCGCGCCCTGGTCGAGGCGGTACGCGCGCGTGGACTGCGCACCGTCGAGAACGCCCTGGTGCTCGACCTCCTCACGGACGCCGGGGGCCGCACCGCGGGCGTCACCCTGCACGTGATGGGCGAGGGGCAGCACGACGGCGTGGGGGCCGTGCACGCCCCCGCGGTGGTGCTGGCGACCGGCGGCATGGGCCAGGTCTTCTCGGCGACGACCAACCCGTCCGTCTCGACCGGCGACGGCGTCGCGCTCGCCCTCCGCGCGGGCGCCGAGGTGAGCGACCTCGAGTTCGTCCAGTTCCACCCCACGGTCCTCTTCCTCGGCCCGGACGCGGAGGGCCAGCAGCCCCTGGTCTCGGAAGCGGTACGCGGTGAGGGCGCCCACCTGGTGGACGCGGACGGTGTGCGCTTCATGGAGGGGCAGCACGAACTCGCGGAACTCGCCCCCCGGGACATCGTCGCCAAGGGCATCCTGCGCCGCATGCTGGAGCGCGACGCCGAGCACATGTACCTGGACGCGCGGCACTTCGGCGCCGACATGTGGGAGAGCCGCTTCCCCACGATCCTCGCCGCCTGCCGGTCGCACGGCATCGACCCGGTCACCGAGCCGATCCCGGTCGCCCCGGCCGCCCACTACGCCTCCGGCGGCGTCCGCACCGACGCCGCGGGCCGCACCACGGTCCCCGGCCTCTACGCGTGCGGAGAGGTCGCCTGCACCGGCGTGCACGGCGCCAACCGCCTCGCCTCCAACTCCCTCCTCGAAGGGCTGGTCTACGCCGAGCGCATCGCGGCCGACATCGCGGCGAGCCACGCGGACGACGTCCTCCACGCGCGCGTGCCCGCCCCGCTCCCGCACCCCGCGCACCCGGCGCACCCCCTGCTCCCCCCGGAGTCCCGCCTCGCCATCCAGCGGATCATGACCGAGGGCGCGGGCGTCCTGCGCTCGGCGGGCTCCCTCACCCGGGCCGCCGACCGGCTGCACCACCTCCACACCGAGGCCCGCGAGGCCCTGCGGGACCACGGCAAGACGTCCGAACCCGGTGTCGACACCTGGGAGGCCACCAACCTCATGTGCGTGGCCCGCGTCCTGGTGGCCGCCGCGGCCCGGCGCGAGGAGACGCGCGGCTGCCACTGGCGCGAGGACCACGCGGACCGCGACGACACCGCCTGGGCCCGCCACATCGTCGTACGCCTGAACCCGGACCGCACCCTCGCCGTGCACACCACGGACACGCCAGAATTCCCCCCGACCGTCCAGACACCCCGGCCCACGCAGCGTCCCCAGGAGCAGTGAGAGCAGTGAACACCCCCGACCTTCCCCTCGCCCCCTCCGGAGGCTGCGGCGACGGCTGCGCCTGCGGCGCGGAAACCGACGAAGACGCGTACCTGGAGTGCGGCCTCGACCCCGCTCTCGCGGCGCTCCTGCTCGACTCGGGACTGGACCCGGTGGAGGTCGAGGACATCGCGAACCTCGCCGTCCAGGAGGACCTGGCGGGCGGCGTGGACGTGACGACGGTCGCGACCATCCCCGAGGACGCCGTGGCCACCGCCGACTTCACCGCCCGGGAGGCGGGCACGGTGGCGGGCCTCCGGGTCGCCGAGGCGGTCCTCTCGGTCGTCTGCACGGACGAGTTCGAGGTGGAACGCCATGTGGAGGACGGCGACCGCGTGGAGCCCGGCCAGAAGCTCCTCTCCATCACCACCCGCACCCGCGACATCCTCACCGCCGAACGCAGCGCGCTGAACCTCCTGTGCCGCATGTCGGGCATCGCGACGGCCACGCGCGCGTGGGCGGACGCTCTGGACGGCACGAAGGCCGAGGTCCGCGACACCCGCAAGACGACGCCCGGCCTGCGCGGCCTCGAGAAGTTCGCCGTCCGCTGCGGCGGCGGCGTCAACCACCGCATGTCCCTGTCGGACGCGGCCCTGGTCAAGGACAACCACGTGGTGGCCGCGGGCGGCGTCGCGCAGGCGTTCCAGGCCGTCCGGGAACGCTTCCCCGAGGTCCCCATCGAGGTCGAGGTCGACACCCTGCACCAGCTCCGCGAGGTGCTGGACGCGGGCGCCGACCTGATCCTGCTGGACAACTTCACCCCGTCCGAGTGCGAGGAGGCGGTCGCCCTGGTGGCCGGCCGAGCGGCCCTGGAGGCCTCGGGCCGCCTGACCCTCACCAACGCCAAGGCGTACGCCGACACGGGCGTCGACTACCTGGCCGTGGGCGCCCTCACGCACAGCTCCCCGATCCTGGACATCGGCCTGGACCTGCGAGCGGCGGAGTAGGGCCATGCTGCTGACGATCGACGTAGGCAACACGCACACCGTCCTGGGCCTCTTCGACGGCGAGGACATCGTCGAGCACTGGCGCATCTCCACGGACTCGCGCCGCACGGCCGACGAGCTGGCGGTCCTCCTCCAGGGCCTGATGGGCATGCACCCGCTCCTCGGCGACGAGCTGGGCGACGGCATCGACGGCATCGCCATCTGCGCGACGGTCCCCTCGGTCCTGCACGAACTGCGCGAGGTCACCCGCCGCTACTACGGCGACGTCCCCGCGGTCCTGGTCGAACCGGGCGTCAAGACCGGCGTCCCCATCCTCACCGACCACCCCAAGGAGGTCGGTGCCGACCGCATCATCAACGCCGTCGCGGCCGTCGAGCTGTACGGCGGCCCGGCGGTCGTCGTGGACTTCGGCACGGCGACGACGTTCGACGCGGTCAGCGCGCGCGGGGAGTACGTCGGCGGGGTCATCGCCCCCGGCATCGAGATCTCGGTCGAGGCGCTCGGCGTGAAGGGCGCGCAGCTCCGCAAGATCGAGGTGGCCCGCCCGCGCAGTGTGATCGGCAAGAACACGGTGGAGGCGATGCAGTCGGGCATCGTCTACGGCTTCGCGGGACAGGTGGACGGCGTCGTCAACCGCATGGCCCGCGAACTGGCCGACGACCCCGAGGACGTCACGGTCATCGCGACGGGCGGACTCGCGCCGATGGTGCTGGGCGAGGCCTCGGTCATCGACGAGCACGAGCCCTGGCTGACCCTGATCGGCCTCCGGCTGGTCTACGAACGGAACGTGTCCCGTCTGTAGGGGCGCCCGGGGTGTGACGCGGTGGGCATCCCGCCGCGCCACACCCGTCCCCTATGCCGAGTTTGTCTGATTAGCGCGTATCGTCACCGCATGCCCACGCCCTACGGAACCCGCGGCGGCATGGCGTTCGGTGCTCAGGAGCTGTGTGTGCTCCGGCGCGCTCTCGCCCGTGCCCTGAACCCCAGTCCCGTCTCGGCGGAGGAGGCCCAGGACTGCCTCCGCCTCGCAGAGTCGCTCGACGAGGCGATGCGGGAGAGCGCCCGGCTACGCGCCTTCCTGGTGGCCGACCTCGCCCGGTACCGCGCCGCCCTCCCCGGCACCGCCACCGGCTACCTCGCACTGCTGGACGAGGCCCTGGGCGCCGGCCACCGCCCCCACGCGGAGGACCTCGCCGCCCTCGGCGCCCTGCGCGGCAACCCCACCGCGGCCGCGCTGCTGACCCGCTGCGCACCCCCGGCGCCCCCCGCCGCCCCCACCGTCAGGCTCCCCGCCGCCCGCACCCACCTGCACGCCCTCCCCGGCGGCCAGCAGCCCGACAAGCCGGCCCAGAAGCCCGCCCAGAAGCCGGCCCCCCGGCCGGCCCCGGCCCCCGCCACCCCGAAACGCCCGGTCCCGACCCCCGGCGAGGTCTTTCCCCGCCGCAAGCCGGCCCCGCCCGCCCCCGGCTCACGGCACCACCTCGCGGCCGGCTGACACCCGCTGGCTACCCTGGGTCCATGGACTACGTCTCCGCGCTCCTGCCCCCGGCCGTCATGGCCGTCTTCTTCATCGGCTTGATCCGGGTGATCGTGAAGACCCAGGGCGGCGCCGCCAAGGCCAAGGAGGACGCGGCCGTGGACGCCGCCCTCGCCCGGGCCGAGGGCGCCCGGCAGCAGTCCCCCCGCGCCGAAGGCTGACCCCGTCGCGCGTACGGCTCCCGCACTACCACGGGAGCCGTACGCCCTTTGCACGCCCGTTTGCCAGCAAAACCGCACGTCCGGCACGCGATCGGCCAGATCTCCCACTATCGTTCGGAGCGTGCCTCGCCCATTGGGAGAACTCGAAGACTCGGTCATGACGAGGGTGTGGAAGTGGAACCGCCCCGTGACCGTTCGAGAAGTCCTGGAAGACCTCCAGCAGGAACGGTCCATCGCGTACACCACCGTGATGACCGTTTTGGACAATCTCCATCAGAAGGGCTGGGTCCGCCGCGAGTCGGAAGGCCGGGCCTATCGATATGAGGCGGTCTCGACCCGCGCCGCCTACGCCGCCGCGCTGATGAACGACGCGTGGTCGCAGAGCGACAACCCGGCCGCCGCACTCATCGCCTTCTTCGGCATGATGAGCGAGGAACAGCGGCAGGCGCTCAGAGACGCCATCCGCATCGTGCAGGGACCGGAAACCCCCGCGCCCAACCCCGGCTCGGTACCGGACGGCGGCGAGCGATAGCGTCCCCACATGTCAAATGCCATCACCGTCCGGCGGGCCCGTACCAGGGATGTCCCGGACGTACGCCGGCTCCTCGACGCGTACGTCCGCGACCGTATCCTGCTCGACAAAGCGATGGTGACGCTTTACGAGAGCATCCAGGAGTTCTGGGTCGCGGAACGGGACGACAACGCCGAGGTGGTCGGCTGCGGTGCCCTGCACGTGATGTGGGAAGACCTCGCGGAAGTGCGCACTCTCGCGGTGAAGCCGGGCCTGAAGGGGGCCGGCGTGGGACATCACTTGCTGGAGAAGTTGCTGGACACGGCACGCGGGCTCGGTGTTCGCCGCGTTTTCTGTCTGACCTTCGAAGTGGACTTCTTCGTCAAGCACGGCTTCGTGGAGATCGGGGAGACGCCGGTCGACGCCGATGTCTACGCGGAGCTGCTGCGTTCCTATGACGAGGGCGTTGCGGAGTTCCTCGGTCTCGAACGAGTGAAACCGAACACCTTGGGTAACAGTCGGATGCTTCTGCATCTGTGACCGCCGGACAGGGCCAGACCCTATGTCCGAAACGCGTATGTTTCCGGCCCGGAGTCGGGCTGCCGGCCTCCGTCGGGGGTTTGTGTTTTTCCGGCAAAAGCGGTTTGCTTTCCGGCGTAGTGCAGTACTGCATATAACAAGGGACGGCGATACGGCGGACGCCGACGGACCTCCGGCCCTCACGTTATCGATGAAAGGAAATCCGGTGGCACAGAAGGTTCAGGTCCTTCTTGTCGATGACCTCGACGGCGGCGAGGCAGACGAGACCGTGACGTTCGCGCTCGACGGCAAGACGTACGAGATCGATCTCACCACCGCCAACGCGGACAAGCTCCGTGGTCTTCTCGATGCCTACGTCAAGGGTGGCCGCCGTACCGGAGGCCGTGCTTCGGGTGGTCGCGGCAAGGCGCGCGCCTCTTCCGGTGGCAGCCAGGACACCGCGGCGATCCGCGCCTGGGCGAAGGAGAACGGTTACGAGGTCAACGACCGCGGCCGTGTTCCCGCGATCATCCGCGAGGCGTACGAGAAGGCCAACGGCTGATCACCCGGCCCGCGACACCGCCCGCGTCATCGCCCGCTCCGCTGTCACCGGCCGCGCCCGGCGCGGAGCCGGACCCGGTGGCACTGCGTAGCCAGTGTGCGGACGAGCCGTGCGAGGTCCGGGGCGGTTCCGGCGCCCCCGACGACCGACAGCGCCGGCAGCGAGGTCTCGACCTCGCACCCCGGCTCCGGGGGCCGCAGCCAGCAGGCGGCCCCCCGCGGCCCGTCAGGGCCGGATCCCGGCCCGGTGGCGGGCGCGAGGGGCGCGTCCATGACGCCGCCCGTGCCCACCACGGTCAGATCGAGCGGCAGCGAGCCCCACTCCAGCCACTCCAGCAGCCCCGGCACCTCCTCCGCGCCGCCCGCCGCCACGAGCAGCAGCATCCGCTCGCCCCGGACGGCCACCGGGCCCGTCGGTCCGAGCCGCTCCAGCGCCGCGCGACCGGCCTCGGCCGGGACGTCCAGGACGTCGAAGCGGACGCCCACGCGCAGCCGGGGCGGAGCCCCGGGCACCGTCGGCCATCCGAGGACGTCCTCGTACCAGGACCGCACCCCTCCCCATCGCGCGCCGCCCGCCTCGAGCGACCGGCGCGGCGGCGGCACGACGGCGACGGAAGCCGGGGGGACGGGTGGGACCAGAGGGACGGGAGCGGCCGGAGGGGCGATGGGTACCGGGGGCAGGGCGCCAACCATGCCAAGCGCAACGGTCGAAAGTACGCTGGAGTTACGCTTGGCACCCTAACGATCACTCAGAGTGTCGGTGATGGGGGCGTGCGGGGGTGCGGGGAGGTGCAAGGTTGTTCGCCCGTAGCGGAGGGAACCGGTGCACGCGGCATGGAGTGTCAGTCCCAGCGGGTAAGACATCCCTAGTGGGAGGGGGCGACACGCAGCCCGGGCCGTCTCGCGTTCGCCATCGGCGTACTGGCGAGTGGGGTAAGTGCCTGGCCTGCGGGAACATCGTCTCGCACCATCGGGTTGTGGCAGATGTCGGCGTCAGGGGTCAGGAGGCCATCGACGGTGTCGGCAGTTGGAATGAGCGGTCCCCGCTTGCGGGACTAAGCTGCGGAAGGACAGGGAGGGGAAGTTCCCCTTACTGCCTGACCGCTCTGAGGAGCGATTAACGATGTTCGAGAGGTTCACCGACCGCGCGCGGCGGGTTGTCGTCCTGGCTCAGGAAGAAGCCCGGATGCTCAACCACAACTACATCGGCACCGAGCACATCCTCCTGGGCCTGATCCACGAGGGTGAGGGTGTCGCCGCCAAGGCCCTTGAGAGCCTCGGGATTTCGCTCGAGGCGGTCCGCCAGCAGGTGGAGGAGATCATCGGGCAGGGCCAGCAGGCCCCGTCGGGTCACATCCCCTTCACCCCCCGTGCCAAGAAGGTCCTGGAGCTGTCGCTCCGCGAGGCCCTCCAGCTGGGTCACAACTACATCGGCACGGAGCACATCCTGCTCGGCCTGATCCGTGAGGGCGAGGGCGTCGCCGCCCAGGTCCTGGTCAAGCTGGGCGCCGATCTCAACCGGGTGCGGCAGCAGGTCATCCAGCTGCTCTCCGGTTACCAGGGCAAGGAGACCGCCACCGCCGGCGGTCCTGCGGAGGGCACGCCTTCCACGTCCCTGGTCCTCGACCAGTTCGGCCGGAACCTCACCCAGGCCGCTCGTGAGTCCAAGCTCGACCCGGTCATCGGGCGCGAGAAGGAGATCGAGCGGGTCATGCAGGTGCTGTCCCGCCGTACCAAGAACAACCCGGTGCTCATCGGTGAGCCCGGCGTCGGCAAGACCGCCGTCGTCGAGGGCCTCGCGCAGGCCATCGTCAAGGGCGAGGTGCCCGAGACCCTCAAGGACAAGCACCTCTACACCCTGGACCTCGGCGCGCTGGTCGCCGGCTCCCGCTACCGCGGTGACTTCGAGGAGCGCCTGAAGAAGGTGCTCAAGGAGATCCGCACGCGCGGCGACATCATCCTGTTCATCGACGAGCTGCACACGCTGGTCGGTGCGGGTGCCGCCGAGGGCGCCATCGACGCCGCCTCGATCCTCAAGCCGATGCTGGCCCGCGGTGAGCTGCAGACCATCGGTGCGACCACGCTGGACGAGTACCGCAAGCACCTGGAGAAGGACGCGGCCCTCGAGCGCCGCTTCCAGCCCATCCAGGTCGCGGAGCCGTCGCTGCCGCACACGATCGAGATCCTCAAGGGTCTCCGTGACCGGTACGAGGCGCACCACCGCGTCTCGATCACCGACGAGGCCCTGGTGCAGGCGGCCACGCTCGCCGACCGCTACATCTCGGACCGCTTCCTGCCGGACAAGGCGATCGACCTGATCGACGAGGCCGGCTCCCGGATGCGGATCCGCCGGATGACCGCGCCGCCGGACCTGCGCGAGTTCGACGAGAAGATCGCCGGCGTCCGCCGCGACAAGGAGTCCGCGATCGACTCGCAGGACTTCGAGAAGGCCGCGTCCCTGCGCGACAAGGAGAAGCAGCTCCTCGCCGCGAAGGCCAAGCGCGAGAAGGAGTGGAAGGCCGGCGACATGGACGTCGTCGCCGAGGTCGACGGCGAGCTGATCGCCGAGGTCCTCGCGACGGCCACCGGCATCCCGGTCTTCAAGCTCACGGAGGAGGAGTCCTCGCGCCTGCTGCGCATGGAGGACGAGCTCCACAAGCGGGTCATCGGCCAGGTCGACGCCGTCAAGGCGCTGTCCAAGGCGATCCGCCGTACCCGTGCCGGCCTGAAGGACCCGAAGCGTCCGGGTGGCTCGTTCATCTTCGCCGGTCCGTCCGGTGTCGGTAAGACCGAGCTGTCCAAGGCGCTCGCGGAGTTCCTCTTCGGCGACGAGGACGCGCTGATCTCCCTCGACATGTCGGAGTTCAGCGAGAAGCACACGGTGTCGCGTCTCTTCGGTTCGCCCCCCGGTTACGTGGGCTACGAAGAGGGCGGCCAGCTGACCGAGAAGGTCCGCCGCAAGCCGTTCTCCGTCGTCCTCTTCGACGAGGTCGAGAAGGCCCACCCGGACATCTTCAACTCGCTGCTGCAGATCCTGGAGGACGGTCGCCTGACCGACTCCCAGGGCCGGGTCGTGGACTTCAAGAACACGGTCATCATCATGACGACCAACCTCGGCACGCGGGACATCTCCAAGGGCTTCAACCTCGGCTTCGCCGCCGCGGGTGACAAGAAGACCAACTACGAGCGCATGAAGAACAAGGTCCAGGACGAGCTGAAGCAGCACTTCCGGCCCGAGTTCCTCAACCGCGTCGACGACGTGGTCGTCTTCCCGCAGCTCAGCCAGGACGACATCCTGCGGATCGTCGACCTGATGATCGGCAAGGTCGACGAGCGCCTCAAGGACCGGGACATGGGCATCGAGCTCTCCCAGTCCGCCAAGGAGCTGCTGTCCAAGAAGGGCTACGACCCGGTGCTGGGCGCGCGTCCGCTGCGTCGCACGATCCAGCGCGAGGTCGAGGACACGCTGTCGGAGAAGATCCTCTTCGGCGAGCTGCGCCCGGGCCACATCGTCGTCGTGGACACGGAGGGCGAGGGCGAGTCCCAGACCTTCACGTTCCGCGGCGAGGAGAAGTCGGCACTGCCCGACGTCCCGCCGATCGAGCAGGCGGCCGGCGGTGCGGGGCCGAACCTGAGCAAGGAGGCGTAGCCCTCCGGGGGTGAGCCGAGAAAGGGGCTGCCCGGGACTTCGGTCCCGGGCAGCCCCTTTCGTCATGCCGGTGCCCTCACCCCAGGGTCACCTCGGCGCCGGGGAAGAGCGCGGCGAGGCGGGCGCCGTCGAGGGAGGTGCCGGGGGCGGGCTGGAGGGCGACCGTACGCACGTCGGGGAGGCGGGGCGCGAGGACGGAGATGTCCTCGTCCCCGTCCAGGGCGATGAGGTTGAGGTCGTCGACGCCCGGGAGCGTGGGCATCGTCCCGATGCCGTCGGGGAACAGGGAGCTGTGCAGGTACAGGATGCCGAGCCGCGGCAGCCGTTGGACCTCCGACCAGTCCTCGGCGGTGAGGCGCGTGCTCGGGGTCAGGTACAGGGCCTCCAGCGTCTCCCAGTGGGAGAGACCCCGAAGACCGGTACCGGCGATGGCGTCCTCGCCGAGGTAGAGGTACCGCAGGGGCGCGCCCGCGGGCAGGGAGTCCGTCAGCCGTGTGCCGGGGAGCCGGTGCGCCACGGTCAGATGGGTGATCGAGGCCAGGTCCGAGAGGCCGGTGGGATCGGCGGCGGTCCGGCTGATCAGCAGGGCGGTGAGGGACAGCGCCGTGAGCGGTCCCAGGTCCCGGACCGACCGGCAGTCGACGAGCAGGAGCCGCAGGGACGCGAAGACCGACAGGTCACCGAGTTCGGTCACCGCGGTGTTGTTGACGAGCTGCAGCTCCTCGACCGCCCCCGGTTCCGTCACGCAGTCGGTGATCCCGGCCATCGGGTGGTCCCCGAGGAACGTGAGATGGCTCCACGGTCCCATCGCGGGCAGCGCCTCGCGCTGGGCCTTGGTCCGGCAGGTCAGGAAGAGGGCCGTCCGGTCCAGGTGGTCCAGCACCTCCGTCGCGTACTCCCGAGGCTCGAAGCGGTCCCAGGTCCCCACCAGCTGCCGCCGCACGTCGAGTGAGGGGTGGCCCCGGAACCTGCGCAGCACCGCCAGGGCGCCGGCCGGCTCGTGTGCCGCCAGCAGCGAGGCCGTCACCGTCACCCCGTGCGCCTCCGCGTCCGACAGCCCCTCCGGGCCCGGCAGCAGCTCCAGCACCAGCGGACCCGCCTCCGCGACGGCCTTCGCGTCCTCCGTCGAACCCGGCGGAATCAGCGCCCCGGCCCGGGCCTCCACCTCCGCGCGCACCGTCGGGTCCAGCGCGGTGGCGTACTCCAGGCAGGCAAGGGCCAGCAGCGTGAGGCGCGGGGTGTCCGCCGCGAGCAGCCGGCGCAGCAGGACCGCCCGCTCACCGGGGCGGGCGTGGGCCACCGCCATGCGGATCACGTCCTCCCAGTGGGGGTCGGCCGCATGGCCCGCGATGACGTCCAGGTGGCCCTCCTCCACCGCGTACCGGGCGCCCAGGTAGTCCTGGAAGGTGCGGTGGACGAAGTCCAGGGTGCCCTCGGCGGGCCGGCGGAGCAGGCCGCTGCGGAGCAGCAGTTCCCGCAGGACCGTCGCCGCGTCGCCCCGTCCCGCCGCCGAGGCGACCGACGGCAGCGCGCGGTCCACGATGCCCTCGGCCGTGGCGACGTCCATCTCCGTGCGCCCGCTCAGCACCAGCGCGTACGCGAGCCGCTGGAGCAGCTCCAGTTGGGCTTCCTCGCCGAGGTCCACGGACTCCATGCCCCGCTCCCGGTCCCGCCGGGCGAGCAGCATCGTGAGGGCGGCGTCGTACAACTCCTTGCGGCCGGTGGGGAGGTAGCCCCGCCGCTCCCGGTGCAGGGCGCAGATCAGGCCGCACATCAGGGGGTTGGTGGCGAGGCGGGCCAGGTCGCGCTTGGTGTGCAGGGAGTCGAGCAGCAGGGCCTCGTACTCGGGGGCGCGCGCGGCCGTGTGCCAGCGGCGCACGAAGGTCGTGACGTCGGCCCGGCTCATCGGGGTCAGGGCCAGCTCCCGGAAGCCCTCGCCGGCCAGCCAGTCGGGGCGTACCGCGCTGGGACGGGAGGTGAGCAGCCAGCGGTTGCCGGGGTAGGCGCGGATCAGGGCGAGGAGCCAGTCGCGGGTGCGGTGCCGTTCGGCGGCCGGGATCTCGTCCAGGCCGTCGACGAGGACCAGGCCCCGGCCGGCCGTCAGCACCCGCTCGGCCCAGCCCTCGGGCGGGGTGAGCGGGCATCCCACCGCCGTGAGGAAGGCGGTGGGTGCCGGGAGCGTGCCCGCCCGGACGAGGGTGCGCAGCGGCAGGACGTACGGGACCCGGTCGCCGTCCCGGGCCGCGGTGACCGCCAGCCACTGCACCAGGGTCGTCTTGCCGGAGCCGGCGTCGCCGCGCAGCAATACGCGGTCGTGGGTGCGCAGGGCGTGCTCGGCGGCGAGACGGACGGTGTGCTCCGGTTCGGCGCGCCCGCCCGGCAGGGTGGCGCGCTCCTCGTCGCCGGTGGCCTCCAGGCTCAGGTAGGCGACCTCCAGCGGCCACCGGTCGGGGGAGTCGCGCAGGTCGATGCCGTAAATGGTGATGTGGTTGTACTGCTCGGCCGCGTACGGCAGATACCGGCGCTCGAACGCCGTGTCCCGGGCGTCCGGGCGTGGGACGCGGGTGATCAGCTCGTCGACCTTGGCGATCAGTTCCGCCTGGCCGCGGGTCTGCTCCACCAGTGTCCGGGCGACGAATGTGGAGCGCCGGGTGAAGAACTCCAGGATGTGCAGGCAGGCCCATTCCGTCGCGGAGTCGAGGAAGTGGCCCGCGTCGGCGGAGAGGCCGTCCCAGGGCCCGGCGGCGGTCCGCAGCCGGGCGGCCATTTCCCGGTGCCCCAGCCGCACCGCCTGGACGTCGTCCATGTCCAGGTCGCCGAGGGCCAGCAGCCGCGCGGCCAGGGCGTCGGCCGCGGCCGTCTCCTCGTCGCGCGGGAAGGGGCGTTCGCCGGGGGAGTCCAGGGCGTCGCCGACCAGCCGCCCCGCGAGAGAGCGCACCTCCTTCTCGCCGAGGGTGCGCTGCTCGCCCCTGAAGGACACCAGGCGGGTCAGCCGGACCGGCCGGTCGACCAGTGCGGCGCCGGGGCCGCCGGTCACGAAGAGCTTCTTCACCAGCGGGGCGACCAGGCTGGACGCCAACTTCCCGCCGAGTACGGTCGGTTCCACCTGCGGCTCCCCTGGTCGTCGACCAGGGGAGCCTATCCGGCGTCAGGACACCGGCGTCAGGACAACTGGCCGCCGTAGTCGGGCAGCTTGAACGTCTTCTCGGCGTGCCCGCCCGACAGGTCGGTGGCGCTGTTGCCGATGTTCGCGATGATCGTGTAGCCCTTCGACTCGATCTTCGCCCGCTGTTCGGTCTTGTACTCGGCGACGTCCCGGAACAGGTCGAGGAAGCCGCGCACGTGCAGGCCGGAGGAGTCGTAGCCGGCGTGCGCGAGGTTCCACTCGGTGGGCAGTTCGATGATGCCCGGCCGCGCGGTGACGAAGAACAGCGCGACGCCGCGCTCCTGGGCGTACCGGGCGGCCTCCAGGACCGGCCGGTTGGCGGGCTGCGGGTAGCTGAAGCCGAAGTCGGTCTCCAGGGCGGTGTTGTCGATGTCGAGGACGATCGCCTGCTTCTCGCCGGGCCGGGCGTCGCCGATCCGCTCCTTCAGGTACGGCAGGGCGCCGTCCATCACGGCCCGGCAGTCCCGCTGCCAGGTGTCGTAGTCGACGTCCGCGGCGGCGGCCGTCACGGCGGCGGTCGAGACGGCGGGGGCGGCCGGGGCCTCGGGAGTGGCGGCGCCGGCGGGGGTCACCGCCACGGTGAGCGCCGCCGCGGTGACGGCCACGGTGCCGACGGCCTGCTTCCAGGTACGCCGGGTCTGTCTGGTCTGTCCGGTCTGTTCGGTCATGGGGGGTTGGATTCCTCTCATGCCTGCGCGGATGCCTGACGGCACCAAAGTTGTCGCGTGCATGCTTGCCCCAGCAAGTGGCCGGACGGCAACGATTGGGTTACTGAGCAGTAGTAGGGGCCCGGAGCTGCGACTACGCGGTGATCTCCACCCCGTCCGGCACGTTCCGCACCCGCGGCAGCCGCGGATTGATCCGCAGGACCCGCAGCTGCGGGAAGTGGGAGAGCCAGGAGACGTCCGTGTCCGGCAGCTCCGCGTTGAGCCACAGGTGGGTCAGCCGGTCGGGCAGCAGACCCTCCGTCAGCTCCTCCGCGCGCATCACACCGGCCACCTGGACGCGCGCCCGCCCGCCGAGAGCGCGCAGCGCCGCCAGCTCGGCGGTGTCGGCGACCGGGAAGTACAGGCCGTCCGGGTCCAGGTGGGCGATGATCTCCTGGGCGTACCGCTCGGTGTCGAAGTTCCGCCAGCCCCGGGCGAGTTCGGTGCGCACCGGCAGGGCGGAACGGGACCGGAGGCGGGCCAGGTAGTCGATGGCCGCGTCGTCCTCGACCCGGGTCGCGGTGAGCGCGAGCAGCAGCGCCTGCCGGTCGTCGGGGACCTGCCCCGGGTCGGGCAGCAGCTCCAGGACGATGGGGCCGACCCAGCCGAGACCGCGCGCGGCCAGCTCGGTGGTCGGGCGGACCAGGTTCTTCGTCCGGTCGTGGACGAGCTGCTGGACGGCCGGGTCGAGTTCGGTGACGTGCTCCAGGCAGGCAGCGGCCATCAGCCTGCGGTGATTGATCTGTGGCCGGCGCAGCCCGGGCGCGGGGGCGAGCAGCCGCTCCAGGAACTGCGCGCACTCCTCGGGGCGGGCGTGCGCGGCGGACATCCGGATGACCTCCTCCCACTCGGCCTGGTGGGCGTGGTCCACCAGCGTGGGGAACCGGCCGCGCGCCACGATCTCCTTCGCCGCCAGATAGTCCTGGAAGGTGCGGTGGACGAAGTCGACCGACTCGCCGGAGCGTTCGCGCAGCAGGCCGGTGCGGTGCAGCAGATGGCGGAAGATCTTCGCGCCGTCGCCCTGGGCGCGGGCGGCGGGCATCGCGGGCAGCGCGGCGTCCAGGATGCCGACGGCCCGCTCGGCGGTCAGCTCCGAGGCGTCCTCCTCCAGCATCGCGTGCGCCAGCTTCTGGAGCAGCCGCTCCCGGGTGCTCTGCTGGAGCCGCACGTCATCGGCGTACAGCACGTCCCGTTCGGGGTCGCGGCGCTGCAGCAGCATCTCCAGGGCGGCGTCGTACAGCTCCTTGCGGCCGCTCGGCAGGGAGCCGGCCCGGTCCCGGTTCAGGGCGCATATCAGGCCGCACATCAGGGGGTTGGTGGCGAGCTGGCGCAGCTCGCGGTAGATCCGTACGGAGTGCAGGAGCCGCTGCTCGTACTCGTCCAGCGTGCCGCGCTCCCGGGGCCCCGGGGTGCGGTCCCGCTCGTCCAGCCGGGCCGCCGAGTGCCAGTCCCGGACGAACCGCGTCACCTGGTCCCGGGACATGGGCGCCAGGGACAGCTCGACGAAGTCCTCCTCGGCCAGCCCGCCGCCCGAGAGCCAGCCCTCCGACACGGCGGAGGGGCGGGAGGTGACCAGGCAGCCGTTGCCGGAGAAGACGCGCAGCAGCCGCCGGAGCCGGTCGCGCAGTTCGCCGCGCGCCTTCTCGGGCGCCTCGTCGATGCCGTCGACCAGCAGCAGCGCCCGCCCGGCGAGCAGGGTGCGCACCACCCAGCCCTCCGGCGCCCGGTCGGCGAGCGGGTGCCGCACCGCGTGCAGGAAGTCGTCCGGCGCCGGGAACCCCTCGCGGGCGAAGCGGCGCACGGGCAGCACGAAGGGAACCCGGGAGCCCTGCCGGGCGGCGGCCACGGCCAGCCACTGCACCAGGGTCGTCTTGCCCGAGCCCGCGCCGCCGCGCAGCAGCACCCGCTCGTGGTCCTCCAGGGCCCGGTCCGCGAGCAGCACCGTGCGCTGCTCGTCGCCCGTGACGCCCGCGGTGCCGCTGCGTTCCTCAGCCTCGAGGCTCAGGTAGGTCTCCTCCAGCGGCCAACGGTCGGGCGCGTTGGGGAAGTCCACGCCCACGATGGTCAGCCAGCCGTGCCGCCGGGCCACCCACTGCGCGTACTCGGCCTCGAACGCGGCGTCCTCCTCCGACCGCTCGGGTTGCCGGGCCGCCGCCTCGGCGTCCCCCAGGTCGACCAGTTGCGCGATCCGGCTGGCCCGGCCCGGCAGTTGCCGCTGGAGGTAGGGGGAGCGGCGTACCAGGTGGTGCAGGACGTGCAGGCAGACGGAGACGAGCAGCGCGTCGTGGAACCAGGCGGCGTCCGGCGACAGTTCGCGGTCCGCGCCCTGCACCGCGCCCCGCAGCCGCCGCGCGTAGTCCTGCGGGCCCATCCGCACCGCGTCGGCGTCGGTGACGTCGACCCGCGCGATGGCGAGCAGGGTGCGGGCCAGGACGTCGACGACCGGGGCCAGTTCGGCGGTGGGCGCGGTGTGCCGTTGGGCGGCGAGGTGCACCAGGTCGGCGGCGGCGCGGTGGACGTCGTCCGCGGGGCCCTGCCAGGTGGTGAGGGCGGGCACCGGTTCGGGCCCCGCCGGCGGCCGGTCGGGGACGCGGAAGAGTCTGCGGACGAGGGGTGCGGCGAGGTCGGACGGGGTGTGGACGACGGTATCCATGGATGCGGGCTACCCCTGGTGGTGGGTGGGGGACGGCTGCCGGTCGGACTCCCAGGTGATCTCCAGGCCGGCCGGCAGCTCCCGGGCCACGGCCGCGTCCACGTCGCGGGACGCCACGTGGACGGTGTCCAGCGCCGGGAAGGCCGACAGCCAGGCCAGTCCCTCGACCGGGTGCGGGGCCTGAAGCGCCAGGTACCTGAGGCGCTCCGGGACGATCAGCGCGGTCAGGTCCTCGATGCGGTACGCGCCGCGCACCACGATCTGCTCCCAGCCGCCCAGCGCGCGCAGCGAGCGCAGGTCGTCGAGGGTGGACACCTGGACGGGCCACTGCTCGCGCAGGTGCGCGAGGATCTCGCCGGCGTACCGGTCCCGTTCGAAGCGGTGCCAGGAGTCGGCCAGGATCACCTGGACGTCCCGGCCCGGATGGTCCCGGAAGCGGGTCAGGAAGTGCAGCGCGGCCTCGCTGCCCACCTCCACGGCGGTGGCGACCACGATGGCGGCGGTGAGGTCGTCGACGTCCTCCGGGCCCGGGAGCAGCGCGAGCACCAGGTCGCCGCCCCGGCGCGCGATCTCTCCGGCCAGCTCGAAGGTGGACGGCGGGACGAGGGCGGCCAGTTGCTCCTCCACCAGCCGCCGTGTCCCGGGCTCCACCTCGGCCGCGTAGCGCAGCCCGGCCGCCGCCAGCAGCGTGCCGCGCGGCGTGCCCTCCTCGGTCAGCCGGCGCAGCATGTGCTCCGCCTCCTTGGGCCGGGCGTGCGCGACGGCGAGCAGGATGACGTCCTCCCACGCGTCGTCGCCCGCGTGGTTGACCAGCAGGTCGAAGTCCAGGTCCTGCACGGCCAGCCGGGCACCCAGGTAGTCCTGGAAGGTGCGGTGGAGGAAGTCCACCCTCCCCTCGGCGGGTTCGCGCAGCAGCCCGGAGCGCAGCAGCAGGGCCCGGTAGACGCCCTCCTCGCCGGCCCCGTCCAGGTCGAGCGCGGGCAGCGCGCCGCCGATGAGCTGGAGCGCCTCGGCCCGGTCCATCTCCAGGCGGCTGTTGCGGATCAGCCACCAGGCCAGCTTCTGCAGCAGCTGCACCTGGATCGCGTACGCCAGCCGGATCCCGTCGGGGTCGTGCAGCTCGCGCTCCCGGTCCCGGCGTTCGAGCAGCATGGTCAGCGCGGCCTCGTACAGGGACCTGCGGTCCTGCGGCAGGAAGCCGCGCCGGTCGCGGTGCAGGGCGCAGAGCATGCCGCACATGAGCGGGTTGGTGGCCAGCCCGGTCAGCTCCGGGGTGGACCGCACCGACCGCAGCAGGGCCTCGCCGACCGACGCCTCGGCACCGGCCGCGCGGTGCCAGCGCCGTACGAAGGTGGCGACGTCGTCCTGCGACATCCGGGCCAGCACGCGCTCGCCGAAACCCTCGGCGGCCAGCCACTCCTCCGGTACGGCCGAGGGGCGCGAGGTGACCAGCCACAGGTTGCCGGGGAAGGCCCGCACCAGCTCCCGCAGCCAGCGCCGGGCGGCGGCGCGGCGCTCACCGGCGATCTCGTCGATGCCGTCGACCAGCAGCACCCCGCGCTGCGCGCGCAGGACCCGCTCCGCCCACCCCGGCGGCTGCTCCCCGGCGACGGGACAGCCGACGGCCCGCAGGAAGTCGCCGGGGAAGGGCAGCTCGGCCCCGGGCCGCACGATGCGGCGCATCGGCAGCACGAACGGCACCCGTCCGATGAGGTGGGTCAGCCCGTGGTCGTAGACGCGGCTCGCCGTGGTCACCGCGAGCCACTGCACCAGGGTCGTCTTGCCGGATCCGGCGACGCCGCGCAGGAAGACCTGGTCCTGGCCGGCGAGGACCTGCTCGGCGGCCCCGGTCGGGTGGGCGGTGTCCCGGTGCCCGTCCCGCCCCGCCTGCGGCCGGGTCGCCTCCAGGCTCAGGTACGCCGTGTCCAGCGGCCACTCCCGGGTACCGGCGTCCAGCCCGTAGATGGTGAGGGTGCCGTGGCGGGCGGTGACGTGATCCGCGTAACGCTCCTCGAACCCGGCGTCATCGGCCGACTGGGACGGCAGCCGTTCCAGCAGGACGTCGACGCCCTGGACGAGCCGGGCGAGCTGCTGGGTCTGCACGGTCTGCTGCCGGGCCACATAGGTGGAGCGCTGGGTGAGGAAGTTCAGGATGTGCAGCGCGGCGGTGTGCAGCAGCCGCTCGTAGAGCAGCAGGCCGCCCTCGCTCAGCCCGTACGGCGACAGCGGCACGTCCGTACGCAGCGCGCGGGCGAAGCGCTCCGGTCCGAGTCCGACGGCCTCGTAGTCCTCAATGGTGATCTCGCCGAGCCGGGCGAGGGTGCGGGCCAGGGCGTCCTTGACGGCACCCGCCTCGCCGGCCCCGACGGGCTCCTCGCCGGGGCCGGCCGCCACCAGCGCCCGGCGGACCAGCTCCTGGGCGATCCGGTCGACGTCCTTGGGGGTGACGGTCCGCTTCTCGCCCCGGAACGACACCAGCGCCGATATCCGCACCGGCCGGTCCACCAGCCCCGCCCCGGGCCCGTCCCGTACGAAGAGCCTGCGGACGAGGGGAGCCACCGCGCTGGACGCGACACGTGCCCCGAGTGCTGTGACGTCGACCATGTTGCGAGCCTAGGTGAACGCCCTTCTACAGGTGGCGGGTTAAGCGGACCGGGAGTAGCCCCGGTCACATTCACCGGCCTTTCGATCATGGTCGCCGGTGACATGGCGCACAGGCCCTTGGTCCCTTACTACGGGGAATAGTGGAAGCCACGAGAACTGCGAAATCGGACATAACGGTCCATGCCGCTCGGCGGCCGCCGGGCGCCTGAGCTGGTTTTGTCCGGAATGGCTGCTCTGTCAAGAGTCGTGAAGTATCGCGCTCAAGTACTAAATAACGTCGTAGGTCACACCTTTGTGCGGTTCGGGTCCGCCGGGTTACCAAGGTTGAGCCCGGCCGACGAGCGCCCTGTGCGTCTCGCTCGGAGGGGCTTTCCTCTGTACCCGTCCCCATGAGGTTCGAATGTTTCCGCGTGTCACGTCCCGTTCTTCCCGTACGACCCTTCGCACCCGCGCCGCGGTGATGGCCGCCGGCCTCGGAGCCTCGGTCGCACTGGGAGCCGGGGTCGCGGCCGCCACCGGCACCACGGCGGCCTCCACCTCCTCCACCACGGCGAGCGCCGTCGAGGCCCAGGCCGCGGCGCAGGCCAAGGCGGCGAAGGCCGAGACGGCGAGCGCCAAGAAGGCCACCGCCAAGAAGACGGCCACCAAGAAGAAGGCCGCCTCCTGGGTGGACCCGGTGAAGAAGTACAAGCTCAGCGCCAGCTTCGCCCAGAACGGCGGCATGTGGGCGCACAAGCACAGCGGCCAGGACTTCGCCGTGCCGATCGGCACCAACGTCGTCGCCACGCACGGCGGCACCGTGGTCAAGGCCGGCGGCAACGGCGCCGGCGACGGCCCCGCCTACGGCAACGCGGTCGTCATCAAGCACGGCAACGGCACGTACTCCCAGTACGCCCACCTGTCCAAGGTGAACGTGAAGATAGGCCAGGTCGTGAAGACCGGCCAGTCGATCGCCAAGTCCGGCAACACCGGTAACTCCAGCGGTCCGCACCTGCACTTCGAGATCCGTACGACCGCCAACTACGGTTCGGCCGTCGACCCGGTCTCGTTCCTGCGGGACAAGGGCGTGACCGTCTGACGGTGACCGTCCGACGGTGACCGGCCGGAACCCGGACCCGGATCAGGAGCCCCCGGCTCCCCGGTGTGCCTGGGTCACCAGATCGGTGGCGACCTCGAGAACGGCAGCGCGCTGTTCCTCGGGGTCGCCTTCGAGGTCCCGGAGCACGAACATCCCGGCGTGCAGCGTGAACAGCGCACTCACACAGCGGACCTGGTCGACCAGGTCCGCCTCCGGGTCGATGAGGATGTCGCGCAGCCCGAACATGCGGGTCTTGAACAGCTCGCCGATGCGCAGGTCGCGCACGGTCGCCTGGTTCTCCTGCATGAAGCGGAACAGTGGCGCCGCACCCGACAGCGCCTCGCTGTAGCGGCGGATGATCTCCTGCTTCGTCTCCAGGGTGTGCGGCTGCTCCCGCCCCCAGGCGATCAGGTCCTCCAGCGGCCGCGAGAGGTCCTCGAAGATGCTGACCAGGATCTCTTCCTTGGTCTTGAAGTGGTAGTACAGCGCGGCCTTGGTGACGTCCAGGGCCTCGGCGATCTCGCGCAGCGAGGTCTTCTCGTACCCCTGCTCGGCGAAGAGTCCGAGGGCCACGTCCTGGATGCGCTGGCGGGTGTCCCCGCGGCGTCGCTGCTGCCTGGTGCCGTTCATCGTGCCGCCCATTCTCCCGCGCACCTCCTGTTCAGCGCACTCTGCCCGCTCCGCGCCCTTTCCGAAAAACTTACTTGACGCCCGGCTAGTTACGCGACTACCTTCCCGAGTGTAGTCAACTTGCCGGTCGGCAAGTAAGTGGGACCGGAGAGCAGCGGTAGCTGGGGGAAGTGGGAGCGATGGCGGAGACACCACAGGCGGGGACCGGTGAGGCCGGTGCCGGCAAGCAGCCGAAGAGCGTGCGGGTGGTCCTGCTCGCTCTCATGATCGCGATGATGCTCGCGATGCTCGACAACATGATCATCGGCACCGCGATGCCGACGATCGTGGGCGAGCTGGGCGGTCTGGAGCACCTTTCCTGGGTGGTCACCGCCTACACCCTCGCGACCGCGGCCTCGACCCCGCTGTGGGGCAAGCTCGGCGACATGTACGGGCGCAAGGGCTCGTTCATGACCTCGATCGTGATCTTCCTGGCCGGCTCCGCGCTCAGCGGCATGGCCCAGGACATGGGCCAGCTCATCGGCTTCCGCGCCGTCCAGGGCCTGGGCGCCGGCGGTCTGATGGTCGGCGTCATGGCCATCATCGGCGACCTCATACCGCCGCGGGAGCGCGGCAAGTACCAGGGCATGATGGCCGGCGTCATGGCGCTGGCGATGATCGGCGGACCGCTGGTCGGCGGCACCATCACCGACCACTGGGGCTGGCGCTGGTCCTTCTACATCAACCTGCCGCTCGGCGCGATCGCGCTGGTCGCCGTCAGCGCCGTCCTGCACCTGCCGAAGAAGCGCAGCCAGGCGCGGATCGACTACCTGGGCGCCGCGCTGCTGACCATCGGCATCACGGCCATCGTGCTCGTCACCACCTGGGGCGGCACCGAGTACGCCTGGACCTCCGCGCGGATCATGGAGCTGATCGGCATCGGCGTCGCCGCGCTGGTCGGATTCGTGTTCTGGCAGACCAGGGCGGCCGAGCCGATCGTGCCGCTGCACATCTTCCGCAGCCGCAACTTCACGCTGATGTCGATCATCGGCTTCATCGTCGGCTTCGTGATGTTCGGCGCCACCCTGTTCCTGCCGCTGTACCAGCAGTCGGTGCAGGGCGCCTCCGCGACCAACTCCGGGCTGCTGCTCCTGCCGATGCTGGGCGCGATGCTCGTCACGTCGATGGTGGCGGGGCGGGTCACCACGAACACCGGCCGCTACAAGATCTTCCCGGTGCTGGGCGGCGCGCTGATGACGGTCGGCCTGTTCCTGCTCTCCCTGATGGACACCGACACCACCCGCTTCACCTCGGGCCTCTACATGGCCGTCGTCGGTCTCGGCATGGGCTGCCTGATGCAGATCACGATGCTGGTGGCGCAGAACAGCGTGGAGATGAGGGACATGGGCGTCGCGTCCTCGTCCACCACCCTCTTCCGCACCCTCGGCTCCTCCTTCGGCGTCGCGATCATGGGCGCCCTGTTCAACCACCGCGTCCAGGACGTCATGACGGAGCGCGCCGGAGCGCTGGGCTCCAAGGTGACCGAGCAGTCGGCGCAGCTGGACGCGGCGAGCCTGGCCAAGCTGCCGGAGGCGGCTCGCGACGCCTACCAGCACGCGGTGTCGTCGGGCACCCACGGCGCGTTCCTGCTGGGCGCGGCGGTGGCCGTCCTGGCCCTGGTCGCGTCGGTCTTCGTGAAGGAGGTCCCGCTGAAGGGCGCGGGCCCGCAGCCGGCCGACGGCCCGGCCGACGGCGAGGACGGGGCGACGGCCAAGACGCCGGTGACCGAGACGGTCTGACCACGCCGCGGCCCCCGTGCGCCGCCCCCTCTCCCGGGCCCCCGGGTGGTTCCGGCCACCCGGGGGCCCGAGGTCGCCGATGGATGCCCCACCGGCGCCGTCCCCGTACGCGACAGCAAGGTCCCGGGCTGCCCGGTCGTCCCCGTCAGTGGCAGTCGTTCCGCGCGAACCGCCTGGGCCGCCGACACCTGTTCCCCCGCTGAACAGAGCGACTGGCGGCCGGGCAAGCCGCTCGGCCTGACGCGCGAGCAGTTCCAGGTCGGACCGTCACCGCCGCGCGTGCCGCCCAGCGTCCGCCGGGGCCTCCGCCCCGCCGCTGGGAGGAGTACCTCCTGCCGCGTGAGCGCGTCATCGAGCGTCACGGCCACCTTCCCGAACCCGCCCAGGGCCGACGGCCCCGGCCGGCGGGCACCCGGCCGATGTCAGTGCCCCGTGCCACCATCGGCCCATGGACAAGCTGCGGCAGCTGCGGCTGGCGAAGGACGCCATGGACCGGGACTGGGCCGACCCGGAGCTCGACCTGGACGCGGTCGCCGCCCACGCCGGGTACTCGCGGTACCACTTCCTGCGCGCCTTCAAGGAGACGTACGGCGAGACGCCCGGCCAGTACCTCACCCGCCGCCGCATCGAGCGCGCCGAGGACATGCTGCGCACCGCCAACCTGTCCGTGACCGAGATCTGCCACCTGGTCGGCTTCAGCAGCCTGGGCACCTTCTCCACCCGGTTCAAGGCGTGGACCGGCCTCACCCCGAGCGAGTACCGGACCAGGCACGTGGGCCGGGGGACCGCACTGATACCGGGCTGCTACGTCATGCACTGGGCGGGCGGGGTGCGCCGCAATTCCGGAGAAGCGGGCTGAGGGCGATGCTGCCTACCGTGGCAGAGCAAGCGAAACCGGCCACGAAACAGCAGGAGCACGCCATGATCAAGGGCCTCGCCATCTCGACCGTCTGGGTCCTCGACCAGGAGCGGGCCAAGCGCTTCTACACCGAGAAGCTGGGCCTGGAGGTCCGCACCGACATGACCATGGGCGAGGGCGGCATGCGCTGGCTCACCGTCGGCTCGCCGAACCAGCCCGACGTCGAGCTGACGCTGATGCTCCCGAGCGGCCCGGCGATGGACCCCGAGTCCGCCGAGATGATCCGGAAGCTGGTGGCCAAGGGCGCGCTCGGCGCCGGCGTGCTGACCACCGACGACATCCACGGCGACTACAAGAAGCTCAAGGACCGCGGGGTGGAGTTCCTCCAGGAGCCGCAGGAGCGCCCGTACGGCACCGAGGCGCTCTTCCGGGACGACTCCGGCAACTGGTTCTCCTTCACCCAGCCCCGCGAGGGCGGCCTCGACCTGGACCAGGACTTCGCCTGCTAGCCGGGGCCGGGGCCGGGGGCCGTCCGGTCCGGCAGCATCGGGTAGCTCCCCGTGTTGGTCGGCGCGTGTTCCGGCAGCCACAGCACCGCGACCGCGCCCTCGGCCGGGACGTGGTCGGGGGCCCCGGCGGGGCGGACGTTGCGGAAGGTGAGGCGGGCGCCCAGCACCCGGGCCTGGCCGGCCGCGATGGTCAGGCCGAGCCCGTGCCCGCGCCCGGCCCGGTCCGCGCTGCCGGTGCGGAAGCGGCTCGGGCCCTCGGCGAGCAGGTCCTCGGGGAAGCCCGGCCCGTGGTCGCGGACCCGGATCACCCGGCCCTCGACGCTGACCTGGACCGGCGAGCGGCCGTGCCGGGCGGCGTTGGCGAGCAGGTTGAACAGCACCCGCTCCAGGCGGCGCGGGTCGGTCGTCACCTCCGACTCGTGGATCACCCGCACCTCCACGGCCGGGTCCTTCGCCGCCACCCGCCGGGTCACGAAGTCGCCCAGCATCAGGTCCTGGAGCTCGGCCCGCTCCGAGGCCCCGTCGAGCCGGGCCACCTCCAGGACGTCCTCGACGAGCGTGCGCATCGCCTTCGCCCGGTCCAGGACCAGCTCGGTCGGCCGGCCCGGTGGCAGCAGTTCGGCCGCGGTGAGCAGCCCGGTCACCGGCGTCCGCAGCTCGTGCGCGATGTCCGCGGTGACCCGCCGCTCGGCCTCCAGCCGCTTCTGCAACGCGTCCGCCATCGCGTCCACCGCGCTCGCGAGGTCGTCGGTCTCGTCCCGGACGACCCCGCCGATGGCGTCCCGGACGCGCACGTCCGGCTCCCCGTTGGCGACCTGGTTCGCGGCCGCCGCCGCGTCCCGCAGCCGCCGCGACAGCTGGCGCCCGATGAGCACCCCGAGCGCGCTGCCGCCGAGGACCACCGCGATGGAGCCGATGACGAGGGCCTGGTCGAGATCGGTGAGGATGTCGGCGCTGCGGTCGGTGAAACCGGAGTGCAGGGACATCACGTGCCCGTCCTTGAGCGGCACCGCGGCCCAGATGTCCGTCACCCCGTCGTCCCGCTCGGAGACGTACGTCGCCCGCTGCCCGGCCTCCACCCTGCGGCGCAGCTCCACCGGCAGCTCGGGATCGTCGATCTTGGCGTTGGGGAAGTTCTGCCGCCCCGACAGCTCGTAGTTGCGCTGGGCGATCAGGATCCGGTCGTCCGCGAGGTCACGGGCGTTGTCCAGCATGGACACCCGGGCCGCGTTGTGCACGACCAGGCTCAGGACGACCGCCACCAGCGCGCCGACCAGCGCGATCGCCGCGCTGAGCTTCCAGCGCAGCCCGGTGCGGATGCCACGCGCGCGCAGGCCGCGCGGACGGGTGCCGCCGGGACGCCGCCCGTGCGGACCCGGCCCGTCCGGACGCCGCCCGTTCGAACCCGGACCGTCCGGACGCCGCCCGTTCGAACCCGGACCGCGCGGATCCGGACCGCGCCCACCGCCGTCCGGTCTCGTAGCGCCGTCCGGCCCCGTGCGGCCGTCCGCGCGCCCCGGAGGCGAGGCGGTCCGGCGTCGGAAGAACCCCCGCATATCCCTGTGTCCCCGCCTCAGGCCTTCAACTTGTAGCCGAAGCCGCGGACCGTCTCGATCCGGTCCTGGCCGATCTTGGTGCGCAGCCGCTGCACGTGCACGTCGACGACGCGGGTGTCCCCGCCCCAGCCGTAGTCCCAGACCCGTTCCAGCAGCTTGTCGCGCGAGAGCACCGTCCCCGGCGCCGAGGAGAACTCCAGCAGCAGCCGCATCTCCGTCGGCGTGAGCGCCACGGGCCGTCCGGCCCGGCGCACCTCCATGCCCTCGGTGTCCACCTCCAGCTCGCCGAAGGTGAGCACGCCCCCGGTGTCCGCGTGGTCCGCCGCGTCCCCCCGGTCCCCGCCGCCGGCGTGGCCGAAGCGCCGCAGCACCGCCCGGATCCGGGCGACCAGCACGGCCCCGTCGAACGGCTTGGTGACGTAGTCGTCGGCACCGGCCTCCAGACCCAGGACGACGTCGATGGAGTCCGCCCGCGCCGACAGCATGATCACCGGCACCGTGGACTCGTCCCGGATCCGGCGGCACAGGCTCACCCCGTCCAGCCCCGGGACCATGACGTCGAGCAGCGCGATGTCGGGCCGGTCGGTCCGGAAGGACTCCAGGCCGGACAGCCCGTCGGGCATCGCGGTGACCGCGAAGCCGTCCCGCTCCAGGGCGAGCTGGGTGGCCTCGCGGATGACGTCGTCGTCCTCGACGAACAGGACGTGGGTCTGGTCTGCCATCCCGGTGCTCTCAGTCCTCGTTGTGATGGGTCGGGTGCGGTCGCCGGACGCGGGTGCGGTCACGGACGCCCACTGGGACGGACGCCCGGGCCGCGCACCGCGTTCACCCGGTCATCGTGGCGAGCGGCCCGATCGGTTCACGCCCGCCCGCCTCAGCCGTCCGCGTCCGGGACCGGAGACGGCGCGTTGCCCGCGGCGTTGCTGTAGTCGTTGTGGGTGCGGTACTGCTCGGCGAACCGGCCCGACGCCCAGCGGTACGTGATGACGTTCTCGCCGGACGGACTGGAGACCGGGTCGCCCCGCTCGTACACCTGCTTGGTCACCACCAGGTCGCCGCGGTCGATCTCCGCGTAGACCGGAGGCTCCTCGGTGCGGAACACATTCTGGTACGCGCCGTCCTCCTCGCGGTACACGTAACTGCCCACACCCACCGCGTCACCGCACGTCAGGACGTTGACCACGACGTCCTCCGCCGTGCCGCCGGTCAGCTCGCCGTACGACACGTCGACGGGGTACTCGTCGGCGACGCACGGCTTCAGCTCGTGCTTGACCTCTTCGGAGACCTTGGGGTCCGACTTGACCAGCCGCACCGCGTCCACCCGGTCGGGGACCTTCGAGGGGGAGGCGGCCGGCGACGAGGAGGCGGCGCCGCCCACCGCGTCCGCGTGGGCCGCGCCCTCGTCACGGGTGCCGGTGCCGCCGGCCGCGCAGCCGGACAGACACGCGCCGAGGGCGACGAACACGGCCACCGCCGCACTCGTCGCCTGCGTGCCCCTCCGGGTCCCCCCGGGTGATCGACCGACGGTCAGGCCGCGCAACGCTCCCGCTCCTCACGCTCCAGCGCCCGTGCGTCCAGATCGCGGGCGACCAGCTCCTCACGGAGCCGGGCGAGCGCCCGGTGCAGCGTGCTCTTGACCGTGCCGGCCGACATGCCGAGGGCGGCGGCGGTCTCCTCCGTGGACATCTGCTCCCAGTGTCGCAGCACCACGACGCTGCGCTGCTTCGGGGCGAGCACCTTCATGACGTCCATCAGCAGGGCGCGGTCCGCGTGCTGCTCGGTGGAGTCGTCCACGCAGGACTCGGGGAGCTGCTCGGTCGGCACCTCCTCCAGCTTCCGCGCCCGCCACCACTCGGTCCGCGTGTTGATCATGACCCGGCGCAGGTAGGCGTCGGCCAGCCGCTTGTCCTCGATGGTCGACCAGCGGCGGTACGTCCGCGCCAGCGCGGTCTGCAGCAGGTCCTGGGCGTCGACCGGATCCGGGACCAGACGCCGGGCACTGCGCAGCAGCGCGTCCTGCCGCGTCCGGACGTACTCCTCGAACTCGAGCACCTCGCCCATGGTCAACCGCCTTCCGATCCCCGTACTCCGCCGGTGTGGTCACCGCCGGCCCACTGCCTGTGGTCCCTGGTCCTGCCGTGCCCGCCGGGCACAGAAACGAAGGTAGGGAAGCGTTGTCACGGCGCTGTGCGGAGCAGCCTGCGACGAACACTCGGCTGTCCGTCGGTTGTGTAACGGAAGTAGGAACCGGGTAAATCGGCGGGCCACTTGATGGAAGTATGTGGCTGTTTGTCCGTTACCAAGGCTGTAACCGGGGCCGACGGGGCTGGTGTTTCCGTGACACCGGCACCGCCGCCCCTGTGTCCCCGCTGTCCGTCAGCTCAGCGGCAGCCGGTACAGCCCGTCCGCCAGCGGTTCCACCAGACCGTCGGACACCAGGCCGTCCAGGGCGCGGGCCCGCTGGACCGGCTCGTGCCACACCTGGTCGAGGGCCGACTGCGGCACCGGCCCGGACGCCTCCCGCAGCACCGCGAGCAGCCGGCCGCGCACCTGCCGGTCGGTGCCCGCGTACGTCTGGCCGCGGCGCGGCGGTCCGTCGTGCGCGGGCTTGCCGGCCAGCCGCCAGGCGCACTGCCCGGCGATCGGGCAGCGCTGGCACGACTCGTTCTTCGCCGTGCAGACCAGCGCGCCCAGCTCCATGGAGGCGGCGGCCCACCGGGCGGCCCTCGTCTCCTGCTCCGGCAGCAGCGCGCGCGCCAGCTTCCGCTCGGCGGCGGTGGTGGCGTTCGGCGGGTACTGCACGCCGGTCACCGCGCGGGCGAACACCCGGCGGACGTTGGTGTCCAGCACGGGGTGCCGCTGGCCGTAGGCGAAGGAGGCGACGGCGGCGGCCGTGTACTCGCCGATGCCGGGCAGCGCCAGCAACTGGGCGTGGTCCGCCGGTACGTCGCCGCCGTGCCGTTCCGTTATGGCCGCGGCGGCACCGTGCAGGCGCAGGGCGCGGCGCGGGTAGCCGAGCCGGCCCCAGGCACGGACCGCCTCGCCGGGCGCCTCGGCGGCGAGGTCGGCGGGGCGCGGCCAGCGCGCCAGCCACTGCTCGTAGACGGGCTGGACGCGGCTCACCGGCGTCTGCTGGAGCATGAACTCACTGACCATCACGCCCCACGCGCCGGCCTCCGGGCGCCGCCACGGCAGGTCGCGGGCGTGCTCGGCGAACCAGTCGATGACGGGGGCGTGCAACGGCACGCCGGACGAGGCGGCGGCGGGGTCGGAGGGGCCGCTGTGCGAGGACTTCGTGGGCGCAGTCATGACCCTCCGATCCTGCCACGACGAGACCACCGCACGGGTGCACCGCCACCCGTGGCGCCCAGGACACCGGCCCGCCGGCCGGGGTGCCGCGGGGTCCGTCGCTCGGGGCGTGGGCGAGGGAAGGTTTCTTCCCGGCCGGCGCTGCCGGGGCCCGGGGCCGGGCGCATCGGGACTCCGCGGCGTCGGCGCCGCCTGACGACCCGGCTTGGGCAGTTCACGGACGGTAGCCGGATGGTCGAAATCGTCACCCCCTGCGATCGGCGCGTCCGACACCCGACGATCGGCAGGGGGTGGGGCCGGTCTCCGGGATGATGATCCGTAAAAGTTGCGGGCCGGAACGGCGGGTGGGACAGGGGAACGCGCGGATCTCTCGTACAGTTTGCGCCGTGGGATCTCTGCGCAATCCGGTCGGGCCGCTTCCCTCCTCCATCTACTGGCGACGGAGGGCCGTACTGCTGTCCCTGTTCGCCCTGTTGGCGCTGCTGATCACGTGGATCGTGGTCTCCGGCGGCGGAGACGGGGGCAAGGGGCGCGACGACGGAGCCGACGGCAAGAACCCGGCCCCGTCGATCACGCCGGGACCCTCGGGATCCGGGCCCGCGATCAGTGAGGCCCCGGGCGGCCGCGACGAGTCGGGCAGCGCGGACTCCGGTGGTACGGGGTCGGGTTCGGGTTCCGGCGGCGGCGAGGACGGTTCGGGCGAGGGCGCCGGTTCCGGCGAGGACGCCGACAACCCCGGCAGCGCCGGTGGCGGGGGCTCCGGGGGCGGCGCGGCGACGGGCGTCGGCGCGGGAGACGCCCTGCCGGGCGGTTCGGCCCTGCCCAACTGCACCCCGAGCGCGGTGAAGTTCAGCCTGCGCAGCGTCCGCAACAGCTACACGCCCGGACAGACCCCCGCCTTCGAACTGACCGCGCGGAACACCTCCGGCGGCGACTGCAAGGTCGATCTGGGCCCCGAACACGCGGTGTTCACCATCACCCCGGCCAGCGGCGACGACGCCTACTGGGCCTCGGACGACTGCGTCAAGGACAAGAGCAAGGCCAGCCTCCAGTACCGGGTGGCCGCGAACAGCGGCATCGCCTACACCGTGAAGTGGGACCGGAAGCCGAGCGCCCCCGAGTGCGGTACGCCCCCGGCGGGTTCGGCCAAGGCGGGGACGTACCTGGTGGAGGCCAAGGCGCCCGGGTTCGCGAAGGTGCGGACGTCCTTCGTGCTGAAGAGCGACTGACGCGAGCAGTCGGGGGCCGACGGGGTCAGACGTAACGCTCGAGGATCGACGACTCCGCCAGCCGCGACAGCCCCTCACGCACGCTGCGCGCCCGCGCCTCGCCGACGCCGTCCACCGTCTGGAGGTCGTCCACGCTGGCGGCGAGCAGCTTCTGCAGGCCGCCGAAGTGCTCCACGAGCCGGTCGATGATCGCGCCCGGCAGCCGCGGCACCTTCGCCAGCAGCCGGAAGCCGCGCGGCGACACCGCGGAGTCCAGCGTCTCGGGGGACCCGGTGTATCCCAGCGCCCGGGCCACCGTGGACAGTTCGAGCAGCTCGGCGTGGCTGAGCTTGTCCAGCTCGGCGAGCGCCTCGTCGACCGTGCGGGACCGCTTGGCGGTCGGCTCCGGCACGTAGTCCCGCACGACCAGCTCACGCTCCGGCTCCACGCCGGCGATCAACTCGTCCAGCTGAAGCGCCAGCAGCCGCCCGTCCGTGCCCAGCTCCACCACGTACTCGGCGATCTCGGTGGCGATCCGGCGCACCATCTCCAGCCGCTGGGCGACCGCCGACACGTCCCGGACGGTCACCAGGTCCTCGATCTCCAGCGCGGAGAGCGTGCCGGCGACCTCGTCGAGCCGGAGCTTGTAGCGCTCCAGGGTGGCCAGTGCCTGGTTGGCCCGGGACAGGATCGCGGCGGAGTCCTCCAGGACGCGCCGCTGCCCGTCGACGTAGAGGGCGATGAGCCGCATGGACTGCGAGACGGACACGACGGGGAAGCCGACCTGCTTGCTGACCCGGTCCGCCGTGCGGTGCCGGGTGCCGGTCTCCTCGGTCGGAATGGTCGGGTCGGGCAGCAGCTGGACGCCCGCCCGCAGGATCTTCGACAGGTCCGAGGAGAGCACGATGCCGCCGTCGAGCTTGCACAGCTCGCGCAGGCGGGTCGCCGTGAACTCGACGTCCAGTACGAAGCCGCCCGTACACATCGACTCGACGGTCTTGTCCGACCCCAGCACCATCAGACCGCCGGTGTTGCCGCGAAGGACCCGTTCCAGGCCGTCCCGCAGCAGCGTGCCGGGCGCCACGGCGCTCAGCGAGGCGCGCATCAGGCCATCGGCACCGGCACTCCCACCGGACTTTCCGGGAGCTGCTGCCCGGTCGTTGGCTGCCACTGCACTCCTCCGGTCGCAGGTTCTTCCGGCCCGCCCTCGTCGCACACTCGGTCGTACGGACGGGCGAGACCAGGGCAAAGTCTACCGGCGGTCCTCCTCCTCCCGTGGGGCGTCTCGCCGACGCGAGCGCGGAAGCACCCGCAGGGCGTCCCCTATGTCCGCGACTTCCAGGACCTTCATGCCGTCGGGAACCCTGCCGGGGTCGCTCGGTACCAGGGCGTGCGTGAAGCCCAGCCGGTGCGCCTCGGAGAGCCGGCGCTGCACGCCCGTGACCCGTCTCACCTCTCCGGCGAGGCCGACCTCACCGATCGCGACGAGGTTCTTGGGCAGCGGGGTGTCACTGGCCGCACTGGCCAGCGCGAGCGCGACGGCGAGGTCGGCGGCGGGCTCGGACAGCTTCACGCCCCCGACCGTCGCGCTGTAGATGTCCCGCTTCCCCAGGGCGCTGATCCGGCCCCGCTGCTCCAGCACCGCCAGCATCATGGACACCCGGGACGTCTCGAGCCCCGAGGTCGTACGACGGGGCGACGGAATCTGGGAATCCACGGTCAGCGCCTGCACCTCGGCCACCAGCGGCCGGCGGCCCTCCAGGGTGACGGTCAGACAGGTACCCGGCACGGGTTCGGCGCGCCGGGTGAGGAACAGCCCGCTGGGGTCGGCGAGCCCGGTGATCCCCTCGTCGTGCAGCTCGAAGCAGCCGACCTCGTCGGTCGTGCCGTACCGGTTCTTGACCCCCCGCACCAGCCGCAGCCGTGCGTGCCGGTCGCCCTCGAAGTGCAGCACCACGTCCACCAGGTGCTCCAGCAGCCGCGGGCCGGCGATGGCGCCGTCCTTGGTGACGTGCCCCACGAGCAGGGTGGACATCCCGCGCTCCTTGGAGGCGCGGATCAGTGCCCCCGCCACCTCCCGCACCTGCGCCATGCCGCCGGGGGCGCCGTCGATCTCGGGGGAGGCGACGGTCTGCACGGAGTCCAGGATCAGCAGCGACGGCTTGACCGCGTCCAGATGCCCCAGCACCGCTGCCAGATCGGTCTCGGCGGCGAGGTAGAGATGATCGTCGATCGCGTCGATCCGGTCGGCCCGCAGCCGCACCTGGCTCGCCGACTCCTCGCCCGTGACGTAGAGCGTCCGGTGCTCGTCGCTCGCGGACTTGGCCGCCACGTCCAGCAGCAGGGTGGACTTCCCGACCCCGGGCTCACCCGCGACCAGCACCACGGCACCGGGCACCAGCCCGCCGCCCAGCACCCGGTCCAGCTCCGGCACACCGGTCGACCGCGCGGTCGCCTGCCGCCCGTCGACCTCACCGATCGGCACCGCGGAGGTGGTCACGCGCCCCGGCGACGTCGTCCGCACGGCGGGCGCGCCGTACTCCTCGACGGTGCCCCAGGCCTGGCACTCGGGACAGCGGCCGAGCCATTTGGCCGTCTGCCAGCCGCACTCGGTGCAGCGGAAGGACGGCCGTTCCTTGGTGGACTTCGCACGGGCAGCCATGCACGAACCGTAACGGCCCCCACTGACACCGGGACGCGGGCGCGGTCACGGAGGCACCCCACCCCGCGGGACAACCGCCTCCTGTCCCCTTATGAGGGATCGTTTCACCCGTACGGATTAAAAGTGCCCAACGCGCCAGTTCGCGCCACCCATAGCCCCCTACGGTCGCCGAGTGATGAGGAGCAGTCCGGAGACCACGACCCGCACGACCGGCGCACACCGAGCGCACCGGGAGGCGCGCGACCGCGCCGCTGCGCGTTCCCTGGCGCAGCGGCCGCCCGCCCGCCACGCGGCGTACGACGCGTATCTGGACGGCCTGTTCACGTACTGCCTGTCCGTGCTCTGCGACCACACCGCCGCGACCGCCGCCCTGGGCGACGTCCTGGCGCTCGCCCAGCGCCGCGGCAACCGCGGCCCCGGTTCCGCCCAGGACCGCAGGCCGTGGCTGTACGCCCTGGCCCGCTGGGCCTGCCTCCGCAGGCTGACCGAGGCCAAGCAGAAACGTCAGAGCAGCCATGCGGCAGGCCGCCCCGCGAGCACGAGCACCAGCGACACCACCTCCGAAGCGACGGCCACCGACACCCCCGACGACGAGACCCGGCAACGCCACCGGGGCGAACTCGCCCAGCTGGCCTGGCCGGAGGCCGCCGGCACCACCCCGGAGCAGCGCGAGGCCCTGGAACTCGCCGTCCGCCACCGTCTGGCCCCCCACGAGGTTGCCGCGGTCCTCGGCATGGACCTGGCCGCCACCCGGGAACTCCTCGCCTCCGCCGCCTGCGAGGTCGAACGCACCCGCGCCGCCCTGGCCGTCGTGGAGACCGGCACCTGCACCGGCGTTGCGCGCCTCACCGGCGACAACCGGTACGTGCTCAGCGCCGCCCTGCGCCGCGAACTGGTCCGGCACGTGGACGACTGCCCCCGCTGCCGCCGCACGGCAGAACGCGCGATCCCCGGCCGCTGGCCCGGCACCAGCGTCACTCCGGCCGAACTCCCCGTCCTGGAGGCCCCCCGCACCGCGCTGCACGTCGCCATGGCGCACGTCCCGCGAGCCCGGATCGCCGCCCCCCGCTTCGACCGCCGCGGCTTCCCCATGGACCCCAAGGACCGCGCCGCCCGCCGGGACCGGATGCGGGCGCGTGCCGTCACCACGACCGTCGTCGCCACCGTCGTGGCGGCGCCCGTGCTCGCCCTGTGGGCGGCCTACCGCGGCACCCCCGTCGTGGAGGGCGAGGACGGCCGCTCGTCCAGCGCCAGCGAGGCACAGAGCCCCGACGGCCTGGACGGCGACTCCGCCGGCGGCGGCTACGAGAACGCGGGCAACGCCAGCACCACCCCCGGCACCGGCTTCGAGGAGAACGGCGAGGCCGACGTCTCCGTGGAGGTCGTCAGCGTCTCCGGCGCGGGCGAGAAGAGCGCGCTGAGCGTCACGGCCGGCCACGACGGCGACACCACGCTGGTCACCCTGACCGCGACCGGCGACGACCCGGTCCGCTGGTCCGCCTCCGTCGGGGCGCCCTGGCTCTACCTGAGCCAGTCCTCCGGCACCCTGCGACCCGGCGAGTCCCGCACGATCCGGGTGTACGTCGACCACCTGCACGAGCCGTCCGGCCACTGGACCGCCCGCGTGGCGGTGTCGCCCGTCGGCGCGGTCGTCACGATCAAGGGATACGGCACCGCGCCCGGCCCCTCCCGCCCGGGCCCGCGCCCCAGCACCCCGGACCACTCGCCGTCCCCGTCCGCCCCGGACCCGGACCCGTCGCCGTCGACCTCGCAGCCCGACCCGGACCCGACGCCCACCGAGGACCCGTCACCGTCCCCGTCCGACCCGGACCCGTCGCCGACCGGCCCGTCCCCGACGGGCGGCACCGGCTCCTCGCCCCTGCCGGACGACACCGGCGACCCGAGCCCTTCCACCTCCTAGAAGCCCTGGGCTTCCCAGAACCCCCGGGACCCCCCAGGACCCCCAGGACTCCCGGGGCTCCCAGGACGAACAAGCGAGGCGGGCGCGGCACTCAGCGAGCGGGATCCGCCGGATGCGGCGCCAGCAGCGGCAACTGCGAGGCCAGCCGCTCCTCGCACAGCTCGACCAGCCGGTCGTACCCCGCCTTGCCCATCAGCTCGATCAGCTCGGGCCGGTACGAGACGTACACCGGGTCGCCCGCGCCGTGCGCCGAGGTCGCCGAGGTGCACCACCAGTGCAGGTCGTGCCCGCCGGGACCCCAGCCGCGCCGGTCGTACTCACCGATCGACACCTGGAGCACGCGCGTGTCGTCGGGCCGGTCGATCCACTCGTACGTCCGCCGCACCGGCAGCTGCCAGCACACGTCCGGCTTGGTCTCCAGCGGCTCCCGGCCCTCCTTCAGGGCCAGGATGTGCAGCGAGCAGCCCGCGCCCCCGGCGAAACCGGGCCGGTTCTGGAAGATGCAGGAGCCCTGGAAGGGACGGGTCTGCCGGGAGCCCTCGTCGTCCTCGGAGGTCCAGCCGTCCCGCGTGCCCTCGGCGTGGTGCTGCCAGATGTCCGGCGTGAGTCGCGCCACGTGCTCGGCGACGCGCTTCTCGTCGTCCTCGTCGGAGAAGTGCGCGCCCAGCGAGCAGCACCCGTCGTCCGCGCGGCCGGCCTGGATGCCCTGGCAGCCGCTGCCGAAGATGCAGTTCCAGCGGGAGGTCAGCCATGTCAGGTCGCACCGGAAGACCTGCTCGTCGTCCGCCGGATCGGGGAACTCCACCCACGCCCGGGCGAAGTCAAGCCCCTTCTCGTCGCCCATTACGCGCCTCTTGTCCTTCTTGGCCGACTTTTCAGCCTTCGCCTTTTTCGTCTTTGGCACGGCTCCAGGGTAAGACGCCGAAGGCGGATGACGGCACCGCCGCCCGCCCCGCTGGCAGTAGCGTTCCGTACATGAGACTCGGTGTCCTCGACGTGGGTTCGAACACGGTGCACCTGCTGGTGGTGGACGCGCACCCCGGCGCCCGCCCCCTGCCCGCCCACTCGCACAAGGTGGATCTCCGCCTCGCCCAGCTCCTCGACGAGGACGGCGCCATCGGCCCCGAAGGCGTCGACAAGCTGGTCGCGGTCGTCCTCGACGCGCTTCAGGCGGCCGAGGACAAGGGCGTCGAGGAGATCCTCCCGTTCGCCACCTCCGCCGTGCGCGAGGCGACCAACGCCGACGACGTCCTCGCGCGGGTACGGGCCGAGACCGGCGTCGAGCTGACGGTCCTCAGCGGCGCGGAGGAGGCGCGGCTCACCTTCCTCGCCGTCCGCCGCTGGTTCGGCTGGTCCGCGGGCAAGTTGCTGGTCCTGGACATCGGCGGCGGCTCCCTGGAGATCGCCTACGGCATGGACGAGGAGCCGGACACGGCCGCGTCGCTGCCGCTGGGCGCGGGCCGCCTCACGGCCGGCTGGCTCCCCGGCGACCCGCCCGAGCCGGACGCCGTCAGGGCGCTGCGCCGGCACGTCCGTACGGAGATCGCCCGGACGGTCGGCGAGTTCAGCCGCTCCGGCACGCCCGACCACGTGGTCGCCACGTCCAAGACCTTCCGGCAACTGGCCCGCATCGCCGGCGCCGCCCGCTCCGCCGAGGGCCTCTACGTCCAGCGCGAGCTGAAACGGGCCTCTCTGGAGGCATGGGTCCCCCGCCTGGCCGCCATGACCGCCGCCGAGCGCGCCGAACTCCCCGGCGTCTCCGAGGGCCGCGCGAACCAGCTCCTGGCCGGCGCGCTGGTCGCCGAGGCGGCGATGGACCTCTTCCGCGTGGAGAACCTGGAAATCTGCCCGTGGGCCCTGAGGGAGGGCGTGATCCTCCGCAGACTGGACCACATGGTCCAGCCATGACGCGCCCCAAAAGGGGCGCGGGGCTGTATCGATGCGCGGCTCCGCCGCGGGTGCGCGCGCAACCACGACGCTCCCGCACCCGCCACACGGCACTCACCGCAACGGTGAACAGGCGCCCCGCCCCCTCCAACCCGCACCCCGTAACCTGACCCCCGTGGCAAAACCCAGGGACGCAGTCCGAATCCCGGACGCGAAGGTCGCCCTGTCGACGGCATCCGTCTACCCGGAGTCGACGGCGACGGCCTTCGAGATCGCCGCACGCCTCGGCTACGACGGCGTCGAGGTGATGGTCTGGACGGATCCGGTCAGCCAGGACATCGACGCGCTGCGCAGACTCAGCGACTACCACCGCGTGCCGATACTGGCCGTGCACGCGCCGTGCCTGCTCATCACCCAGCGCGTCTGGTCCACCGACCCCTGGGTCAAGCTCCAGCGCGCCCGCGCGGCCGCCGAGCGGCTCGGCGCGAGCACCGTCGTGGTCCACCCGCCGTTCCGCTGGCAGCGCCAGTACGCGCGGGACTTCGTCAACGGCATCTGGCGGATGGCGGACGAGACGGACGTCCGCTTCGCCGTCGAGAACATGTACCCCTGGCGCTACCGCGACCGCGAGATGCAGGCGTACGCCCCCGACTGGGACGTGACGAAGGACGACTACCGCCACTTCACGATCGACCTCAGCCACGCCTCGACCTCCCGCACCGACGCCCTCGACATGGTCGGCCGCATGGGCGACCGCCTGGGCCACGTCCACCTCGCCGACGGCAAGGGCTCCGCCAAGGACGAGCACCTGGTCCCCGGCCGGGGCGACCAGCCCTGCGCCGAGCTGCTGGAAGGGCTCGCGGACACCGGCTTCGACGGCCATGTCGTCATCGAGGTCAACACCCGGCGCGCCATGTCAGGCGCCGAACGTGAGGCCGACCTCGCCGAGGCCCTGGCCTTCGCCCGCCTGCACCTGGCTTCGGCGTCGCCGGCCTCTCCGACGAAGGCGCGCCGCCGGTGAGCGGGACCGGCGGGACCACCCGCCGCCGCGGCCGCCCGCCGCGCACGGAGTCCGCCGGCACCCGCGACCGCATCCTCACCACGGCCCGCGAGGAGTTCTCGGAGCACGGCTACGAGAAGACGTCCGTCAGGGGCATCGCCAAGGCGGCCGGCGTGGACGCGGCCCTCGTCCACCACTACTTCGGGACCAAGGAGCAGATCTTCGAGGCGGCGATCGAGGTCGCCTTCGCGCCCGCCCTGGAGGCACCGGCCGCGATCGTCGACGCTCCCCTCGACGGGGTGGGCGAGCAGCTCACCCGCTTCATCATCGGCGTCTGGGAGAACCCCACGACCCGCAAGCCGGTGCTGGCCATCGTCCGCTCCGCGGTGAACAACGACACCGCCGCCGCCGTCTTCCGCCGGCTGATCGCCACCCAGGTGATGCAGCGCGTCGCCGCCCGCCTGGACGCCCCGGACGCGGAGCTCCGCGTCGAGCTGGCCGCGGCACAGCTGGTCGGCTGCGCGATGCTCCGCTACGTGATCAAGGTGGAGCCGCTGGCCTCCGCCGACCCGGAGCAGATCGTCGCGCGGCTCGCCCCGGTCGTACAGGGCCACCTCACGGGCCCCTGAGCCCCCGCCCGGCCCACCGCGCGCGAGACGGGCGTCCCGCATTCCGGACACCCTGTCCCGACCCCTGGATGACGGGCGTACGCTCGACGGCAGTCATAACTCTCCGAAGGAGCGAGCGACGATGCCCGAACTGAGGTCCCGCACAGTCACCCACGGCCGCAACATGGCGGGCGCCCGCGCCCTTATGCGTGCCTCCGGTGTACCCGGCGCGGACATCGGGCGGAAGCCGATCATCGCCGTCGCCAACAGCTTCACGGAGTTCGTGCCGGGCCACACGCACCTCGCCCCGGTCGGCCGCATCGTCAGCGAGGCGGTCGTCGCGGCCGGCGGCATCCCGCGCGAGTTCAACACGATCGCCGTGGACGACGGCATCGCCATGGGCCACGGCGGCATGCTCTACTCCCTGCCCTCCCGCGACCTGATCGCGGACAGCGTGGAGTACATGGTCGAGGCCCACTGCGCCGACGCCCTGATCTGCATCTCCAACTGCGACAAGATCACCCCGGGCATGCTCAACGCGGCGCTGCGCCTGAACATCCCGACGGTCTTCGTCTCCGGCGGCCCGATGGAGTCCGGCCGCGCCACCCTGGTGGACGGCACGGTCCGCACGCTGGACCTGGTCGACGCGATGTCGGAGGCGGTCAACGACAAGATCTCCGACGAGGACATCCTCCGGATCGAGGAGAACGCCTGTCCCACCTGCGGCTCCTGCTCCGGCATGTTCACCGCCAACTCGATGAACTGCCTGACCGAGGCCATCGGCCTCTCCCTCCCCGGCAACGGCTCGGTCCTGGCCACCCACACCGCCCGCAAGGCGCTCTACGAGAACGCCGCCCGCACGGTCCTCGACCTGACCCGTCGCTACTACGAGCAGGACGACGACTCGGTCCTGCCCCGCAACATCGCCACCCCCGCGGCCTTCGGCAACGCCATGGCGCTGGACATCGCGATGGGCGGCTCCACCAACACGATCCTGCACCTGCTGGCCGCCGCCCAGGAGGCGGAGGTCTCCTACGGCCTCGCCGAGATGGACGCCCTCTCGCGCAGCGTCCCCTGCCTCGCCAAGGTCGCGCCCAACGTCGCCAAGGACCGCACGTACTACATGGAGGACGTGCACCGCGCGGGCGGCATCCCCGCCCTCCTCGGCGAACTGCACCGCGGCGGCCTGCTCAACGAGGACGTCCACTCCGTGCACAGCCCCTCCCTGGCCGACTGGCTGAAGACCTGGGACGTGCGCGGCGGCTCCCCCTCGAAGGAGGCCGTGGAGCTCTGGCACGCGGCCCCGGGCTGCAAGCGCTCCGCCGAGGCCTTCTCCCAGTCCGAGCGCTGGGACTCCCTGGACGAGGACGCCGAGGGCGGCTGCATCCGCTCCGTCGAGCACGCCTACTCCAAGGACGGCGGCCTCGCCGTCCTGCGCGGCAACCTCGCCGCGGACGGCTGCGTGGTCAAGACGGCCGGCGTCGACGAGTCCATCTGGACCTTCGAGGGCCCGGCGGTGGTCTGCGAGTCGCAGGAGGAGGCCGTCCAGAAGATCCTCACCCAGCAGGTCAAGGAGGGCGACGTCGTCGTCATCCGCTACGAGGGCCCCAAGGGCGGCCCCGGCATGCAGGAGATGCTCTACCCGACCTCGTACCTGAAGGGCCGCGGCCTCGGCAAGGCCTGCGCCCTGGTCACCGACGGCCGCTTCTCCGGCGGCACCTCGGGGCTGTCCATCGGCCACGCCTCCCCGGAGGCGGCGGCCGGCGGCACGATCGCCCTCGTCGAGGACGGCGACCGCGTCCGCATCGACATCCCGAACCGCTCCATCGAACTGCTCGTGGACGACGCCGAACTGGCCCGCCGCGACCAGGCGCTGAACGGCGTGTACGCCCCGAGGAACCGCGACCGCAAGGTCTCCGCGGCCCTGAGGGCGTACGCCGCGATGGCGACCAGCGCGGACAAGGGCGCCGTCCGCGACGTGTCCAAGCTGGGCTGACCCCGCTGGGGCCCCGCTCACCAGGCGGCGGGGTCCCGCCCGTCCACGCCGAACACGGTCCCGTCGGGCGCGGCGGCGTAGACGTGGCCGCCCGCGACCAGCGGCGCGGGCAGCGACGCCGGGACCCGGTCGGAGTCGGCGCCGAGCCGCGTCCGGGTCTGACCGAGGAGCTTGCCCTTGCTGGCGTCGACAGCGAGGAGCCGCCCGTCGGGCGCGGTGACGTACACGTGCCGGCCGTCGGAGACGGGTGCCGAACTCCGGCTCACCCCGGTCTCCAGCCGCCACTTCTGCTTCCCGGCCGCCATGTCGACGGCCACCACCGAACCGCCCGCTCCCGCGAGGTGCACGGTGTCCCCGTGCACGCCGACCGTCGCCAGCTCGACCGGGATCGGCAGGTCCACCCGGCGGGTCTCCCCGGTGGCGGGCGTGTAGCGGACCACGGCCCTCGCGTCGCCGTGGGTCGCTTCTTCGGGGACGAGGTACACGGACCCTTCCGCCGCGCCCACGAGCGCCAGCGATCCCTCCAGCTCCGCCTCCCACCGCACGTCCCCGCTCGCCGGGTCCACCGCGGTGACCCGGGTGCGGTTCCCGTCCGCCGACTCACTCGTCGCGTACGCCGCCGGCCGCCGCTCCCCGGGGAACGAGGTGAAGTACGGCACGGACTGACCGGGGATCCGGTGCGACCACCGGGTCCGCCCCGAGGCGCTGTCCACGCCGGTGACCATCCCGTCGGCGCGGGTGAGCAGGAGCATGTCGCCGACGCACCGCAGCCCGTCGTACGCGGGCATGTCCTCCTCCCACGCCGGCTCGCCGGTGGCCGGGTCGAGCGCCTCCAGCGGGCGGCCCAGCAGACCGACCTCGGGCTGCACGAGCCCGCCCGACAGGACCGGCGGTTCGCCGCGCACGGTCTCCTCGACGGCGTGCCGCCACAGGATGCCGCCGTCGGCCGGATCGACGGCGAAGACCAGACCGGGCCGCGCGCACAGCAGCCGCCGCTCCGCGTACGAGCACTGGGGCATGCCACCGCCCTTCCCGGCGGACGCCGTCTCCCACGCGCCGAAGCCACTCGGCGCGCTCTTCGCGGCGGGCGTCCTGGGCGCGGGTTCGCCGTCGCCGAACACCTGGACCGAGACGAGCCCGCCGAGCATGGTGAGGCAGACCGCACCGGCCACCAGCGCCGCCCGCTTCCCCAGCCGCCGCGCAGCCGGCTCGGCGGGAGCGTCCGGTGCGTCGGCGGGAGCGTCCGGGGCCTCGGCGGGCGCCGGGGCAGGCGGCTTCGCCTCCCGCTGCGCCGGTATGAACACCTGCGTGTCGTACTCCGCCGACACCGACCGCAACTGCCGCATCAGCTCGTCCGGCGTGGGCCGGTCCTCGGGCTCCTTGGCGAGGCACCGCAGCACCAGCGGCGCCAGCGTCTCCGGGACGCCGGTCAGGTCGGGCTCGTCGTGCACGACCTGATAGGCGACGACGTACGGACTGTCGGAGTCGAAGGGCCCCCGCCCGGTCGCCGCGTGCACCATCAGCGACCCGAGGGCGAAGACGTCCGCCGCGGGCCCCACGTCCCGGGGCCGCCGGAACTGCTCGGGCGCCATGAACGGCGGCGTCCCGATCAACTTGCCGGTCTCGGTGCGCAGTTCGCTGTCCTTCGGCCGGGAGATGCCGAAGTCGATGACCTTCGGGCCGTCCTCGGCGAGCAGCACGTTGCTCGGTTTCAGGTCCCGGTGCACGACGCCGACCCGGTGGATGTCCCGCAGCGCCTCGGCGAGCCCGGCCATCAGCCGGCGCAACTGGGCCTCGTCCATGGGCCCGTTCCGCTTCACCTGCTCGGAGAGCGTGGGCCCGGGGATGTAGAGCGTGGCCATCCAGGGCCGTCCGGCCTCCGGATCGGCGTCCACGACCGGCGCCGTGAAGGCTCCGCTGACCCGCCGGGCCGCCGCCACCTCCTGCCGGAAACGCCCCCTGAACTCGGGATCCTTGGCATACGAGGCGTGTACGACCTTCACCGCGACCCGCATACCGGAGGTACCGCGGGCCAGGTGGACGACGCCCATGCCGCCGGAGCCCAGGCACGACTCCAGCAGGTAGTGACCGGCATACTCCGGAAGTTCCGCTTCCGCGCCCGCTCCGGCGTTCCGCTGCGGCGCCATGGATCCACCCCCGTGCTGTTCGTTCGCGCGAGCGACGCTCGGAGCCTAGTCGATGGGGCGTACGGGACAGAGGCGGCGGGCCGTACCGCCTGTGCGAGTTGCGAACTGGTGTTTCATGGCTTGTTCTTGGGGTATCAACGGGGCCCCATGAACGTCGTGGGGCACAACGGGGGAGGATTTCCATGTCTGTCGACCAGATTCCGGCCGTAGGGGACGGCGAGGACGAGAAGGCGGCGCCGGGAGCCGTGACCACGGCGGCAGCGGCCCGGCGCAGCTACCCGGTCGCACCGGGCTACCGGCTGAACGTCCGCAGCGGCCCCGGCACCGGCTACGCGATCGTGCGCACCCTGCCCGAGGGCGCCAGTGTCTCGATCAGCTGCCAGACCCCGGGCACCCGGGTCTCCGGCCCGTACGGCTCGTCGAACATCTGGGACAGCATCGGCAGCGGCCAGTACGTCTCCGACGCCTACGTGCGCACCGGCACCGACGGGTACGTCGCCCCGCGCTGCTGATCCCACCCGGAGCCCGCGGCACCCCCGGCGCCATAATCGACCCGTGAGCGCAGAGAACGGCAAGAACGGCATCCCGGAGACCCCCGCGGGCTCCACGCCCGGCCCCCGCCCCGAACCCCTCCGGTTCTACGGCACGACCTGGGTGAACCACGACGGCGGCTACGGCGCCCGGCGGGCGGGCCTCGCCGTGGGCTCCCTGGCCGCGGCGGCCGCCGCCTGCTTCGTGCTCCGCGTCGCCTACGACGGCCTCCGGATCGCCGACATCGGCAGCTTCGTCTCACTGCTGATGGTCGTGATGTTCGCGATCTGCAGCGCCCTGGCCTTCCGCCACACCTGGTCCGGCTTCACCGGCCGTCCCGACCCCGACCGCCAGGCCCAGATGCGCGGCCTGCTGGCCATCGGCTTCGTCGGCTCCCTCCTCGCCTACTTCTTCCGCACCCTCGCCGAGGCCCCAGGGGAGAAACTGCACCGGGAGGAGTACGAGAAGGCCCGCACGGAGTACGAGAAGCGCACCACCCGCCGCTCGGGCAACCCGAAGAAGCGCCGCCGCAAGTAGGCCCTGTCCCGCGGGAACGCAGCCACCATGGCCGCATGACGACACCCGTGACCCCCGGGGAAGCCACCCCGTCCGACCGCGGCGTCCGCGCCCACTCCTTCAACGCCGCCGCGGCCCAGTACGCCGCGAACCGCCCCTCGTACCCGCCCGCCCTCCTCGACGCCCTGGAGGAACTGGCCGGCCGCCCCCTGAAGGGCTCCCGCGTCGTGGACGTCGGTGCCGGTACGGGCATCGCCACCGCCCTCCTGCACGCGCGCGGCGCCGACGTGGTCGCCGTGGAGCCCGGCCCCGGCATGGCCGCCGAGTTCCGCCGCACCCTCCCCGACGTGCCGATCGTCCGGGGCAACGGCAACACCCTGCCCCTTGCCGGCCACCACGCCGACTTCCTCACCTACGCCCAGGCCTGGCACTGGACCGACCCCGCCCTGGCGATCCCGGAGGCGCTGCGCGTGCTGCGTCCGGGCGGCGCGCTGGCGCTCTGGTGGAACACGGACGCCCTCGACGTCCCGTGGATCAGGGCCGCCGCCCGACGCATCGAGAGCCACTTCGACATCGACGTCTCCGCCGAGAAGCGCAACGTCGACGCCCGCGCCGCCGACCCCACCGGCAGCCTCGCCTTCACCCGCCGCGACATCCGCTGGAGTCGCCGCGTCCCCCTCGATACCCACCTCGCCAACCTCGGCAGCCACTCGGTCTTCCTCACCCACGGCGCGGCACACAGCGCGGCGTTCCTCGCCGAGGAACGCCGCCACCTCCTGGCCGCCTTCCCGGACGGGACGGTCGAGGAGACCTACGACGTCCGGCTCCTGCTCGCGACGACCCCGACGGCTTGACGCACCGGACGACCGGGAGGAGTATTCATCACATGATGAATTACGCCTCCCGGCCACCCGGAGCAGAAGGCGGCGACCCCGCCCCGCCCGCCGTCCGCGCCGAGGACCTCACCGTCGTCCGCGGCCCCCGCACCGTCCTGCGCGCCCTCGGCTTCACCGTCCCGCGCGGCGGGATCACCGGCCTCCTCGGCCCCTCCGGCTGCGGCAAGTCGACCCTCATGCGCGCCATCGCCGGCACCCAGGCCAAGGCCACCGGCACCCTCGACGTCCTGGGCCGCCCGGCCGGCCACCCCGCCCTGCGCACCCGTATCGGCTACGTCACCCAGGCTCCGTCCGTCTTCGACGACCTGACCGTCCGCCAGAACCTCGACTACTTCGCCGCGATCCTCGCGCCCGGCCGCGCCCTGGCCGACCGACGCCGCGACGACGTCACCCGCGTCGTCGCCGAGGTCGACCTCACCACCCACGCCGACGCCCTCGCCGGCAACCTCTCCGGCGGCCAGCGCAGCCGTGTCTCCCTCGCCGTCGCCCTGCTCGGCGCCCCCGAACTCCTCGTCCTCGACGAACCGACCGTCGGCCTCGACCCCGTCCTCCGCCGCGACCTGTGGACCCTCTTCCACTCCCTCGCCGCCGACCGCGGCACCACCCTCCTCGTCTCCTCCCACGTCATGGACGAGGCCGAGCGCTGCCACCGCCTCCTCCTCATGCGCGAGGGCCGGATCCTCGCCGACGACACCCCCGACGCCCTGCGCACCCGTACCGGCTCGGAGACCGTCGAGGAGGCCTTCCTGCACCTGGTCGACGAGGCCACCACGGCCGCCCGCACGAAGGAGCCCACCCCATGACCACCTCCGCCGCCCCCGCGCCCACCCTCACCCCGGCCCCCACCCGAGCCCTGAGCCTCACCCGCACCAGCGCCACCGCGGCCCGTGTCCTGCGCCAGCTCGGCCACGACCCCCGCACCATCGCGCTCCTGCTCCTGATCCCCTGCGTGATGCTGTTCCTGCTGCGCTACGTCTTCGACGGCAGCCCGCGCACCTTCGACAACATCGGCGCCTCACTCCTCGGGATCTTCCCGCTGATCACGATGTTCCTGGTGACGTCCATCGCCACCCTGCGCGAGCGCACCTCCGGCACCCTCGAACGCCTCCTCGCCATGCCGCTCGGCAAGGCCGACCTCATCGCCGGCTACGCCCTCGCCTTCGGCACCCTCGCCATCGTCCAGTCGGCCCTCGCGACCGGGCTCGCGGTCTGGTTCCTCGGCCTGGACGTCACGGGCAGCCCCTGGCTGCTCCTCCTCGTGGCCCTGCTGGACGCCCTCCTGGGCACCGCACTCGGCCTCTTCGTCTCGGCCTTCGCGGCCTCCGAGTTCCAGGCGGTGCAGTTCATGCCGGCAGTGATCTTCCCCCAGCTCCTCCTCTGCGGCCTCTTCACCCCGCGCGACAACATGCACCCCGCCCTGGAGGCCGTCTCCGACGTCCTGCCCATGTCCTACGCGGTCGACGGCATGAACGAGGTCCTCCGCCACACCGACATGACCGCGGCCTTCGTACGCGACACCCTGATCGTCGCCGGCTGCGCCCTCCTGGTCCTGGCCCTGGGCGCGGCCACCTTGAAACGCAGGACGCCCTAGCAGACGGGACGGGAAGGGGCGGCGGGGGCGAAACGACTCGACGGCACCCACCACCGACGTCCCGCGGACTGGACACGACGCCCCCGCCCACCCCAGCGAATGCGAGGATGACGAAGACGGACGACACACCCCAGACAGGGCACCGGAGGGCACCGAACGCCATGACCCAGAAAGTCGCAGTCCTCGGCACCGGAAAGATCGGCGAAGCCCTGCTCAGCGGCATGATCGGCGCCGGCTGGTCACCCGCCGACCTCCTGGTCACCGCCCGCCGCCAGGAGCGCGCCGACGAACTCCGCACCCGCTACGGAGTCACCCCCGTCACCAACGCCGAGGCCGCCAAGGCCGCCGACACCCTCATCCTCACGGTCAAGCCGCAGGACATGGGCACGCTCCTCGACGAACTCGCCCCGCACATCCCCGCCGACCGACTGGTCATCAGCGGCGCGGCGGGCATCCCCACCGGTTTCTTCGAGGAGCGCCTGGCCACCGGCACCCCCGTGGTCCGCGTCATGACGAACACCCCGGCCCTCGTCGACGAGGCCATGTCCGTCATCTCCGCCGGCACCCACGCCACCGCCGGCCACCTCGCCCACGCGGAGGAGATCTTCGGCGCCGTGGGCAAGACCCTCCGCGTCCCCGAGTCCCAGCAGGACGCCTGCACCGCCCTCTCCGGCTCCGGCCCGGCGTACTTCTTCTTCCTGGTCGAAGCCATGACCGACGCCGGCATCCTCCTCGGCCTGCCCCGCGACAAGGCCCACGACCTGATCGTCCAGTCCGCGATCGGCGCCGCGAAGATGCTCCGCGACAGCGGCGAGCACCCGGTCAAACTCCGCGAGAACGTCACGTCCCCCGCCGGCACCACCATCAACGCCATCCGCGAACTGGAGAGCCACGGCGTCCGCGCCGCCCTCATCGCCGCCCTGGAGGCGGCCCGCGACCGCAGCCGCGAACTGGCCACCGGCACCAAGGACTGACGCCCTCACTTCGCCGCGAGGTCGCCCGCCGGGCGGGCTTCGGCAGCGAGGTCACGACGCGCCGGCACTTCGCGTCGCGCCTCGCCACCAGCCCCGGGGCCTACCGGTCCGCGTCCACCGGCGGCAACAGCCCGATCGCCCGGTAGGCCGCGTCCACGGTCGGCCGGGCCATGCCCCGCGCCTTCTCCGCGCCCTCCCGCAGCACGCCCTCGACGTAGCCGGGATCCGCGCACAGCTCCTGATGCCGCCGCTGCACGGGCCGCAGCACCTCGACGACGGCCTCCGCGGTGTCCTTCTTGAGTGCGCCGTACGAGTCGTACGCCTCGGCCAGGTCCGCCGGTTCGCCACCCACACAGGCGGCGAGGATCTCCAGCAGGTTCGCGAGCCCCGGCCGCTCACCCCGGTCGTACACGACCTCGCGCCCGCTGTCGGTCACCGCCCGCATGACCTTCCTCCGCACCACGTCCGGCTCGTCCAGCAGATAGACGATCCCGGGCCCGACGTCGTCGCTCTTCCCCATCTTCGAGGCCGGCTCCTGCAGATTCATCACCCGGGCCGCCACCGCCGGATTCGTGGCCCGCGGCACCACGAAGGTGTGCCCGTACCGCTGGTTGAACCGCACCGCGAGGTCCCGCGCCAGCTCGACGTGCTGCGTCTGGTCGTGCCCGACCGGCACCTCGTCCGTCCCGTACGCCAGGATGTCCGCCGCCATCAGCACGGGATACGTCAGCAGCGACAGCCGCACACTCCCGCCCCGCTCCCGCTCCCGCGCGGCCTTCTCCTTGTACTGGATCATCCGCCGCATCTCCCCGTCGGTCGCGACGCACTCCAGTACGTACGACAGCCGGGCGTGCTCGTCCACATGACTCTGCACGAACACGGTGCACAGGCCGGGGTCCAGCCCCGCCGCCAGCAACAGCGACGCCGCCTGCCGGCTCAGTCTGCGCACCCGCGCCGGATCGTGGTCCACGGTCAGCGCGTGCAGGTCCACGACGCAGAACAGCGCGTCGGACCGGTGCTGGTCCACCGCGGCCCACTGCCGCATGGCTCCCAGGTAGTTCCCCAGCGTCAGGTGCCCCGTCGGCTTGACCCCACTGAAGACCCGCGTCATCTCTCCACCTCCTGGTCAGGGCCGCCGCCACCCGCCGGCCGCCCCTCCTGGAGGGAGATACGAGAACGGCCGCCGAAGCGGCGGCCGTTGAGTGCATACGTGAGACGGCCGCCGTCAGGCGGCCCACCAGAGCTGGCTACACGTACGCGTCGTCATGGACCCCAGCGTACGCCCAGGACTGCCGCCCTGACCCGGATTTGACACGCCCCACCCGCACTCGTAGTGTTCTCCGAGTTGTCCGACGTGAGCGCCGACCCCGGTCGGTCCCCGGACAGCGATTCCGCAAGTACCAACCACTCTTCGACGAACAGTCGCTCTGTCGGTGCGCGTATTTACGGAATGAGGAATCCACGTTCGAAAGGACGCGGCCCCCGATTGGCTCGGGAGCCGGGGAATCCGCTAGAGTCTCACCTCGTCGGAACGGCCCGAGGGCCGGGAAGACGACCCCCTCTGACGGGGAATCAGAGTCCGAAAGGATCTGATAGAGTCGGAACCGCCGGAAAGGGAAACGCGAAAGCAGGAACCTGGAAAGCACCGAGGAAATCGGGTCGGAAAGATCTGATAGAGTCGGAAACGCAAGACCGAAGGGAAGCGCCCGGAGGAAAGCCCGAGAG
>NZ_JBIDAU010000006.1:0-558346 GCF_043202655.1 Streptomyces sp. NPDC048171
CCCCCCCCCCCCCCCCCCCCCCCCCGCCCCCCCCCCCCCCCCCCCCCCCCCCCCCCCCCCCCCCCCCCCCCCCCCCCCCCCCCCCCCCCCCCCCCACCGCTCCTTCCGACTTCCTGAGAGGGACCTCATGACCACCGCCCTGGACACGGGTACGTACGAGGTGCTGCGCGACCGCCTCACCGCTCAGGCGGCCGAGCTGGCCCGCCGCGCCGAGGCGCTGAACACCCGCCGCATCGAGGAGTTCGGCTCCCTGCGCCTGGAGCTGGACGGCACGGAGCACCTGCGCACCGGGCCGGCGTGTGTGCCGCGCGACCTCGTGTCCGTCGGCGACGTCCTCCTCTTCGGGTACGGCACCGTCCCCGGCCGGGGGCCCGAGACCGCCGTCGGCGACGTCCTCGCGCTGCACGACCGGGCCCTGAACCCGCTGCCCGAGGACGCCGTGCCCGGACTGCTCGACGACCCGGACTTCGTCCGCGAGTTCGCCGCCCTGCACCGCTACTTCCACCAGACCCGGCTCCTCCGGCTCCGGCGCGTCGAGGACAGGGTGCTCGCCGTCTTCCGGACCGGCGAGAAGGCGGACGACATCCGGGTCCTGCGCTGGGCACTGTCCGACGACGGCCGGGCGTCCTTCCTCGACGCACGCGGCGACCGCGACCACGTCCCGCCGCCCGCCCACGACTTCGCCTGGACGCCGACGACCCGCGAGGACCACGTCCTGGGCCGCCATCCGCACGTCTCCGTCGAGGGCGAGGTGTTCGTCGGGACGGTGGGCGGGACCCTGACCGTCAAGGTCGAGGACGACACCGGGACGGGCGAGGGCGTGTACGCCGAGCCGGTCGACGAGCCGCTGCAGTCCCTCGCCGACGCGCACATCGCGTACGCGCGTGTGGGCGCCCTGATCCTGGTGGACGTCCTCCCCTACAAGGAGGACGTCCACCGCTACCTGGTCTTCAACACCCTCACCAGGACCGTCGTCCGCCTCGACGGCATCGGGCAGGCGTGCCGCCGGCTGCCCGAGGACCAGGGCATCGTCTTCCCCGGCGGCTACTGCCTGAGCACCGGCACCCACCGGACCTTCGACGGCGTCGACACCGAGGGCCTGGAGTTCGAGCGGGCGGTCCGCTCCCCGAACGGCGAGGACGTCCTTTTCGCCTTCCACGCCAGGGTCACGGGCCGCAGTCTGCTGCTGCCCTACAACGTGATCCGCAAGGAGGTCGCCGCCCCGCTGTCCTGCCACGGCTGGGCGCTGTTCGACGACGGAGCCCTCCTCGCCCTGCGGGCGGCCGACGCCGAGCCGCAGCGCGTCCACCCCGTGCAGCGGTGGACCTCCCCGTACGTCTCCGACACGTACGCCGCCGCCCGCCCGGCCGGCACCGGTCCGCTCGCCCGGGTCGGCAACGCCGACCTCGTGCGCGGCATCTCCGACTGCCTGTCCGTCACCCGCGGCGCCACCGGAACCACCCCGACCGGCGAGGTCTACGAGGCGCTCGTGGCGGCCTGCGTACGGACCGCCGACACCCACCACTGGCTGGCCGAAGCCGAGCTCGGCGCCCTGCACGAGCCGCTCACGCAGGTGCGGGTCACCGCCGCACAGGTGCTGGCCGAGTTCGAGACGGTGCAGGCGCTCACCCGGCAGGCGGCCGACGCGCTCACCGCGGCGGAGGCCCGCATCGCCACCGTCGTACGGCGTCTGCGCGGCGAGGCACCTCGCGGCGCCGCCGCGTGGGTGTCCGGACTCACGGAACTGCGGCAGGCCCAGGGCCATCTGCTCACCCTCAAGGACATGCGGTACGCGGACACCGGCCGCGTCGACGAGCTGGCCGCCGACGCCGAGCGCGACCTCGCCTCCTTCGGACAGCGCGCCGTGACCCACCTGGCGCACCAGGACGCGTTCGCCGACCACCGGGCCGACATCGAGCAGCTCGTCGCCGAGGCCGGGGAGATCACCACGGTGGCCGAGGCGGAGCCCGTCGCGGCCCGCCTCGACGAGCACGCCGCCGACCTGCGCACGGTCACCGACGTCGTCTCCGGCCTGGACATCGGCGACGCCACCGTCCGCACGTCCGTCCTGGAGCGGATCGCCGAGGTCCTCGGGGGCGTCAACCGCGCCCGTGCCACGCTGGACGGCCGCCGCCGCGCGCTCCGGGAGAGCGAGGGCCGGGCCGAGTTCGCCGCCGAGTTCGCCCTGCTCGGCCAGGCCGTGACCGGTGCGCTCGCGGCGGCCTCCACCCCCGAGGACTGCGACGAACAGCTGGCCCGCCTGCTCGTGCGGGTGGAGAACCTGGAGTCCCGGTTCGCCGAGTCCGACGACTTCCTCGCCGAGCTGGCGGACAAGCGCGACGAGGTCCACGAGGCGCTCTCCGCCCGCAAGCAGACCCTCGCCGACGCCCGTGCCCGCCGCGCCGAGCGCCTGGCCGAGTCGGCCGGCCGAGTCCTCGCCACGGTCGTGCGCCGGGCGTCCGCGCTCGCCGACGCGGACGCCGTCACCACCTACTTCACCTCCGACCCGATGCCCGCCAAGGTCCGCCGCACCGCCGACGAACTGCGCGGACTCGCCGACCCGGTCAGGGCGGAGGAACTGGACGGCCGCCTGAGGTCCGCCCGGCAGCAGGCCCTGCGCGCGCTGCGCGACCGCACCGACCTGTACGCCGACGACGGCCGTACCGTGCGCCTGGGCGGTCACCGCTTCGCGGTCAACACCCAGCCCCTCGACCTCACCCTCGTCCCCCAGGGCGACGGCCTGGCCTTCGCCCTGACGGGCACGGACTACCGCGCCCCGGTCACGGACCCCGAGTTCACCGCGACCCGACCGTACTGGGACCGCCCGCTGCCCTCGGAGTCGCCGGGGATCTACCGCGCCGAGCACCTGGCCGCCGCCCTGCTCGACGAGCACGGCCCGGCCGCGCTCGCCGCGGCCGAGGACCTGCCCGCCCTGGTCCGCCACGCGGCGGAGGCGGCCTACGACGAGGGCTACGAGCGCGGGGTGCACGACCACGACGCGGCCCTGATCCTCGCCGCCCTCCTGCGGCTGCACGAGGGCGCCGGCCTCCTGCGCCACGAGCCGGCCGCCCGCGCCGCCGCACAGTTCTTCTGGGCGCACGGCACCACGGCCGGGGAACGGGACTCCTGGACCCGCCGCGCCGTCTCCCTCGCCCGGGCCCGCGACACCTTCGGGCTCGCCCCCGCGATCGCCGACCTGGAGGCGGAACTCGCCGGGCCGACCGGCACGCGAGCGGCGGCCGCGTACCTCTTCGAGGAGCTGACCTCCGGTCCCGACGGCTTCGTCATCAGCGCCGGCACGCGGACGCTGCTCGACAAGTTCCGCCGCACGGTGGGCGACTCCGCCTACGACGACGACCTCACCGCCCTCACCGACGAGGCCGCCCGCAGGCAACTCGTCGAGGCGTGGCTGACGTCGTACACGACCGCGACCGGCACCGACCTGGCCCCGGGCGACCTGGCGGAGGCCGTGACCGCGGAGCTGTGCCCCGGGCTGCCCCGCTACGAGTCGGACGCACCCCTGGCCGAGACCGTCGGGGACCTGCTCGGCACCCACCCCCGCGTCCACGACCGGACCCTGACCGTACGCGTCGACGAACTCCTCGCCCGTGCCGCGGAGTTCCGTGCCCGTGAGGTGCCCGCCCACCGGGCGTACCAGCGCCGCCGCGCCGCACTGGTGGCCACCGAGCGCGGGCGCCTGCGCCTGGACGAGCACCGGCCAAGCGTGATGTCCGCGTTCGTGCGCGGCAGGCTCATCGACGAGGTCTACCTCCCGCTGATCGGCGACAGCCTCGCCAAGCAGCTCGGCACCACGGGCGACACCAAGCGCACCGACACCGGGGGCCTGCTGCTGCTCATCTCCCCGCCGGGCTACGGCAAGACGACCCTCATGGAGTACGTCGCCGACCGGCTCGGTCTGCTGCTGGTGAAGGTCAACGGCCCTGCCCTGGGGCACACGGTGACCTCCCTCGACCCGGCCGAGGCCCCGAACGCCACCGCCCGACGGGAGGTCGAGAAGATCAACTTCGCGCTGGAGGCGGGCAACAACACCCTCCTCCACCTGGACGACATCCAGCACACCTCGCCCGAGCTGCTGCAGAAGTTCATCCCGCTGTGCGACGCCACCCGGCGCGTCGAGGGCGTGCGCGACGGCGAACCGCGCACGTACGACCTGCGCGGCAAGCGGTTCGCGGTGTGCATGGCGGGCAACCCGTACACGGAGTCCGGCAGCCGGTTCCAGGTGCCCGACATGCTCGCCAACCGCGCCGACGTGTGGAACCTGGGCGACGTCCTGACCGGCAAACGGGACGCCTTCGCCCTCAGCTTCGTCGAGAACGCGCTGACCGCCAACCCGGTCCTCGCCCCGCTCGCCGGCCGTGACCGCGCGGACCTGGAACTGCTGCTCCGGCTGGCCGCGGGAGACCCCGCCGTGCGCGCCGAGCGGCTGACCCACCCGTACGCACCCGCCGAGCTGGACCGGATCACCGCGGTCCTGCGCCATCTGCTCGCGGCGCGGGACACCGTCCTCGCGGTCAACGCCGCCTACATCGCCTCCGCCGCCCAGTCGGACGCGACCCGTACCGAGCCGCCCTTCCGGCTCCAGGGCTCCTACCGCAACATGAACAAGATCGCCCAGCGCATCCAGCCGGTCATGAACGACACCGAGCTGTCCGCCCTGGTCGACGACCACTACACGGCCGAGGCCCAGACCCTGACCACGGGCGCCGAGGCCAACCTGCTGAAGCTGGCCGAGCTACGGGGCACGCTGACCGACGGCCAGGCAGGCCGCTGGGCGGAGCTGAAGGCGGCGTACGCACGCTCCCGGGCCCTCGGCGGACCCGAGAGCGACCCGCTCACCCGGGCCGTCGCCGCCCTCGGCCTCCTCGCCGACCGGGTGGCGGCCGTCGAGTCGGCCATCGACCGCGCCGCCGACCCGCGTCATCTGCTCGCCCATCCGTCCCCCCGGCACGCCGCTCGCCCGGGGCGTGGGCCCGCGGAGTAATGAGGGAGGGCCGCCCACCGCGACGGCGGAGTGCCGGAACGCGGCAACGCACGGCGAACGGGCCCGTGTTCACCAAGGCGCGAGGTGAACACGGGCCCGTTCAGGAGCCGGACCGTGTGAGCGGTCAGACGGTGGTCCTCACCGACTCCTGGTCATCGTCGTCGCCGTCGGCGCTCCCGCCCGCCTTCCGGGTGCGGACGAACTCCAGGAACGTGTTGAGTTCGCGCTTGACGACCGGGGCGAGGAGGTAGAGGCCGATGATGTTGATGACGGCCAGCGAGAAGAGGACCGCGTCGGCCAGGTCGATCAGGGTCTGCAGCGTCAGCAGCGAACCGGCGATGGCGAAGACGGTGTAGACGACCTTGTACGTGATCTCGCTGATCCGGCTGCGGCCGAAGAGGTACGTCCACGCCTTGAGGCCGTAGTAGCCCCAGGTCAGCACCGTGGAGATGGCGAAGAGCAGCACCGCGACGGTGAGGATGTACGGGAACCAGGGCAGGACCGTCTCGAAGGCGTCCGAGGTGATCGTGACACCGCCGATGTCCTCGCCCGCGCGGGCCTCGCCCCAGCTGGCCGGGTTGGCGATGACGATGGTCAGCGCGGTCATCGTGCAGATGACGACCGTGTCGATGAACGGCTCGAGGAGCGCGACCAGGCCCTCACTGGCGGGGTGCTTGGTCTTGACCGCGGAGTGGGCGATCGGGGCGGAGCCGAGACCGGCCTCGTTGGAGAACGCGGCCCGCTTGAAGCCGATGATCAGCGCGCCGAGGACACCGCCGGCGACACCTTCGGGATTGAAGGCGCCCTCGACGATCGACACCACGGCGTCCGGGACGGCGGTGACGTTGACCAGGATCACGACGAGGCACGCGACGATGTAGATGCCCGCCATGGCCGGTACGAGCCTGCTGGTGACGTTGGCGATGGAGCGGATGCCGCCGAGGAGCACGATGCCGACGACGGCGGCGACCAGGATGCCGAAGAACAGGGCACCGGCCGAGGAGCCGAGCGCGCCGTCCTCGCCGCCGGTGACCGAGACCAGCTGCGCGTAGGACTGGTTGACCTGGAAGAGGTTGCCGCCGAAGAGGCCGAAGAACAGGATCATGAAGGAGGCGAGGACCGCGAGGACCTTGCCGAGCGTCCTGCCGTTCTTCCCGAAGCGCTCGGTGAGGCCCTTGGGGAGGTAGTGCATGGGGCCACCGGACACGGTGCCGTCGGCGTGCACCTCGCGGTACTTCACGCCGAGGGTGACCTCGACGAACTTGGTGGCCATGCCGAGCAGGCCGCAGAGGATCATCCAGAACGTGGCACCGGGGCCGCCGATCGACACGGCGACGGCGACACCGGCGATGTTGCCGAGACCGACGGTGCCGGAGACCGCCGCGGTCAGTGCCTGGAAGTGGTTGACCTCACCGGCCGACCCCTTCTCGTCGTACTTCCCCCGCACCACGTCGACGGCGAGTCTGAACTTGCGGAGCTGGACGAAGCCGAACCAGCCGGTGAAGACCAGACCGGCGACGACGAGCCAGGCGACGATGAGGGGCAGGTCGGTTCCGCCCACGGGGACGGCGTAGAAGACCACCTCCCCCAGCCACTTGGCTATGGGCTCGAAGAATCCGCTGACTGCATCGTCGACGGACTGGGTGACGGAGTCGAGTGACACGTGGCTACCTCGGTGACGCTGGTGCGGCGGGCGGGGAGCCCGCCCGGGTGAGCGGTCTCTGGGCGAACGTCGTCGTCCGATGAGCGAACCCGGGCTACACGGTGCGGTTTCGGAACGTGATCAGCCCGGGCTGTAGTGGGGACAGGCCAAACCCCGCAGATCCCGGTGGCCGACCGAGTCACCTGCGGAGTTGCGCTGTTCTACCACGTCTTTACCGAACCTTTAGTGATGTATCTCACGTAACGGTTCGTGACCGGCCAAAGTCCCAGCAGGTGAGACCGGACCGTTATTCGGCCGCCGGACGTGTGTTGTCTACACATATGTGGGGCCGCCGACTGGTGCCCGAGGGGTGGCCCTGCCGCGTCGACGAGAGCGTGCCGGAGGGCGCTCAGCCTTCATCGGCGGGCCGGTCCGACGCGTCCTGCCTCGCCCAGGGCCCGTCGGGCAGGCCCGTGCTGCGCCGTGTGCGGACCCGGTAGAAAGGGGCGCATGGTGGAGCGCGAGTCCCGCGAGGGGACCATGGACGATGTCGACGCGGTGACCCGGGAAGTGCTGACCGCGTCCCGGCTGCTGGTGGCGGTCGCCGCGCGTTCCCTGGCCGCCGTCGAGGAGCGGGTCACGCTGCCGCAGTTCCGGATGCTCGTCGTCCTGTCCACCCAGGGCCCCACCAAGCTGGTCGTCCTGGCGGAGTTGCTCCAGGTCGCCCCTTCGACGGCCATGCGCATGGTGGACCGGCTCATCGCCGCCGGTCTCGCGGACCGTCAGGCCAATCCGCACAACCGCAGGGAGAACGTGCATCGGCTCACGGAAGAGGGGCGTCGCACGGTGGAGGAGGTCACGGCCCGGCGGCGTGCGGGGATCGCCACCGTCGTAGAGCGGCTGAGCGCGGAACAGCGCCGGGCGCTGATCGACGCCCTGGCCGCCTTCAACGAGGCGGGCGACGAGCCCCCCGTCCCCGCCGACCACACCGAGCCGTCCCCCCTCGGCTGGCAGTGACACCGACTCCGTCTCACGCGGAGCCGTCCACGCCGGCCCACCGAAAACTTCCAGGCAGGCGGCAAGCTCGCCGTCGGGTGCGGTCTGCGCCAGGGGGAGGTCTTCGGCTTCGCCGTGGAGGACATCGACTTCAACGGCGGCCGGACCCACGTCAACCGCCAGGTGCGGCTCGTCGGCACGAAGCCGGTTCTCGCTCTGCCCAAGGGCAACCGGCCGCGGGCGTGGTCCCTCCCCGCGAGCGCGGGGCGAGGTACCTTCAGGCGGCCCCGGAGGACGGCATGCACGCCCTCCGGCACGCGTACGCCTCCGTGCTCCTGGACGCGGGCGGGGGCATGAAGGTGCTCTCACCTTCCGGCTCTTACCCCACGGGGCCCATGCCCGCGAAGACTGCTCGGAGAATGCGATCGATGTAGGCGTGGGTGATGGGCTCATGGGTGATCAGGAGTCTGAAGTACAGGGGGCCTGAAAGGATCTCCATCGCCAGATCCAGATCGAAGTCCGGAGCGATCTGCCCCTGGTCCTTGGCGGCTTGGAGGCGGGCCAAGGTGTTGGTCGTCTGGGGCTCGATGAAGCGCTGCTTGAGCGCGGTGGCGATTGCTGGATCATGTTGCGCCTCGCCGATGAGGTCCTGGTACAAGGGGCCCCAGGGTGGGTGGCCGAGCAGGTCGGCAGCCCTGGTCATCACCTCGCGCAGGTCGGCGACGACATCGCCGGTGTCGGGGTGGTCCAAGCCGCCCGGGTTCAAGCTGAGGACCGAGTCGAGGAAAAGCAGTCCCCGGGACGGCCAGCGGCGGTAGACGGTGTGCTTGCCGACGCCGGCGCGGGCCGCGACCGCTTCGATGCTGAGCTTGGCGAAGCCACTCTCCTGGGCCAGTTCCAGCGTGCTGCGCATGATCGCTTCGGTCCTGTCGGCGGCGCGGGAGGCACGGCGGTCTGTCATGTCGGCCACCGTAGCAGCACGGCACGTGCCGTATTGACACTTCGGTCGACCGGCCTCCATGATGGCCGCGACCGCAACGGCACGGCCCGTGCCGTGCCGTTGTGGTCGACAGTAGGCCGAGGAGGCGCCGGCTCGCGCCCCTGGCAAGGCAGTCCTCGGCGCGCCCGGTACGGCTGCCGGGCGGGCCCTTCTACGACGCGAAGGACCTCGCATGCTCTTGGAAGAACCGGCCGCCGGCACGTCCGGCTCCGATCCCGTACTGCGCCTCGAAACGGTCACGAAGCACTACGTGTCACCAGGTGGGTCGGTGAACGCCCTCGACGGTGTCTCCCTCGCGCTGGACAGAGGGTCGTTCACCGCCGTCATGGGTCCTTCGGGCTCGGGCAAGAGCACGCTGTTGCAATGCGCCGCCGGGCTGGACAGTCCCACCTCCGGCCGGGTGTTCGTGGACGGCGTGGAGATGAGCGGCGGTACCGAGGCCCAGCTCACCAAGTTCCGCCGGGGGCGCATCGGGTTCGTCTTCCAGCACTTCAACCTGATGCCCACGCTCACGGTGCTGCAGAACACCACGCTGCCGCTGCGGTTGGCAGGCAGACGTATCGATCACGCTCAGGCCGTCGCGACGTTGGATCGCGTCGGGCTCGGGGAGCGGCTCGACCATCTGCCCTCGCAGTTGTCGGGAGGCCAGCAGCAGCGGGTGGCGATCGCCCGTGCGCTGGTCACCCGCCCGCGCGTGGTGTTCGCCGACGAGCCCACCGGAGCGTTGGACACCCGCAGTGCGCGGGAGGTCCTGGCGCTTCTGCAGGAGGCCGTGCGCATCGACGGGCGGACGCTGGTGATGGTGACGCACGACCCGGTGGCCGCGGCACACGCCGACCAAGTGCTGTTCCTGGCCGACGGCAGCCTTGTCGGCCGACTGGCCGAGCCGACCGCCGCGGTGGTGGCCGACACGATGACCCGGCTCACCGAACAGGTGGCCGTGCGCCGCGTCAGCGAAAGGGTGTGAGGGCGTTGTTCTGGTTGGCTCGCGCCTCGCTGCGGCGCCGCGGCGGGGCCTTCGCAGGCAGTTTCCTGGTACTGATGTTCGGCGCGACGATGGTGATGTCGTTCGCTTCGATGCTGGACACCGGTCGCGGGGTCGGCGTCGACGCGACCAGTTCAGAAACGCTGACGACCATGGGAAGCGTGGTCGGCGGCTGGGGCATGTGCCTCGTCGTGTTCGCGGTGTTTTCCACACTGGGCCTGTCGGTTCGGCATCGTGCGGCCGAGACGGCCCTGCTCAAGAGCGCCGGTGCCACCCCGGCGCAGATCGTGCGAATGATCGTGAGTGAAGCGGCGCTGGTCTCGGTCGCCGCCGTTGTTGTCGCGGTGGCTCCGTCCTACTTGCTGGGCCGCGCGCTGCTCGGCCTGCTGGTGGACACCGGACAAGTCGCCGACGGTGTCGCCTTCGCGTTCGGAGCGATCGCGCTGTTGATCGGGTTCGCAGTCACCGTACTGTCGGCAGTGCTCGCTGCGCTGTGGACGTCCCGGCAGGCCACCAGAATGAGCGTGTCCGCGTCCCTCGCGGAGGCTGACTCCGGTCGCATGAGCTGGAAGCGCATCGTCCCGGCGACCGTGCTGCTGGCCGGCGGCGTCTACCTCGGCGTGCTGACCGTGACCGCGTTCGCCGACAAGGGCCCGGACGCAATGCCCGTCGCAGGACAGGCGTCCATCCTCACCTCCATCGGGCTGGCCGTCCTCGCCCCCGGCCTGGTGCGCGTCGCCACCGCTGCGGCAGCGCGTCTCCTGCGCGGTCGCGGCGTGGCCGGGTACCTGACGGTGCAGTATCTGCGTCGGCGCACTGGCCAGGCCGCCGCCGCGCTGTCGCCGATCATCCTGTTCACCGGCATCGGCACCGGCATCCTTTACTTGCAGCTCATCGAGAACCGAGCCGTCGCTTCGTCCGGCTACCTGCGCACCAACGAGCAGCAGAACATCCAGACGCTCAACCTGGTCGTCATCGGCATGATCGTCGTGTTCGCGTGCATCATGCTGATCAACACCCTGGTGGCCTCGACCGTCTCCCGTCGCAAGGAGTTCGGCCAGTTGCGGCTCGCCGGCGCGACACCACGCCAAGTGCTGCAGGCGATCCGCATCGAATCCGTGCTGACCGTGGCGGCGGGTACGGTCCTGGGCGCCTTGGCCGGATCGGTCACCGTGATCCCCTACAGCGTCGCCCGCGCCGACCGCTGGCTGCCCGACGTTCCGCTCTGGCTCCTGATCGCCCTCGTCGCGGTCGCGGCGACAGCGACCCTGGGTGCCGCACTGGGAACGGCGCGCAAGATGCTGCGTACCCCAGCTGTCAACGCGGTGGCACCCTGATCGCATGTGAGCCGTATGGCAGCGATCTGGCCCAGTGGCCTGATCGCTGCCCAGGCGTGTCCCCCGAGGACGACCAGTGCATGACCGGGCCTCTCACCCAACCCAGGTGCCCCAAATGTGCCCTGGCCGCCTGACGGCCCCTTCCCGGCACCCAAAAGGGCGAGGCCCGAAGACCTCGCCCGCCCCTCACGAAAACCCGGCTCAGGGCCAGACCAGGCAGTACGGCTGGTGCCCCGCCTCATGCAACCGATGCGAGAAGTCCTGCCACTCGTGCAGCAACTGGTACACGTTGAACGCGTCCCGCGGCCCGCCCCGGTCCGGGACCGTCGACCAGATGAAGGCCGCCGCGCCGACCGCTTCCTCGCCGATGCCGCGCAGGGGGTCGACGACGGTCATCGGGAGTTTCACCACGGCGTAGTCGGGGTGGAGGACGACCAGTTCCAGCGGGGGGACCTTGTGCAGGGGCACGCCCTCGATGCCGGTGAGGACCATGGCGGCCATGGTCTCCGGCTTGATCTTGGTGAACATGCCGTTCATCCCGAGCTCGTCGCCGCCGAGTTCCTCGGGGCGCATCGAGATCGGGACGCGGGCCGCGGTCGCGCCGTCGGGCGCGCCGAAGTACTTGTAGGTCACCCCCACCCGACCACCATTCCTGCTCTCCGCCCCCGGCCGGCCGGCGTGCCGTGCGTCCCGGTCGGGCTCGCTCGGTGTGCCGTGTGTCTGACGTGCTTCGGACGCTTCCTCCGCCTCGCGTCGGTGCCTTCCCCGCCGGGCACGTCGAGGACCCAGGTCGTCGGTCCCCTCGCCCAGTCCGCCACCGCGATGCATATCTCCACCCGACTGCTTTTCTAGGACGCGTGGCCCCCGCCGCGCAACCCGATCATCGTGTCAGTGACCTCCCCCACGGCCGCTCGCCGAAACGTGCGGTGAAACATCTGTCCGTCACGAGTCCGCGGGACGGTCGGCAGCCACGCCCGCGCCGCCTCATTGAGCTGCGTGGACGGGCTCCAGTCTGGCAGACGGCACGGCGATCGGGGCGGTTGTCTACCCTTGTCAAGGTCACCCTGGGCAACCAGAGGCCGGGCCGGGGCCGATCAGGGTCCGCGCATGGCCCGGGCGGGGGCCACGCAGAGTCCGATACGTCGGAGAAGGTCGAGAAGGTCGGAGAAGTCGCAGGTCATGAGCGAACTGGCATATCCATACGAAGCACCGGCCTCGCAGGCTCTGTTCGACCGCGCGGCGGCCGTCACACCCGGCGGCGTGAACTCCCCGGTGCGCGCCTTCCGCGCGGTCGGCGGCACGCCGCGGTTCATGGTGTCAGGCACCGGGCCGTACCTGACCGACGCGGACGGGCGCGAGTACGTCGACCTCGTCTGCTCCTGGGGCCCGATGATCCTCGGGCACGCCCACCCCGAGGTGATCGCCGCCGTGCAGGAGGCGGTCGCGCGCGGGACGTCGTTCGGCACGCCCGCCGAGGGTGAGGTCGCCCTCGCCGAGGCGATGGTCGAGCGGGTCGCGCCGCTGGAGGAGGTGCGGCTGGTCTCCAGCGGGACCGAGGCGACCATGTCGGCCATCCGGCTCGCCCGCGGGTTCACGCGCCGCACCAAGGTGATCAAGTTCGCCGGGTGCTACCACGGTCACGTCGACTCGCTGCTGGCCGCCGCCGGCTCCGGCGTCGCCACCTTCGCGCTCCCCGACACCCCCGGCGTCACCGGTGCCCAGGCGAGCGACACGATCGTGCTGCCGTACAACGACCTGGAGGCCGTGCACGCGGCCTTCGCCGCGCACCCCGGCGAGATCGCCTGCGTGATCACCGAGGCGTCCCCCGGCAACATGGGCGTCGTGCCGCCGCTGCCCGGGTTCAACCAGGGGCTGAAGGACGCCTGCGCCGCGAACGGCGCGCTGTTCGTCTCCGACGAGGTCATGACCGGGTTCCGCACCAGCCGCGCGGGCTGGTACGGCGTGGAAGGGGTCGTCCCCGACCTCATGACCTTCGGGAAGGTCATGGGCGGCGGGTTCCCCGCCGCGGCCTTCGGCGGGCGCGCCGACGTCATGGCGCACCTTGCCCCGGCCGGCCCCGTCTACCAGGCCGGCACCCTCTCCGGAAACCCCGTCGCCACCGCCGCCGGCCTCGCCCAGCTGCGGCTCCTCGACGAGGCGGCGTACGAGACGGTCGACGCCGTGTCGCGGCAGATCCAGGGGCTCGTCACCGAGGCGCTGAGCAAGGAGGGCGTCACGCACACGCTGCAGAACGCCTCCAACATGTTCTCCGTGTTCTTCACCGACCGGCCGGTCATCAACTACGAGGACGCCAAGGCGCAGGAGTCCTTCCGGTTCACCGCGTTCTTCCACTCGCTCCTCGCGAACGGCGTCTACCTGCCGCCGTCCTCCTTCGAGTCCTGGTTCGTCTCCACCGCCCACGACGAGCGCGCCGTCCAGCGCATCGCCGACGCCCTCCCGGCGGCGGCCCGAGCCGCCGCGGAGGCCACGGCATGAGCGAGACGAGCGAGACGCGCGACGACGACCTCACCGTCGTCCACGTGATGCGGCACGGCGAGGTCGAGAACCCCACCGGCGTCCTCTACGGCCGCCTGCCCGGCTACCACCTCTCCGAGCTGGGCCGCCGCATGGCCGACCGGGTCGCCGAGCACCTCGCCCCCCGCGACGTGACCTACGTCGTGGCCTCCCCGCTGGAGCGGGCGCAGGAGACGGCGACGCCGATCGCCAAGTCGCACGGGGTCGACCTCGACACCGACACGCGGCTCATCGAGGCCGGCAACGTCTTCCAGGGCAAGACCTTCGGCATCGGCGACGGCGCGCTGCGCCGGCCCGGCAACTGGAAGCACGTCGTCAACCCGTTCCGGCCGTCCTGGGGCGAGCCGTACGTCGACCAGGTCGTCCGGATGAAGGGCGCGCTGGACGCGGCCCGCGACAAGGCCCGCGGCCACGAGGCCGTGATCGTCAGCCACCAGCTGCCGATCTGGATCCTGCGCTCGTACGTCGAGCGGCGTCGCCTGTGGCACGACCCGCGCAAGCGGCAGTGCACGCTGGCGTCCCTGACGACGTTCACGTACCGCGGCGACCGGATCGTCTCCGTCGGCTACACCGAGCCCGCCCGCGACCTCGTCCCCGCCCACCTCCTCGCGGGCGCCAAGCCGGTGAAGGGGCAGGGCAAGGCGTACGGCGCCTGACCCGTCGGTACGCCCCGGGACGGTGTGACGCCCGTTACCGAATCCGCACACGTTTTCGCGAACCCACCCGTTCGTCGCGTCCTCTCACAGGGTGACCACCCAAGGACGCGACGAACGAGGTTGCGATGCGCACTTCCAACCGCACTCTCACCCGCAGGGGGATGCTCGGACTCGGCGCCGGCGCCGCGGCGGCCGTCGGGCTCGCGGGCTGCGGCACCGGTTCCCACCAGTCGTCGGACGGCTCGCACCAGGCCGGTGACTCCGGGAAGCCCTCGCCCTCCGGCAGCAGCGAGGCCCCGGCGAAGCCGATCGGCGACGGCTCCACGTCGTACACCGGCAAGCAGCCCCACCAGCCGGACGCGCCGGTGCCGTTGGAGCCCGGCCAGACGCCCCCGCAGTTCGTCGTGTTCTCCTGGGACGGCGCCGGCGAGGTCGGCAACGGCCTCTTCCCGCGCTTCCTCGACCTCGCGCGCGAGCACGACGCGCACATGACGTTCTTCCTCTCGGGCCTGTACCTGCTGCCCGAGTCCAAGAAGCGCCTCTACGACCCGCCGAACAACCCGCGCGGCGCCTCCGACATCGGCTACCTCACCGACGCCCACATCAAGGACACGCTGAAGAACGTCCGCCGGGCCTGGCTGGACGGCCACGAGATAGGCACCCACTTCAACGGCCACTTCTGCGGTGGCGGCGGCTCGGTCGGCAACTGGACGTCCGCGCAGTGGCGCAGCGAGATCGACCAGGCCAAGTCCTTCGTCAAGGAGTGGCGGACCAACAGCGGCTGGACCGACCTGCCGTCCCTGCCCTTCGACTACGACAAGGAACTCGTCGGCGGCCGCACGCCCTGTCTGCTCGGCCAGGACAACCTGCTGTCCACCGCCCGCGAGCTGGGCTGGCGCTACGACGCCTCCTCACCCGGCGGCCGGCAGGTGTGGCCGGCCAAGAAGGACGGCGTCTGGGACTTCCCGCTGCAGCAGATACCGTTCCCCGGGCACTCCTTCGAGGTCCTCTCGATGGACTACAACATCCTCGCCAACCAGTCCGTGAACTCGACCAAGGCTCCCGCCCACAACTACCCGGGCTGGCGCGAACAGGCCACGAACGCGTACATATCCGGCTTCAAGCGGGCGTACGAGACGAACCGGGCACCCTTCTTCATAGGCAACCACTTCGAGGAGTGGAACGGCGGCATCTACATGGACGCCGTCGAGAACGTCCTCAAGCACGTCGCACGGGAGAAGGAGAAGGGCGAGGACATCCGGCTCGTCTCCTTCCGCCAGTTCACCGACTGGATGGACGTGCAGAAGCCGGAGGTGCTGGCCAAGCTGCGCACCGTCGAGGTGGGGCAGCGGCCCGCCGGCGGCTGGAACGCCTTCCTGCGGGACGCGCCGGCCGGTTCGGGAGCGCCCTCGAACGCCGCCTGAAATGCGGGTTTCGGGCCGTGAGGGGGGTGCGCAAGATCCTCGGAACGGACATGCGAAACTTTTCACATGAGTGCCGCCAGCCGCGCCCCCCTGCGCTCGAACCGCACCGCCGCCCGCCTCCGCGGTCGCACCGTCCTCGCCGTCGGTGCCGCCGCCGCGGCGCTGCTCGTGTCCGCGTGCAGCTCCGGCGGCACCTCGGGCGGCGGCGGCCAGACGGGCTTCATCACCGGCTCGGACGGCATCGCCACCGCCAAGCAGGGTGAGCGCGCCGACGCCCCCGAGCTGTCCGGGAAGACCGTCGACGGCGGACAGGTCGACGTCGCCGACTTCAAGGGCAAGATCGTCGTCCTCAATGTCTGGGGCTCCTGGTGCGGGCCCTGCCGCGCCGAGGCCAAGAACCTGGAGACGGTCTACAAGGACACCAAGGACCAGGGCGTCGAGTTCGTCGGCATCAACACCCGCGACACCTCCACCGGTCCGGCCCGCGCCTTCGAGAAGGACTACGGGATCACCTACCCGAGCCTGTACGACCCGACCGGCAAGCTGATGCTCCGCTTCGAGAAGGGCACCCTCAACCCGCAGGCCATCCCCTCGACGCTCGTCATCGACCGGGACGGCAAGGTCGCCGCGCGCACACTCCAGGCGCTCAGCGAGGAGAAGCTGCGCAAGATGCTCGACCCGTTCCTCACCGACGGATCCGCCGGCTCCGGCAAGTCGGAGAAGTGACGTGTCCGCAGTGACCACGCTGGCCGCCGAGGGCTACAACGGCACGGTGCTCAACGGCGCCCTCCTCGTGGCCCTCCCCATCGCCCTGCTCGGCGGCCTCGTCTCCTTCTTCTCGCCCTGCGTCCTGCCCCTGGTCCCCGGCTACCTCTCCTACGTGACCGGAGTCACCGGCACCGACCTCGGCGAGGCCCGGCGCGGCCGGATGGTGGCCGGCGCCTCCCTCTTCGTCCTCGGCTTCACCGCCGTCTTCGTCTCCAGCGGTGCGCTGTTCGGCTACTTCGGCGACACGCTCCAGGAGAACCGGGGCGTACTGAGCAAGGTGCTGGGCGTCTTCATGATCCTCATGGGCGTCTTCTTCATGGGGCTGATGCCCTGGCTCACCCAGCGCGAGTTCCGCTTCCACAAGAAGCCCGTGAACGGCCTGGTCGGCGCACCGATACTCGGCGCCCTGTTCGGCATCGGCTGGACCCCCTGCATCGGCCCGACCCTCGCCTCCGTACTCGCGCTCTCCGCCGACCAGGGCACCGCCGGCCGCGGCGCGATACTGACCGTCGCCTACTGCCTCGGCCTCGGCGTCCCCTTCGTCCTCGCCGCGGTCGCCTTCCGCAAGGCGCTCGGCGCCTTCGGCTGGATCAAGCGGCACTATGTCTGGGTGATGCGCGTGGGCGGCGTCATGATGATCGCGACCGGGCTGCTGCTGGTCACCGGCGCGTGGGACGCCATCGTGCAGGACATGCAGACCTGGTCCAACGGCTTCACTGTGGGGATCTGACCGATGAGCAAGACGACAACGGGCGAGACCCCGACAGCCACCGAGGAAGGGGAGCTCGGCGCCGCCGGCTCCCAGCTCTCCACCGCCCCCAAGGAGGAGGCCCCGAACCTCCCCTCGCTCGGCGTGATCGGCTGGGCCCGCTGGTTCTGGCGCCAGCTCACCTCGATGCGCGTCGCGCTGCTCCTGCTCCTGCTGCTGTCCCTGGGCGCGATCCCGGGGTCGCTGATCCCGCAGGAGGGCGTCGACGCGATGAAGGTCGAGGAGTTCCGCCAGAACCACGACATCCTGGCGCCGGCCTACGACAAGCTCGGCCTCTTCCACGTCTACAGCTCGGTGTGGTTCTCCGCGATCTACATCCTGCTGTTCGTCTCCCTCATCGGCTGCATCGTCCCGCGCACCTGGCAGTTCGTCGGCCAGCTCCGCGGCCGCCCGCCCGGCGCCCCGCGCCGCCTGGACCGGCTGCCCGCCTACACCAGCTGGCGCACCGGGGCCGAGCCCGAGGAGGTCCGCGAGGCCGCGCTGACGCTGCTGAAGAAGCGCCGCTTCCGCGCGCACGCCGTCGGCGACGCCGTCGCGGCCGAGAAGGGCTACCTGCGGGAGGTCGGCAACCTCGCCTTCCACATCGCGCTGATCGTGATGCTGATCGCCTTCGCGTGGGGCCAGCTGTTCAAGTACGAGGGCAACAAGCTGATCCTGGAGGGCGACGGCTTCGCCAACACCCTCACCCAGTACGACGACTTCAAGTCCGGGAACCTCTTCGACCAGGACCAGCTCGACCCGTTCAGCTTCTCCCTGAAGGACTTCCGCGGCACCTACGAGCCGACCGGCCCCAACCGCGGCACCCCGCGGATCTACGAGGCCCACGTCACCTACAGCGAGGGCGCGGACGGCGCCGAGAAGACCAAGACCATCAAGGTCAACAAGCCGCTGGAGATCGAGGGCTCCAAGGTCTACCTCGTCAGCCACGGCTACGCCCCCGTCGTCACCGTCAAGGACGCCAAGGGCAACGTCGTCACCGACAAGCAGGCCGTGGCCCTGCTGCCGCTGGACTCCAACGTCACGTCCTCCGGCGCCATCAAGGTCATGGACGGCTACCGCAACGCGAAGGGCGTCAAGGAGCAGCTCGGCTTCAACGCGTTCTTCCTGCCGACGTACGGCGGCAAGGGCAGCACGATGCTCTCCACCTTCCCGGCGCTGATCAACCCGATGCTCGCGCTCTCCGCCTACCACGGCGACCTCGGTGTCGACGCGGGCTTCCCGCAGAGCATCTACCAGCTCGACAAGACCAACCTGAAGGAGTTCAAGGGCTCCGACGGCAAGCTGTTCAAGAAGCAGCTGAAGGTCGGCGAGACCATGACCCTCCCGAACGGCGCCGGCTCGGTCACCTTCAACGGCATCCACGAGTGGGCCGGCTTCCAGGTCACGCAGCAGCCCGGCAGCGGCTGGGCGCTCGGCGGCGCCGTCGTCGCCATCCTCGGCCTGGCCGGCTCCCTGTTCATCCAGCGCCGCCGCGTCTGGGTACGGGCCGTGCGCGGCGCCGACGGCGTCACGGTCGTCGAGATGGCGGGCCTCGGCCGCAGCGAGTCCGCGAAGGTGCCCGAGGAACTGGGCGACCTGGCCGGAACCCTGTACGACCAGGCCCCGGACGCGCCGGACGCACCGCAGAACGACGACGACACCCCCGATAGCCCGGACTCCACCGACACCCGCGCCGTACCTGCCGAAGGGGCTGAGAAGTGAATCTCGCCGCCGCGACCAACGAGAATCTCGCGAACGTCAGCAACACGCTGATCTACTCGTCGATGGCCGTCTACACCCTGGCCTTCTTCGCGTACATCGCCGAGTGGCTCTTCGGCAGCCGCAGCAAGGTCGGCCGCACCGCCGCCGCGCTCACCGCCACGGACGGGACCAAGGCGGCCAAGGCGAAGTCCGGCCCGGCCGTCACGGTGAACAAGGCCGGCGGCACCGCCGTCCTCGAGCGCCCCGAGGTCGTCGTCCGCGCCGCCTCCGGCTCCCGTGACGTGCCCGACGGTCCCGGCGCGCACGGCGGCACCGAACAGGGCGACCTGTACGGGCGGATCGCCATCTCGCTCACCCTCCTCGCCTTCGCGATCGAGGCGGGCGGCGTCCTCACCCGCGCGCTGTCGGTGCAGCGGGCGCCGTGGGGCAACATGTACGAGTTCAACATCACGTTCACGACGGTCGCCACCGGCGTGTACCTGGCGCTGCTCGCCCTGAAGAAGAACGTCCGCTGGCTGGGCCTGCCCCTGATCACCACGGTCCTGCTCGACCTCGGCCTCGCCGTCACGGTCCTCTACACCGCCAGCGACCAGCTCGTCCCGGCCCTGCACTCGTACTGGCTGTACATCCACGTCTCCACGGCGATCTTCTGCGGCGCGGTCTTCTACGTGGGCGCGGTCTCCACGATCCTGTACCTCTTCAAGGACTCGTTCGAGAACAAGCTCGCCTCCGGCGGTACGCCCGGTCGCTTCGCCAACTCGGTCCTGGACCGGCTGCCCTCCGCCGCCTCCCTCGACAAGTTCGCCTACCGCGTCAACGCCGCCGTCTTCCCGCTGTGGACGTTCACGATCATCGCGGGCGCGATCTGGGCGGGCGACGCCTGGGGCCGCTACTGGGGCTGGGACCCCAAGGAGACCTGGTCCTTCATCACCTGGGTCGCCTACGCCTGCTACCTGCACGCCCGCGCCACCGCCGGCTGGAAGGGCCGCAAGGCCGCCTACCTGGCCCTGATCGCCTTCGGCTGCTGGCTGTTCAACTACTACGGCGTCAACATCTTCGTCTCCGGCAAGCACTCGTACGCGGACGTGGGCCTGGGCGCCCTCCAGTCCGTCGGCTTCTGACCAAGGCGCCGCGAAGGGCCGGTTCCCGTGACCCAGGTCACCGGGACCGGCCTTTCGCGGGCGGTCCGGAGACGTGAGGTTTCCGGGGAGAGTCCGCCGTACGGGGGGGTGGCCGGTGTGCCGAGCGGGAACCGTGGGGGTGTTACCCGGAGTCCGGTGCAGAGAGGGCGGCCAGCCCGGATTGCGGGCCGCGGAGTCGCGAGGGCGGGGAGGGCGGGGCGGTGGCGTCGTTACCACTGACGGCGGGGGATCCGGAACGAGTGGGGCGGTACCGGCTGCTGGCCAGACTGGGCCAGGGGGGCATGGGCCGGGTGTACCTCGCCCGGTCGCCCGGCGGGCGGGCGGTGGCGGTGAAGGTGGTGCGCGAGGCACTGCTGCGGGACGAGGGGTCCCGGCGCCGCTTCGTGCGGGAGGTGGCGGCGGCACGGCGGGTGACGGGGTTCTTCACCGCCGCGGTGGTGGACGCCGATCCGGAGGGCGATCCCGCCTGGCTGGCCACGGAGTACGTACCCGGACTCTCGCTCCAGGACGCGGTGTCCCGGCACGGGGTCTGGCCGGAGAAGGCGGTACGCGGCCTCGGCGCCGCTTTGGCGGAGGCACTGGCCGCCGTGCACGCCGCGGACCTGGTGCACCGGGACCTGAAGCCGTCCAACGTCCTGCTGGCACCGGACGGCCCCAGGGTGATCGACTTCGGTATCTCGGCGGCGGCCGGTGACAGCACGCTCACCGAGACCGGCATGGTGATCGGCACCCCCGGTTTCATCCCGCCCGAGCAACTGCGCCACGAGAGCACCGGACCGGCGGGAGACGTGTTCGCCCTCGGGGCGGTGCTGGCGTACGCGGCCGCGGGCGTCGGTCCGTTCGGCGGCGGCGCGGCCCATGCGGTCAACTACCGGGTGGTCCACCAGGACCCCGACCTGAGGGGCCTGACGCCGGCGCTCGCGGACGTGGTGGGCAGGTGCCTGGCGAAGGAACCGCGGGAGCGGCCCGCACTGTCGTGGCTGCTGGGCGAACTGGGGCACGCGGAGCGCGCCGGGTGGCTGCCGGTTCCGGTCGCCGACTCGGCCGCGCGGATGCGGGCCGAGGTGCCCACCGAGCCGCTGCCCGTGGCCGGGGACACCGTGCCGCGGTCACCCGCCCCGCCGCCCACCCGGCGCCGCCGCCTGCGGACGCTCCTCGCCGCGGCGACCGCGGTGGCCGTCGCGGTGACGGGCACCGTGGTGTGGCAGGTGGCCGCCGGTGAGGACGACTCCCCGCCCGCCGAACCTCCGAAGATCAGGGAACTCTGGGCGCACCCGTTGGAGAAGGGCCAGCGGACGGCCGTGACGACGGAGGCGACGGTCTATCTCCAGAACGAGGACCGCCACGAGATCACGGCGCTGTCCGGAGCCGACGGCTCGGAGCGCTGGGGAGGTCCGGTGGCGTTCACGGAGATCCGCCCCGATGACGAGGACTACCTCAAGGACATCGTGGGCGACGGAGTCGAGGTCACCGCGGTCTCCGGGGGCCAGCTGTACTACGGGAGCGGAAATTACCTGTACGCCCTGGACGCGGACAACGGCGATCCGCTCTGGAAGTACGACGACCACTCCTTCCACCCCGCCCCGGTCGCGGAGGACGGGGCGGCCTACGCGCACCTGCCCGGGGTCTTCTACGTCCTCGACACCAGGACGGGGAAGCCACTGTGGCACCACACGTTCGGCAGTGGGACGACCCGGGGTCTGACCGTGTCCGGTGGCACGGTCCTCGTACACGACGGGAGGAAGCTGATCGCCGTCGACACCAGCACGCGCAAGCGGAAGTGGACCCACGAGGCCGACAGCGACACGCAGACGCTGCCCGCCGTGGCGGACGGCAAGGCCTACTTCGGTGCCGTGGACGGCGCCCTGTACGCCGTCGACCTGGCATCGGGCGACGAGGTGTGGCGCCGCCCCTTCGAAGGGGAGCTGTGGGACGGCAGGCTCGGAGAGGGAGCGAGCCGGCCCGAAGTGGTCGACGGGACCGTGTACTTCGAGAACGACGCCTACGTGTCCGCCTTCGACGCGGACACCGGCCGGCCACTGTGGCGGAAGAAGAGAACCGCCGACGAGGTGACGGCACTGACGGTGGTGGACGGAACCGTCCTCACCCACGACTCCGACGGGTACCTGAGCGCGCTGGACACCCGCGGCGGAGACCTCCGGTGGCGGGAACGGCTGATCGTGGGTGAGGGCGAAGACCTCTGGCTCGTCGGGAGCACCGTGTACGCCGAGCGTGACAGCCGGTTGACGGCCTACCGGGCCACGACCTGACCGGCACCGCACGGGTCCTGGACGGCGACGAGTGAGGAGGGGGCGGAGTGCACGTGTTCACGCCGCTGGAGGCGGGGGACCCCGAAGGGGTCGGGCCGTACCGGATCGCGGCACGGCTCGGCTCGGGCGGCATGGGCCGGGTGTACCTGGCCAGGTCCCCGGGCGGCCGGGCGACCGCAGTGAAGGTGGTGCACGAGGAACTGGCCGACGACCCCGCCTTCCGACGGCGCTTCGGGCGGGAGGTCGCGGCGGCACGGCGGGTGAGAGGCCCCTTCACCGCGCCCGTGGTCGACGCGGACCCGGACGGGGATCCGCCGTGGCTCGCCACCGCCTACGTGCCCGGCGTCCCGCTGGGCGTGGCGGTCACCGCGCACGGCGCCTGGCCCGAGCCGTCCGTACGGGCCCTGGGGGCCGGGCTCGCGGAGGCGCTGGCGGCGATCCACCGCGCCGACGTGGTGCACCGCGACCTGAAGCCGTCGAACGTCCTGCTGGCGCCGGACGGCCCCAGGGTGATCGACTTCGGTATCTCGGTGGCCGCCGACGACACCAAGCTGACCACCACCGGAGCCGTGGTCGGCAGCCCCGGCTACCTCCCGCCCGAGCAACTGGTCGGCGGCGAGGTGGGGTCCGCGGGTGACGTGTTCGCGCTGGGCGCGCTGCTGGTGTACGCGGCGACGGGGAGCGGGCCGTTCGGCGGGGGGCTCCCGTTCAGCGTCAACTACCGCGTCGTCCACGAGGACCCGGAACTGGTAGGCGTGCCGGACCGACTCGCCGATGTGGTGGCCCGGTGCCTGGACAAGGACCCGCGCCGGCGGCCCGAGGTGCCGGACCTCGTCGCGGAACTGGGCCGGTGGGAGGCGCTCGACGGAACCCGGGGCACGTTCTCCGATGCCGCATGGCTGCCACCCGCGGTCGCCGCCGAGGTCACTGAGGTGCGGACGGGTCCACTGCCGGTCGAGGAGCCCGCCACGGGCACGGCGGACCCGGAGCTGCCGACGGTCACGGTGGGCGCGGCGCCGACCGCCGTCGCCACGGCACGGCTCGGCGTGCCGCCCGCCCGGCCCTCGTACGTCGCCAGGCTGCGCGGGGTGGTCCGGCGGCGGCGTACGGCCGTGCTGGCCGGCGCGGGCACGCTCGTCGTGCTGGCCCTCGCCGCCGGCCTGCTCATGCCCCGTGTCCTCTCCGGTCCGTCGGGCGGGGGCGACGGCGCCGGGAGTCAGGCCGGGCCGACTGTCGCTGCGAAGCAGCTGTCGGTGCGTGAACTGTGGCCGTCCGACGAGGACCTCGAGCAGTCGGTGGCCGCCGACGACAAGGTGGTCGGCGGCAGCCAGGACGGTCGGCTGCACGCGCTGGACGCCGACAGCGGGGACGCCGTGTGGACGTACGACGATCCGGACGCGTTGAACTTCGAGGGCGTGCACGACGGCCTTGTGGTGGCCTCCGGCAGACAGAACGGCACGGTCCAGGGCATCGCTCTGCACAGCGGCAAGCGCGTCTGGAGCGTGGACGCGGACGCGCACACGCCGCCCGGCACGACGTGGAACCTGTATCTGCGGGTCGTCGTGGCCGACGGGACCGTCTACGTGAACACCATGTACGACCCGCCCGAGGGTTCCGACGACTACGCCGCGTACGCCGTGTCCGCGCTGGACGCGGCCACCGGGCGGCTGAAGTGGACCAGGCCGGTCGAGTACGGCCTCTCCTACGCGCTCGCGGTGGCGGACGGGACGCTGTACGGCGGGATGTGGGACCGGGAGGGCAGCTACCTCTACGCCCTGGACGCGGGCACCGGGGAACCGCGCTGGCGCTACCGCGTGCAGGAGGAGTACGGCAACAACGTGACGGCCATCAAGGTGTCGGGGGACACGGTCTACGCCGGCGACAGCCGCGGCGACCTGCACGCCGTCGATGCCCGGCGCGGCACCCGGCGGTGGACCTACGCACCGGACCTGCAGGCCGTCGAGTGGCTGGAACCGATCGTCGTCGCCGACGGTGTGGTCCTCGGCGGCACCGGCGACGGCACCGGATCCAGCGGCCCCGGGGACGTGCACGCGGTCGCCGCCGACTCCGGCCGACGGCTCTGGACCGCGCACACCGAGGGCGAACCGGAGCTGCAGGGCACGCTGGAGGGCTCGGTGCTCTTCAGCGAGGACACGGGCACACTGCACGCCGCCGACGTACGCACCGGCGAGTCCCGGGCCGAGACGCGTCTGTCGTCCGGCGACCCCGACGCGGCCGTGGCCGGAGACCGGGTGTACTTCGACGGCGGCGACGGACGCCTGCACGCGGGGAGGGTTGCCCTCAGTAGCGGCTAGGGGCCCTCGGCACCGGGCCGGAGTGGGCCACGCCCCTGACGACGTCCCGCAGGCGCTCGACGTACAGCCGCAGGTTCTTGTGCGCCACGTCGGTGTCCGGGTAGCGGCTGGCGAACCAGAGGCCCTCGGGGAGCCGGGTGACCCACGCGCACACCTGGTCGCCGTACGAGACCCGGAGCAGGGCGTACGCCGACTGGTCCGGCCAGTGGCCGGCGCCGGGGACGTCGCGGGCGTCGACGTACGAGACGATCGAGTACAGGTCGGGCGAGGTCGGCCGGAAGTCCGTGCCGAGCAGGCGCAGCACCCGGTCGATCGGCATGCGGGACAGCCGCCGGTTGGCCTGGAGTTCGGCGCGCACGGTGCGCAGGGCGCTCGGGAAGTCGTGCGCCCGCGCCACCGGGACCTCGATCGGGGCGCCGCCCACGTACCAGCCCACGGACTCCGACCACTGGGAGCGGGAGCGGGTGTGGAAGGGGACGACGGTGCGGTAGACGGGCTCGCCGCCGATCTCGTGGACGATCAGCGCGGTCGCGGCGAGGACACCGACCAGGCTGCCGCCGTACGGGCGGCAGTACGCCTCGAAGGCGGCGGCGTCGTCCGCGTCCACCAACGGCTCGCGCAGCATGTGCTGTTCGGGCAGCGTGCCGCCCGGCTCGACCCCGAGGTCGACGGGGAAGGACGGCAGCCGTCCGTCGCAGCGCCGGATGAACTCCCGCCAGCGGGCGACGATGTCGTGGCTGCCGTCGATCCGGTCCGCGTCGGCCCGCTCGGCCTCGCAGAAGTCGACGTAGGAGCCGACGCGGGGCCGCGGCACGGTCCGGCCCGCGACGCCGGCCGCGTACAACTCGCCCACCTCGGCGGGGATCCGGTAGATCGAGTAGGCGTCGACGTTGCTGTGGTCGAAGGCCATGTAGACGCTGACACCGTCCTCGCGGACCACCGCCGTGTAGATGAGGTTGGGCCAGCGCAGCGCGTCCGCGACCCGGTCGAAGCGGTCCTGGAGGTGGCGGGCGAGGACGGTCGCGTCGGGGAAGTCGCCGACGTCCTCGCGGTGCAGGTCCACGGCGTCCGCGTCGAGCGTGAACCGGCGCATGGTGTCCCCGCCCTCGCCGCCCCACCGGAAACCGCTGCGCAGGGTCTCGTGCCGCAGGGTCCAGGCGCGCAGCGCCTCCTGGAGCACGTCGAGGTCGACCGGGCCGGGGATGTCGAAGGCCGCGCCGAGCCAGGTCGGCACGAACAGCCCGTCCTCGCGCACCGATCGGGCCGTGCGGATGTGCGACTCCTGGATATAGGCGGGTGGTCGCGCGTCCTCGGGCAGCGACGCCGCGATGTCGAGCGTCCTGGGACTGAGCGTCCACTCGACGAGGCGCCCGGGCCGGATCTCGCAGCGGTGGATGTCGGTCATTCGCACGAGGGGTCTCCGTTCGCAGATGTAACAGACCCGACCAAGGGAATGCCGTCTACCTGACCGTGTACGCGCCGTGTCGCCACGGTTCAACGGAACGGGTGGCCTGTCGAACGGCGGTACGGTCGCCCCGGTGAGGCCATAATGCGGGACATGTCGCTTCAGGGGACGAATGCCTACCGGGATGACGATCCCACCCTGCCGGCACTGGTCGCCCGCGCCGTGACGGCGGCCCGGACACACGGCTTCACCTTCTCGTGCCGGCCCGAACAGGGTCGTCTCCTCCACCTGCTGGCGGCGGGCGCTCCGCAGGGCATCGCGGAGACGGGCACGGGCTGCGGGGTGGGGCTGGCCTGGCTCGCCTCGGGCGCCCGTCCGGGTGTCCGTCTGCTCAGCGTCGAACGCGACCCGGAGCGGGCGGCTGTTGCCGCGTCCGTCTTCCGGGACCACCCCCAGGTCGAGATCCTGCACGGCGACTGGCGGCGCGTCGAGGAACAGGGCCCGTACGACCTGCTCGTGCTCGACGGGGGCGGCCAGGCCAAGGGCGACGGCACGGCCGACCCCACCCGCCTCCTCACCCCAGGCGGCACGCTGGTGGTCGACGACTTCACCCCGGCCACCACCTGGCCACCCCTCTTCGACGGCGCCCCCGACCACCCTCGCCTGCACTGGCTCGGTCACCCCGCCCTGCACGCAACCGAACTCCGCCTCGCCCCGGACCTGGCGGTGATCGTCGGCACGCGGCTGCCGGGTCGTCAGAACCGCCACAACAGCATGGGCTGGATCAAGAGCAGCTACAGCGGCGAGAACGACGGCAACTGCGGCGAGGTGGACCCCGGTTGTATGGAGGTCGTCTCCGTCCGCGACAGCAAGAACCCTGACGGCCCCGTCATGGTCGTCAGCCGTTCCGTCTGGGCCGCGTTCACCGAAACACACGTCCCAGACCCGGTCCGGCTCCGCCTCACCGAGTGCGCTGATCCCGAAACCCTCCGCCACTGGCTCGCCCGCGCCGTCACCGCACCCAGCGCAGAGGCGGTTTTCGAGGACGAGTGACCCGGCGCCGGGAGTCGGGCGGGATGGGTGCCGTCCCTTCGGGTGTGTCCGCCACCCGAGCCAGGGCCTCGTAGTAGTCCGCGGGCCGGGAGTCGAAGTCGATCCTGGCGGAGAGGCCGGACGGGTCACCGTCGGCGCCTCTCAGGAGGTCGACCGACGCCTGCGCGAACTGCTCGGCCACACCGTCCCGATCGGCCTCGGCCAGCAGCCTGCGCAGCTCGGTCACGGCCATCGGCGCGTACCGGCGTTCCGCACGTCCCGCGCCGAGCATCTTCCGCCAACCGGCAGCGGGTGCCGCCCCGGCCAGTGCCGTGTGCAGCTCCCCGGCCAGTAGGTCGGCGGACTCCGCCGCGTTCCGAGCCTGCGGCCCCGCCGCCACCAGTACCTGAAGAGCGTTGAGCAGGGCTGCGGTTCGGGCGTCGGGCCGGTCCGTGTCGAGGCGTACCGTCGTGTCCCGGCTCACCCGGTCGGCCATGACCCGGGCGGCTGCCCACACCCTCTCGGCATCCTGCCGGCCCAGTCCGCCGACATGGGCCACTTCCCAGGCTCCCGCATCGAGCACGTCCCGAACGCTGTGGATGCCGTTCCTCTCCAAGCGTCTGACAGGCAGGCGCGTGCGCGTCGCCCCTCGGAGCCTCGCGACCGGGGTTCTGTCCAGGCGCTTCTCCACCAGGTCCTCGTGCAATGGCGCCCACGCCGTGCGTACCGCCTCCTCGGCCCGCGCGTGGTCCTGTGCCGTCTGAACCGCCTTCTCGCGCAGCCGTGCCCCCTTGCGGACGACCGCCGGGCGTACGCCGATCAGACGGGCCAGCGAGCGGATGTTGCCGCCGACGAGACCGATGATCGTCGGCAGCAGTCCGATCCCCAGCAACTGGTCGGACAGGGCGATGGACGCCTCGATGTCCTCATCGTCGTCGAGTGAGTAGAGCTCGCCCCTCTGGGCGCCCTCGGCAAAGACGTAGCCGACGTCCCAGCCCAGACCGGTGCCCGGTTCGTAGTCCGGGGCCTTGAACGTGGCGGGCCGGTACGGGTCGCACCGGTACGGCCCCGTGTGCTCGACGCGTTCGAAGGGATCGGTCCACCGGACCGTGCACGTCCCGTCGGGTGCCTCCTTCAGGACGGTCAGGTCGACCTGTTCCCGTTCGGGATAGTCCGGTGTCGTCAGATAGACGCCCACCGAGCAGCCGATCAGCACCAGACCCAGTGTGACGACCCACCGGAAGAAGGGCACGTGCTTCATCTCGATCCCCCTGATCCCCCTGATTCACCTGATCCCCGCTCGGCGGTTCTCGCTGACAGCTTGTCGGGGCCGGGGCGCGACGCCAAGGCCGGATGCAGGCAACGGAGGGCCGCTTCAACTGCCAGAACCACGCCACGCCGAAGACCCCGGGCCGTGGCAGGGGAGGCCGCGGTCCGGGGTCGGTCCGGAGGGGTCAGCGCTGGTGGGTCGCCTGGCGGGTGACCTTGTTGATGGCCTTGAGAGCGAGGTCGGGGCGGTCCGTGTGGATGTAGTGGCCGGCGCCCATGGCGGTGGTGAGGCGGCTGTGGGTGGAGAGGGCGCGCCATTCGCGCTGGCCCTTGGTCCACATGCGCTCCAGGGCGGGGCCGTACTGGGGGACCTCGGCGTACTGGGACTCGTGCTTGAGGATCTCGACGGGGATGCGCCCCGCGGAGTGGACCCGGCCGTCGGCGATGACGAACTGCTCCGGGTTCTGGCCCTCGTTGACGGCGAGGGCGCCGGTGCGGACCTGGGCGGGGATGCCGGTGGCGTCGGCGGGGATGGTGCGGTTCATGTCGCGAGTGAGGTGGGGGATCGTGGCGTCGAGGAGGACGAGGCCCTTGACGCGGTCGGTGTGGTGAGGGGTGTAGCGGGCGGCGATGTAGCCGCCGAGGGAGTGGCCGGCCAGGACGACGGGGCGGTCGCCGGCGAGGCGGTCGAGGACCTTGGTGAGGAGCCTGCCGGTGTCGTCCATGGTCTGCAGGGTGCCCGGGGCGGGCTTGTCGCTGGCGCCCTCGCCGAGGCGGTCGTAGGAGCAGACGCGGGAGGTCTTGCTGATCGACTTCTGGAGGGGGGCCATGTTGTCCAGGCCCTCGCCGCCGCCGGCCATCAGCACCACCAAGGGCTGGTCCGGGTCGTCGGCCTTGCCGGAGCAGGAGACGTTGACCGTGTGGCCGTCGACGCGGAGCTTCTTCGTGCCGGTGAAGGTGGCTCCCTTCGAGGCGGCCTCGGACGCGGTGCCGGTGGTGGCCTTGGCGTACTCCTCGTTGAGGACGAGTCCCGCACCGGCGACGGTGCAGACCACGGCGATGGCGGCGGTGGCCTTGGCGAGGGTGCGAAACATGGGGGCCTCCAGCAGGCATGGTGGGGTGAGGTGGGGCGGCGTGTGAGTGGGGGCTTTCTCCGAAGGCCCCTGTCGGTCTCCGGCGGTCTCCGGCGGCTTCAGTCGGCCTCCGGCGGTCTCCGCCGGCCTCGGTTCGGCCTGTCGTGCTCGGCGACTGGTGAAGACTCTATGGACGCGGCCGTCCGCGATCGTCACCCTGCGGTGGACACCTGCGTGTAGCTCCCCCGGGGGACAGGCCGCCCCGTCTGCTCCCCGCCCGCCCTACTCCCCGCCCGCGCTGATCGAGCGCCAGATCCGGTCCGGCAGCACCCGCGCCGCCTCCTCCAGGTCCAGGTCCCTGATGCCGGCGACGTGGCGGCGGGCGACGGCCACGACCGGGCCCAGGACCAGGGACTCCAGCACGGGCTGGGGCAGCGGGGCCAGTTCACCGGAGGCGATGTGCGGCTGGGCCCACGCGGCGAACGCCGACACCGCAGGCGCCTGCGCCTCCATCGTCTCCCGGGCCCTCGGCATCATGCGCTCGTCGGCGTAGGGGGAGTGGAGGAGCAGGGCCGCGCCGGGGTGGTCGCGGACGAAGGCGAAGTACGCCTCCACCACCGCCCGGATCCCGGCCCGTGCGTCCTCCGCGGCGATCAGCGCGGTGACCAACTGCCCCATCAGCCTGCCCGTCCAGCGTTCCGTGAGGGCCGTGAGCAGGCCGTCCAGGCTGCCGAAGTGGTGGTACAGGCTGCCGAGGCTGACGCCGCTGGTCCGGGTGACGGCGGTGACGGTGACGCCCTGTTCACCCGACTCCGTGTAGAGGCGCAGCGCGGCATCCAGGAGGCGGTCGGAGGTGACCTCACCGCGGTGCTGCTTGGGGCTCATGGTCAGGCCGTTCTCGTCGTCCGTGGCGGGGCTCGTTCTCGATGCTTTCTAGAATCATTTTCTAGAAAGCACTTCCAATTCTACGTCCTCCTGGCTCAGACTGTCCCACGTCGGACGCGCGCGTCCGCCCGGATCCAGGAGGGGAGCGGGCGGGCCGCGGGTCCGCGGTCGTCACGGCAACGGGGAGACGGGGCAGGCGTGTTGGAGCTGGACGGCAGCGGTGCCGAACCACTGGAGGACGAGGACCCGCGGCGGATCGGGCCGATCCCGCTGATCGGACGCCTCGGCGCCGGCGGCATGGGCCGCGTCTACCTCGGCGTCCACGAGGGGCGGTACGCCGCCGTCAAGCAACTGCTGCCCTCGATCGTCGCCGAGGACAAGGACTTCCTGCGCCGCTTCGGACACGAGCTGGACAACCTCGCGCGCTTACCCGCACAGGCGACCGCGCCGCTCCTCGCGGGTGACCGCGCCGCCAGTCCGCCGTGGTTCGCCACCGCCTACGTCCCGGGGCTCACCCTGAACGAGGCGATCGACGTCCACGGGGGCCCGCTGCCCGCCGACGCGCTGTGGCTGCTGCTCCGCGAGGCCGCCTCGGGGCTGGCCGCGGTGCACGCGATGGACATGGTGCACCGGGACCTCAAGCCGTCCAACGTGATGCTCACCCTCGACGGCCTCACCCTCATCGACTTCGGGGTGGCCCGCGCCGCCGAGCAGAGCCGGCTCACCCGCACCGGCATGGTGGTCGGCACGCCCGCCTACATGTCGCCCGAACAGGCGTCGGGGGCCAGGAGTTCGTCCGGTGCCGTCGACGTGTTCGCGCTCGGCTCCGTCCTCGCCTACGCCGCGAGCGGCCGGCCGCCCTTCGGCGAGGAGTCCGGGCACGCCGTGCTGTACCGGATCGTGCACGAGGAACCCGACCTCGGCGCCGTGCGCGAACTGGATCCGGACCTCGCCGACGTGGTCGCCGCCTGCCTGGACAAGGACCACGAGGGGCGGCCGACCGCCGCCGAACTGGTGGGGATCGCCGACCGGCACGGCCCGTTCACACCGCCGCTGTGGCCGGAGTCCGTCACCGGGCGCCTGGCCGGGCGCGCCGCCTTCGCCGAGACGGTCCCGGACGCGGCGGACCTTCCCGCCGAGGTGCCCGCCGAGGTGCCTGACGCGGTGCCCGTCGTGCCGCCCGCCGTCGCCGCCGCGCCGGAGCGGCGCGAGCGCCGACGCCGTACGCGCGTCGTGTTCGCAGTGATCCCGGTCGTGGTCGGCGCCGCGAGCACCCTCGCCATCCAACTCCTGCCCCATGCCACCGACTCGGGCGCGGAGGCGGGCCCCGGCCCGGCCTCTTCCGTCCCGGCCTCCGCCTCGGCGCCGGCCGACCCCGCGGCCTCCTCTTCGAAGCCGGGGAAGGAGAGCCCGACGCCCAGCACGTCGGCGTCGCCGTCGGCGTCCGACTCGTCAGGGGGCCAGGGGCGCGACGGAGGGGGAGCGGGGGCGGGAGAGGGCCGCTCCGGCGCGACCGCCGGTACCGGCAGCGGCGGCGGTGCGGAGGGCGCCGACGAAGCGGACGACACGGACGACACGGACGACACGGACGACACGGACGGCTCAAGCGGCTCGGGTGGCTCCGGCAGTGCGGGTGGTTCCGGCGGCTCCGGCGGTTCCGGTGGCTCGGCGGGCTCGAACGGGTCGGCCGGATCCGGGTCCGGTGACACGGACCAGGACCCGCCCGCCTCCGGCTACTTCGGCCTCCAGAACGGTGAGGAGGGCAAGTGCCTCATCCAGGTCCTCAACAGGGCCGACACCGGGTTCTGTACGGACATGGCCGCCCACTGGACCTTCCGGAGCGCCGGGAACGGCGCGGTCAAGGTGGTCAACAAGTCGGGCTCCTGCCTGAGCGCCAACATGAAGGGCCAGGCCGTCCTCACCGGTGACTGCGCCACCAACAGCACCGCGCTGCTGTGGCGGGCCGGGTCCGGCTCCACGCTCCGGAGCGTCTTCAGCGGGGGCTGCCTCGACCTGGCCTTCGGCCCTGGCGTCGACACCCAGACCTGCGGGTCCGGCGCGGCATCCCAGAAGTGGACGCGGAGCTAGGGCCCTTCGCCCGGAACCGTCCGCGCCCGTTGCAGGGCGGCCGTTTCGACGACGGTGCTGACGAACGCGCGCACCTTGGGGGTGTTCCCCCTGGCCGGCCACAGGAGGCCGTACTCCACCGGCGGGGCGTCGGAGAAGGGGACGTAGGCGATGTCCGGGCGGGAGTAGTAGTGCGCCGCCCGTGCGGAGGTGGGGGAGACTCCCTTGCCCGCGCCGACCAGGGCGAGCACTTCCTGCCACGCGGTGGTCGACGGACCGCGCGGGATGGGCCGGCCCTTCGGTGTGCGGTGGGGGTAGTGGAGGTCGAGGAGGTACTCGGGCTGTCCGGTGACGGTGATCAGCGGGGCCTCGGCGAGGTCCTCCAGGGAGACGGTCTCCCGCTCGGCGAACGGGTGTCCGGCGGGGACGACGAGGGCGCGGCGCTCGGAGAAGAGCACCGGGCCGTTGACGATGTCCGGCTCGTCGATGGGCAGCTCGATCAGCTGGAGGTCGCGGCTGCCGTCGCGCAACGGCCCGAGCGGGTCGTGCAGCTGGGAGTCCTGAATGTGGACCACGCATTCGGGGTGACGGGCCCGGAAGATGTCGGCCGCCGCCACGACGAGGTTGCCGCACCACGCGGCGGAGTAGCCGACGCGGATTTCACCGGTGATCTCCCGGCCGGCGGTGGCGGCGGCGGCCAGCGCTTCCTGGATCTGCCGATAGCCGGCGCCCAGGCCGTCTCTCAGCTGTTCCCCGACGGGTGTCAGCTGGACGTTGCGGCTGGTCCGCTTGAACAGTTCGGCGCCAATGGCACGTTCCTGCTTCTTGATGACCTGGCTGACGCGGGCGGGAGTGACGTGCAACCGGTCCGCCGTCCGGCCGAAATGCAGCTCCTCCGCCAAGGCCAGGAAGATCTGTATCTCCCGCAGCTCCACGCCCGCCGCCCCCGATCGTGAACCGCTGTGTTAACCGACGTTGCACGATACGTCGTTGATGCGCCCGTCGACAGCGTCGATGCTTGACCGTGACGGCGGCGGGCAACGCGGAAGGAACCCAGCGGATGAACATCATCGCGTCGGCGGTGCTGCTGACCGTCGGCCACCCGGAGGCGTCGAGCCGGTTCTTCACCAGCCATCTGGGGTTCCGGGAGGTGCTGGTGGCCGACGACGTCATCCACCTCTCACGCGACGACGCGGCCACCGACCTCGTCGTTCGGCGACGCGACCGATGCGACACGCAGCCGCATCCGGAGCGGGAGCCCGCAGCGCACGCCGAAGTGATGGTGTCCTTCGCGGTCACCGACCTGGCAGCCGAACACGAGCGGCTGCGGCGGGAGGGCGCCCGGATCCTGATGCCCTTGCGCCAGGAGCCGTGGGGTGAATGGGTGCTGCAACTCCTCGACCCCAACGGTGTGGTGATCCAGATCGTGGAGTGGGTGCCGCCCGTCGGCGCCTGACGGGCTCTCGCTCCACTCAACCCAGCTCTCCGTCGTTTTCACCCCCCTTCATTCTTCGAGTCATTCCTCGAGTCATCCTTCGAACGGGAGGGCCCGTGCCTTCTTCTGTCATGTCCACATCCATTCCGGGCGGCGAACTGCACGCGCCCGCCGCTGTCTCCGCCGTCGGCCTGCGCAAGTCGTACGGCGACAAGGTCGTGCTCGACGGGATCGATCTGCGCATCCCGGCCGGGTCCGTATTCGCGCTGCTCGGCCCGAACGGTGCCGGCAAGACCACCGTCGTGAAGATCCTGTCCACGCTCGTCACCGCCGACGGCGGGCAGGCCCAGGTCGCGGGCCACGACCTCGCCGAGGCACCCGCCGGGGTGCGGGCGGCAATCGGGGTCACCGGCCAGTTCTCGGCCGTGGACGGGCTGATCACCGGCGAGGAGAACATGCTCCTCATGGCGGACCTGCACCACCTGTCCAAGCGCGACGGACGGCGGGTCGCCGCCGAACTGCTGGAGCGGTTCGACCTGGTGGAGGCCGCCAAGAAGCCCGCCCAGAGCTACTCCGGCGGCATGAGGCGGCGCCTCGACATCGCCATGACGCTGGTCGGCGACCCCCGGATCATCTTCCTCGACGAGCCGACCACCGGCCTCGACCCGCGCAGCCGCCACAACATGTGGCAGATCATCCGCGAGCTGGTCACGGGTGGCGTCACCGTCTTCCTGACCACCCAGTACCTGGAGGAGGCAGACGAACTCGCGGACCGCATCGCTGTGCTGAACGACGGCAGGATCGTCGCCGAGGGCACCGCCGAGCAGCTCAAGCGGCTCATTCCCGGCGGCCACGTCACACTCCGCTTCGCCGACCCCTCCGCGTACCGGAGCGCCGTCGTCGCACTGCGCGACGTCACCCGCAACGACGAGGCGCTGTCGCTGCAGATGCCCAGCGACGGCAGCCAGCGCGCGCTGCGCTCCGTCCTCGACCGGCTCGACTCGGCCGGGATCGAGGCCGACGAGCTGACCGTGCACACCCCCGACCTGGACGACGTGTTCTTCGCCCTCACCGGCCCCGCCAACGTCCCCGACCAGTTCATGGAGACCGCCCGATGAGCTCCCTCTCCGACGTTGTCCGCGACTCGAACACCATGCTGCGGCGCAACCTGCTGCACGCGTGGCGCTACCCGTCCGGGACCCTGAACCTGCTGCTCACGCCGATCATGATGCTGCTGCTCTTCGTCTACATCTTCGGCGACGTGATGAGCGTAGGAATCGGTGGTGGCGGCGCGGACCGCTCCGACTACATCGCCTATATCGTCCCCGGCCTGCTGCTGATGACCGTAGGCAGCACCGTGATCGGGGCCGCGGTGTCCGTCTGCGTGGACATGACCCAGGGCCTCACCGCCCGCTTCCGCACCATGGCGATCTACCGGGGCTCTCTGCTCGTCGGGCATGTCGTCGGCGGCGTACTGCAGTGCTTGATGAGCGTGGTCCTCGTCGGCGCCGTCGGCGTGGCGATGGGCTTCCGGTCCACGGACGCCTCGGCACTCGAGTGGATCGCGGCGTTCGGGCTGATCACGCTGTTCGCCCTGGCACTCACCTGGATCGCGGTCGGGATGGGCGCGGCCAGTCCGAACCCCGAGGCGGCCGGCAACATGGCCATGCCGCTGATCCTCCTGCCGCTCATCTCCAGCGCCTTCATCCCGGCCGACACCATGCCCGGCTGGTTCCGGCCGATCGCCGAGTACCAGCCGTTCACGCCCGCCATCGAGACGCTGCGCGGGCTCCTTCTGGGCACCGAGATCGGCAACAACTGGTGGATCGCCATGGCCTGGTGCCTCGGCCTCACGCTCCTCGGCTACCGCTGGTCGACGGCACAGTTCAGCCGCGACCCCAAGTAGACGCGGTTGAAGCGGCGTTCGACCACGTTGTGATGGCTGCAGAGCCCGGTGCCAGGGCGGCGAGACCGGACCGGTGCTCCCTCCACTGACCGGCGTCGCGCCCTGGCTCGCCCGGCCGCGGCGGTCGGCCTCGTGGTCCTCCAGCTCGGCGCGACCGGGGCGCACCTGCGGCTCGGGGACCGCGAGGCCGCCCTCGACCGCACGCTGCTCGCCACCGCGACCGTCACCGTCCGGCTCGCCACGACCTGGCTGTGACGCGGCGGGCGGGGCGCCTCAGCCGTGAGGCGGGGTGCGCCGGGCCGAGTCCATCAGCCGGCCCGCGAAGTCCGCGACGAGATCCCGCAGTTCCTCCGGCCGCTCGACGGCGAACGGGCGGTCCAGCGAGGCGAGGACACCGGGCAGCCAGTCCAGTCGCTCGACCCGCATCTCGACCCGCGACCAGGTCTCCGGCTCCGGCGCCGAACGGGCCGCCCCGGCACCGGCCCCGCCGCTCACCCCGCCGGGTCCCGGCGCCTCCGCCCCCATGATCGCCACGCTGCCCGGCAACCGGGTGCGGATCTCCTCGGCCGTCCCCTGGACCCACACCGTCACCGCGTGCCGGTAGGGGGCGGTGGCCAGCGCCGTCAGGACCCGCTCCGCCGGGTCGGGACCGGCCGGCGGTTCGAAGGAGCCGGGCAGGATCCGCACCCCGGCGACGCGGTCCAGCCGGAACGTCCGGTCGGCACCGACCGAGAGGTCCCGTCCGGTCACGTACCAGCGGCCGGCGTGCGCGACGAGCCCGTACGGGTACAGCGTGCGTTCGCCGTCCCCGCCCCGACCGCCGGTGTACCGCATCGCCACCGGCCGGTGATGGCGTACCGCGTCGGCGACCGGGAGCAGGACCGCGGTCTCCGGGGCGGCCGACTCGGCCGGCGGGGCCGTGAAGGCGACGGAGTCCAGTACGGCGTCCAGGCGGCGGCGCAGGCGCTCCGGCAGCACCCGCCGGATCTTCGCCGCCGCCGTCTCGCCCGCCGCGTCCGCCGCCGCGGTGAGCCCGGTCCGCCGCCCGGAGACCAGACCCAGCAGTACGGCCAGTGCCTCGTCGTCGGTCAGCATGAGCGGCGGCATGCGGTGGCCGGGGGCGAGCCGGTACCCGCCGTAGCGGCCGCGTACCGACTCCACGGGGACGTCGAGGTCGATGAGGTGGTCGACGTACCGGCGCACCGTGCGCTCGGCGACGCCCAGCCGTCCGGCGAGGTCGGCGACGGTCCGGACGCCCCCGGCCTGGAGCAGTTCGAGCAGGGTGAGTACGCGCGACACGGGACGGGACATGCCCGCAAGTCTGCCGCCGATACCGGCCGGATTGTGACCGGTATTGCTCCTAGCGTGAGGACGCAAGCAGCGAGCAGCGAGCAGCGATTCGTGAGCAACGGGCCGCAAGCAGCGGGCCGCAAGCAACGATCGGCCAGGAGGCCCCCATGAACCTCGTCTCTCTCCGCGTCATCACGCACGACGTCGCCCGCCTCGTCGACTTCTACGAGCGCGTCACCGGCGTGCGCGCGGACCGGGCCACCGAGGACTTCGCCGAACTGCGCACCCCCTCCGGCACGCTCGCGATCGGCAGCACCCGTACCGTCCCGCTCTTCGCCCCCGGCTCCGCCCACCCGGCGGACAACCGGAGCGTCATCATCGAGTTCCTCGTCGACGACGTGGACGCCATGCACCGGGATCTGAGCGGCTTCGTCACGGAGTTCGTCAAGGAACCCACGACGATGCCCTGGGGCAACCGCGCTCTCCTGTTCCGTGACCCCGACGGCAACCTGGTCAACCTCTTCACCCCGGTGACCCCGGCGGCCGTCGAGAAGTTCGCCGACTCCGCCCGCTGACGGCCCCCTGTGCTGGACCGGCGACGGCGTCTGGACCCACCTGACCGGAGTCCGCGACGGCCGGACCCGCAAGCTCCGCCGCTACGTCAACGGCGTCCAGGAGACCGACGCCACCGGCGCCGCCCCCGCCACCGGCGCCTTCATGACCGGCCGGGCCTCCTACGACGGAACGCCCGCCGCTTCTACGGCGCCCTCCACAGCGGGGTCTGCAGCTCACAGAGCGGTCAGGAGTGGCGCCTGGGCCCGGGCGACTCCGTCGTCGCCACCAACACCGGCAGGTGCATGGAGGAGTCGACGGTGAGCGGCATGCTCATGATGCAGACCTGCGACGGCTCCGCGCTCCAGCGCTGGACCCGGGGGTGAGGCGCGGCGCGTGACGGGTCACTTCCCGCCGCGCCCGCCGTCCGGGCGGTCGTCCTTGTCGGCGTCGCGGTCCTTGCCGCCGTCCCCGTCCGCGTCACCGTCCGTGTCGCGGGCGTCGTCCTCGGCCGGGCCGTGGTCCGGCTCCTTGCCCAGCGACTTCAGGAAGTCGGGGTTGTCGTCCGGCGCGACCCACTGCCGCCGGCCGCCGCCCGCCCAGGGCGACGCTCCCGCCGGCTGCCGCTTCTTGCCGGCGATGATCCACGAGACCGACCCGACCAGCGGGAACAGCAGCACGAGGATGGCCCAGAAGGGCTTGGGGATGTACCGCACGTCCTCGTCCTTCGTGCTGATGCAGTCGATGAACGCGTAGACGCTCAACGCCAGGGGGATCAGGAACATCAGCACCCGGAGCATGGGGCCTCTCCAGCGGAAGCGGGGGTGGGGACGCGTGACGGCCCCCAGGTACAGGGTCAGGGTAGCGGCTCGGGGATACTGGACGGCATGGCTTACGACGATCTTCGCTCCCTGCTCAGGGCGCTGGAGCGCGAGGGCGACCTCAAGCGCATCAAGGCCGAGGTGGACCCGTACCTGGAAGTCGGGGAGATCGTCGACCGGGTGAACAAGGCCGGCGGCCCCGCCCTCCTCTTCGAGAACGTGAAGGGCTCCGACATGCCCCTCGCGATGAACGTCTTCGGCACCGACCGCCGCCTGCTCAAGGCCCTCGGGCTCAAGTCGTACTCCGACATCTCCGACAAGATCGGCGGCCTGCTCCGTCCCGAGCTGCCGCAGGGCTTCGTCGGGATGCGCGAGGCGTTCGGGAAGCTCGGCACGATGACGCACGTGCCGCCGAAGAAGGTGAAGCCGGGCAGCGCCCCCGTCCAGGAGACCGTCCTCACCGGCGACGACGTCGACCTCGACCGGCTCCCCGCCCTCTTCACCTGGCCGGACGACGGCGGCTCCTTCTTCAACCTGGGTCTCACCCACACCAAGGACCCGGAGACGGGCATCCGGAACCTGGGCCTGTACCGGCTCCAGCGCCACGACAAGCGCACCATCGGCATGCACTGGCAGATCCACAAGGACAGCCGGAACCACTACCAGGTCGCCGCCCGGCGCGGCGAGCGCCTGCCGGTCGCCATCGCCTTCGGCTGCCCGCCCGCCGTGACCTACGCCTCCACCGCCCCGCTCCCCGGCGACATCGACGAGTACCTGTTCGCCGGCTTCCTGCAGGGCAAGCGGGTCGAGATGGTCGACTGCAAGACGGTCCCGCTCCAGGTCCCCGCGCAGGCCGAGGTCGTCATCGAGGGCTGGCTGGAGCCCGGCGAGATGCTCCCCGAAGGGCCCTTCGGCGACCACACCGGCTTCTACACCCCGCAGGAGCCGTTCCCCGCCCTCAAGATCGACTGCGTGACGATGCGGAAGCGCCCGCTCCTCCAGTCGATCGTGGTCGGCCGCCCGCCGACGGAGGACGGCCCGCTGGGACGGGCGACGGAACGCTTCTTCCTCCCGCTCCTCAAGATCATCGTCCCGGACATCGTGGACTACCACCTCCCCGAGGCCGGCGGCTTCCACAACTGCGCGATCGTCTCGATCGACAAGAAGTATCCCAAGCACGCCCAGAAGGTCATGCACGCCATCTGGGGCGCCCACATGATGTCCCTGACCAAGCTGATCGTGGTCGTGGACTCCGACTGCGACGTCCACGACCTGCACGAGGTCGCCTGGCGCGCGCTCGGCAACACCGACTACGGGCGCGACCTGACCGTCGTGGAGGGCCCGGTCGACCACCTCGACCACGCCTCCTACCAGCAGTTCTGGGGCGGCAAGGCGGGCATCGACGCGACGCGGAAGCTGCCCGAGGAGGGCTACACGCGCGACGGGGGCTGGCCGGACATGGTGCTGTCCGACCCGGAGACGGCGGCGAAGGTCGACCGCCGCTGGAAGGAGTACGGACTGTGACGTCGGCATCCGCCGCGCTGCCGCATCAGCCGGGGCGTACCAAGGCGTTCCTGCGCCTGGTGATGATCGAGCACTCGGTCTTCGCCCTGCCCTTCGCCTACATCGCCGCCCTGACCGCGATGTACGAGTGGGACGAGAACATCCACTGGGGCCGGCTGCTCCTGGTCACCGTCGCCATGGTCGGCCTGCGCACCTTCGCGATGGCGGTCAACCGGATCATCGACCGCGAGATCGACGCCCGCAACCCGCGCACCGCCCACCGCGAGCTGGTCACCGGCGCGATGTCGGTCCGGCACGCCTGGACCGGCGCGCTGATCGCCCTGGCCGTCTTCCTGGGCGCGGCGGCCCTGCTCAACCCGCTCTGTCTGGCCCTCGCCCCCATCGCGGTCGTGCCGATGGTGGTCTACCCGTACGGCAAGCGGTTCACGAACTTCCCGCAGGCGATCCTCGGCCTCGCCCAGGCGATGGGCCCGATCGGCGGCTGGCTCGCCGTCACCGGCAGCTGGTCCTGGGACGCGGTGATCCTCGGCCTCGCGGTCGGCATCTGGATCGGCGGCTTCGACCTGATCTACGCCTGCCAGGACGTCGAGACGGACCGCGAGGTCGGCGTGAAGTCGGTCCCGGCCCGCTTCGGCGTCCCGGCGGCGATCTGGGGCGCCCGCGCCTGCCACACGGTGACCACCGCGCTGTTCGTCTGGTACGCCCTCGCCACCGACGCCGGCGTCCTCTTCTGGCTCGGCCTGCTGATCGTCGCGGGCGCCTTCGTCTACGAGCACACCATCGTCCGGCCCACCGACCTGAGCCGCCTCAACAGGGCGTTCTTCAGCGTCAACGGATTCATCGGCATCGCCCTGTTCGTGTGCGCCCTGCTTGATCTGCTGGTGCGGGGCCTCACGGTCTGAGTGCTCCCGTGCGCCGCGGTGCGCCCCGTTCCTGGCCGGAGGGCGACTGTTGAAGAGGTACGGCGGGGGGTAAGACTCTTCAGACGTGTGGCGTTCTGCGTCGAGTCCCGACGGGCAGGGCGCCGGCGGAGCGTCAGCCCGGTTCGTGCGGTGCGGTGCGGGGAGGGGGCGGCATTGACCGAGGACCGGGGTGCGGTTCACTGGCGGAAGAGCACCTACAGCAACGACGACGATCCGAACTGCTGCGAGGTCGCCCTTCTCCCGGACGAGATACGCGTACGGGATTCCAAGTTGCCACACTCCTCGGTGCTGAGGTTCGCGCCCGACGCCTGGCGGGCCGCGCTGGCCCTGTTCCTGGCTCTCGGCACGGGACGGCACGAGGCGCGGCCATGATGGACTCGGACCACATCTCGGGACGGGCTATGAGCAGCGAACAGCGGGACCACGGGGCGGGCAGGGGCACCGGCGTCGTCGGCTATTGCCTGGTGACCGGGGCGGTCGCGTCCGGTACCGGCGCCGGAGTCTCCCTGCTGGGCGCGGACGCGTGGGTACGGGGGGTCCTCTGGCTGACCGTCCTCGTGGCGATGGCCGGCGCGGCGGGCTGGTGGTGGGTGCGGTCCCCGGCTACAGCGCGTCACTGGACGGTGGATCTTCTGGTGCGTCCGGCAACGCGGGACGCAGGGTCTCGAAGAGCTTGATAAACGTGCGGACGAGCATCGGGCCGCCGGTGACGGAACCGATCCAGCAGATCTCCGGCGGCACCCCCATCCGTATCCCGGCGTAGGCCACCAGGACCGACACCCCCGAGAAGAAGAGCACCAGCGCCGCCACGTTGCGGGCGACGCGCAGCACGTCGTTCACATGGGCCCGGCGGCGCCGGATGCGGGTGTCGGCCTCGGTCTTCTTCCACCGGAGCAGGCGCCCGCACGCCTCACGGCTGCTGAGCACCAGCCTGACGAGGGATGGACTCGTCGGTGGCCGACGGGGCCCGGGGGCGGTGACAGGACGTGCGGGGTCCACGCTCGCCGCCGCGCGGCCCGCCTCCTGCTTGCGGCGCTTGTTCCGCCCCTTGTCCGTTGTCATTGAGTGTCCCCCCAGGCCCCGGCGGCACGAATTCGGGTGTCAGGTGGAGTGGTATCCGACGATGAGATCGTCGATCAGCGCCACGGTGTCCTCCTCGGAGAGGGCCTTGGTCCGCAGGTCCTCGAAGCACTCCTGGTAACGGGCGACCGCTTCGCGGTCGTCACGGATCGTGGCCACGCCGCCCGGCCCGGCCACGTACAACACGTCCTCGTCGTCCTTGAAGCCCAGCAGGAAGAAGCTGCTGTCCAGGCTGTCGTGGGCGCCGGCGGTGAGGGGCAGGGCCCGCAGCACGGCCTTCCGCCGGGTGATCAGGTCCTTGAGGAAGGACAACTGGCGCCGCATGACCGCCGGTCCGCCCACCTGGCGGCGCAGGGCCGCCTCGTCGAGGATGATCTCCACCGCCGGACCGTCGTCCTGGAGGATCCGCTCCTGACGGGCGAGGCGGAGGTCGACGCGCTGCTGGACCTTGGTGAGGGTCCGGCCCACCGCGAAGAGCGCGCTGATGTAGTCCGCGGTCTGCAACTGCCCGGGGATCAGGCTCGGGTGGTAGCCGCGGATATCGGTCGTCGCGCTCTCGTAGCCCAGGTACTGGCTGAACGGCGGGGTGATGACGTCGTTGTACGGCGTCCACCACGACTGGCCCTTGCTGCCTCGGGCCGCCTCTTCCAGATCGGCGACGACCTCGGGGTCCTCGACGCCGTACTCGTGGAGCATGGCCCGCAAGTCGGTGACGGAGAGGCTGACAGTACCGGCCTCGATGCGGATCACCTTCGACAGTGACCACTCGAGCGCGTCCGCCGCCTCCCGCTGGGTCAGCCCTCTCTTGTCACGGGCCGATTTGAGGGCGAGGCGCAACTTGCGGCGGTTGAGGCTGGGGTCGACGGCCGTGGGCATGGCGCTCCTTCGACTAGGTGACAGCGGCACCCCGACACTTGGCGTGCCGAAACCTGCCCATCCTAGAGGGTACTTTCTGCCGCCTTCACTTGGAGGGGGCCATTCGGCCGTATGCGGAGAGACGCCGTCGCATAGCATCTACCCGAAAGACAGGTGGCTAATCGATATGGTCTGGAGTAGACCTCGGAGTGGCACACGTCACATGGCGGCTGATGCCCCTCGCGGCGGCGGACGCGTCTGAGGTCTGCTCCGCGCGCCGGTAGGCTCAAGATGTGAACCCAGGAGAAGTGCAGCGTACGCCTTGGATCGTGGGGGTCTCCGGAGCTTCCGGCACCCCATACGCCGCCGCCGTGCTGCGCGCGCTGCTCGCCGCCGGCGAAAGCGTCGACCTGGTGGTCAGCCGGGCCTCGCGGCTCACCCTGCTCGACGAGACCGGCATCTCCTTCCGCGACGCCCACTGGCGGCACGACCTGCGCGAATGGCTGGCCCGCGGAGCCGACGGCAAGCCCGGCACCTTCGACGTGGACGTCTCCGGCGTACGGCACTGGAGCGCGGGCGACCTCGCGGCCGGGCCGTCCTCCGGGTCGTACCCGGTCAAGGGCATGCTGATCGTGCCCGCCTCGACGGCCTGCGTCGCGGGCGTCGCCCTCGGGCTCTCGAAGGACCTGCTGCAACGGTCGGCGAGCGTGACCCTGAAGGAGCGCCGCCCGCTGGTGGTGGCCGTGCGGGAGACCCCGCTGGACGGCCGGACGCTGCGGCACCTGGTGGCCCTGGACGACGCGGGCGCGAGCGTGGTGCCGGCCTCGCCCGCCTTCTACGCGGGCGCGACGCACATCCAGGACCTGGTGGACTTCGTCGCCGGACGCGTCCTCGACGCGGCCGGGGTCGGACACGATCTCTACCGCCGCTGGCGCGGCGACCTCGGCGGGGCGCGCCCCACCACCTGAGCACCATCTCCCCCCACACGTTGGTTACCCACATCTTCAGAACTCTTCAGTGGAAGGCTTCGATCGCATGGACGCGGTGGACAGGCAGCTCATCCAGGCCCTGAGGGAGAACGGCCGGGCCTCCTACGCGGAGCTGGGGCGCCTCGTCGGACTGTCGGGACCCAGCGTCACCGACCGCATCAACCGGCTGGAGGCGGCCGGCGTCATCACCGGCTACCGGGCGACCGTGGACTCCGCCTCGCTCGGTCTCGGCGTCATCGCCCTGATCGGCATCTCGCTCTCCGACGCCGCCGACCACGAGGACGTGGCGCAGCGGCTGAAGGACCTGAGCGAGATCGAGGACTGCTGGTTCATCGCCGGCGACGACTCATACATGCTCAAGGTGCGGGCCACCGACGTGGACGGCCTGGAGAGCATCATCCGCCGCCTCTCGGGCACCAAGGGCGTCTCCCGCACCCGCACCACCATCGTGCTCTCCACGAAGTGGGAGAACCGGGTGGGCGAGCTGCCCGAAGAGGTCTGACAACCAGGTCGGACACCGGGGGCGTACGGTTTACGAGTCTGTCTCAGAAAGAGGTATCGCATGGACGCCGGGCTCAAGCGGGAGCTGGAGCAGAAGGTCCGCTCCGGGGAGCGGCTGACCCGCGAGGACGGCATCGCGCTGTACGCGTCGGACGATCTCGCCTGGCTCGGCGGCCTCGCGCACGAGGTGCGGACGCGGAAGAACGGCGACGTCGTCCACTTCAACGTCAACCGCCACCTCAACATGACCAACGTGTGCACCGCCTCCTGCGCGTACTGCTCCTTCCAGCGCAAGCCGGGGGAGAAGGACGCGTACACGATGCGCATCGAGGAGGCGGTGAAGCTCGCCAAGGCGATGGAGGGCGAGAACCTCACCGAGCTGCACATCGTCAACGGCCTGCACCCGAACCTGCCGTGGCGCTACTACCCGCGCTCCCTGCGGGAGTTGAAGGCCGCGCTGCCGGACGTCTCGCTCAAGGCGTTCACCGCCACCGAGATCCACCACTTCGAGACCATCTCCGGGATGTCCGCCTCCGACATCCTCGACGAGCTGATCGACGCCGGTCTGGAGTCCCTGACCGGCGGTGGCGCGGAGATCTTCGACTGGGAGGTGCGGCAGCACATCGTCGACCACCGCACCCACTGGGAGGACTGGTCGCGCATCCACCGTCTGGCGCACGAGAAGGGTCTGAAGACCCCGTGCACCATGCTCTACGGCCACATCGAGGAACCGCGCCACCGCGTGGACCACGTGCTGCGCCTGCGCGAACTCCAGGACGAGACCGGCGGCTTCCAGGTCTTCATCCCGCTGCGCTACCAGCACGACTTCGTCGACATGAAGGACGGCAAGGTCCGCAACCGGCTCCAGGCGCGCACGCAGATGGCGACCGGCGCGGAGGCCCTCAAGACCTTCGCCGTCTCGCGTCTCCTCTTCGACAACGTCCCGCACGTCAAGGTCTTCTGGGTCATGCACGGCGTCCAGACGGCTCAGCTGGCCCTCCAGCACGGCGCGGACGACATGGACGGCTCGGTGGTCGAGTACAAGATCACCCACGACGCGGACGACTTCGGCACGCCGAACAAGCTGACGCGGGAGGATCTGCTCGACCTGATCCGCGACGCGGGGTTCCGTCCGGTGGAGCGGAACACGCGGTACGAAGTCCTCCGTGAGTACGAGGGGCCCGACGCGGCACGTCGGGAGTCGCCGCAGCCGATGCGGGTGTGACGTCTCCGGTTGTCTCTCGGGTGCGGGTGAGTGGGTGGTTGCTCGCGCAGTTCCCCGCGCCCCTGCCAGGGGTGCGGGGAACTGCGCTACCAGCCACATCCGGCCCGCACTTTCAGGTAATGGTTACCATGGCTCCGTGTCCCTTACCTTCGCCTTCGATCCGCCCGTCACCCCCGACCTCCGCGACGGCGTACTCGACCTGTGGACCGACGTCACCAACGCCGGCGGTTCCGTGGGCTTCGTGCCGCCCGTGACGCGGGAGGACATCCGTCCCGAACTGCTCAAGCACCTGACCGGCATGGCCGAGGGCCGCACCCGCCTCCTCGTCGGACACGACGCCGAGGGGCAGGTGGCCGCCACCGCGTTCCTCGCCCTGAACACGCACCGGCTGATGGGTCACTGGCTGTGGCTCTACACGGTGATGGTCCACCCGCGCCACCAGGGCCGGGGCTACGGCCGGGACCTGATGACCGCCGCCGCGGACGCGGCCCGCACCGTCGACGGCATCGAGGCGATACGCCTCACCTGCCGCGGCGGCCTCGGCCTGGAGCGGTTCTACGAGTCCTGCGGCTACAAGGAGGTCGGCCGGGTGCCCGGCGCGATCCGGGTGGCCCCGGGCGACGACCGCGACGACATCTTCCTCCTCCTGCCACTGGCCTGACTCCACCCCCCTGCGGGACGCGTACCCCGGCATGCTTCACTGGGCAGTGCCTCTTTGTGCCAGAAACGGAAGAGTGGATTGAGATGCTCCGGTACACGCTGATGCGGCTCGGGATCTTCGTGGCCTGCCTCATGGTCGTCTGGGGCCTCGTCTACGCCGGCGCGCTCCCGCGCGGCCTCGGTGACTCCAACGGCATGTGGGTCATCCTGCTCGCCCTGCTGATCTCGGCCCCCATCAGCTACGTCGCGCTGCGCAAGGAGCGGGACCGGGCCTCCGTCCAGGTCGTCGGCCGGGTGGACCGCATGAAGGCCAACCTGGAGGCCAACCGCGGCCAGGAGGACCTCGCCGACGACTCCGCGCGGGCGCAGGCGCGGACGCGGGAGCAGACCTCGTAACGTCCGTCACACCACGCGCAACACCACGCGCACGCCCCGGTCTCCTGATTCACAGGAAACCGGGGCGCTTTGCGTTTTGCGGGCGATAGTGGACTTCAGCCTCTCAAAGATAGGCTTTGAGTGTCCCAAAGTATGGGTGTTAAAGTCGTGTGCATGAAGCAAGCAGCCGCGCCCGCCACACCGCCGAGCCTCGGGCTCGTGGCGCGCCTGCACGTGGACCTCTGTCGGTGCGCGTCCGCGAACTGTCGCCCCTGACGTTCTCCCCCATCCGTCGTTCTCCACGTCAGTCCAGCGCGTCCGTCCCCGCGTCCCGTCCCCCTACGGAGCATGTCCGTGTCTTCAGAGACTTCAGAGTCTTCAGTGTCGTCAGTCACGAAGTACTTCAAGGTGCCCTTCTGGGCCCAGATACTCGCCGGCCTCGTGCTCGGCGTCCTGCTGGGCTGGCTGGCCCGCAGCCAGGACATATCCTGGCTGGTCACCACCCTGGAGAAGGTCGGTGACACCTTCATCGGCCTGCTGAAGCTGGCCGTCGCACCGCTCGTCTTCTTCGCGATCCTGGTGTCGATCACCAACCTGCGGAAGGTCAACAACGCGGCCCGCCTCGCGTCCCGCACCCTCCTCTGGTTCATGATCACCTCACTGATCGCGGTGGCCATCGGCCTCGTCATCGGCCTGGTCACCAACCCCGGCGCCGGCACCGGCCTCACCCCGGCCGACGGCGCCAAGCCCGAGAACACCGGGTCCTGGATCGACTTCCTGACCGGCATCGTGCCGACGGACGTCATCACCCCGTTCACCGAGCTGAACGTCCTCCAGATCGTCTTCATGGCCGCCGTCGCCGGCATCGCCGCCCTCCAGCTCGGCGAGAAGGCCCAGCCGATCCTCAACCTGAGCGAGTCGATCCTCGAACTCCTCCAGAAGGCCCTGTGGTGGGTCATCCGCCTCGCCCCGCTCGGCACCGTCGGCCTCATCGGCAACGCCATCGCCACCTACGGCTGGGACCTGATCGGCAAGTACGCCACCTTCACCGCCGACATCTACGTCGGCTGCGCCATCGTGATGTTCGTGGTCTACCCGGTGCTGCTCGCCACCGTCGCCAAGGCCAGCCCGATCCAGTTCTTCAAGGGCGCCTGGCCCGCGATCCAGTTGGCCTTCGTCTCCCGCTCCTCGGTCGGCACCATGCCGCTGACCCAGAAGGTCACCGAGCGCCTCGGGGTCCCGAAGGAGTACGCGTCCTTCGCCGTGCCGTTCGGCGCGACCACCAAGATGGACGGCTGCGCCGCGATCTACCCGGCGATCGCCGCGATCTTCGTCGCGCAGATCTTCGACATCCAGCTCGGCATCGGCGACTACCTGCTGATCGCCTTCGTCTCGGTGGTCGGCTCCGCTGCCACGGCCGGCCTCACCGGCGCCACGGTCATGCTGACCCTGACCCTCTCCACCCTGGGCCTGCCCATGGAGGGCGTCGGCCTGCTCCTGGCCATCGACCCGATCCTGGACATGATGCGCACCGCGACGAACGTCGCCGGACAGGCGCTGGTCCCGGTCATCGTCTCGGCCCGCGAGGGCATCCTCGACCGCAAGGCCTACGACCACGCGCACACCTCGCCGATCGACGAACCGGAGCGCGAGAAGCAGGCACCGGAGCCGGTCCCGGCCGCCGCCTGAGCACTGGCCCACCCGACACAGGACGCCCCGCGCCGGCACTCGGCGCGGGGCGTCCTCCGTCGTGCCGCGCGGGCTCGACGGCGCGGAGTGCGCGGCGGTGGCGTCCTGATCACCGCCGCGCGGACCGTACGCTGATGCGCATGGGTGCCGGGAAGACCAAGCGGATGCCGCGTGCGGTGCGTGAGCAGCAGATGCTGGACGCCGCCGTGCGCGTCTTCGGACAGCGCGGGTACATGGCGGCGTCGATGGACGAGATCGCCGAACTGGCGGGTGTCTCCAAGCCGCTGGTGTACCTGTACCTGAACTCGAAGGACGACCTGTTCACCGCGTGCATCAGGCGCGAGGCCCGCGCGCTCACCGAGGCGGTCCGGGCCGGTGTGCGGCCGGGGCTGTCCGCCGACGGGCAACTGTGGTCGGGGCTGCGGGCGTTCTTCACGCACACCGCGCGGTTTCCGGACGCGTGGCGGGTGCTGCACCTGCACGCCCGTACCCATGGTGAGCGGTTCGCTGCCGAGGTGGCGGCGATGCGCGAGGAGATCGTCGCGTTCGTGACGCAGCTCATCGCGGCGGCGGCGCGGGACGCGCACCGCGATCCGCATCTGCCCGAGGGCGAGGTCGCCGGGCTCGCCGAGGCGCTGGTCGGTGCCGCCGAGTCGCTCGCCGACTGGGCGGGCGCCACCGAGGGCGTCACCGCGAGGCAGGCGGCGGCGACCCTGATGAACTTCGCCTGGGCGGGCCTGGGCGACCTGATGGCGGGCCGCCCCTGGTCCGAGCCCGAGGACGCCGGACCGGAGCCGCTGGCTCAGGCCGCCGGGTAGGGCCGCACCTCGCCGGACAGGTGCAGCCGTCGCCCGGAGTCGCCGCGCAGCTCGAAGCGGCCGGCCTCGGCCCCGTACGTCACCGTCCCCGGCAGCAGTACCGGCGCCCGGAACTCCGCCCGCACCGTCGTCGCGTCCGGTGTCCCGTGCTCGGCGAGACAGCGGGCCACGGTCCACATGCCGTGCGCGATGGCCCGAGGGAAGCCGAAGAGGCGGGCGGTGAGGGGGTGCAGGTGGATGGGGTTGCGGTCCCCGGAGGCGGCACCGTAGCGCCGTCCGACGTCACCGGCGAGGCGCCACTCGCGGTGGGGAGCGCTGCTGGGACCGGCGGAGGCCGGGGTGGGCGGCCCGTTTTCCCGGCCGGAGGACCTCGCATCCCCGTGCCGGGCCAGGTAGGTGCTGCGTGACTCCCACACCGGCTCCCCGCCGGCCCGGACCTCCGTCGCCACCGTGGCCTCGGTGCCGCGGTGGTGCGGGGCCAGGCCCTCGACGTACGTGGTGAGTTCGTACGCGGCGGTCGTGGGCATGACGGCGTACCGGGTGATGGCGATCGACGTGTGGACGAGCCCGAGCAGCGGGAGCGGGAAGTCCCGGCCGCTCATCAGGCGCATGGCGAGCGGGAAGCCCAGGACGTGCGGGTACGTCACCGGAAGCGCGTCCTCCCCGGTGGGGAAGCCGCACACCCGCTCGTACGCCGCCAGCCGCGCCAGGTCCACGCGCTGGCCGGGCAGGACCAGCCGGGTGCGGGGGAGGTCCGCGTCCGGGCGGGGCCGCTTGAGGGGTGACAGCAGGGCACCGCGGGCGAGCAGCGGCGCGAGGGCGGGTGGCCCGGTCAGGGTCGTGGTCGTGGGCTGCGCGGTGGTCATCACGCCCCCAGCAGGCTCTGGCCGCAGACCCGGACGACCTGGCCGTTGACCGCGCCGGAGGCCGGGTGGGCGAGCCAGGCGGTGGTCTCGGCGACGTCGACCGGCAGGCCGCCCTGGGCGAGGGAGTTCATGCGCCGGCCCGCCTCGCGGATGAAGAGCGGGACGGCCGCGGTCATCCTCGTCTCGATGAACCCGGGCGCCACCGCGTTCACCGTCACCCCGTGCCCGGCCAGCGCGCGCGGCGCGAGCGAGCGGACCAGGCCGGCGATCCCCGCCTTGCTCGCGCCGTAGTTGGTCTGGCCCGCGTTGCCCGCGAGCCCGGCGATGGAGGCCGTCGCCACGATCCGCCCGCCCCGGTTGACGGCGCCCGCGGCGAGCAGCGCGTCCGTGGTGCGCAGCACGCTCGCGAGGTTGACGTCGAGGACGGAACTCCAGCGCTCGGCGGGCATGTTGGCCAGGCGCCGGTCGCGGGTGATGCCGGCGTTGTGGACGAGGACGTCGATGCCGCCGGGCACGGCGGCGGCGATGCGCTCGCCCGCGTCGCCGGCCGTGATGTCGAGCGGGAGGGCGGTGCCGCCGAGGCGTTCCGCGGCCCGGCGTGCCTCGTCCTCGGCCTGCGGTACGTCGAGGACGACGACCTGGGCGCCCTGTCCGGCCAGTGTCCGGGCGACGGCGGCGCCGATGCCGCGGGCGGCGCCGGTGACGAGTGCGGTGCGTCCGGCCAGCGGGAGTTCCCAGTCGTCCGGGGTGCTGGTGACGCCCGGCTCGCCGACCTCGACGACCTGCCCGCTGACGTAGGCGGAGGCGGGGGAGAGGAGGAAGCGGAGGGTGGACTCGGCGGCGTCGGCGTGGGCGGCGTCGGCGAGCCGGACGAGGTTGACCGTCCTGCCGCGCCCGATCTCCTTGCCGAGTGAGCGGGTGAAGCCCTCCAACGCCTGCTGGACGGCGGCCTGGTGGTGGTCGGCCGGGTCGGGCGGGGTGCCGAGCACCACCACTCGTCCGCTCGTCGCGACGGACCGTACGACGGGGTGCAGCGCGGCGTGCACCTCGGCGAGCGCGTCGACGTCCCGCACTCCGGTGGCGTCGAGGACGACGGCGGCGGGGCGGCCGGTGTCGTCCGGGCCGAGGCCGGTGCGGGCGAGGACGGGCGCGAGGTCGTGGACGGTCTTGCCGGCGGTGAGGTGCAGCAGGCCGCCGGAGAAGGCGCCGCGTTCCAGCGGGGCGGGTTGCGGCAGCCCCAGTCGCCGGGTGAGGAAGCGGCCGGGCGCGGTGCCGGTGAAGCTGAGATAGCGGTCGGCCATGTCCTGTCTCCCCAAGCCCTTGGTCATACCCACGTGGACATATCCACATGTGCTTACTCTGGAGTAAGGTTACCGGAGGTAAGCCTACGTCACGGGTGAGGAGCAGGTCGAGATGAGCCCTCTGGCAGCGCAGCCCGCGCGCCGCGTCGCGGTCATCGGCGGCGCCCGCGTCCCCTTCGCCCGCTCCGACGGGCCCTACGCCACCGCGTCCAACCAGGAGATGCTCACCGCGGCCCTCGACGGCCTGGCCGGCCGCTACGGCCTCCAGGATCCCGGCGCCGTCGGCGAGTTCGTGGCCGGCGCGGTCCTCAAGCACAGCCGCGACTTCAACCTCGCCCGCGAGACGGTCCTCGGCTCGGCGCTCGACCCGCGCACCCCGGCGTACGACATCCAGCAGGCCTGCGGCACCGGGCTCCAGGCCGTGATCGCCGCCGCCAACAAGATCGCCCTCGGGCAGACCGAGTCGGCGATCGCGGGCGGCGCGGACACGGCGAGCGACGCCCCGCTCGGCGTCAACGACCGACTGCGCCGCATCCTGTTGGAGGCCCGCCGCGCGAAGTCCCTCGGCGGCCGGGCGAAGGCGCTGGCGAGGATCCGCCCCGGCCACCTGGTCCCCGACATCCCGCGCAACGCCGAGCCGCGCACCGGCCTCTCGATGGGCGAGCACGCCGCGGTCACCGCCCGGGTCTGGGGCATCGCCCGCGAGGCCCAGGACGAGCTGGCCGCGACCAGCCACCAGCGGCTTGCGGCGGCCTACGAACGCGGCCTGTTCCAGGACCTCGTGGTCCCCTTCCGCGGCCTGGCCCGCGACCAGAACCTGCGCCCGGGCTCGACGGTGGAGAAACTGGCCGCGCTGAAGCCGGTGTTCGGGCTCTCCGGCGCCGAACCGACCATGACGGCGGGCAACTCCACGCCCCTGACCGACGGCGCGGCCACCGTGCTGCTGGCGAGCGAGGAGTGGGCCGAGGCCAGGGGCCTCGAACCGCTGGCGTATCTGACGGCGTACGAGACGGCGGCCGTGGACTTCGTCGGCGGCGACGCGGCCGGCGGCGAGGACGGGCTGCTGATGGCCCCGGCGTACGCGGTCCCGCGCATGCTGGAGCGCGCGGGGCTGGGCATCGAGGACTTCGACCTCGTCGAGATCCACGAGGCGTTCGCGTCCCAGGTGCTGGCCACGCTGGCGGCCTGGGAGAAGCGCGGTCTCGCCCCGGTCGACCGGGCCCGGCTGAACGCGGCCGGCTCCTCCCTCGCCACCGGCCACCCCTTCGCCGCGACCGGCGCCCGAGTCGTGGCGACCCTGGCCACCCTGCTCGCCGAACGGGAGGGCCCGGGGCGCGGACTGATCTCGGTCTGCGCGGCGGGCGGCCAGGGTGTGACGGCCATTCTGGAACGAACGTGACCTACCCTCAGGTAACCCCCGAGACTGCACACCCCCGGCGCCGGACCATCCCCGAACGCGCACCAACTCCCCACGCGAGCCCCGTACGATCCCGAGACTGACCGCCGGTAACCCCGCCTGCCCGGTACCGGCGATGAACGCCTCGGCGCGCGAGGCACGTACGTCATGCAGCAGAGCACCGACCGCAGAGCGGTGTCGCCGCTGCACGTCCCAGGAGCCGCCCGTGTCCACCCCGCTTCCCTCCTTCGCCGCATCCGCCGCCTACGCCGACTCGCCCGGCCCCACCCTGGTGGCGCCCGAGACGCGGCGGCTGGACGGCGCCGTACGGGAGGCCTACGTACCGCCGTTCGCCCCGCCGGTGCGCCGCGGGTCCCTCGCCGACCTGCCCTTCGACAACGCGGCGGCCGTCCCCGGCCAGGTGGTCCTCAGCCGCCGCTCGGCGGACGGCGACTGGTCCGACGTGACGGCGGCGGACTTCGCCGACCAGGTACACGCCGTGGCCAAGGGCCTGATCGCGGAGGGCCTGATGCCGGGCGACCGCATCGCGATCATGGCGCGGACGACGTACGAGTGGACACTGCTGGACTTCGCCGCGTGGGCTGCCGGCCTGGTCACCGTCCCGGTCTACCCGACCTCCTCCCTCTTCCAGACCCGCTGGATCCTCCAGGACTCCGGCGCGGTCACCCTCGTCACCGAGACCACCGCGCAGGCCGCCGCCCTCGGCCCCGAGCTGGACCGCTTCCCCGATCTCCAGCACCTGTGGGTCATGGAGAAGGGGCACGTGGAGCGGCTGGCGGAGCTGGGCGCGCAGGTGCCGGACGCGGAGGTCGAGGTGCGGCGCGGCATGCTGGGTCCCAGCACTCTCGCCACCCTCATCTACACCTCCGGCACCACCGGCCGCCCCAAGGGCTGTGTGCTCACCCACGGCAACTTCTTCGCCGAGGTGGACAACGCGATCGAGCTGCTCTACCCCGTCTTCAAGGCGGAGACCGGCGAGGAGCCCTCGATCCTGCTCTTCCTGCCGATGTCCCACGTCTTCGGCCGCATGGTCGCCGTCGCCTGCGTCCGCGCCCGGGTCCGCCTCGGCCACGCCCCGAGCCTGAAGCCGGAGGACCTGCTCCCCGACCTCGCCGCCTTCCGCCCGACCTGCCTGCTGACCATCCCGTACATGCTGGAGAAGATCTACAACAGCGCCCGCGCCAAGGCCGAGTCCGGCGGCCGCGCCTCCGCCTTCGACCGCGCCGCCTCGGTGGCCGTGCGCTACGGCGAGGCCCGGGAGGCCCACCAGACCGGCACGGGCGGCGGTCCCGGCCGCGGCCTGAAGACCGCCCGCGCCTTCTACGACCCCCTCGTCTACCGCAAGATCCGCAACGCCATGGGCGGCCAGGTCAAGTACGCCATCTGCGGCGGCTCCCCGCTCGGCCGCCGCCTCGCCGCCTTCTACGCCGGCGCCGGCATCGAGATCTTCGAGGGGTACGGCCTCACCGAGACCACGGCCGCGGCCACGGTCACGCCCCCGCTCAAGCCGCGCCTCGGCACGGTCGGCTGGCCGCTGCCCGGCACCCGTATCCGCATCGCCGCCGACGGCGAGATCCTCGTCGCCGGCGAGCAGGTCCTGCACGGCTACTGGGAGCCGCAGGCGGGCGGCGTCGTCCCGGCCGCCCCCGACGGCTGGTTCGCCACCGGCGACATCGGCAGCCTGGACGACGAGGGCTACCTGACGATCACCGGCCGCAAGAAGGAACTGCTGATCACCGCGGGCGGCAAGAGCGTGGCCCCGGCCCCGCTGGAGAACTGGCTGCGCTCCCACCCCCTCATCTCCCAGTGCATCGTCCTGGGCGACCGCCGCCCCTACGTCTCCGCCCTGTTCACCCTCGACCCCGACGGCGTCACCCACTGGCGCCGCATGAACGGCAAGCACCCGGTGCCGCCGGAGCTGCTCACCGACGACGAGGAGGTGCTGGCGATCCTCCAGCGCGCGGTCGACGAGGCCAACAAGCTGGTCTCCCGCCCGGAGTCCATCCGCCGCTTCGCCGTCCTGCCGAGGGACTTCACGGAGTGGGAGGGCCACCTGACCCCCTCGATGAAGCTGCGCCGAGAGGTGATCATGCGGGACTTCGCGGGCGCGGTGGAGGGGCTGTACGACACGTAGACCGCGCATCCGCCCCAGGGCCTGTCCGGCGGATCATGCCGCAGAGGCGGGGTCTGGCACGCCCATTCGCGGCGTAGTCGCCGGTTGCCGACTCCCCCACGCCCGGCTTTGCTCGCGCGGGGGACCCCAGCGCGTTGTCGCCCTCCTCCGCCTTGCAGCCGGACGCACCAGCCCCGCTCACCTGCGCTGATCAGGTGCCGCCCCGTTCCTGCGACCTGATCCGCCGGACAGGCCCTGGCGGCGGGCGATCAGGCAGGCCTGCGGGACCTTCGCGGAGGTGTCCGCCTCCTGTACGCGCACCGTCCGCGACAGCACGGTGAACCCGGCCCGCTCCAGCAGCCCGGCCATCGCCTCCGGCCTCCGCCGCTCGAACTCCAGGGCGACCGGGTGGCCGAACGGGCGGTCGAGCAGGCTCGGCTCGTCGCCGACCTGGAAGCCGAGCAGCAGATGCCCGCCCGGGGCCAGCACGCGCCGGATCTCCCCGAAGAGGTCCGGCAGCCGCTCGGCCGGGGTGTGGATCGACGAGTACCAGGAGACGGCCCCCGCGAGGGCACCGTCGGGCAGGTCCAGCTCCAGCATCGAACCCTGCTCGAACCGCAGCCCCGGGTTCTCGCGGCGCGCGATCGCGAGCATGGACGCGGACAGGTCCAGGCCGAAGACCCGCAGGCCCAGCGAGGCGAGGTGCGCGGTGCCCCGACCGGGCCCGCAGCCGAGGTCGGCCACCTCCCCGTCCGGCCCCACCAGCTCGGCGAAGGCGGCCATGAGGGCGCGGTCGAGCGCGGTGCCGGCCCCTGTGGAGCGGTGGTGGTCGGCGTAGTCCTCGGCGATGGCGTCGTAGAACGTCCGGGTGGTGGTCACGAAGGCGGCGTCGGTCATGGCGGGACCCTAGCGGCGGGCACCGACAGCCGGCCCGGACGGCCCGGAAAGGGCAGGAGCCCCGTCGCCGTAACGGCGCGGGGCTCCTTGGGTACTGCTGTCAATCAGACAGGAGTGACGTTCTCCGCCTGCGGGCCCTTCGGACCCTGCGTGACGTCGAAGGACACCTGCTGGTTCTCCTCGAGGGAACGGAATCCCTGAGCGTTGATCGCGGAGTAGTGGACGAAGACGTCCGGGCCGCCGCCTTCCTGGGCGATGAAACCAAAGCCCTTTTCGGCGTTGAACCACTTCACGGTTCCGGTAGCCATAAGCCCTCCTTGGGCCCAAAGGGTTGCCCTGCTCCAGAACCAGCAAATGTGAAGACGGGAATTCCGCACAACTGCATACGTCTGAGAACGACGAGAGCCCGCGGTCACATGCTCCGCAGGCTCTGTACTGCAAGGGAAACCAAACTGCAACTTGCTGTGAGCCTAGCACGCGGCCACCCCGGCGCAACAGAGGTCAAGATCACTTCACCCGGACGTTTGAACACTTGCGCCGTTCGGCTGACGCCGGGGGGCGGCGGCGGACGGATCCGGGGGGAGGTCTAGCCTCGCGATGTGGACAATTCTCGCACCCGGCCGCGCGTCGGCCACATCCAGTTCCTGAACTGCCTGCCCCTGTACTGGGGGCTCGCGAGAACAGGCACGCTCCTCGACTTCGAGCTGACGAAGGACACCCCGGAGAAGCTCAGCGAGCAGCTGGTGCGCGGTGATCTCGACATCGGTCCCGTCACCCTGGTCGAATTCCTCAAGAACGCCGACGACCTCGTCGCCTTCCCCGACATCGCCGTCGGGTGCGACGGGCCGGTGATGTCCTGCGTGATCGTCTCGCAGGTCCCGCTGGACCGCCTGGACGGTGCCCGGGTCGCCCTCGGCTCGACCTCGCGCACCTCCGTACGCCTCGCCCAGCTCCTGCTCGCCGAGCGCTTCGGCGTCCAGCCCGACTACTACACGTGCCCGCCGGACCTGAGCCTGATGATGCAGGAGGCGGACGCGGCCGTCCTGATCGGTGACGCGGCCCTGCGCGCCAACATGATCGACGGCCCGCGCTACGGCCTCGACGTGCACGACCTCGGCGCGCTGTGGAAGGAGTGGACCGGCCTGCCGTTCGTCTTCGCGGTCTGGGCGGCGCGCCGGGAGTACGCGGAGCGGGAGCCGGTGCTCACGCGCAAGGTGCACGAGGCGTTCCTCGCCTCCCGCAACCTCTCCCTGGAGGAGGTCGACAAGGTCGCCGAGCAGGCGGCCCGCTGGGAGGCCTTCGACGAGCAGACCCTCGCGAAGTACTTCACCACCCTCGACTTCCGCTTCGGCGCCCCGCAGCTGGAGGCGGTCACCGAGTTCGCCCGCCGGGTCGGCCCCACCACGGGCTTCCCGGCGGACGTGAACGTGGAGCTGCTGCGCCCCTGATCCGCGCCGGACCCCGCGCGGGGCCGCCCACTACCCTGCTCCCAGGGACTGGCGTACCTGCTACGGGGGAGGGGTGGACGCCATGCGGCCGCTCGAAGTCGACGAGCCCACCGTCGTGGGTCCCTACCGGCTGCTCGGCCGGCTGGGATCCGGCGGCATGGGCCGGGTCTACCTGGGCCGCAGCGCCGGTGGCCGCACGGTCGCCGTGAAGATCGTGCACCCGCACTTCGCGCTGGACGAGGAGTTCCGGGCCCGGTTCCGGCGCGAGGTGGACGCCGCGCGCAGGGTGGGCGGCGCCTGGACCGCGCCCGTACTGGACGCGGACCCCGAGGCCCGGGTGCCGTGGGTCGCCACGGCCTACGCGGCCGGCCCGTCCCTCACGGCGGCCGTCGCGGACGGCGGCCCGCTGCCCGTCCACTCGGTACGGGCGCTCGGCGCGGGCCTGGGCGAGGCGCTGGCCGCGGTGCACGAGCTGGGTCTCGTCCACCGGGACGTGAAGCCCTCCAACGTCCTGCTCACCCTCGACGGCCCCCTCCTGATCGACTTCGGCATCGCCCGCGCCACGGACAGCACCGCCTCCCTGACGTCCACCGGCGTCTCGGTCGGCTCGCCCGGCTACATGTCGCCCGAGCAGATCCTCGGCAAGGGCGTGACGGGCGCGGCGGACGTGTTCTCGCTGGGTGCCGTCCTCGCGTTCGCGGCGACGGGCACGCCGCCCTTCCCGGGGGACTCCTCGGCCGCGCTGCTCTACAAGGTCGTCCACGAGGAGCCCCGGCTCGACGCCCTGGACGGGGACCTGCGTGACCTGGTCGCGGCCTGCCTGGCCAAGGACCCGGCCGCCCGCCCGGCCCCCGGCGAGGTCGCCCGGCGCCTGGCCCCCGAGGGCGCGGCCCGCCTGGTGACCGGCGGCTGGCTGCCGGGGGCGCTGGTGGAGCGGGTCAGCCGGAGCGCCGTACAGCTGCTGAACCTGGAGGCGGCGGACGCGTCGTCGCCGGGGCCGGTGTCGGGGCCCGTCGGCTTCAGCAGCCCGTCGGTCGGAGCGCCGGACGCGAACGGCGGTGCGGCGGACCCCGGCGTCTTCGGGCCGGCGCCGGTGATGCCCACGCCGACGGTGGCGCCCTCGGGCCCGGCAGCGAACGTGCCGGGTCCGCGCGACGCTGACCGCCCTCCGTCTCCCGCTCCCGGCAAACTGTCCGTCTCCGTCGCGGCCACCTCCACCCGGGAGGGCGAGGGACGGCGCGGCCGCCGGATCAGCTGCACGGTGGCCCTCGCGGTGGCCGGGGCGATGGCCGCGGTGACGGTCGGGTCGGTCCTCGTCCTCGACCTGCTGCCGGGCGGCGGCAGCGACGACAACGCCGACGACGGCGGCCGCGGCCCGTCGGCGACCGCGCCGTCGGAGCCCGGTTCCGGCGGGGACGCCGAGCCCGCCCCCGTCCCCGGCCGCTACCTGGGCACCTGGGAGGGCCAGGCCGTCGCGGTCGAGGGCAACCTGCCCCTCGGCACCTTCCGCCTGACCGTCCGCGAGGCCGCGGTCGGCGCCCAGCTGGGCACCCTGCGCCACACCGACCTCTTCGGCGGCACCTGCGACGACGTACTGACCCTGAAGAAGGTGACCCAGAAGCAGGTCGTCGCGAGCGCCGTCGGTGCCGAGGGCAACCGCGACGTCTGCAACCAGGCCCGCCACACCGTCGTCCTCACCCCGGTCGGCGACGACCTCCAGTACGCGTCCGACAGCGAGGACTCCGGGCGGCCGAAGGCGCGGTTGTCGAAGGTCCGGTGACCACGCCCGCCCTCGCGTCCCGGCTCCCCGGCCGGCCGGTGCTCACCCCGGCACGACCACCGTGCGCAGCTCCCCGTCGCCGAGGTGCAGCATGCCCTTGCCCGGCGCCACCGGGCCGCCGACCATGGCGCGGGAGACGCGCAGGCCGATGAGGTCGCCGCTGGAGGACTCCTGCGGGGAGAGCAGGATGCCGCGGCGGGCCTTCTTGGCGTCGACCTGCCAGCCGGAGAAGCCGCTGCACACGTCCTCCTCGTCACCGGCGATGACGAGGGCGAGGCCGCGTTCGGCACCCCGGGAGACGATCTTCTTCATCTGGCTCTCGGCGTCGCAGTCCTCCAGGATCTCGCCGTCGTCGATCAGGACGGCGATCGGCTCCTCCGGGCTGGCCTGGTCGATCAGCTCCTCGAACTCGTCCTCGTCGATGTCGTCGCCGGTGAAGACCTTCAGTACGCCGTCCGCGCCGTCCAGTTGCCGCATCGGCGACTGGCGGGGCGCGGCGACGACCAGGCGGGTGCCCTGGGCGAGGAGCGACTGGGCGACGTTCATCAGGACGGTGGAGCGGCCGGACTTGGCGGGCCCCGCGATGACGAACGACGGTACGCCGTCGGCGAGATCGGGGCCGAAGCCGACGATCTCGTCGCCGCCGATGCCGATCAGCGCCCACAGCCTGGAGCGGGACGCCTCCGGGTCGCGCAGCTCCCAGGCCTCGGGGAAGGTGATCCGGCTGGGCAGGCTGTCGACGCGGAACGGGCGCCGGGCGCGCGGCACTTCGGCGTCGCGGGCCGCCGCGGCCTCGCCGATCGCGGTGATCGCCGCCGCCTGGCCCTGCCCGGTGGTGTCCTCGGAGAGCAGCGCGAACTGCGTCTCCGTACCGGCCTCGTTGCGGAACGCGCGGCCCGGCGGGATCTCCTCGGGGACCTTGCGGGCCGGGATGCCGAGCGAGGCGAAGTCGCTGCGGTCGGCGAGGCGCAGGCCGTACTTGTCCTCGGTGAGCGTCGCGATGCGGCCCACGAGGAGGGTGCGGTCACCGGTCAGGACCAGGTGGATGCCGATGCTCGCGCCCTCGCGCATCATCGTCTGCAACTCGTCGGTCAGCGCACCGTGGTCCACCTCTCCGAGGGTCGGCACCCAGCCCTCCCAGCGGTCGAGGAGCACCACGATGTGCGGCAGCCGCTCGTCCTCGGTCACCGCGGCCCGCTGCTCGCCGATGTCGGCGAAGCCCTTGTCGGCCAGCAGGTTCTGGCGGCGGTCCATCTCGCCCTTGAGCCGGTTGACGAGCCGGACCACCCGCTCGGTCTGGTTGCGGCTGACGACCGCGCCGCAGTGCGGCAGCCGGGTCAGCGCGTTCAGGGCGCCGTTGCCGCAGTCGATGCCGTAGAGGTGGACGTCGGCGGTGGAGTGGGTGCGGGCCAGCGAGCCCGCGATGGTCCGCAGCACCTGGGAGCGGCCGCTGCGCGGGGCGCCGCCGATCATCAGGTGCCCGAAGGTCGCGAAGTCGACGACGACCGGGCGGCGGGCCTGGTCGGAGGGCAGGTCCTCGATGCCGTACGGGGCGGGCGGCAGCTTGCCCGGGGCGGCGCCCGCGAGGGCCGGGACCTCGATGGCGTCCAGCAGCAGCGTCTCGTCCAGCGCCGGCAGCCAGGGGCTGTGCTGGGCGGGGATGCCCATCGACCGGTTGGCGTCGCGCACCGCGTCGACCAGCACCTTGAGGTCGGTGATCTCGTCGTCCTCGCGCGACTCGGCCTTCGGCTTGGTCAGCGCGGCCCGGCCCAGGTCCTCCCAGCCGAGCGGCCCGACCCAGGGAGCGAGCGCGGCGGGGTCGGCGGCACCCGGCCGGCGGCCACCCACGCGGCCCGACTGGAAGGGGACCAGGGAGGAGTGACCGAGGCGCACGTAGGCGCGGCCCGGGGTGTTCTTGGAGATGTGCCCGGCCTCCGGGGAGTCGATGACGTCGCTCGACTCGCCGCCGTCGGTCACGCGCAGCGCGATGCGGAGGTTGGTGTTGGCGCGGATCTCGGGGGAGACGACACCGCTGGGCCGCTGGGTGGCGAGCAGCAGGTGGATGCCGAGGGAACGCCCTCGCTGGGCGATGTTGACCAGTCCCGTGACGAAGTCCGGCAGGTCCCGCACCATGGACGCGAACTCGTCGATGACGATGAGCAGCCGCGGCACGGGCGCATGCGAGGGATCTCGTCTCACCAGATCCTGGTAGTCCTCGATGTCCTTGGCGTCGGCGGCGGCGAGGATGTGCTCCCGCCGCTTCAGCTCGGCGCCCAGCGACTCCAGGGCCCGCTCCACGAGGTGGGCGTCGAGGTCGGTGACCATGCCGACGGTGTGCGGCAGCTTCACGCAGTCCTTGAACGCGGACCCGCCCTTGTAGTCGACGAGGACGAAGGTCATGTTCTCGGGCGTGTTCGCGACGGCCAGCGCGGCCACGATCGTCTGCAGCAGCTCGGACTTGCCGGAACCGGTCGTACCGGCGATCAGGCCGTGCGGCCCGTCCTTGCGCATGTCGATGCCGAAGGGACCGTCGTACGACTCACCGATGACGGCCATCGTCGACTGCCCGCCCATCCGCCACCGCGCGCTGATCGCGTCGGGCGTCGGCGGCTCCAGCTGGAGCACGTCGAGCAGCCGGCTGGCGCCGGGCAGCGCGGAGTCCTCGGTCTCGCCGCTGATGTCGCGGAGCGCGGACAGCGAGCGCGTCAGCCGCAGACACCACGCGGGCGTGACGAAGTCGGGCCGCACGTCCGTGATCCGCTCGACCCCGGCCTCCTCGACACGCAGCCGCAACTTCTCGGTGCGGGCCCGCTGTTCGGGCTCGGCGGCCGCGTGGCCGTGCCAGGCCTGGAACGACGGGAATCCGCCGGGCGTCTGCTGGGCGGCGGCCTGCTGTCCGCTCTCCTGCCGCCCCGGGTCCTCCGCCTTGGGCTCGGCGACGACGAACGCCTGGCACTCGCCCGGCAGGAACCGCTCCTCGGAGTCGAGGCACACGGCGAACATGGACACCGCCGGCCCCTCACGCAGCAGCCGTACGACACCCGGCAGGGACCGCAGCCGACGCGACCCGTCCCATACGACGACGATGTCCGGGTCGCTGAAACTCGCTCCGGGCCCCCCGCCGCCCTTCTGCTCGGCGGCCTTCTTGCGGGCGTCGAGGATCTGCGTCAGCTCGCCGATGCGGGCGCCGACGGTCTCGGCGTCGGTACCGATGAGGACGTTGACGTCCTGACCGCCGGTGGGCCGGGAGTGCGGCAGCCAGCGCACCCAGTCCCACCCGGGCTGCGCCGAGTTCTCACTCAGCACGTAGAACTGCACGTCCATGGGGCTGTGCAGCGCGGCCGTCTGCGCGACCGCCCAGCGTCCGAGCGACCGGGCGGAGTCCCCGGGGCCCGCGATGCCGATGACGCCGAGGGAACGCAGGGAGAGTGCGACGGGCGCGTCCTCGATCTTCCAGGTGACCTGCCGGCGGTGGTCGTCCTGCTCGGGGTCGTCGAGGACGACCTCGGAGGGCAGTTGCCCCGTGCCGACCCGCAGCAGCAGGTGATCCCGATCGGTCCGCCGTCGCTCCCACAACCGCGTCCGCGGCCCCGTCCCGACGGACAGTACGACCGCCGGGTCGGGAATGGCGTGCCGCCGGTCGGTCCGCTCGGTGACCAGCGCGTCCTGCGCGTCCTTCTCGATCCGGGCCTTCTGCTCCTCGTACTCCTTGACCTGCTTGGCGTGGGACTTGCGCCCGTGCTTCTTGTCGTTGAAGTAGTTGGCGAAGAGCAGGATGGGGCTGAGCCCCGCCATGATCAGGTAGTACCAGCGCCCGAAGACCGCCACGGCCACCACCGCACCCACGAGCGGGGTCAGCGCCATCAGCCAGGGCAGCGGCCGTGCCTCGTACTCGCGGGGCGGCGAGGGCAGCCGGAAGTTCGTCTGCCGATCCGGCGGACGCAGCCGCGGCGGCCGGTTGTAGTCCAGCCCGACCCCGTCCTCGGACCACTTCAGAGCGGCGTTGGGCGGCGAGTACCGGGCCAGCTCGACGAGCGAGTTCCCGACGGCTATCTGCGCGCCGAGCGGCCACTCGTCACCGTCCCGGTCCTTCATGGACTCCCCGTCGAGGGTGACCCCTTCCTTCTCACCGTGCACGGCGACCTTGCAGGTGCCGTCGGTGGACACGGAGAGGGTGAGGGCGCGCGCGTCGACCTCGGGATCGTCGATCCGGACGTACGACGCCGCTCCGCTGCCGATGTCGTACTTCCCGACGCCGAGCCGGTGCACGAACCCGGCACCCGGCCCGCCGACGATCCGCAACTCCACCAGCCCGGTGGGCTCCCCGGGCAGACACCCGGACGGATCCTGGAGGGAGACGACGGCGCCCTCGCGCAGCGGCGAGCCGACCACGGTGGCGGACGGATCGACGGCGTACCCGTCGACGTAGACGAGCGGCGCGCCGCCCGCCGGCGCCTGACGCTGCTGCCCGATGGGGATGACCTGCGCGCCCGCGACGCCGACCTGCTTGGCCAGCTCCTCGGCGATGTCACCCACGGTGGACTCTGGATCGGCGTCGAGCACGACGTCGGCGGTGCCACCGCCGAACGGGTCGACGACGGTCAGGGTCAGTCGCACGCTTGTCCTCCCCAGGCGAGCCCCTGGAGCCGCTTCCACACCACGGCTCACAGTCCAGGCGACGATATCCGCTGGGTGTCGCGGTCCGGCAACAGGGAGGTGACCGCACGTTCCCGAAGGCAACGCAGGGATGTGACACCAACGGCCTCACCCGTAAGCTGCTGCCTCAAGAGCGGACGATCACACCGGTCGTGACATACGACCGGTCTGACCGGTGCGCCGGTTCGATCCGCAAAGAAGGAGCCACGGGGGTTGGCCCTGCGGCGTTGTGAGAGGAAGCGGCTTCATGGCCAAAGACCTTGACATCACATACCAGGACATGCGGGATGCGGCCAAGCATGTCGTGAAGGAGAAGGAAAAGCTCCAGGAGAAGCTCGACGGCCTCCGCAAGTACATCGCGAACCTGGTCGAGGGGGGCTACGTCACGAAGTCCTCCTCCAAGGCCTTCGACGACAACTTCGACGAGTTCACCAAGGGCGCGAAGGACACGCTCGACGGCCTCGACGGCATGGGCGACTACCTGACCACGGCCGCGGACAAGTTCGAGCAGATCGACGAGGAACTGGCGAAGCAGGCGCGGAGCAAGTAGCCCCGACACGGCTGACCCGCCCTTTACGGCTGACCCGTCCGGTACGCCGGGCGGGTCAGCCGTCGGCGAGGGGCTGGCGGAGAAGGTACCTGCGCAGCGCATTGCGCGGCTCCACCGTCCCCAGGCGCAGCCAGGAGCGGTCCCGGAAGCGGAGCAACACGATTCGGGTGTCGAACTCGCCGTTGAAGGGGTCGACGAGGACCGCCTGGGAGGCGGAGAGGCGGGCGACGATCTTCATGTGCTTCTCGCTCCCCGTGGTCACGCGTGTCGGCGGAGCCGCCAGGACGATCCCGTCCTCCATCGCGAGGACGAGCCGCTCATGATGTGTGGAGTGCCCGTACCAGCTCAGCAGGGAGCGGCCGGCGTCGCCGCCCCAGTTCCCGTCGAAGACCCCGTCGAGTCCGCGCTCGGCGATGAGGGCGTCCCTGCGCTTGTCGTCCGCGTCCTTGGCGCGCAGTCGCTCCTTCTCGGCCTTCGTGGCGAGGGCCCGCTTCAGCGCCTCCTCCGCATACGACAGAAGGGACAACAGCATGACGAGCGGCGCGAACAGCACGGCGAGCGCCGCACCGACCATGCCCAGGGGGCGCAGCCTGCCCGGCCGGAGCGGGGGATTTCCGGCGGCCTGGAGTACGTGCGCGGGGGGTTGGGGGATCTTGTCGATCGTGCACCACTCACTCGCCTCGGCGTGCACTCCGAGACGCTCCGCTGCCGCGCGCTGCTCGCTCCTGGATGCCACGTCGGCCCCTCTCGCCTAAGACTTCAGTACCTGCACCCCGGCACCGGAGTGACGTGGTAAACCCCTCACCGAGGCAGGGGAAACGAACATTCTCACGACGGGTGCTTGGATACGGCAGTCACGAGATGGGGCTATCTCAGGGCAGATGTCGCTATGCATGTCGCCGATCGCCTTGATCAGATCCGCGTGCGCTTCAGTCGGTCGCCGCGTCGGCCGTCCCTTGCCGAATTTAGCCCAGCAACGCGCTCGTTAGGTGCGATATCACCGACCTTGTCCAGCTCGCTGATGGAGCCGAACGTCTCCCTCAGATACTGGAAGATGGTGCCGCCGAGAGGCAGGTCACTCATACGGCAGCCCGGCCCCTGTCTGGCGTTGGGGGCAAGCTCACTGTCCGTATCGATCACGGGCCGGTGCCGCCACTGGGTACGAGCCGGACGGCTGTCCGCCGCCGGATCCGCACTGCCGAGCAGTCCTCAGTCCGGCACGCGCAGCCGCACGCTCCTCGCGAAGTCGTCGATCGCGTCGAAGGACGCCTCCAGGAGGGCCGGGTCGTCGTAGTGGCCCTTGAGGAGCAGATCGATGTTGTGGGACGGGTCGTTCCACGCGTAGCTGACGGAGAGCATCAGGTGGCCGTCGGGGGCGGTCCAACTGCGCAGGCAGCGCAGGCCCGTGCCGAAGTGCGGTGAGTCGAAGGGTGTCGTCTCCACGCGCTCGCTGGCCTCGGCGGTCCCCGGATCGGGCTCTGCCATCATGCTCAGGTGCAGCTCGCTGTGCTCCTCGTCGCAGGCGAACTGCTTGGCGAAGAACACCAGCGGCGCCGCCTGGGGCGGCATGGGTCCGAATAGGTAGGCCTGATCGGCCTCGACGCGGTGGCCCAGCATGGCCGCCGACCCTTCAAGGAACTTCTTCATCTGCCGCTTCTCGCGCCAGGTGAGCTTGCGCTGATGGAGCAGCCCGGTCGCCTGCAGTTGCAGGTCCAGCCACTCGGCGAACTCCGACTTGCCGAGCCGCAGCGGCATGTGAAACCAGAGTCCGGGGTCGGCGTCGGTGTCGACAATCATCATGTGTGGCTCCAGCGGAACGTGGTCATCACGGCGTCGAACAGTTCGACCAGGGTCTCGGTGAACTCGGTGTCCATGTCCGGTGCGACCAGCGTGCTGAACGAGAACGTCAGCCACTTGGCCGGTGAGCTGTGCGGGATCGGCACGGTGTACTGCACCCGCCATGACGGGGCCTCGACCCCCCGATCCGGTGCGGCAGGCAGCTTGCGCAGGGTGCGTACGGCGGCCGTACCGTCGAGCTCCCGTGCCGAGGCCTCCTCGGCGCCCCGCGCGAGGTCGACGAGCACCGACTCGGGCTTCGTTCCCCCCGTTGGCGAGGCCAGCGGCTCGGAGGCGATGAAGGAAGCCGGAATGAGCATTCCGTGCATGCGCTCGACAGGGAGGTACAGCGTCAGCCCGTTGGAGTCGCGCGCCTTCCGGGCGGCCTGCTTGAGCTCCTTGACGAGCTGCATCCTGGCCTTGGGGATGTCGTCCTTCGGGAAACCCGCTGGGAGCTGCGACACGGAGGTCCTCACGATCCGCTGAATCGCGTCCTTCGTGCCGGACTGGAGCGGGATCGTGTCCCAGCCGGGCGGCGGTACGAGATTGAAGCCGCTGGGGACGCGCCCGGAAGGAGTGTCCTCCAGGTGGTCCATGGCGTTCTCACGAGGCGGCACTGCGGTTCCGGATCCTTTCCGCGATTGACGTCGCACCAACCAGCACGGTGAACAGTGGGGCTCCGACGATGCCCGGCCAGAAGGAGGTGAAGAGGCTGGGCAGCAGCAGGGCCCAGCCCATCGCGAGGTCGCGGGTCAGCAACGGCGGCCGGGCGCTGGGCACGAGGTTCCTGACCAGGATCCAGAGGAGATGCAGCAGGCAGCCCGACAGCATGATCCAGTAGATCCAGAAGGCGGCGTCACGTGTGGAATCAGGCAAAACGAGTGCGATGCCGATCAACGGGATGATCGATACCAGAGCCCCGATGATGGTCACGCGGACCCGGAAGTTCGCTCCTGTGCCCAACTGTTCTCTGACCGACCCAGCCATGTCTCCCGCTCTCCCTGCTCAACACACCGGACGGTTGACCGGCGCTCTTGTCCGAGTGATCACCAGTGCGTGTCCGGTGCCGGCATCCAGCCGCTTTCCTTCCAGGTGTTGTAGTCCTCGTTGTAGGGCTTGTCGCCCGGTAGCAGGTCATGCTTGGCCAGCCAGCCCATCGAGTCGCTCTTGCTCAAGGACTTGTCCATGACGTCGACGGCCATGCCACCGTACCCGGCGGTCAGGGCTGCTCCGTAGCCCACGTTTCCGAGTGCCGTGGTGCCGCTCGACACCGCGCCGGGAAAGGTGCCCTTGTTCGCGCGCAGCTGTCCGAAAAGTCCGGCGGCCTCGTCGTCCCCCAGATGCATCCATTTGGAGGCCGCCGAGACCTCGGCAGGTCCCTTGGTGACCAGACCGGCTTCTCGGGAGATCTTCTTCAGTGTGAAGTGCCGAAGATCGGAGAAGAATTTCCGGGACACATCGTCCTGTGCGCCAGCCATGGCCCTGCTCAGGTCGTTCAGCATGCTCTTGTGGGAGCGGAGACCTGCCTTGAGACCCGCAGTCCTGCTGGTCTGGGCGGCGGTGGAGGCGGCCTTGTTCGCACCCTTGAGCGCGTTGATGCCCCCTCGCCCGATGCCCATCAGAAGCAGGCCGCCGATGTCGAAGGCGAGGTCGGTCCAGGACGCGTCACCGGAGGCGACCAGCAGGGATCTGGTCAGAATGGTCAGTACGGCGATTCCCAGGACCAGGAGGTTCAGCCCAGGAATCCAGATCGCGACGATGCCGGCGATGGTCGCGATCCACCCGAGACCGTCCAGGACTTTCTTGATCCAGTCCGCGTTGTCGTGCACCCATCCCTTGACATCGTCCCACCACGAGTCCTCGATGACGTCGTCGATCTCGTCGCGGATCTTGCCCGCATGATGGCTCGCGCGGGTGTCCCGATTTCCGGTGATGGTGCTCAGCCGGGTGCGGTACGCATGGAGAGGGTCGTCGTCGGAATGGCCGGTGCCGCTGGGTGAGGCCTGCGGAGTGTCCTTGTCGCCGGAGCCGGACTTCTTGGCCTTGTCCGCCTCGATCTCGTCCTGCTTCTGCTTGGCCTGGTGCAGCACTTTGTCGGCGTCGGACTGGAAGTCCTCCAGTTCGTTCGACCATTTGGTGAGGTGACCGTGCACACGCTCATATCGGCCGGCCACCTCCCGCATGTGTTTCTCCAGCGTGGAGGACTGGTCGCGCAAAGCCTTGACGTACTTGCCCTTGAGGGTCTCGTCGTCGCTGATCGCCTTGAGGTTCTTGGCCTGGTCCCGGAGCTTCTTGGCCACCGAGACCATGTGCTTGACCTCGGCACGGATCTCCTCGGGGTCGCCGGGAACGGGATCGGATTCGCAGAGCGGCTGCCAGTCCACCGGACGGCGCTTGGATGTCGGTGTCACGGCGTCACTTCTTTTGCTTCTTCTTGTCCTTCTTGGCCAATTGCTCGTCGAGATCCTCGAAGGCCTTCTTACTGCCGGCCACGAGCTTGCCGACCGACTCGATGGACTCGACGAGTTTGGTGCGGTAGTCGTCCCAGTTGTCGACGAAGTCCTCCATGGCCCCGGCGATGTCACCGGAGCCCCAGTGCTCCTTCATGTCGTCGCGGCGGTTCTCGATGTCCTCGAAGGTCTTCTTGAGCTGGCCGAGCTTGCGCTCACAGTCCGCGAGGAAGTCGTAGTCGACGGTCAGATCCGGTTCTCCCACTGTGGGCCCTCCCCTCGCGTGTGTTCGCGCTGTTCTGTTTTCAACGGTTGACCGCCTGGATCTCCTGTACGACGACCTCCTGGCCGTTCCCGAACGTCCCGTCGGGCAGGTCGCCGCCCGCTCCTCCCGAGCCCGTCCAGGCGACCTCCCACGTGACCGTCGCCTGGAGGTCGAACGAGCCGTCTCCGGAGCTGCGGAAGTACTTGATGCCGCAGGGCGGGGTCTGGTCGGCCTTGCCCTTGGTGTAGGGCTCGCCGATCGAACCGTCGTCGTTGATCACGCACTCGCCGGAGGCGGGGTAGGTTTCCGCGTCGGGCGTGCCCGGCTCCAGCTTGAGAGAGACGGGAGTGGCAGTCGTGGTGGCTTGTATGTTCAGGCCGCCGACATCGAGTTCTGCGGTAACCGAGACCTCTTTGAACGTTGCTTTGTCCAGCCAGGCCCAGGTCGGCAGATTGACCTTGGTAGCGCCGGCTGGAGCCAAGGTCACGTTAGTGGTGGGCAACCGGACGTGATTGTAGGCGAGTTCGGCGAGGATCTCCGGGGTCACCGCATTCTCGACGTCTGGGGCGTCCCCGTTCTCCACCCAGAAGGGCTCCTCGTCGCAGAGCTGCGCCTCGGGCTCCATCCAGCGGTCCTCGTCCTGTACGGCGACCCACCAGTTACCTGCGTCGGCCTCGTCCAGGTTGTAGTTCTCGTACTTCCCGTCCTTGTACTTGTCCCGGAACATGCCGACCGAGGTCTTGGCATAGCTGTGCTGCCCCGGAGTGTTGACGGTCTCGCTGTACATGTCCTCCACGTACTTGGAGAACTCCTTGGCGGAACGGGGCTCGTACCAGCAGGCGGGTGGGGTCCAGTCGCCGACAGGGGTGACATTGCCGCCGGACGCACCCCTGCCCTGGCCAGTGGTGGTGTACGTAATTCTGGAAACCAGATCGCCACCGGACTGGGTGCCCTCGGCATCGATCTCGGACTCGGACGCGCCCGGCCCTTTCGCGTGCGCTGTTCCAGCGGCCAGGGCGAGAGTGATGACGAGGGCGCTCGTTGCGGATGCACCGCGAGTCAGGGCGCGCACGTCTGGTCTCCCCTCTTCGACTGGACTTCCGTGGTCTGCCAGACGCCCTTGTCATTCTTCTTCAGCTGAGTGCTGTAGGTGACGTACGTACTCTCGTCGGAGGGAGTCTTGTCCACTTTGCCGGTCTTGCGGTTCTTGTTGTATGCCTTGCTCTCGTCAGCGCAGTACACGACTGCGGCCGTGTCTTCGTCCGCGACTTTGATGTCGGGTTTGAAGTAGCGGGTGACGCCCGTCCAGGTGAGGTCCTCGTCCAGCCAGGCCTGGATCCATTTCTGGGCGCTCATGAGGGCATTGCCCTGGCGGTAGTACGCAACGGTCGCAGAGTCGGCATTGCCCCGGATGATGGCGTCATCGACCGCGTTCACTGTCTGGGCCACGTCGGACAGCACTGCGTCCTCGGCGACCTCTCCGGTCTCCCAGTTCTCGAACTTGTTGTCGACATCCTTGGGAAGGGTGATCCTGGGGCGATCGGACGGCGCTGACGGGCTCTTGGCGGACGGAGTCGCCTCTGCGGGCTGGCCGGTGTCGGCCCCGGCGATCTGTTCGTTGTCCGGGGATTTGTCGTCCCCGCCACCGCAGGCGGTCAGAAGCAGAGCTGCGGCAGCGGCGAACGCAGCAGCAACGGGCAAAGTACGGCGCTTCACAGTGATCTCCCCGTGAGACAGATGTGCTGTCAGGACCTCAGACGCTAGCTGCGAGGTTCCTGGTTTCGCCAGAGCGAACTTCACCCAGAACAAGTGATATGCCGGATTTATAAGCCTACGCGGTGCGCTTGTGTGGCCTGATTGTCACGTCGCGGGCGGCGGCGCACGAATCCGGTTTCTCCCGGGGGAGCCGCGATTCCTGGCCAGAATCAACGGAAGGTGCAGGGGGCGGCCTCGTGGTGGTCGGCAGTGACGATTGCTGAGGTGCCGCTCTCGCTAAGGTGGCCCCGGACACTTGGGTGTGACTGAAGGGGTCTGGGACAACTTGACAGACGACATACCCCGCACCGGCGGCGAGCCCGTGTGGTGGCGCGTGGACTGGGTCCGGTGGCTGCTGTTCAGTGTGGTGTGCGCGGGCGGTTCGCTGGGGCTCTCCTGGCTGGGGCCTGTTGTGGCGTTCCCGTCTGTGGTGCGGGGCGCAGGGGCGCTGCTTGCCATCCTGGTGCTTCCGCTCGCGTCGCTGCTCATTCCGTTGCTCACATTGCGGCGGGTGCCTCGCAAGAAGAGGAAGCTCGCGTGGCAGCTCATCGTGCCGCTGACCGCCGGAATGGCCATGGGCTTCCTGGGGACCGAAGCCGGCGGTCAGGCCGCCCTGGCGGACCGGGGTGCGTGGACCGACGCGGTGGTCGTCGCCGTGGACGACAGCAGCACCAACCACTGCGACCTGCGCTCCGTCGACGGACAGGCGATATCCCCCTCGCTCTCGGAGGGTGACGGCTGTGAGGACTGGGTGGAGAAGGGCGACGAGATGCGGGTGCGGTACGACCCCGAAGGCATCGCCGGCCCGACTACGGACAGGGACATCAGCTACAACGGAGGGCTGCTCGCCGTGCTCTTCGGGGCTGCGGTCGTGATGGGTACCTGGGGTGGCGTGCGGCAGAGCAGGTGGGATCGGGAGTATGACGGGGTCTGACCGGGGGGCGGTCGGCGAGAGGGGCGACGGTCGCATCCGGGTGCGGGGCGTGGTCGGGCTGTTGCTGTACCTCGTGGTGGGCGGGGCGCTGCTGGTCCTGGGCATCGGGGGCACGCGGTGGTTCTCGCGTCACATCGCGCCGGTGTTGTACGACCTGCCCGGTGGCTCCTGGGCGGTCGGGGGCGTTCTGGGGGTGTTCAGCCTGGTCGGGTGGGTCGGCGCGATGTCGAGTCGGTTCGAGAGCCCTGGCGCGGCCCGTACGGGCGGCAGGTTGCCACGCGCGGCGCGCGTCGTGGCCCGTGGTGTGTGCTGGGCCGCCGCGCTGGCGCCGGTCATCTTTCTGATCAGCGGCCTCCGAGGCAGGAACTGCCGGTCGTACGAGCCCGGTTGCGCGTACATCTCCGGGACCGGTCCGGCGGTGCTCGCGTACGTCGTTGTCGCGGGCGGAGTGGGCTGGCTCTCCTACCGATGGCGCCGCGCCCGTGTTGAGGAGCGCCGTGCGCGGGAGCGGGGGCGTTTGCGGAAACTGCGGAAAAAGGGCAAGGGGAAGAGCCGCGGCGCCCGGTAGCAGTAGGTAGAGCTGAGGCTGGGGCTAACAACCAGTAGTGAGGGCCAATTGGCCTCACACCGTCACGCCAGCTTCGCGTTCTGCGCCTTCACCACGGTCGGCGAGAGCTTCGCGTCGCTCGGCCTGGCGTTGGCGATCGCCATTCCGTCGACCGAGAAGTAGACGGCGAGGGTGTCGCCGCTGCGGACGACCTCCGTGTGTACGGTGTGCTGAACGTCGCGGACGGTCAGCGTGGACTTGAAGCCGAGCGCCTCGTCCCCGGCGGGTGTGACCTTCTCCGCCGTGACGGAGTCGTAGGGGCTCTCGCTCTCCTTCGACTTGGCCGTGAAGCCGCCGCCGCACCCCTCCACAGCCTTCTTCACGTCGGCCAGGGCCGACGCCGCGCCCCCGGACGCGTAGCTGGTCAGGGTGATGTACGTGTAACCGATGCCGGTCTTGCGCTCCGACTCGATCTGCCCCGAGACCGAGCGGGTCAGGTCGGCCCGAGGGTCGCCCAGGGGCAGTTGGTTCATGGCGAGCGCCAGCGGCGCGCAGAGGGGCTTGTCCGTCGTCAGCTCGTCCGGGGACTTGGCGAAGAGGAACTCCTCGTCCATCTCGTCCACTTTGAGTCCCTTGACCTCGGATGTCGTGACCATTGTCTTCGCCAGATACTCCGCCGGTGAGGGCTGCTTGGCCGCGGTCTCGGTCGTGTCCGGCTTTCCGGCGGCCGAGTCCGCGTCCGTACCGGAGTCCCCGCCGCACGCCGTCAGCGTCGCGAGAGACAGCAGGGTCAGGGTGGAGAGGGCGGCCTTCGCGGCGCGGTGCATCAGGGGCTCCTTGGTGGGGGGGAGAGAGAGGGAGAGGCGAGGGTGGGTGGCGGGCGGTCGGCGGTCAGGCCTCGTCCACCAGCTTCCGCAGTTCGGAGGAGAGTTCCGGCACCCGGGCGCCGGCCGCCTGCGCTTCCGCGATGGCGCGTACGTAGGCCAGCGCCTCCTGTCGTAGGCGCTCCTTCTCGCTGCCCTGGCGGCTGCCGACCAGCCAGACGTACAGGGCGACGGGCACGAGGGAGAGAGCGCCGTAGCCGACCGGCTCGCTCGACGTCGCGGCATAGGCCGCGCCGCCACCGCCGAGCAGGAGCAGCAGACAGCCCGCCTCGGTGTGCCAGCCGCCCTCGTTGACCCTCCACTCGTACTCCGATACGGCGGCGGGCTTCGGCGGTACGGCGACGGGAGCGGAAGGCGCCTCGGGAGGGGGGACATCCGTCGCCGGGGGCCGGACGTCCAACGGTGCTACGGCCGGATACGACGGCACCGGCGCCGCCCCCTTCCCGCCCTCGGGCGACGTCTTGCCCTCCAGCCACGGCGGGATGTGCGTCAGTGGGATGCCGTGTGCGCGGGCGATGCCCAGGGTCTCGCGGTAGCCGGCCAGCGCGGGGTGGTTCAGCGCGCGCCTCCAGCGGGTGTACGCGTAGGCGACCAGGGCGGTGCCGACCACGACGAGGCATCCCGAGGCGGCCAGTACCGCGACCAGGCGGTGTTCGCTCAGCGTGCGGATCGTCGGGACGACGACCGGCAGGAGCAGGCCCACCGTCAGGGCGAGGATCCCGAGCCAGGCGGACGGGTGCCGGCGCTCCCCTTCCATCGCCCGCCGCCGCTGCGCGAGCAACGCGCTCACCGCGCCGTCGTCCATGTAGTCGACCTCGTGCCGGGCGCTCACGGCGCGTATCGCCTCCGCGGCCCGCGGGTCCGCGGCCAACGCCGCGCCGTTGACTGGCAGAAGGTCCATCAAAGCCCCCGGTGATCTCTCCGTGCTCGCCCCGTCACTGATCCGAGCGAAGATCATGGCACGCCCGGTCCGCTCCCTCGTGAGTGAATCGTGCAGGCCTGATGGGCGCACCGTGACGAAGAGCACGCGGACGGTGCCCGGCGGTGCCGTGTGTGGATTCGCGCGCGCACAGTCGAAGGGGCGTTTGTCGCGCGGTACTCAAGGGGGTTCCGTGGGCGCGAAGTTGCAGATGAGTAACGGTGGGCAGGGCGGAGGTACGGGGGGCGGGGACGCCTTGAGGGGCTTATGTGTGGCTGATACGGTGCGATGGCTTGACACCCGCCTCACTGCTGGTCATTCGCCCAGGTAGGACGGGTGTGTGAGGGGATGTCCGGGGGCGTCACCGGTCGGGTGGGCGCGGGTGGACTGTCCGAATTTGCAGATGATTCTGCGTACTTGGGTCGTCCTGGCTCGGGTGTGAACGTGGCAGACAATTTCTTGGTCGTACGGGGAGCGGTTGCGTGAAGATCCAGGAGCGTACGGGGGCGGGCGCGGGGCGTTCCGCGGCTCCGGCTCAGCCGTCGGTCGGTGACCGGCTTCCCAGCCCTCCTCGCGAGCGCAAACCGGCGCTCGCGGCGTTGGCTGTGCTGCTGATTCTGGTGGGTGCGCTGGGAGCCACGATGCTCGTACTGCGGGCCGGGGACCGGGTGGAGGTCGTCCGGGTGACCTCCGACATCCAGGCCGGCGAATCCGTCGGCAACAACGTCGAGTCCGTGATGGTGGCCGCCGACGACAGCATCAACTACATCCAGTGGACGCAGCTGGAAGCGCTCAAGGACCTCAAGGCCAAGTCCACGATCTACAAGGACACGGTCGTGATGGGCCAGATGTTCGCAAAGCAGGAGCAGATTCCCGCGGGCAAGGCCTCCGTCGGTGTCGCCCTGAAGGAGGGGCAGTACCCGGCCGGCATCAAGTCGGGTGACATCGTCGCCGCCTACCGCGTCGGCGCCAACGGCTCCGGCAACGGCTCCAGCAACGACTCCGACGCCTCCGGCGGTGACGCGTCGTCATCCGCCTCCGGCGGAGCGATCGTGCCGGACGCCCGTGTGAACGGCGTGTCCGACGACAGCGACTCCACCGTGAGTACCGGAAGCAAGTCCCTCACCCTCCTGGTCGACGAGGCCGACGCCGCGGCCCTCGCCTCGGCCGCCGCCGCCGGCGAGGTCGCCGTCGTGCGCGTCCCCGGCAAGTAGAAGGGGCCCCATCCCATGGCCCTCATCGCACTGGCCGCCGACAAGGGTTCCCCCGGCGTCACCACCGCGGCCGTCGCCCTCGCGGCGGTCTGGCCGCGTCGTGTCCTGCTCGCCGAGACCGATCCGGCCGGCGGCGACCTGGTGTACCGGTCCGCCGCCGCGCACGGCGGCCCGCTGAACCCGAACACCGGCATGCTGTCGATCGCCGCCACCGCGCGCCGCGGCCTCGTACCCGACCAGCTCTGGGACCACGTACAGCCCCTCAGCGGCGGCCTCGAAGTCCTCGTCGGGCTCGGCATCTCGGAGCAGGCCGCCGGGCTCGCGGGCCTGTGGCCCACCCTCGGCCGGGCCTTCGCCTCCCTCGCCGACTCACCGAACGCGCCCGCCGACGTCATCGCCGACTGCGGCCGCATCAGCGGGGACAGCCCGGCGACGGAGCTGTTCCAGCACGCCGCGCTCGTCCTCCTCGTCTCCCGTACCGAGCCGGAGGCCATCGCCCGCGTGCGCGACCGCGCCGCCGCCCTGTCCAACAAGCTGCACGGCGGCCCGCGCGGTGCGGCCAACGCCGGTATGCCGCTGATCGGTGTCGTCCTCGTCGCCGACACGAACAACGCCGCCAAGCTGTCCGGCCAGGTCAACGACATGCTCGTGCACGCCCAGACCGGCGCCCGCGTGGTCGGCACGATCGCCGACGACCCGGCGGGAGCCGACCAACTGGCCGGGCGCAGGCGCGGGCGGCTGGAGAAGTCGCTGCTCATCCGCTCGGCCCGCAAGGTCACGTCGGACCTGTACCAGCAGTTCGGCGCCGCCTGGTCGATGCCCACCGGACCCACCGGACCCACCGGGCCCACGGGCCACAACCCCGCCGGCCACAACGGACCCGCCGGCACCGGCATGCCCGGCCACGCGGGGGCCGGCCGATGACCGCTGTCGACCACTCGTTGGTCAAGCGGTTCCGGCAGGATGCCGGCGACCGCATCGCCGAGCAGCGCCGCCAGGACCAGGCCGCAGGCGTCACGCCGATGTCCACCGAGGACGAGCGGCACTACGCCCGCGCGGTCATAGCCCAGATCCTGGAGGAGTACGCCCGCGCCGAGATCAACGCCGGGCGCACGCCGCTGGACGCGGAGACGGAGGAGGCGTACGCCGCCGCGGTGCACGCCGCGCTGTTCGGCGTGGGGCGGCTCCAGCCGCTGCTCGACGACCCCGAGGTCGAGAACATCGACATCAACGGCTGCGACCACGTCTTCGTCGGCTACTCCGACGGACGCGAGGCGCGCGGCGAGCCGGTCGCCGAGACCGACGAGGAACTCATCGAGCTGATCCAGATCCTCGGCGCCTACTCGGGCCTGTCGTCCCGCCCCTTCGACTCCGCCAACCCGCAGCTCGACCTGCGACTGCCGGACGGTTCACGACTGTCGGCGGTCATGGACGTGGCCCGGCGCCCCGCGCTCTCCATCCGCCGCGCCCGCATGGGCAAGGTCTTCATCTCCGACCTGGTCGGCAACGGCACCCTCGCCCCAGAGCTGGGTCACTTCCTGGCCTGCGCGGTGCGCGCCCGCAAGAACATCATGATCGCCGGTGCGACCAACGCCGGAAAGACGACGCTGCTGCGCGCCCTCGCCAACGAGATCCCGCCGCACGAGCGGCTGATCACGGTCGAGCGCGCGCTGGAACTCGGCCTCGACACCTTCCCCGACCTGCACCCCAACGTGGTCGCGTTCGAGGAACGGCTGCCCAACTCCGAGGGCCAGGGCACCATCAGCATGGCGGAACTGGTCCGCCGCAGCCTCCGTATGAACCCCTCCCGCGTCATCGTCGGCGAGGTGCTCGGCGACGAGATCGTGACCATGCTGAACGCGATGTCGCAGGGCAACGACGGCTCGCTCTCCACGATCCACGCCAACAGCTCGCACGAGGTCTTCAACCGCATCTCCACGTACGCCCTCCAGGCGTCGGAGCGGCTGCCGATCGAGGCCAGCCAGATGCTGGTGGCCGGCGCGGTGAACTTCGTCGTCTTCATCCAGCGGCGCAACAACTTCCAGAGCGGCGGCCGCCTCCAGCGCGTGGTCACCTCGGTCCGCGAGGTGAACGGCGTCGACGGCCGCGTGCTGTCCAGCGAGGTGTTCGCGGAGGCGCCCGACGGCCAGGTCGTACCGCACGCCCCCATAGCCTGCCTGGAGGAACTCATCGCCTACGGCTACCGGCCCAACGGAACGTGGGGGTGACGCGGAGATGCAGATGAACACCCTCGCGGCCCTCGACTCGCTCGGCTCCATGGGCGGCCTGTTCTCCACGACCGTCCTCTACTCGATCGGCTGCGGAGTCGCCGTCGGCGGCGGCCTCGCCCTGTTCCTCGTCGCCGTACGCGGACTGCCCGTCAAGCCCGAGCACGAGAAGCGGCAGGCGAGCGAGCGCGCCAACGAACTCATCCGCTGGGCGGGCCGGCGCGGCTCCCTCGCGGCCATCGTCGGCCTGGTCGTCCTGCTGCTCACCCGCTGGGCGGTGCTGGGCATCGCGGCCGGCGTCCTCGTCTTCTTCTGGGACCGCCTCTTCGGCGGCGCCGCCGAAGAACGCGCCGCCATGAAGCGGGTGGAGGCCCTCGCCTCCTGGACCGAGTCGCTGCGCGACACCATCGCCGGCGCGGTCGGCCTGGAGCAGGCCATCCCTGCCTCGGCCCGCGCCGCCGCGCCCGTACTCCGCCCCCACCTGGACTCCCTGGTCGACCGGCTGCGCTCGCGCACCCCGCTGCCGGACGCGCTCCAGCACCTGGCCGACGAGATCAACGACGCGTCCGCCGACATCATCGTCGCGGCGCTGATCCTCAACGCCCGGCTGCGCGGCCCCGGTCTGCGGCAGGTCCTCGGCGCGCTCGCCAAGTCGGCCCGCGAGGAGGTCGACATGCGCCAGCGCGTGATGGCGCAGCGCGCGTCGACCCGCCGTTCGGTGCAGATCGTCGTCGCGGTGTCGGTGCTGTTCGTCCTCGGCCTGTCCGTCTTCAACCGTGACTTCGTCGAGCCGTACGGTTCGCCCGTCGGCCAGCTCGTGCTGGCCTGCGTGTGCGGGCTGTTCGCGCTGGGCTTCTGGTGGCTGCGCAAGCTGTCGACCATCGAGACGCCGGAGCGCTTCCTGGTCCGGGACGGCTCGGATGTGCAGTTCGTGCGCCCGCGCACCCCGGGTCAGCAGGGCAACTCCGGCCTGCCGGGCCAGCCGGGTCAGCCCGCGCAGCGACTGCCGCAACCGGCACAGCCGTCGCAGGCGTCTGGTGACGAGGGGGTACGACGATGAACCTGACCATGCCGGTCCTGGTCGGCGCCGTCATCGGCCTGGGCATCTACGCCCTGGTCCGCGCACTGATGCCGAGCAGACGCAGCCCGATCCAGCAGGTCGCCCGGATCGACGCCATGCGAGCGCGCGGGGCGGCGTACGGGTCGTCGCGGGCGGCGCAGGACACCAGCCGCCTCGGCTCGCTGCGGGCCCAGGTCGGCGCGCGCGTCGCCGAGTTGTACCTCCAGCAGGGCTGGGAGCAGCGCTCGCTGCGCGCGGACCTGGCGGTGCTGGACCGCAGCTGGGAGAAGTTCCTGGCGACGAAGGCGCTGCTGGCGGCGGGCGGTCTGTTCTTCGGCCCGTTCCTCTTCGCGATCGTATGGACGCTGGGCTTCGGCGACAGTCCGATCATCCCGGTCTGGCTGGCCCTGCTCTGCGCGGCGCTCTTCTTCTTCCTGCCCGACCTGGAGGTCCGCAGGGACGCCGCCGAGAAGCGCCGTGACCTGCGGCGCGTCATCGGCGCGTACCTGGACCTGGTCTCCATGAGCCTGGCCGGCGGACGCGGTCTGCCCGAGGCCCTGATGGCGGCGGCGGAGGTGTCGGACGGCTGGGCGACCCACCGCATCCGCAACGCCCTGGCCGACGCGCGCATCACCGGCATCAGCCAGTGGCAGGCGCTGGGCCAGCTCGGCGAGGACCTGGGCGTCGAGGAACTCAAGGACCTCTCCGCCTCGCTCGCCCTGGTGGCGGACGACGGCGCGAAGGTCCGGGAGTCCCTGGCCTCCCGCGCCGAGACCATGCGCCACCGCGAACTGTCCGAGATCGAGGGCAGCGCAGGCGAGAAGTCCCAGTCGATGCTCGTGGCGCAGCTCCTGCTGTGCGCCGGGTTCCTGGTGTTCCTGATCTATCCCGCGGCGATGCGGGTGTTCCAGGTGTGACGCCGCCGAAGCCAGTGACGCCAGCCGCAGGCCACTCCGGGCCGCATCGCTCCCAGAACCGACACGAGAGGACAGACTCACCATGAACGGACGCAACCTCCGCACCGGCACCACCGGCATCGTGCCCGTGGACTTCCTGATCACCTTCCTGCGGGCCCGCGTGGACCGCGCCCGCTCCGGCGAACTGGACCGCGGCGCGTCCGCCGTCGAGTGGGTCATCATCTCCGCGGTCGTCGTCGCGATCGTCGGCGTGGTGGCCGCCATCATCAACGCCGCGCTCAGCGACGGCGCCAACAAGGTCGGCGACTGCATCAAGGGCGCGGACGCGGGCAAGACCTGCTGACCGGCCGACGTACGGCGCTGACGGGGACGATGTGACGGGACGGACGGGGACGGGGATGCCGGGTGCCGCGCGCGGCGTGCTCGGCGTACGCGGTGTACTCGGCGGCGCCTTGGGGGGCGTACGCAGACGGGTACGCCGCAGAGTGGAGACCGCGCGGGACGCCGCGGCCACCCGTGGCGACGACTCGGGCATGACCGCGATCGAGTTCGTGCTGCTCACGCCGGTGCTGTTCTTCATGATCTTCGCGACGGTGCAGTTCGGGCTGTACTTCTTCGCCGACCACGTGGCGCAGGCGGCGGCCCAGGCGGGCGCGCGCAAGGCCCGCGCCACGGCTGACGCCCAGCCCGGCGGCTGGCGCGGCGAGGCCCAGGACGTCGTCGACAGCTACATCCGTCAACTCGGCCCGCAGCTGGTCCTGTCCCCGGACGTGAAGCTGCTCCAGCCGGAGCAGGACACGGTCGGCGTGGAGATCACGGCGCGCATCCCGACGGTGTTCCCGGGCCTGGACCTGACGGTGCACGCGCAGTCGGTGGGCCCGGTGGAACGCTTCGTGCAGGAGGGGGAGAACTAGATGAACCTCTCCCGCATCACGAAGAGCCGCCGTCGGCCCGCGACGGACGAGGGCCTGTCCACCATCGAGGTGGTCATCCTCGCCCCGGTGATGATCCTCTTCATCCTGGTCCTGGTGGCCTTCGGCCAGTTGGTCGACGGCCGGGGCGCACTCGACGGCGCGGCGCGGGACGCCGCCCGCGCGGGCTCGATCCAGAAGGACCACGGCACGGCCATCGCGGAGGCGAGGAAGGCGGCGGAGTCCAACCTCACGGACGTCTGCTCCGGCCCCGTCTCGGTCGTCCAGAAGAGCGCGGGCTTCGAGCCGGACACCCTCTTCACGGTCGAGGTGAGCTGCGAGGTACGCGGCCTGGCCTCGATCGGCCTGAACGTCCCGACCACCCTGTCGGCGACCTTCAGCTCCCCGCTGGACCCGTACCGGAGGACCGCGTGAGATCTCCCGTACGGCAATGGCTCGCCGCCCGGCGCGCCCACCTGGACGACCGCGGCTCGGGCGCCGGCGCGGTCATCATCTTCGCCCTGGTCTTCCTCTCCCTCTCCGCCTTCGTCATCGACGGCGGCATGTCCATCTCGAAGCGCGAACGCGCCGCGGACATCGCCGAACAGGCCGCCCGCTACGCAGCCCAGGACATCGACCGCGAGGCCCTCTACGACGACGTGGGCGGCCCCGCCCCCATCAACTACGAGAACTGCGACGCCCGCGTGAAGGCCTTCGCCGCGGAGATGGACATGACCGGCGCGGACATCGCCGCGACGTACTGCGTCACGGCCGACGCGGCCCAGGTCGAGGTCGAGGTCCAGCTCACGTACTCCCCGGTCTTCACCGGCATGTTCTACGGCGGCGACGTGGTCGTGCATGGGCAGGCGGTGGCGGAGAACCAGGTGGGCTGACCCCGGAACCGGGGCCGGCGGGCGCTGACGTTGCGCGGAGGAGGAGAGCATGGGTGATCAGGAAGCCGACATCGACCGGATCCGGGAGTGCGCCCGGGCTCTGAGCCGCATCCGGGGAACGTTCGCCGAACGGGCCAATCCGGCGGAGGGGTACGGCGTCGGCGAGATCGGGTCGGAGAAGATCCTCGACGCCTTCGAGAAGTTCGGCAGCAACTGGAAGATCCATCGCAGACAGCTGACGGACGAGCTGGAGAAGCTGCACGGGATCACCAAGGGCGCGGCGGACGCGTACGACAAGATCGACCACGAGCTGGCGGAGGCGCTGCGCCGCGCGGACCGGGAGGCGAAGGGCGGCAGGAAGGAGGCGGGCAGGTGACGCGCCCCGCAGCCCACCGCTGGGCGGTGCTCGACGAGGCATCCGACCCGATACCCGGCGATCCCGAGGAGGTGGCCCGGCTCGGCCGGCAGCTGCGCAAGACCGCCGAGGCCATCGAGAAAGAGGCCCGGGAGATCAAGGAACTGGCCTCCGTCGAGAACTGGAAGGGCAAGGCGGCCACCGAGTTCCGCGGAGCGGCCGAGGGCGCCGGTGACAAGCTCCGCAAGGCGTTCAAGCGGTACGACGAGGCCGCCGACGCACTCGGTACGCGCGTCGTGGACGGGGTGTGCAGCACGGAGTACGCCTCGGAGCTGCACCGGGCACAGCAGATGGCCGACAAGGCGTTGCACGACGCCGAGGCCGCCGACGAGGACGACCGCGCCGCGCAGCGGTCACTGGACGGGCAGCCCGACGACGTACCCAAGGACGATCCCGACACCAAGAAGTACAAGGAGCAGCAGGAGACCGCCTCGTCGGCGCTGTCCGCGGCCAAGGAGGCGCTGCGCGCCGCCAAGGAGGTCCGCGACGCCGCCGCGAGCCGGGCGGCGGACGCCATCCACGACGTCATCGAGAACGACGGTCTCAAGGACGGCTGGACGGACAAGTTCAAGAACTGGGTCCACGAGAACGCCGGCTGGCTCACCCAGATCTCCAAATGGGCGGGCCGTATCGCGCTGTGGGCAGGCGTGGCGGCGCTCGCCCTGGGCTGGATCCCGGTCATCGGCCAGGCCATCGCCGTCGTCGCCAACGCCGTCGCCCTGCTGGCCAGCGTCGTCGCCCTCGCGACCGACCTGGTACTGGCGCTCGGCGGTGAGGGCAGCTGGAAGTCGGTGATCCTGGACGCCGTCGGCGTCGCCACCTTCGGCCTCGGACGCGCGGCGATGGCGGGAGCCAAGGGCGTCGCGGCCGGCAGCAAGGCGCTCGCGCGGAGCAACCTCTACAAGAACGCCGTGGCCTCCGGAATGAAGACCAACAAGGCGTGGAACCTCGCCAACCGGGGCGCGCAGGGCGCCATCCGCGGCAAGGACGCCGCACGGGCGATGGCCGCCATGCCCAAGGGGAAGCTGCCCACCTGGAGCAACCTGAAGGAGGGGTTCAGCCCCGTCTCCCTCTACCGCGATAGCGTCGACGGCGTGAAGTCCATCGGCAACGCGTTCTCCAGGCAGGGGTGGCGCGAGGGTGTCCAGGGCATGGCCGCGCCCCGTTCGGCGGGCACCCTCGATCCCGACCTGGCCAGGGCGGCCGCCGACCTCGACGGCATCGCACCCGCCGCGACGCAGATGCCGGCGGTCAGCAGCGCCCTGAACAACTTCTCCGGCCAGACCAATGTGTGGGCCGGTGCCACGGCCACGGGTGTGGCCGCCGGTTCCGAGGGCGCCTACGGCGCGGTCACGTCCCTGTACGAGGGGGCTACGGGATGACGCCGCCCCCCGATCCCGCGCTGCCCCCCGAGCCCGCGCTCCGTCCGGCCGCCTCACGCGGTCCGGGACTGGAGCGCTGCCGGGTGTCCCGGCTCTTCGCCGAGGACGGCGCGCTGGTGCTGCGCACCCGTCGCCGTACCCGCCGCCTTCCGGTGGGTGGTGCGGGCATCGCGCGGGCGGTCTTCGTGGACGTTCCCGGTGCGGACATGGAGCGTATGGGGCCCCCGATCCCCGGCTCCTGGGGCGAGCTCCAGCTGCAGGACCGGGATGGTGGTCTGATCGCCCGGCTCGACGTGGAGCAGTGGCTGCCCGAGTCTCCGGTGCTGCCCAAACGATTCGTTCAGGGCGAGCACCTCCTCGGCCGCTCGGGGGTGGCCCCGCTGCTCAAGGCCGCCAGCATTCCCCTGCACGTGGTCCGGGACAGAAACGATCCGCTGGTGGCGCCGGGCGGCGGAGGCGTCCGGCTCGGGCCGGGTGGCGATTTCCCGTTCTGGTACTGGGCGCTCCGCGCCGCCGCCGGGATCACCTGGTTCGCCGTGTTCACGTTCCTCGTCTTCTCCGACACCGCCCCGGCGTGGGCCGTACTCCTCCTGGCGTCCACCGCGTTCGCGGCCCCGCTCGCCCGGATCGCGCTTCGGGTCTGGACGGCGCTGCGCCGTGACCGGCACGCTCCAGCCGTCCGCGAGCGCGTCGCCCCGGCGCCCGCACCGGGGCGCGGTGCGACCGTCAGGTTCCGCCGGGACACGGAACTGCGCGTACAGGACGCGGATCTCGTCCTGCGGGACCTGGGCGGGCAGGAGTACTGGTTCCCGCTGAAGGGGCCGCACGCCGTGCGGAGCCTTGCCCGGGTGAACGCCCACACCGGCGCTCCGCTCGGGGTGGAGGTGCGGGGCCCGGGGGAACAGGTGCGGGCCGTGCTCCCGTGGGACCTCTGGTTCGCCGGCGAGTCGGGCGCCGAGGGCTGGTCACGGCTGCGCCGCGCCGCCGGGCTGACGGTGTCCGAACGCCGCCTGGGCCCGAAGACGCTCTGGCCGAAGGGGCCTGTCCTGGGCCTGCGGATGCTGCCGGAGTCGGCCGGTGCGGCCCGTCGCGTGTCGCGCTTCCCCGGCACCATCGCCGGAGTGTCGTCGACGGCCGTCATGGCCTTCGCGTCGGTTTTCTCCGTGGTGCAGGGACTGGGCATCTCCGATGAGCACCCCGAGGCGTCGCTGGCCGCGGTGCTCATGGGGGCATTCGGCCTGGTCCTGCAGGCGACGCCGTACGCCGTTCATCAACTGACCAGCCGTTTCCGGCTCGACAGGCCGCTCCGGTCACTCGGGTCGCAGCGGACGTCCAGCGAGGTTTCCGGATGACACCCATCGAGAACGACACGGCCCCCGCCGACTACCGTCTGCTGCTGCCCGACGGCTGGTTCCGGATCCTGCTCGACCCCGACGTGCGGAACAGGTCGGTCGACGCGCTGGTGGAGCGCCAGTTCAACGGAATCGACAACGCCCCGCATCTCAAGGAGGAGTTGCGCACGGACCTGCGCCGCCGCGCCGCCAAGGCTTACCGCAGCGGGGGCATCGAGCTCTACCTCAGTCTCCAGGAGGCGGGCCCCTTCACCGTGCCCGCCTCGCTGCTGGTCACTCTGGCGCCGCTGCGCCATGCCGAGCCGCTGCCGCCGGAGGACCTGGCCCGAGCCCTGGCAGCGGAGGCCGAGCCGGGAGAGACCCCGGAGGTGAGCGTCGAGGAAGTGGCCGCCGGAGCCGCCGTACGCGTGCGCAGACGCACGAAGCAGCCCTCGCCGGACAGCGGCGCGAGCGCCGAGCACGCATCCGTCTCCGTCTCCGTGGAATACCACGTGCCCGTGCCCGGCACGGCCGCGTTCCTCCTGCTCACCTTCTCCACGCCCCTGGAACCGATCGCCGACGCCATGGCCGGCCTCTTCGACGCGATCGCGGGCTCGCTGACCTGGACGGAGTGACCGCCGCCGTGACCACTGACGATCTCTCGAACCTGGGCCTGGAGTGCTCGGAGGACTGGGTGGCGTTCCCCGTCGCAGGGACGCTGGACCTGGACTACTGGGCGAAGCACCAGGCGGCCGACCTCGCCGAACGGTACGAGCGCGACGGGGAGAAGGGCAGCGCCCGGCTCCTGGCCCGCGACCTGAGGCGTGCCGCGGCGGACAGCCGTACGCGTGAGCCGCTGGGAGCGTTCGGCTGGTACATCAGCGGGCACCACACCGTCGCCGCCGTTCTCGAACTCGACGCGATCCATCCGGACGGCACCTTCCCCGAGGTCACCCTCGGGTTGCTCACGGAGCACATGTCGGCGCGCGACTTCGGCGAGCCGGACGTCCGCGAACTCCGGCTGCCGCTGGGCGACGCGGTCCGCATCCGGCAGAACCTGATCGAGGAGAGGAAGCGCCTCCTCGGCCCGCGCCCCGTGGTCCGCACCCTGTTCTACGGCGTCCGTCCGCCGACGACGGACGCCGCCGTCACTCTGCTGGCGTCCTGGACGGAACCGGTGCTGGACGAACCGCTGGAGGCCGTCGTGGACGCCATCGCCCGCACGCTCCACCTGTGACCCCCGGTCCGGCTTACCTGCCGCCGCCCTTCCCGCCCCGCTTGTCCTCCGTCTTCACGGCTTTGTTGACCTGCTTGGTCAGCTCGTCGTCGAGCTTCTTGAACTCGCGGACCACGGCGTCGGACATGTCGCCGAGCGCGTCGAGCTGCTGGGTGATGTCCTCGCGCCCGTCCTCCCAGTTGGACTCGAAGTCGCCGAGGGCGTCGTTGACGCTGCCGTCGCCGATGTCGTCCTTGTAGGACTCGAAGAGCTTCTTGGTGTGGTTGAGGCGGGTCTTGAGAGACCGCAACTGGCGCCCGTAGTCCTCCAGCTCGGTCAGCGGGATCGCGAGGTCGCTCTTGGCCATGCGCGAAGTCCTCTCTGCGGTCGGGTCAGACGAACCGGAACGTGCCGGTCACAGCATCGAAGACGTCGTGGAACGCCTCGGCGAGATCCAGCACCGGGCTGGCCCCGGAGACGAGGACGACCTGGTCGGTGGTTCCCGGCACCGGGATGTACGTCTGCGTCAGCACCATACGAAGGGTACGGCTGTCGCCCTGCGCGACGGGCACGTCCTCCACACCGTAGGTCCGGGCGACCGGCCCGACATCCGGAATGTCGACGGTCGTCACCTTCCGCCAGGCATCGCCCTCGCGGCGGGGGGTGATGGTCCGCAGGCTTTCGGCGATGGCGCGGGGGTCGGTGGAGAGGGCGGCGCCATGGTCGCTCTTGGCCCCGACGATGGACACCGTGACGGTCGCGGACAGGGGTACGGCTTCGAAGTTCTCCGCCATGCACCCCATGTACTGAGCGCCTGACTCGTGTGCGTCGTTGGCCATCTTGCGGAGCATCGTGGTCAGATCGGCCCGATACGGTGCTAGCTCGGGAAACATCCGTGAGCGCTCGTCCACGAGTCTGCGAATGGTCGCTTCGCGGCCCTCTGGGCGGATATCGAACTCCCACCACGTATCCGGAACGGAAAGAGAGAATCCGTCTGGCGGACTTGGCTTTGAGGTCATTGCTGCTCTTCTGCTGGAACGGTGATAGATCAGGAAAAGAACTTCCGGATTTCAGCCGGTGCCTTACCTTGCTTCCTCCACTGGGAGACGAGGTGTGCCGCCAGCAACTTGAAGTCCTCCACTGCGAGCGAAGTGGATCCGGCCGGGTTCTCGCCCGCGAGCTTGAATTGACCGCCCGGAATCGACAACTGCATGCCACCCGAGATATTTCCATCAGGATCTGCGAGGTTCACGGTTGCAGATTCCTCGTTCAGGATGATGAAGGTTTCCGTGGTGCCGTCGACAAGCGCCCGGTAGAGATGCGGAGACGTTCCATCTGACGTCAGCTTCAGTTGGAAAGAGTGAGCCATCGTCATTCTCCTACTCCGACCGGTCGCCCGTGACCGTCACGGGCTGCGGCTGCTTGATCCCAAGTGTAGCCAGCGTCGATCGTGGCTTTGTGGGCGGTGCTGTAACTCTGGTTTCCGGTGTCCCGCATGTGGTTGGACTCGTGTAGCTCGTGCCGTAGGAGATCGATGTCGGCAGGGTGCGGATTGCCGCTGTCGAGTCGCTGCCAAGCCTCTGCGATACGTGGATTGGCGTCGAATCTCGCCGTGTAGGCGTCGCCGTAACTGTCGAGGAGATGCTCCTCGTGAAAGAGATGATTCTTGATCTGTTCGACCTCGGATCGGGAGAACCCGTGATCGGCAGCAGTCCTGGCCACGTTGTCGATGTCGTCGGAACCGCGGATTACATCGTATGCTTCGTCCGCCCAGTCGGTGACGAAGTCCACGTCGCCACGTACGCGACGCAGGGCTCCTCCCGTTTGCAGGAGACGCTCGACCTGTACCAGCCGCGTGACTCCATCGCGCATTCCCCGGAATGAGGCCGCCAAATTCTTGAGGCCGCCGCCGATCCCGCCCATGAATCCGGCGCCGAGTGACTTGAGCCCGCCCGCCTTCCAAAGCTTGCCGAGCTTGGCGAGGCTGGTGAAGCCCTTTGTGGCGGGTATACAGTCCAGGGCTGCCCATAGGAGATCCCCCCACCCGGCCTCGCCCTTGATGACTTTTCTTATCGTGTCCGCCATCACGACAAGCGCCGCAGCGAAGACCAGCCACCCCAGCGGTCCACCGACGATCATGACGATGATGCCGACGATCGTCACGACCCACTTGCAGATGGTGACGATCTCGTCCCAGTTGTCGGTGACCCAGTCGCCGATCTCCTCCCACCAGTGCCGGTTCGGAATTCCGGCGTCGGAGGCTTCCCGGAGTTTGGTCACGGTCCGCCGGGCGGCCTCCTCGCGCAGGCCCTTGGCCTGACCGGCGAGCTTCTTGGCCGCGTCGAGGGCGCTCTGGGCACTCTCGACGTTCCGCTCGGCCGCCGCCTGGCGGGCCTTCGCGTGTTGGGCGTCGCGGGTGGCGCGGCGGACGTCGGCCTCGTCGGGCTTGGGGACGTCCTTGCCGCCGTTCTTGGCGGGGTCGTACGAGTCGGTCTTCTCCGTCGCCCTGCGGACCCAGTCGTCGGCGCCGGTCAGCGTGGTCTGGGCGGTGGTCAGTTCCTCACGTGCCTTGCGGCCGTCGCGCAGCGCCTTGTCGGCCTTGTCCTGGGCGTCCTGGAGGTCGGGCCAGAACGTCGTCAGCGCGTCGCCCGCCAGGTTGTACGACTTCTTCAGCTTGCGCAGCTTCTTCGGGGCGTCCCCGAACTCCTCCGCGAAGACGGCCGCGGTCTTGCCCGCCCAGGAGAGGATCTCCTCCTCCTTGGCGATGCCCTTGAGATCACGCAGTACGTCGCCCACGTCGTCGGCGAAGTCGTGCAGGGTGCCGGCGAGTTTGCGTATGCGTTGCGGGTCGCCCGGCGTCGGGTCGCTCTCCAGATCGAGTACGTGCCAGTCCGTGGGCCTGTGCGACACCGTGTTCTCCCCCGTACACGTGCGATGCGTTGCGTTCAGAACGCGCGTATGAACTTAGCGCACGTGTTTGTGGGGGTCAGGTGGCCGGTGTCTTGAGGCTCCGCACGAGCGCGGTGAAGGATGCGAGCGGGACGGTCAAGGTGCCGTGGGCGCGGTTCTTCGAATCCCGTATCAACACGCGGCTGCGCAGTGGGGCGACCTCCACGCAGGTGTTGCCGTCGCCGCCCTCGGAGTAGGAGGCCTTCCGCCAGCGTATGGGTCCGGTCATGTGCCGTGCCTCACAGTTCCTTCGACGCCTTGTGGATGAAGTTCCGTGTTCGGGTGGGGTCGAGTGCGCTGGGCCAACCTTACGAAAGCGGCTTCGGAAGCGCTCCAGTTGGGATTGGGCGTGCAGGAGGGGGTGGACCGCCCACTGCGTCATGGCCGCGCTGACACCCGCGAAGCGGTAGGTGTCGAACGGAACCACGCGCACGGGCATCGGGATCCCCTCGGCCCGCGCGACCTCCAGCGCCTGTTCGACACTGACCTCCGGGGCCGAGAAACGGAGCGAAACTGCGTGCCGGACGTGGTCCGACCAGGCGAGGGACCAGACCCAGCGGCCGTCGGTCATGATCTCGACGCGCACTCGCATGCCCGCCGATTTGGAGAATGGATCTGGCGGTAGTCCATTCCTGTCACCTCTTCCAGGACGGCGAACAGGGCTTCGTCATCGAGTTGCGGTACGACGTACGCGCGTGACCTGATCGTCTGGAGAAAATCCTCCGGCAGGGCCACGTGGTACGAGGCCACGTAGTGAGGAAGCTCGAGGCGCCATACCCAGGTGCCGTCGGTCTTCAGGGATGCACCGCCTGCGATGGGGAATGAGTCAGTGGACAGGATGTCCAGTTCTGCGCCCATCTCGCTGAAGATGTCCGCACCGCTGACCAGGTATTGGACGACAGCTTCTTCATCCGCCTCGCCGGTCGCACGAACCAGGTCATGAATCGAGTGCTCCCTCTCGATTCCCCAACTGGAGGCCTGCTCGCGGAAGAAGCCGACCGTCCTGATCATTGTCTTACTTTGCTCTTCCAGGTCGAGTACGTGCCAGTCAGTGGGTCTGTGCGACACCGTGTTCTCCCCCGTACACGTGCGATGCGGTGCGTTCCGAACGCGCGTATGAACCTGGTGCACGTGCTGTCGGGGGTCAGTTGACGGGCGTCTTGAGGCTCCGCACGAGTGCGGTGAAGGATGCGAGCGGGACGGTCAGGGTGCCGTGGGCGGGGTTCTTCGAGTCGCGTATCGCCACGTGGAGGCTGCGCAGTGGGGCGACCTCCACGCAGGTGTTGCCGTCGCCGCCACCGGAGAACGACGACTTTCGCCAACGCGGAGTCTCGGTCGTGGATCGCCTCATAGTTCCTTCGTCAGCCGGTGGATGAAGTCTCGCGACGCCGTGGGGCTCAGCGACGCCTGCTCCACCTTACGGAACAGCGTTCGAAGCTGGTTCAGTTGTGGTTCCGCATCGATGAAGGCAGTGCCGGTGGGGGAGTCGCGGAGTGCGGTATCCAGCTGGGGCACGGGGCCGCAGGCCTGCATCATCGACGCCTCGGCGCCGGCGAAGCCGTCTTGATCGGCTGGAATGACCCGTACGTTCGCGTGACCGTCTTCGATTTGCGCGAGGATTTGACGAAGCTGAGCGTGCGCCACCTGACGGTCGGCCACGCGGACCCTGAGTGCGAATTCGTGAACGATCGTGTCGTACGGAGTCGGCTTGTCGCCCTCGATCACCGAGCGCCGCCGCATCCGGTGCTCCACGCGAGGGAGCAGCTCGCTGTCGGGCAGGCCAGGCATCATGTATGTGTAGACCGCGCGGGCGTAGTCGGGGGTCTGGAGCAGGCCGGGTACGTGCGTGATCACAATCTCGCGCAGCGCCGTCGCATGGTGTTCGACCTCGGCCGTGTCCAGGAACACCGGGGGAAGCACGCCCCGGTAGTCCTCCCACCAACCACGGGTGCGGTCGGTCGCCATGGCCTCAAGGGCCTCGATCAGGCCTTCGTCCGTGCAGGCGTAATGGGCCGCGAGCCGACGTACGCGTTTCGCGCTCACTCCGGCCACCCCGGACTCGATCTGACTCATCTGGACCGAGTCGGCGCCGAGCAGCTCGGCGGCCTCTCGGGACTTCATGCCCATGGCCTCGCGGAGTTTGCGCAGTTCAGTGCCCAGTCGCACCCTGCGGGCCGTGAGATGTCTCTTCGGCGGCAACCCGACGCCTCCTGGCTTCAACTGTCCCAGCCGCGTAGCTCGTTCGAGGGGCAGAATACGGCAGCGGCTTGTACCTTCCTAAAACTAGGAAATACCGTCGGTGACGTCGCGCACACCGTGTGACGTTGACGAGCGCCGGAAGTGCACCGCTTCGTCCTGCGCTGACGAGCGGCGATGCCACCGGCCGACGACCCCCAACTCTGTAGGAGTTCACGCATGCCCGAAACGGATCCCATCGACCCGGCCACCCCCTGGGAGTACACCCTGTACATCCCGAACGACCCACGCGCCGTCACCGTCTGCCGCCGCACCCTCCGCCTGATCCTCACCATGCACGGCCTCATCCGCCTCGTGGACACCGCCGAACTGCTCGCCACCGAGCTGGTCTCCAACGCCGTACGGCACACCACGGGCCCCGCGGCGCTGCGCGTGCGGTGGGTGGCCGGCGTGCTGCGGATCGGGGCGTGGGACGCCGACCCGGGACCGCCCGAGCCGCCGACAGCCTTCGAGGCGCTCGCGGACGCGGAGGAGGGGCGCGGGCTCGCGCTCGTGCGGGCGTGCGCCGACCTGTGGGGGTGGCAGCCGCTGGCCAGGGGCGGCAACCGGGGCAAGTACGTGTGGTGTGACCTTGTCGCGGCGTAGCGCGTTGATCGCTGTGTACAGGAAGGAGAGCTGATGGTCAGCTCGTCGCACGAGGCGTTGCACTGGGTCTTCCAGAAGGACCCGGCGCTGCTGACGCGAGCGTTCCAGAACGTGCTGCGTGTTCCGTTCCCCGAGCCGCGGGACTTCGCGGTGCTGAACACCGACGTCACGGAGATCGAGCCCGTCGAGCGGCGGGTGGACACGCTGATGCGGGTGGAAACGGACGAGGGGGCGTACCTCCTCGTCGTCGAGGCGCAGGGGAAGAAGGACGAGGAGAAGCGGAGCAGTTGGCCGTACTACCTCTCGTACCTGTACGCGAAGTACCGCGTCGAACCCGTCCTCCTCGTGATCACGCAGAGCAGCGCGACCGCTCGCTGGGCGGCGCAGCCCATCCGGCGGGGGCTGCCGGGGTGGGACTCGCTGACGGTGCGGCCGTTGGTGATCGGTCCGGACAACGTCCCGGTGATCGCGAGCGAGCGGGAGGCTGAAAGGGACGTCCCGCTTGCCGTGCTGTCGGCCATGACGCACGGGCGGGGGCCACGGGCCGCCGCCATACTGGAACCGTTGGCTTTCGCCCTGCGGACCGTCGACGGCGAGAGCGCGGCGGTGTTCGGACAGCTCATCGAATCGTGCCTGGGCGACCCCCGGGCCAAGGACCTCTGGAGGGACTTGATGTCGGAGATCCGCTACTTCTTCAACAACCCGGTGGCCGAGAAGGTCCGTGAGGAAGGCCGGGTGGAGGGTCGTGAGGAAGGGCGGGCCGAGGACCGTTCCGAGATCACGCTGGAGATTCTGGAGTGGCGGGGCATCCCGGTGACCGGCGCGGTGCGGGAGCGTGTGCTCGCCTGCACGGACCTGAGGCAGCTCAAGGTCTGGTCGCAGCGGGCCGTGCACGTCACGCGTGCGGAGGATCTGTTCAGCGAAGGACGGGCCTGATGCCCAGGGAGATTCGCTACTTCTTCGACAACCCCGTGGCTCTGCAAGTACGCGAGGAAGGCCGGGTGGAGGGCCGGATCGAGGGGCGTGCCCTGATGGTGCTCCGGATTCTGGAATGGCGGGAGATTCCGGTGTGCTTCGCTCTGCGGGAGCGTGTACTCGACTGCTATGACCTCGACCAGCTCGAAGTCTGGGCGCGGCGTGCGCTGACGGTGGAGCGGGCCGAGGACGTGTTCAGCGGTTGATCGACTGGATCTCCTGGACGTTCATGTCCTGCGTGGTCTCGAAGGTGCCGTCGGGGAGGTCGCCCGTGGCGCCGCCGGTGCCTTCCCAGGAGATTTCCCAGGTGATTGACGCCTTCAGCTGGTACGGCTCGCCGTTCGAGGCGCGGAGGTAGCGGATGCCGCAGGGCGGGGTCTCGTCGGCCTTGCCCTTGGCGTACGGCATACCGATGGAGCCGTCGGCGTTGATCTCGCAGTCGCCGGAGGCGGGGAAGGTCTCGGCGTCCGCCGTGCCGGGCTCCAGGTGGAGGGCGACCGGCTTGGCGGTCGTCTCCGCCCACAGGCCCGTGTTGGGCAGTTCGGCGCGGACCTTGACGTCCTTGAAGGTGCCTTTGTCCAGCCACACCCACGTGGGCAGGTTCACCGTGGACTTCGTCTGGGGCTTCAGCTCGACCTCGGTCTTGGGCACGTCGATCTGGTCGTACGCGTAGGCGGCGAGCGTCTCCGGGTCGGGGGCGTGTTCGTCGTCCGGGATGGTGCCGGCGTCCTGCCAGAACATGACGCGGCCGCAGTCCCATGCCTTGGTGTCCTGCTCGTGGCCCTTGCGGACCACGCTGCGCCAGAACATCCCGTCCTTGCCGGTGTTGTAGTCCTTGTAGCCCTTGGCCATGGTGTTCTTGGACGAGTTGACGTCGAAGTTGTCCTGCTCCTCGCCCTCTTCGTAGTGGTCCACGAAGATGCCCGAGGTCCAGAACTCGTGGGCGTTCACGGCTCCCAGGCCGCCGTTCTTCTTCAGGTTCGTGACGGCCGACTTCAGCTGTTCCGGGCTGAACACCGGTTCGTACCAGCAGACCGGCGGCTCCCAGTTGGGGTCGACGGAGGTCAGGTCCTCCATGGAGCCGCTGCCGGTGCGGCCGTCCGGGTAGGTGACCTGAATCCGGGACTGGGAGACCGAGGCCAGCAAGGTGCTGCCTTGCCGGTCGCCGCCGGGGCTCTCTTCGGCCGGAGGGCTGGTGGTGTTGCCAGGCGTTCCATTGGCATGAGCCGCGGGGGCCACGCCGCCGACCAGGGCAATCGTCAGCGCTGCGGACGACCAGTGCAGGGCGCGGCGAGGCGCGGTCATCCCTTGCACTCCTCAACTCGCCCCTGTACCTCGATCTGGCGTGCCTGCCACACGGCTGCCGAGGTCTCGGACGGACTCATCAACAGGCTGAACTTCTGATAGCTGTCCAGGTTCTCCTCGGTGTAGTTGATCTTTCCGGTCTTGACCTTCTTGCTATAGAACTTCGCCTGATTGCGGCAGAAGGTGACGAGTGTCGATTTGCCCTGGCCCACGGACTCGATATCGGCATTGAAGTAACGGTCCTCGCCAGTGACCGTCCAGCCGTCCTTCACCCATGCCTCGATCTGCGACTTCGCGTACTTCTCTGCGCCGCCGGTGGAATAGAACTTGTATGCCGGGTCGTTCGCGTCCTGCTGCGCGATGCCGTGGTCCAACGCGCGGATGTAGTTGGCGGCGTCCTCAAGTGCCCCGGCCTGGTCCTTGTCCGACGGCTCCTCGAAGTCGAAGACCAGCTTCAGGTCCCCGGGCACGCTCACGTCCGGACGCTTCACGTCTGCCGCGCCGCCCGAGGCGGACGCCGACGCCGAAGGACTCCCGCCCCCCGCCCCCTTGATGTCCTCCGGCGAGGACTCGTCGCCTCCGCCGCAGGCGGTCAGGAGCAGGGCTGCCGTCGCGGTGAAGGCGGCGGCGGTGGTCATGGTGACGGCTCTGCGGGCCACGGTGTTCCCCCTGGGTAAGGCGTTGCGACAGGGAACGAAGCTATCAGTGGGCCGTGCAGGGAGCCTGACCGGTTTCGGGGGGTTGTGTGGGGGATGTGAAGAGGTGGGCGGCGAAAGGGGGTAAAGGGAGCGGAGCGGGCGGAAGTTGTTCCCCCTCTTCCATAGGGGCTTCGACGCTGTCAGCGGCAGTCCATAAGATCTCTGTAGGCTCAGCACACCCCTCATACCAACGCCCCGGCGGGCCTCGCCGCCCACGACCACGACCCAGGACTCCGCCCATGCCGCGACGCCGCACCTCAAGCTCCTCCAGCAGCTCGACGGCTCCCTCGGCTGCCCCGGCGCCGGCGACGCCGAGGAACCGCACGCCCCAGCCCGTGCGCGTGCGGCGGCGGTCGTTCGGGGACTTCGTCAAGGCGTTCCTCGCGTTCGTGGTGCTGCTCGCGCTGGTCGCCGGCGTGCCGCTCGCGCTGGCCGTGACGGTCGGCTGGCCGCTGCCCAACGGGGCGCCCGGCCTCGACTGGCTCCAGCGCGAGATCACCGTGCAGACCTTCCTGCACATCCTCACCGTCATCGTCTGGCTCGCCTGGGCCCAGTTCACCGCCTGCGTGCTCGTCGAGGTCAAGGCCGCGCTGTCCGGCGTAGGGGTGCCGGGGCGGGTGCCGGGATCCGGGCCCAGCCAGTTGCTGGCCCGGCAGCTCGTCGCCGCCCTGCTCCTCGTCGGCGCCACCGCGGCGAGCCTCACACCGGGGCTGTCGCAGCTCGGCCAGAGCCTGGAGGGCAACCAGAAGCCGTCCGTCGCCGCCGCCCAGCAGACGCCGGGTCTCTTCGCCCAGCAGCAGGAGCAGGCCGCCTCCACCGCCAACGCCCTCGCCGAGCAGGCCGGACAGGCGGGGCAGGACGCGGCCCGTGCCGACGGTGGTGGCTCCGCCGCGCACGGCGACACGAAGTACTACCGGATCCAGCCGCCCGAGGGGCGTCACCACGACTCCCTCTGGGAGGTCGCCGACCGGCACCTCGGCGACGGACGCCGGTACAAGGAGATCTTCGAGCTCAACAAGGACCGCGTGCAGCCCGACGGGTCCAAGCTGTCCGAGGCGTCCCTCATCCGGCCCGGCTGGATCATGGAGATGCCCGGCGACGCCCGCGGCGGCGAACTGGTCGAGATGCCCGACGAGGCGCCGAACGTCTCGGAACAGGTGCAGCAGCAAATCAGCGACTACGCGCGAACGGGCGGCGACCACGCCCAGGGAGGCGGCGGAGCCCAGGGAGGCGGGGACGCCCACGTCTCGCTCCCCGAGCAGCGGCCCGCGCCCGCCCCCGCGACGCCCGTCACTCCGGCGACCCCGGCACCCGGCCCCGCCACCGGCGGGCAGCACGCCACCCCCGCCGCCGAGGAGTCCGGGCGCTCCTTCGGGCTCCCCGAGGCCCTGCTCGCCGCCCCGCTGCTCGCCGCCGGTCTGCTCGGCGCCCTCGGCCGCCGGCGCCGGCAGGCGCTGTGGCACTCGGCGCTCGGAGCCGTCGGCGGACGGCGCGGCATGGAGCCGCCCACCCCGACCGGCGACGCCCAGGACGCCCAGGACGCGCTGCTGATCGGCGCCGACCCCGACGGCGTACGCCTGCTTGACCGTTCGCTGCGCGGGCTCGCCGCCTCGCTCGCCGCCGAGTCGCGCGGCCTGCCCGTCGTCTACGCGGCCTGGATGGGTGGCAACGGCGACCTCCACCTGCAACTGGCCCAGCCGGCCGGGAAGCCGCCTACGCCCTGGCAGGTCGGGCAGGACCAGACCTTCTGGATGCTGGCCCGCGCCGACGCCGAGCGGTACGAGGACGCCGAGACGGCGGCCCCGTACCCGGGGCTGGTCAGCCTCGGCACCATGGACGACTCCCGGCTGCTGCTCAACCTGGAGGCCGTGCCCGGCCTCGTCTCGCTGAGCGGCGCCGAGGCAGACCGGGCCGCCGTGTTCGCGTCGGTCGCCGCCGAACTGGCCACCAACGGATGGTCGGACCGTATGACCATCACCCTGGTCGGGTTCGGGGACGACCTCACCCCGCTCGCGCCCAACCGGATACGGCACCTCGACGGCTTCGAGGACCTCTTCGAGACCATGTCCGCCGAGACCCGGCAGCGGCGCGGCGCGCTCGGTGCCGCCGGGCACGACTCCGTACTCACCGGCCGTACCGGGCCTGCCCAGCACACGCGTTGGGCACCGCACCTCGTCCTGCTCGCCGCGCAGCCGTCCGACGAGGACGCCCTGCGCCTCGCCGAACTCGCCGCCGACGCGGGCCGCCTCGGCATCGGCTACCTCGTCGGCACCGGCGGGACCGACCTGCCGGGCGCCGCCTGGGAGATGGAGATCACCGGGGACGGGAAGCTGCTCGCCCCGCTCCTCGGGCTCGAGCTGGAGGCGCAGTTGCTGCCGGTCGCGCAGCAGCGGGCCGTGGTCGAGCTGTTCACCGACGCCGACCCCGAGCGCGGGCCCGGCGGACCGGCCAACACCCCGCCGTTCCTCGTCGACATCAGCGAGCAGGGGCGGCCCGCGGTGTACGCGCGCCTCGTCGGGTCGTACGAGATCATCGGCCTGGACGCCCCCGACGGCGACCGCAGCGCACAGCTCCACGAGGCGCTCGCGCTCCTCCTGCTGCACCGCGAGGGCGTTCACCCGCGCGTGCTGGCCTCCGCGCTCTGGCCGCGCGGTGTGACGGAGGACGTGCGCGACGCGCTCCTCGAGCGGCTGCGGGCCTGGCTTGGCACCGACCCCGACGGCACGCCGAGGCTCGGCACCGACGCCACCGGGCGGCTCACCCTCGCCAAGTCCGTCGTCTCCGACCTCGACGTCCTGCGCTCCCTCTACTACGAGGCCACGCAGGGCCGCGGTGTCGACAGCCGCCAGGTGCGCGGCCGGCTGCTCACGGACGCGCTGGTGCTGGTGCGCGGGCCGCTGCTCGCGGACCGTCCCGAGGGCCGTTACCGCTGGCTGACCCACGAGATCATCGACGCCCAGCTGCCGCTGCTCGTCGCGGACACCGGGCTCGCGCTCTCCGAGTTCCACCTGGAGCGCGGCCGCGCGGAGAAGGCCATCGAGGCGCTGAACGCCGCGCTGCGCACCGCCCCGGCCGACGAGCGCCTGTGGCACGAGCTGCTCCGCGCCACGCACGCCACCGAGGACGCCGACCGCCTGCGTGCCCTCGCCGCCGACCTCATCGGCCGCAGCGGGGCGCGCGGTCTGCCGCCGCGCACCGAGGCGCTGCTCGACGAACTGCTGCCGACCTGGCGCGACGGCGTCGCGGCAGCGGGCTGAACCGGGCGACCGGCGTGGTCCGCATGGACGTCGGTATGGACCTCGACCTCCTGGTCGTCCTCGTCGCCGCGCTCTGGGGCGCGGCGACGGGCGCGCTGCTGCCCCGGGCCGCCTACCGCTTCTCCGCTCCGTCGGGGGAGGCGTGGCGCGAGCGGTGCCCGCGGGAGCATCCGGTGCGCGGCTGGCTGGGGCGGGCCCGGTGCGCGCAGTGCGCGGCCGACGAGACGTCCCTCGGCTCCCGTGCGGCCGACGAGCCGTCCCTCGGCTCCCGTGCGGCCGGCGAGCCGTCCCTCGGCTCCCGCGCGGCCGGCGAGCCGTCCTCCGGCCCCCGTGCGGTCGGCCAGGCGGTCTACGGCCCCCGCGCCGCCCCCCTCGCCCTCGTCACCGCGCTCGTCTGCGCCGCCCTCGCCGCCGCCACCGGCACCCGGCCCGAGCTGGCCGTCTGGCTGCTGCTCGCGCCCGTGGGCGTCCTGCTCGCCGCCGTCGACCTGAAGGTACGGCGGCTGCCCGACCCCCTCACCCTGCCGCTGGCCGTCGCCGCGCTCGCCCTCCTGGGCCTCACCGCGCTCGTGCCCGAGCACGCGGGGGAGTGGACGACCGCCCTGCTCGGCGCCCTCGCCCTCGGCGCCGGCTACCTCGTCCTGTTCCTCATCAACCCGGCCGGCATGGGCTTCGGCGACGTGAAGCTGGCCCTCACCGCGGGTGCCGTCCTCGGCTGGTACGGCTGGCCCACGCTGATGCTGGGCACCTTCGCCGGGTTCCTGCTCGGCGCGTTCTACGGCGGCGCCCTCCTCGTCGCACGCCGCGCGGGCCGCAAGACGGCGATCCCGTTCGGGCCGTTCCTGATCGCGGGCGCCTTCCTCGGCGTACTGGCCGGGGCGTACGCGGCCTGAGCGCGGACCCCCGAAGGCCCTGGCGTACGCTGGTCAGGTCTGTCCACAACCCTTACGAACCTTGCGAAAGGGACGCCGGTGACCGAGAAGGCCGACCTTCAGCCCATCCTCGACCGCGCCGCCGCCGGTGGGCGGATCACCCCCGAAGAGGCGCTCGACCTCTACCGCGACGCCCCGCTGCACGCGCTGGGCGCCGCCGCCGACGCCGTACGCAGGCGCAGGTACGCCGGTACCGAGCACATCGCCACGTACATCATCGAGCGCAACATCAACTACACGAACGTGTGCGTCACGGCGTGCAAGTTCTGCGCCTTCTACGCGGCCCCCAAGGACACCAAGAAGGGCTGGAGCCGCGACCTCGACGACATCCTGCGCCGCTGCGCGGAGACCGTCGAGCTGGGCGGCACGCAGATCATGTTCCAGGGCGGCCACCACCCCGATTACGGCGTGGAGTACTACGAGAAGCACTTCGCGGCCATCAAGGCGGAGTTCCCGCAGCTCGTCATCCACAGCCTGGGGGCGAGCGAGGTCGAGCACATGGCGCGGATCTCGAAGGTCTCCGTGGAGGAGGCGATCCAGCGCATCCACACCGCCGGGCTCGACTCGTTCGCCGGCGCCGGTGCCGAACTGCTCCCCGAGCGCCCCCGCAAGGCGATCGCGCCGCTCAAGGAGTCCGGCGAGCGCTGGCTGGAGATCATGGAGATCGCGCACGGCCTCGGCGTGGAGTCGACGTCCACGATGCTGATGGGCACCGGCGAGACCAACGCCGAGCGCATCGAGCACCTGCGCATGATCCGGGACGTCCAGGACCGCACCGGCGGCTTCCGCGCCTTCATCCCGTACACCTACCAGCCGGAGAACAACCACCTGAAGGGCCGCACCCAGGCCACGCTCTTCGAGTACCTGCGGATGATCGCCATCGCCCGCCTCTTCATGGACAACGTCGCCCACATCCAGGGCTCGTGGCTGACCACCGGCAAGGAGGTCGGCCAGCTCTCCCTGCACTACGGCGCCGACGACCTCGGGTCGATCATGCTGGAGGAGAACGTGGTGTCGTCGGCCGGCGCCAAGCACCGCTCCAACCGGTTGGAGATCATCGACCTGATCCGCAAGGCCGGACGTGTCCCCGCGCAGCGCGCCACGACCTACGAGCACCTCGTCGTGCACGACGACCCGGCCGACGACCCCGTCGACGAGCGCGTGGTCTCCCACATCTCGTCCACGGCCATCGAGGGCGGCACCGCCCACCCCGAACTGAAGCTGCTCGCGCCCAACTGAGGTCACCGTGCCCACGACGATCCACGTCGCCGAGGCCTCGCCCGAGGCGGCCGTCCTGGTCGACGGCGCGCAGCTCGCCGCCGTCGGCCCCTACGAGGAACTGGCCGCCGCCCACCCGGGCGCGCGGCTGCGGCGGTGGCCCGGCATCCTGACGCCCGGCCTGCTCAACCCGTACGGTCCGGAGCTGCTGGAGCAGGCCTACCACCCCGACCCGCGCGAGGCGGACCGGCTCGGCACCGAGCCGCTGTTCGGGGAGCGCGCGCGGGCCCTGCTCGACAGCTCCCCCTCCGCGCGGGGCGCCAGCGCACGCCGCGGTGTGCAGCGCATGCTGGCGCACGGCACGGTCGCGGTCGCCGGTGAACTGCGCGACCGCGCGGCCCTGGACGCGGTGCGCAGGCCGGGACTCGCCTTGGCGGGGCGGCCGGCCACGCTGCCCGGGCCCGCCGCCTTCTCCCCGGTGCCCCTCGTGCTGCTGCCGGGCCTCGGCGCCGGGAAGCCCGCGCGGTTCGCCGTGTTCGACGTGCCCGACCGGGCCGCGCTCGTGCGGGAGGGCGCCTCGACGTGCGTGGCGACCGTCGTGGGCGGTCGTCTGGTGTACCGGCGCGCGTAGCCTGCCGGAGCCGCCTGCGACAATGGCCCGGTGACCCGAGCCAGCCTGAACAAGCAGCCGCACGAAGTCGCCTCGATGTTCGACCACGTCGCGCGACGGTACGACCTGACGAACGCCGTACTGTCGCTCGGCCAGGACCGGGCGTGGCGCAAGGAGGTCGCCGACGCCGTCGACGCCCGCCCCGCGCAGAAGGTCCTGGACCTCGCGGCCGGTACGGCGACCTCGTCGCTGCCCTTCGCCCGCAGCGGCGCGTACGTCGTCCCCTGCGACTTCTCCCTCGGCATGCTCCAGGTGGGCAAGGAGCGGCACTCGTGGCTGCCGTTCACCGCGGGCGACGCGACGCGGCTGCCGTTCGCCGACGACGCCTTCGACGCCGTCACCATCTCCTTCGGGCTGCGCAACGTACAGGACACGGACGCGGCGCTGCGCGAGATGTACCGGGTGACGCGGCCCGGCGGCCGGGTCGTCATCTGCGAGTTCTCGCACCCGACGTGGACGCCGTTCCGGACCGTCTACACCGAGTACCTGATGCGCGCCCTGCCGCCGGTGGCCCGCGCGGTGTCGTCCAACCCGGACGCGTACGTCTATCTCGCCGAGTCGATCCGCGCCTGGCCCGACCAGCCGGCGCTCGCCCGGCGGCTGGGCGAGGCGGGCTGGTCGAAGGTGGCGTGGCGGAACCTGACGGGCGGCGTGGTGGCGCTGCACCGGGGCTTCAAGGCGAGCTGAGGGCCGCGCAGCAGGGCGCGGGGCCGGGCGGTTCCCCGCCCGGTTCGCCCGGCTCACCGTCCGGCTCGGCCAGCTCCCTCCGGAGCCCGCCCAGCGGCGGTCGCGGCACCCGCGGCTCGCGGATGCCCCCGCCGCCCTCGCCCTCCCCGAAGTCGAACCACACGTACACCGTCGACTCCCGCGGCACCCGCGCCCCGGGCTGCGGAAACTGGCGTACGACGTGGTCGACGACGGCGAGTCGCACATCGGGCCGGTCCGACGCGTACAGGGACAGGCCCCGCGCGCGTGCCGTCTCCCGCGCGTCCACGGCCATCAGGCCGACCAGGCGCGGTACGTGGACATCGGATTTCTCGGGTACCAGGCGCACGGACGTCACCCCCAGCGGTACCCGGCAGGGTAGCTCCGCCGTGCACCGCCCGGAAGCACCAAGTGGCTTTCTGTGACAGTCGATTACACTCCGTCACGCCCCGAGGAGGGGAAGGCGGTAGCAGTGGCCCTGCCGGTCGGAGCCGGGGATGGTGAAGACCTCGGCGAGCCGCATGCCCAGGCGTTCCGTGACCGCGATGGACCGGGCGTTGCGCGCGTTGACCATCGCGACCACCTCCGCCACGCCCGCCCCGCGCACCCGCTCCAGCGTCTGCCGGGCCGCCTCCGTGACGTACCCCTTGCCCCAGTGCGCCCGCCCGAGCCGCCAGCCGATCTCGATCTCGCCCTTCGGGCCCCAGTCGCCCGGCCACGGCTGGGCGCCGGTGAAGCCGATGACCTGCCCGGACTCGTCCACCATGGTCCACAGGCAGAAGCCGTGCTCGGCGTCGTGCCGGCGCTGGCGCGCGGTCAGCTCCTCGTAGACGGACAGTTCCGCAGCCCGGCCGCCGTGGAACTCCATGACGTCCGGATCGGCGAAGATCCGGTGCCAGGCGACGGCGTCCTCGTCGGTGGGGACGCGCAACCGTACAACGGGCACAGCTCGGTTCACTGGGCAGCCCTTCAGCCGGGTGATCGGTGACGCTGAATAGACTGCCCATGTCCAGTGCCCGTCGGCACGCAGATTTCGAACTCTGGGGAGATCCCGCCGTGACCGAGCCCCTCTCCGAAAACACCGCCGATGTGATCGTCGTGGGCGCGGGGCCAGCCGGCTCCACGGCCGCGTACCACCTGGCCAAGGCTGGGCTCGACGTCCTCCTGCTGGAGAAGACCGCCTTCCCCCGGGAGAAGGTCTGCGGCGACGGCCTGACCCCGCGCGCGGTCAAGCAGCTCGTCGCCATGGGCATCGACATCTCCGAGGAGGCCGGCTGGCTGCGCAACAAGGGCCTGCGCATCATCGGCGGCGGCTCCCGCCTCCAGCTGGACTGGCCGGATCTTGCCTCCTTCCCGGACTACGGACTCGTCCGCAAGCGCGACGACTTCGACGAGCAGCTCGCCCGGCAGGCCCAGAAGGCCGGCGCCCGGCTGTACGAGCGCTGCAACGTCGGCGCCCCCGTCGTCGACGACCGCACCGGCCGCATCACCGGCGTCCACGCCAAGCTGGGCGAGGACAAGCGCGAGGTCACCTTCCACGCGCCGCTGGTCGTGGCCGCCGACGGCAACTCGACGCGGCTGTCCCTGGCGATGGGCCTGCACCGCCGCGAGGACCGCCCGATGGGCGTCGCGGTCCGCACGTACTTCACCTCGCCCCGCCACGACGACGACTACCTGGAGTCCTGGCTGGAACTGTGGGACCGCCGCGGCCCCCAGGACCGCCTGCTGCCCGGCTACGGCTGGATCTTCGGCATGGGCGACGGCACCTCCAACGTCGGCCTGGGCGTCCTGAACACCTCCGCCTCCTTCAAGGACCTCGACTGGCGCGAGATCCTCAAGGCCTGGTGCGCGTCCATGCCCGAGGACTGGGGCTACACCCCGGACAACATGACCGGCCCGATCCGCGGCGCCGCCCTGCCCATGGCCTTCAACCGCCAGCCCCACTACACCAAGGGCCTGCTCCTGGTCGGCGACGCCGGCGGCCTGGTGAACCCCTTCAACGGCGAGGGCATCGCCTACGCCATGGAGTCCGCCCAGATCGCCGCCGACGTCATCGTCCAGGCGCACGCGCGGGCCACGCCGGCCCAGCGGGAGATCGCCCTCCAGCGCTACCCGCGCGTCCTCAAGGACACCTACGGCGGCTACTACACGCTGGGCCGCGCCTTCGTGAAGCTCATCGGCAACCCGAAGGTCATGCAGATCGCGGCCCAGCGCGGCCTCACCCACCCCGTCCTGATGAAGTTCACCCTCAAGATGCTCGCCAACCTGACGGACCCGACGGGCGGCGACGCGATGGACCGCATCATCAACGGACTGAGCAAGGTCGCGCCCAAGGCGTGATCAGCCCTCGGGCCGATCAGCCCTCGGGCCCCTCGTCGAGGGCGCGGGCGTTGGCGTCCCGGCGCGCGAAGACCTCCGCGCGCCGGTCCGCCGACTGCCGCAGCGCGGCCTTCCGCTCCCGCGCGGAGAGCCGGTCCAGGTACACCTGCCCGTTCACGTGGTCGGTCTCGTGGGCGAGGCAGCGCGCGAAGTAGCCGGTGCCCTCGACGAGCAGCGGCTGCCCGTCCTTGTCGAGGCCCCGCACGACGGCCCGGTCGGGCCGCGGTACGGCCCTGACGGCGCCCGGCACCGACAGGCACCCCTCGCCCTCGTCCAGCAGCCGCCGGTCGGCCGGGGCCAGGGGCTCCAGGACCGGGTTCACGATGTGCCCGACATGTCGGACACCGTCGTCGTCCGGGCAGTCGTAGACGAACAGCCGCAGTGCGACCCCGACCTGATTGGCCGCCAGCCCCGCCCCTTCGGCGACGTACATCGTGCGGAACATGTCGTCGATGAGCGCGGCCAGGTCGGGGCCGAACTCGGTGACGTCCCGGCAGGGCTTGTGCAGCACCTCCTCGCCGACCTCGGTCACCCGCCGCGCCGACCCGCGCCGGGCCTCGGGCGCGAGCGGCGGATACGCGGCGGCGGGCCGCCCCTGTACGAACACACTCGGCATGACGTTCTCTCCTCCGGCTCGTGAACGGACCGACGGGAGCGCCGGCCCGCGCCCGAGCATGCCAGGCGGCGCGGCGGGGCCGCGCGTGATCCGACGGGGGCGGAGTGCCGAGCGTGCGCGGGCGGAGGGGGGCCGTGAGTGGCCGGGGCGAGCGGGCCGGCCGGGGGCGTCGGGGCGCGGGAGGGCGGCGGGGCACCCAGGGGGCGGTGAGGCGCCACGGGGCGGCGAGAGTGGCCGGGAATCGCGCGAGGCCGGGGGCTTCGGGGGCGTCGGGGGCGAGGGAGAGCGACGGGGTGCCTAGGCGGCGCCACGGGGCGACGGAGCGCCGGGGGCGGGTCGCGGGCAGGCGACGGGCGCCGAGCGGAGCCGTGGGGGCGGTGGCGAGCCGGCACCTGGCGGCGGGCCGAGGAGGGCGTGAGGACGCCGGGACGTGGCGAAGGGCCGCAGCCCCCGAGCGGCTGCGGCCCTTCGTACGGATCTGCCCGAGTGCTACAGCACGCGGACCGCGCCGCTCGGCGGGTCGTAGTCGAGCGTCTGCTTGACGACGCCCGTGGAGGAGTTCTGCGCGCCGACGAACATGCCGTCGCCGACGTAGATGCCCACGTGGTACGCGCTGCCCGCGCCACCCCAGTACAGGATGTCGCCCGGCTGGAGGTTGCCGAGGCCGACCTGGGTGCCGGCGGTCGACTGGTCCTGGGAGACCCGGGGGAGGCTGACGCCGACCTGCTTGAAGGCGGCCTGCACGAGACCGGAGCAGTCGTAGGCGGACGGGCCGGTGGCGCCGGAGACGTACGCCTTGCCCACCTGCGCCTGCGCGAAGGCGACGACCGCGGCGGCCGAACCGGTGGCGGTGGACGTGCTGGTGCCGCTGTCCGAGCTGCTGGAGCTGCCGGTGTCCGCGGAGGCGCTGAGGGTGGTGCGCTCGGCGCTGCGGGCGGCGCGCTCGGCGGCCTCCTTGCGCTCGGCCTCCTCGGCCTTCTTCTTGGCCTCCGCGGCCTTCTTCTTGGCGTCGGCGAGGTCGGCCTTGGCCTGCTTGGCGGCCTTGGCGGCAGCCGCGTCACGCTCGGCACGCAGCTCGTAGCTCGACGCCGCCTGCTGGGTGACGTCGGCGGACTGGGCGACCTGAGCGGCCAGGTCGGCCGTCAGGGTGGGCAGTTCGAGGGTCTGCGTCACCGGTTCGGCCGCGTTGGCCGACCCCGACGCACCGGCGACTGCCAGGGTGCTGAGGACGCCACCGGCAACTCCGGCCCGCATCGCGATTTTCGACGCGCTGCGGCGGGGCTTCCGGTGGCTGCGTATGTGAGCGGTGTGGGACATAGGGACAACCGGTATCAGTAGCTCCTCCATACCTTCAAGAAACGTGGGCTGCGCCACAGTTGTTCAATCGAGCCCCCGAACGTCGGGCGTGTCGCTCTTTATTGACGCCGTAACGGACATTGCGGACGGCCCATATCAGGCCTGTGATCACGGTCTTTGATCATTACGCCCGAATTGCCCCGCACCTACCACTGGTTGGTTCAGTTGGCCAAGCCCGGTTCTCACGGGCCTCTCATGAATGTGGCGCAGGTCACGGAACGGTTACCCCGGTGCCTGCGTCTCGGCGCGCCCGGGTGCTCGTGAACGCGTGCACGTGTCCACATCGCACCCCGCCCCTCCCTCCGACGTGTGAACGCGTCCTCTATCAAGCCACTCCGGCCAACGCCAATTTGCATGCAAGGGAAGCATCTTGATATTGAGACGCCCTTCGGTGACCCCCTCTGGCCAGCGGCGACGATCGAAAATGTCACCTCTGGTGATCAGCTGAACGCTTCTTGTGTGAAGATCACCGCTCATCCGACTTCATGATCGTTCGTCAGGTGGTGGAGATCACAAAGCTTGTGCAATACCCCGTGTCGCAGATCACAGAGCGGCGGGCATAGGATGCGAGGCAGTTGGGCTTGTGACCTGCTTCACATGTTCGCGATCTTCGCCGGGACGAGCGGGGCTCGTGGGGCTGTTGGGGCGGCTGTGAGTCCAGTGCAACCGCCAGCAGTCAGTGCCGACTGAGAGGAGCGAGGAGCGGTGAACGCGTATGCGCCCATCCTCGTACTGGGAGCCCTCGGGGCAGGCTTTGCGATCTTCTCCGTGGTCATGGCCACGCTGATCGGTCCGAAGCGGTACAACCGGGCGAAGCTCGAGGCCTACGAGTGCGGCATCGAGCCGACCCCCACGCCGGCCGGCGGCGGGCGCTTCCCCATCAAGTACTACCTGACGGCGATGCTCTTCATCATCTTCGATATCGAGATCGTCTTCCTCTACCCCTGGGCCGTCACCTTCGACGCCCTGGGGATTTTCGGGCTCGTGGAGATGCTGCTCTTCGTGCTCACCGTCTTCGTCGCGTACGCGTACGTATGGCGGCGCGGCGGCCTGGAATGGGACTGAGGGGCCTTTGACATGGGACTCGAAGAAAAACTGCCGAGCGGCTTCCTGCTGACCACCGTCGAGCAGGCCGCGGGCTGGGTGCGCAAGTCGTCCGTCTTCCCCGCCACGTTCGGCCTCGCCTGCTGTGCCATCGAGATGATGACCACCGGCGCCGGCCGCTACGACCTGGCGCGCTTCGGCATGGAGGTCTTCCGCGGATCGCCGCGGCAGGCGGACCTGATGATCGTCGCGGGCCGGGTCAGCCAGAAGATGGCGCCGGTGCTGCGGCAGGTCTACGACCAGATGCCGAACCCGAAATGGGTGATCTCCATGGGGGTCTGCGCCTCCTCGGGCGGCATGTTCAACAACTACGCCATCGTCCAGGGCGTCGACCACATCGTCCCGGTCGACATCTATCTCCCCGGCTGCCCGCCGCGGCCCGAGATGCTGATGGACGCCATCCTCAAGCTCCACCAGAAGATCCAGAGCTCCAAGCTCGGGGTCAACGCGGAGGAAGCGGCCCGCGAGGCGGAGGAAGCGGCGCTCAAGGCCCTGCCCACGATCGAGATGAAGGGGCTGCTGCGGTGAGCGACGCCAACGACACCCCGGGTGACGCGAACGGGGTGAACCCCGAGAAGGACCTCTCCGCGGAGAACCTGCCGGGCCAGCGCGGCCAGGGCGGCGAGGAGATCCGCGTCCAGCGCGGCATGTTCGGCGCCAACAACGGCGGCGACACCTCCGGCTACGGCGGCCTGGTCCGCTCCGTCCGCCTCCCCGGACCGGCGAGCAGGCCCTACGGCGGCTGGTTCGACGAGGTCGCCGACGAACTCGAGGGCGCCCTGGAGGAGCAGGGACTCCTGCCCGACAACGCCATCGAGAAGACGGTCGTCGACCGCGACGAGCTGACCTTCCACATCGAGCGCGAGCACCTGGTCCGCGTCGCCCGCACCCTGCGCGACGACCCGGCCCTGCGCTTCGAGCTGTGCACCGGCGTCAGCGGCGTGCACTACCCGCACGACAAGGGCCGCGAGCTGCACGCCGTCTACCACCTGCGCTCGATCACCCACAACCGGCTGATCCGCCTCGAAGTCAGCGCCCCGGACGCCGACCCGCACGTTCCGTCGCTGGTCGCCGTCTATCCGACGAACGACTGGCACGAGCGGGAGGCCTACGACTTCTTCGGCATCGTCTTCGACGATCACCCGGCCCTGACGCGGATCATGATGCCGGACGACTGGCAGGGCTTTCCGCAGCGCAAGGACTATCCCCTCGGCGGCATCCCCGTCGAGTACAAGGGCGCCCAGATCCCGGCTCCGGACCAGCGGAGGTCGTACTCGTGAGCACTTCACACGCCTCCCCCAGGGAGACCACCGAGGGCACCGTCTACACGGTCACCGGCGGTGACTGGGACGAGGTCGTCCAGTCCGCCGCCCGCGCCGACGACGAGCGCATCGTCGTCAACATGGGTCCGCAGCACCCGTCCACGCACGGTGTGCTCCGCCTGATCCTGGAGATCGACGGCGAGACGGTCAGCGAGGCCCGCTGCGGCATCGGCTACCTGCACACCGGTATCGAGAAGAACCTCGAGTACCGGACCTGGACGCAGGGCACCACCTTCGTGACGCGCATGGACTACCTGACGCCGTTCTTCAACGAGACGGCGTACTGCCTGGGCGTCGAGAAGCTCCTCGGCATCGAGGACCAGATCCCGGACCGGGCCACGATCATCCGCGTCCTGCTGATGGAGCTGAACCGGCTCTCCTCGCACCTGGTGTGCATCGCCACCGGCGGCATGGAGCTGGGTGCCACCACGATCATGATCTACGGCTTCCGCGATCGTGAACTGGTTCTCGACGTCTTCGAGCTGATCACCGGCCTCCGGATGAACCACGCGTACATCCGTCCCGGCGGGCTCGCCCAGGACCTGCCGCCCGGCGCGGTGGACCAGATGCGCGAGCTCGTGAAGAAGATGAAGAAGAACCTCCCGGAGTACGACAAGCTCGCCACCGGGAACCCCATCTTCAAGGGCCGCATGCAGGACGTCGGCTACCTCGACCTGGCCGGCTGCATGGCCCTCGGCGCCACCGGTCCGGTGCTCAGGTCCACCGGGCTGCCGCACGACCTGCGCAAGAGCCAGCCCTACTGCGGTTACGAGACGTACGACTTCGACGTCCCGACCGCCGACACCTGCGACTCCTACGGCCGCTTCCTGATCCGGCTGGAGGAGATGCGCCAGTCGCTCAGGATCGTCGAGCAGTGCCTGGACCGGCTGGAGCCGGGACCGGTCATGGTCGCGGACAAGAAGATCGCCTGGCCCGCCCAGCTCGCCCTGGGACCGGACGGACTCGGCAACTCCCTCGACCACATCAAGAAGATCATGGGCACCTCCATGGAGGCCCTGATCCACCACTTCAAGCTGGTCACCGAGGGTTTCCGGGTGCCGCCGGGACAGGCGTACGCGGCGGTCGAGTCGCCCAAGGGCGAGCTGGGGGTGCACGTCGTCTCCGACGGCGGCACCCGCCCCTTCCGGGTCCACTTCCGCGACCCGTCCTTCACCAACCTTCAGGCCATGGCGGCGATGTGCGAGGGCGGCCAGGTCGCCGACGTCATCGTCGCGGTGGCCTCCATCGACCCCGTGATGGGAGGCGTCGACCGGTGACCACCTCTTCTTCGGAGCGGGGCGTGAGCCTGGGCATGCCGGAGCTGCCCGCGCCCGCCTACCCGGACGACGTCCGGGCCCGGCTGGAGACCGACGCGCGCGAGGTCGTCGCGCGCTACCCGGACTCCCGGTCCGCCCTCCTGCCGCTGCTGCACCTCGTGCAGGCGGAGGAGGGGTACGTCACGCGCACCGGGATGCGGTTCTGCGCGGACGTGCTGGGCCTCACCACCGCCGAGGTCACCGCGGTCGCCACCTTCTACTCCATGTACCGGCGCCGGCCGAGCGGCGACTACCAGGTCGGCGTCTGCACCAACACGCTGTGCGCGGTCATGGGCGGCGACGCCATCTTCGAGTCCCTCCAGGAGCACCTCGGCGTCGGCAACGGCGAGACCACCGAGGACGGCAAGGTCACCCTGGAGCACATCGAGTGCAACGCGGCCTGCGACTTCGCACCGGTCGTGATGGTCAACTGGGAGTTCTTCGACGACCAGACCCCGGCGAGCGCCCGTGCCCTCGTCGACGACCTGCGCGCGGGACGGCAGGTGACGCCCACGCGCGGGGCGCCGCTGTGCACCTTCAAGGAGACCGCCCGGATCCTGGCGGGCTTCCCCGACGAGCGGGACGGCGCCGTCGCGGCCGGCGGCAGCGCGGGCCCCGCCTCCCTGGCCGGCCTGAAGCTGGCCAAGGGCGAGACGTCCTCCGCGCGCGTGGTGCACCCGCGGGACGGCGGGCCGCACGACGCCGCGCCGGACCGGGACGTGCACGAGCCGTCACCGACGGAACACCTCAGCTCGCACGACGCGCCGCAGGACACGTCGGCGTCCGACCCCGCCAACCCGGCAGGGCCCACCGCCGAGGAGGGTGAGTGATGACCGTGGCCGCCGAGATCAAGGGCAGCAGCCCGGAGAAGCTGCTCGCACCCGTGCTGTCGGCCTTCTGGGACGAGGACGAGTCCTGGACTCTGGACGTCTACCGGAGGCACGAAGGGTACGAGGGGCTCCGCAAGGCCCTGGCGATGGCGCCGGACGACCTGATCGCGTACGTCAAGGAGTCCGGTCTGCGGGGACGCGGCGGCGCCGGTTTCCCGACGGGGATGAAGTGGCAGTTCATTCCCCAGGGTGACGGCAAGCCTCACTATCTTGTTGTCAACGCCGACGAATCGGAGCCCGGGACCTGCAAGGACATCCCGCTCCTCTTCGCGAACCCGCACAGCCTCATCGAGGGCATGATCATCGCGTGCTACGCCATCAGGTCGTCGCACGCCTTCATCTACCTGCGGGGTGAAGTCGTCCCCGTACTGCGGCGGTTGCACGAGGCCGTGCGCGAGGCCTACGCGGCCGGCTTCCTCGGCGAGAACATCCTGGGCAGCGGACTCGACCTCGACATCACCGTGCACGCGGGCGCGGGCGCGTACATCTGCGGTGAGGAGACCGCACTGCTCGACTCGCTCGAAGGCCGCCGGGGTCAACCGCGGCTCCGTCCCCCCTTCCCTGCCGTCGCGGGCCTCTATGCGTGCCCGACTGTGGTGAACAACGTCGAATCCATCGCTTCCGTTCCCGCGATCCTGAACAAGGGCAAGGAATGGTTCAGGTCGATGGGCAGCGAGAAGTCCCCAGGCTTCACGCTGTACTCGCTCAGCGGCCACGTGGCGGGTCCCGGCCAGTACGAGGCCCCGCTCGGCATCACGCTGCGCCAGCTCCTCGACATGAGCGGCGGCATGCGGCCCGGCCACCGGCTGAAGTTCTGGACACCGGGCGGCTCCTCGACGCCGATGTTCACCGACGAGCACCTCGACGTCCCCCTCGACTACGAGGGAGTGGGCGCCGCGGGTTCCATGCTCGGCACCAAGGCGCTCCAGTGCTTCGACGAGACGACCTGCGTCGTGCGCGCCGTCACCCGCTGGACCGAGTTCTACGCCCACGAGTCCTGCGGCAAGTGCACCCCCTGCCGTGAGGGCACGTACTGGCTCGTGCAGTTGCTGCGCGACATCGAGGCCGGCAAGGGCGTGATGTCCGACCTCGACAAGCTGAACGACATCGCCGACAACATCAACGGCAAGTCGTTCTGCGCCCTCGGCGACGGCGCCGCCTCGCCGATCTTCTCCTCGCTCAAGTACTTCCGCGAGGAGTACGAGCAGCACATCACGGGCCGCGGCTGCCCCTTCGACCCGGCCAGGTCGACGGCCTGGGCCGACCACCGTACGGAGGTGAACGCATGACTGTGACCACCAGCGCTCCCTCCGGCGGAGGAGAGGCCGCCGTCCCGCCCGAGGACCTCGTGTCGCTCACGATCGACGGCGCCGAGATCAGCGTGCCCAAGGGCACCCTGGTCATCCGGGCCGCCGAACAGCTCGGCATCGAGATCCCGCGCTTCTGCGACCACCCCCTCCTCGACCCGGCCGGCGCCTGCCGGCAGTGCATCGTCGAGGTCGAGGGGCAGCGCAAGCCCATGGCGTCCTGCACCATCACCTGCACCGACGGCATGGTGGTCAAGACGCAGCTCACCTCGCCCGTCGCCGAGAAGGCCCAGCACGGGGTGATGGAGCTGCTGCTCATCAACCACCCGCTGGACTGCCCGGTCTGCGACAAGGGCGGCGAGTGCCCGCTGCAGAACCAGGCGATGTCGCACGGCCAGTCCGAGTCCCGCTTCGAGGGCAAGAAGCGGACGTACGAGAAGCCCGTGCCCATCTCCACACAGGTGCTGCTCGACCGGGAGCGCTGCGTGCTCTGCGCCCGCTGCACCCGGTTCTCCAACCAGATCGCCGGCGACCCGATGATCGAGCTGATCGAGCGGGGCGCGCTCCAGCAGGTCGGCACCGGCGAGGGCGACCCCTTCGAGTCGTACTTCTCCGGCAACACCATCCAGATCTGCCCGGTCGGCGCGCTCACCTCGGCGGCCTACCGGTTCCGCTCCCGCCCCTTCGACCTGATCTCCTCGCCGTCGGTCTGCGAGCACTGCTCCGGCGGCTGCGCGACCCGCACCGACCACCGGCGCGGCAAGGTCATGCGGCGCCTCGCGGCCAACGAGCCCGAGGTCAACGAGGAGTGGATCTGCGACAAGGGGCGCTTCGGGTTCCGGTACGCGCAGCAGCGGGACCGGCTGACCACGCCCCTGGTGCGCAACGCGGAGGGCGACCTGGAACCGGCCTCGTGGCCGGAGGCCCTGCAGATCGCCGCGCAGGGGCTGCTCGCCTCCAGGGGCCGCACCGGTGTGCTGACCGGCGGCCGGCTCACCGTCGAGGACGCGTACACCTACAGCAAGTTCGCGCGCGTGGCGCTCGACACCAACGACATCGACTTCCGCGCGCGCGTGCACAGCGCCGAGGAGGCCGACTTCCTGGCCGCCCGGATCGCCGGACGCGGCCGCGACCTGGACGGTACGGGCGTCACCTACACCGCGCTGGAGAAGGCGCCCGCCGTCCTGCTGGTCGGGTTCGAGGCCGAGGAGGAGGCGCCCGGCGTCTTCCTGCGGCTGCGGAAGGCCTGGCGGGGGCACGGACAGAAGGTCTTCTCGCTGGCCACGCACGCCACCCGGGGCCTGGAGAAGGCCGGTGGCACGCTGCTGCCCGCCGCTCCCGGCACCGAGACCGAGTGGCTGGACGCCCTCGCGAGCGGCGTCGGCCTTGAGGACGGCGGCAGCCAGGCCTCCGAGGCGCTGCGCGCCGAGGGCTCCGTGATCGTCGTCGGCGAACGGCTGGCCTCCGTGGCCGGGGGCCTGACCTCCGCCGTACGGACCGCCGCCGCGACCGGCGCCCGGCTGGTGTGGATCCCGCGCCGGGCCGGGGAGCGCGGCGCGATCGAGGCGGGTGCGCTGCCGTCGCTGCTGCCCGGCGGCCGCCCGGCGACCGACCCGCGCGCGCGTGAGGAGGTCGCCTCGGTCTGGGGCCTGGCCGACCTCCCGCACCGCTTCGGCCGGGACACCGGCGAGATCGTCGAGGCCGCGGCCCGGGGCGAACTCCAGGCGCTGCTGGTGGCGGGCGTGGAGGTCGCCGACCTGCCCGACCCGGCACGCGCGCGTGCGGCGCTCGACGAGGCCGGATTCGTGGTGTCGCTGGAGCTGCGGCCCAGCGAGGTCACCGAACGCGCCGACGTGGTCCTGCCCGTCGCCGCGGTCGCCGAGAAGCCGGGCACCTTCCTCAACTGGGAGGGCCGGGTGCGCTTCTTTGAGGCGGCGCTCAAGCCCGACCAGATGACCCGCCGCCTCACGCCCACCGACGGCCGCGTCCTGCAGATGCTGGCCGACGCCATGGACGTCCACCTCGGCCTGCCGGATCTGCGCACCACACGCGCGGAGATCGACCGGCTCGGCGCCTGGGACGGGCCGCGGGCGGGCGAGCCGCTGCAGACCGCGAGCGCGCTGCCGCGCCCGGCCGCCGGTGAGGCCGTCCTGGCCGGTCACCGGCTGCTGCTCGACCAGGGCCTGCTCCAGGTGGGCGACGAGGCGCTGGCCGGCACCCGGCACGCCGCGCACGCGCGCGTGTCGGCCGCCACGGCCGCGGAGGCCGGCGTCGAGGACGGCGACCTGCTGGCCGTGACCGGACCCGCCGGGGCCGTCGCCCTCCCGCTCCAGGTCACCGAGATGCCCGACCGGGTGGTGTGGCTCCCGCTGAACTCGGCCGGCACGGGCGTCGCCTCCGACGCCGGGGTGCTGCCCGGGTCCCTCGTCCGCATCGGTCCGGCGACGTCCGCCGGCGAGGCCCTCAAGGAGGTGGAGGCATGAGCCCGTACCTCGCCGCTGAAGACCTCTCGATGTTCGGCACCGACCCGTGGTGGCTGGTCGTCGTCAAGGCGGTGTTCTGCTTCGCCTTCCTGATGGTGACCGTGCTGTTCTCCATCGTGTGGGAGCGCAAGGTCGTCGCCTGGATGCAGCTGCGCATCGGACCGAACCGGCACGGCCCCTGGGGCATGCTCCAGTCGCTCGCCGACGGCATCAAGCTGATGCTCAAGGAAGACCTGATCGTCAAGCGCGCCGACAAGGCGGTGTACGTCCTCGCACCGATCGTCGCGGCCATCCCGGCCTTCATGGCGATCGCCGTGATCCCCTTCGGCCCGGCCGGCAACGAGGTCTCGATCTTCGGTCACCGCACCGCGATGCAGCTCACCGACCTGCCGATCGCCATGCTGTTCATCCTGGCGGTCGCCTCGGTCGGCATCTACGGCATCGTGCTGGCGGGCTGGAGCTCGGGATCGACGTACCCGCTCCTCGGCGGACTGCGGTCCTGCGCGCAGATGATCTCCTACGAGATCGCGATGGGCGCCGCGTTCGCCTCGGTCTTCCTCTACTCCGGGTCGATGTCCACGTCGGAGATCGTCGCGCAGCAGGGCGACCGCTGGTACATCGTGCTGCTGCCGGTCTCCTTCATCCTCTACGTCGTCACGATGATCGGCGAGACCAACCGCGCCCCCTTCGACATGCCGGAGTCCGAGGGCGACCTGGTGGGCGGCTTCAACACCGAGTACTCGTCGATCAAGTTCGCGATGTTCATGCTCGCCGAGTACGTGAACATGGTGACCGTCTCGGCGGTCGCCACCACGCTGTTCCTGGGCGGCTGGCGGGCCCCGTGGCCGGTGAGCACCTTCTGGGAGGGCGCCAACCACGGCTGGTGGCCGCTGCTCTGGTTCGTCGTCAAGGTCCAGTTGCTGCTGTTCTTCTTCATCTGGCTGCGCGGCACGCTCCCGCGCGTGCGCTACGACCAGTTGATGAAGCTCGGCTGGAAGGTCCTCATCCCGGTCTCCCTGGTCTGGCTGATGCTGGTCGCGACCGTGCGGGCCCTGCGGAACGAGAACTACGACTTCGCCGACATCGCCCTCTACATCGGCGGCGGCGTCCTGGCCCTGCTGCTGCTCTCCTTCGCCGTGGACATCTTCCGCGACAAGGGCAAGCGGGCCGAGGCACCCGCGGAGGAGCCCGCCGCCTTCGACCCGATGGCCGGCGGATTCCCCGTACCGCCGATGCCCGGACAGGAGTTGCCGCCGGTGCCACGGCGTCGCCCGCGCCGGGAGCGGGAGCTGATTGTCAGTGGCGGGCCCGATACTCAGAGTGACGGACCTGCGGGCGGATCTACGGATGGAAAGGAGGCGTCCGATGGCTGAGGAACCCAAGGAGACCAACCCCGGTTTCCAGAACCCCGTGGCCGGCTTCGGCGTGACCTTCAAGGCCATGTTCAAGAAGCGGCTGACCGAGCAGTACCCGGAGCAGCAGAAGACCACCGCTCCGCGCTTCCACGGACGGCACCAGCTCAACCGCCATCCGGACGGCCTGGAGAAGTGCGTCGGGTGCGAACTGTGCGCCTGGGCCTGCCCCGCGGACGCCATCTATGTGGAGGGCGCGGACAACACCGACGAGGAGCGCTACTCGCCGGGCGAGCGGTACGGCCGCGTCTACCAGATCAACTACGCCCGCTGCATCCTGTGCGGCCTGTGCATCGAGGCGTGCCCCACGCGCGCGCTCACGATGACCAACGAGTTCGAACTGGCCGACTCGAGCCGCGCCAACCTCATCTTCACCAAGGACCAGCTGCTGGCCGGCCTGGAGGAGGGCATGGTCGACTCGCCCCACGCCATCTACCCGGGCACGGACGAGCAGGACTACTACCGGGGCCTGGTGACCGAGGCGGCCCCCGGCACCGAGCAGCAGGTCGCGCACTCCAAGGGCGAGGTGGTCCAGGAGGGCGACTCGACCTTCGGCGGGACCGAACCGGCGTCGGAGGAGGTGATCCGCCGATGAGCGCGCAGCTCGCCGCCGCGGCGACTCTCGCCGCCGGCACCTCCACCGGGGAGGCCGTCCAGTTCTGGATCCTCGGCACGGTCGCGGTGATCGGCGCCCTGTGCACCGTCTTCATGCGGAAGGCCGTGCACAGCGCGCTCTGCCTCGCCGGGACCATGATCGTGCTGGCGGTGTTCTACCTCGCCAACGGCGCCTACTTCCTCGGCATCGTGCAGATCGTCGTCTACACCGGCGCGGTGATGATGCTGTTCCTGTTCGTGGTGATGCTCGTCGGCGTCACCGCGGCGGACTCCCTGAAGGAGACCATCAAGGGCCAGCGCTGGCTGGCCCTTGTCTCCGGACTCGGCTTCGGCATCCTGCTGATCGCCGGCATCGGCAACGCGTCGCTGCAGGAGACCACCGGCCTCGCCCAGGCGAACGCGAACGGGAACGTGGAGGGCATCGCGTCCCTCATCTTCACCAAGTACGTCTTCGCCTTCGAGATCACCGGCGCGCTGCTCATCACGGCCGCCGTCGGCGCCATGGTGCTCACCCACCGCGAGCGCACCGAACGCGCGGCGACCCAGCGCGAACTGGCCGAGCGCCGCGTCCGCGAGGGCAAGCACCTGCCACCGCTCCCGGCACCCGGCGTCTACGCCCGGCACAACGCGGTCGACATCGCGGGCCTGCTGCCCGACGGCACCCCGTCCGAGCTGACCGTCAGCAGGACGCTGCGCGAGCGGGGCCAGATCCGCGACGTGTCGACCCAGGCGCTGGGCGACCTGAAGGCCCTGGAGCAGCGGGCCGAGGAGCGCCTGGAGCGTGGCGCGGCCGGGCCGGACAACTCCAAGCGGTCCGAGGAGGCGTCGAAGTGAACCCCGTCAACTACCTGTACCTCGCGGCGCTGTTGTTCACGATCGGCGCCACCGGCGTACTGATCAGGCGCAACGCGATCGTCGTCTTCATGTGCATCGAGCTGATGCTCAACGCCTGCAACCTCGCGTTCGTCGCCTTCTCCCGCATGCACGGCAACCTCGACGGCCAGATCATCGCCTTCTTCACGATGGTCGTCGCCGCCGCGGAGGTCGTGGTCGGGCTCGCGATCATCGTGTCCCTGTTCCGTTCCCGCCACTCGGCCTCGGTCGACGACGCCAGCCTGATGAAGCTGTGAGGGGTCGCTGAATCGTGGAGAATCTGATTGCGCTGCTTGTCGCGGCGCCCTTGCTCGGAGCTGCGGTTCTGCTGTGCGGCGGACGCCGGCTCGACGCCGTCGGCCACTGGATCGGCACGCTGCTGGCGGCCGCGTCCTTCGTGATCGGCGTCGTCCTCTTCGCCGACATGCTCGGCAGCGGCGCCGAGGACCGCACTCTGACGCAGCACCTGTTCAGCTGGATCCCCGTGGAGGGATTCCAGGCCGACGTCGCCTTCCGGCTCGACCAGCTGTCGATGACGTTCGTCCTGCTGATCACCGGCGTCGGCTCGCTGATCCACCTGTACTCCGTCTCCTACATGGAGCACGACGAGCGCCGCCGCCGCTTCTTCGGCTATTTGAACCTGTTCCTCGCGGCGATGCTGCTGCTCGTGCTCGCCGACAACTACCTGCTGCTGTACGTCGGCTGGGAGGGCGTCGGACTCGCCTCCTACCTGCTGATCGGCTTCTGGCAGCACAAGCCCAGCGCCGCCACCGCCGCGAAGAAGGCCTTCCTGGTCAACCGCGTCGGCGACATGGGCCTGTCCATCGCGATCATGCTGATGTTCCTCTGGTTCGGGACCTTCGCCTTCGGGCCGGTGCTCGGCGGCGAGGGCGAGGCCGGGCTCGCGGGCTCGGCCGGCGAGGGCAAGCTCACCGCGATCGCCCTGATGCTGCTGCTCGCCGCCTGCGGCAAGTCCGCCCAGGTGCCGCTCCAGTCCTGGCTCGGGGACGCGATGGAGGGCCCGACCCCGGTCTCGGCCCTCATCCACGCCGCGACCATGGTGACGGCGGGCGTCTACCTGATCGTCCGCTCCGGCGCGATCTTCAACGGCGCGCCCGACGCGCAGTTGGTGGTCGCCATCGTGGGCGCGGTCACGCTGCTGTTCGGTGCGATCGTCGGTTGTGCCAAGGACGACATCAAGAAGGCGCTGGCCGGCTCGACGATGTCGCAGATCGGCTACATGGTGCTGGCCGCCGGACTCGGCCCCATCGGCTACGTCTTCGCGATCATGCACCTGGTGACGCACGGCTTCTTCAAGGCCGGCCTGTTCCTCGGCGCGGGTTCCGTCATGCACGGCATGAACGACGAGGTCGACATGCGCCGCTACGGCGGACTGCGCAAGTACATGCCGGTCACCTTCGTCACCTTCGGCCTCGGCTATCTCGCCATCATCGGCTTCCCGGGTCTGTCCGGCTTCTTCTCCAAGGACAAGATCATCGAGTCGGCGTTCGCCAAGGGCGGTACCGAGGGCTGGATCCTCGGCGGCGTGGCCCTGCTGGGTGCGGCCATCACGGCGTACTACATGACACGCGTGATGCTGATGACGTTCTTCGGCGAGGAGCGCTGGCGCAAGGCGCCGACGGCGTCGCCCGCGTCGCCGGATGTGGAGCCGGCCGCCGAGACCCGCGGCGCGTACGAGCCTCCGCACCCGCACGAGTCGCCGAAGCTCATGACGATCCCGATGATCGTGCTGGCCGTCGGCTCGGTGTTCGGCGGTGCGTTCTTCAGCATCGGCGACCGGTTCGTGCACTGGCTCGAGCCCATCACCGGGCACGACCACGGACACGCCCCGATCAGCGCCCTGACGGTCACCGTCTCCACGGTGGCCGTGATGGTGATCGGTGTCGCCGTCGCCTGGGCGCAGTACGGGCGCCGTCCGGTCCCGGCGGTCGCCCCGCGCGGGTCGCTGCTCACCCGGGCCGCCCGGCGCGACCTGCTCCAGGACGACTTCAACCACGTCGTACTGGTCCGCGGCGGCGAACACCTCACGCGCTCCCTGGTCTACGTCGACCACACCCTGGTCGACGGGGTCGTCAACGGCACGGCGGCCTCGGTCGGCGGCCTGTCCGGGCGGATGCGCAAGCTGCAGAACGGGTTCGCGCGCAGTTACGCGGTCTCGATGTTCGGCGGTGCGGCGGTCCTCGTCGCCGCGACCCTGCTGATGAGGGCGGTCTGATACCGATGTCCTTTCCCCTGCTGACAGTCACGGCGGCCCTCCCGGCCGTCGGGGCGATCGCCACGGCCGCCGTGCCGGCCGCGAAACGCACCGCGGCCAAATGGCTCGCGCTGCTCGTCTCGCTGGCCACGCTCGCGCTGGCGATCGCGGTCCTGGTCCGGTTCGACCCGGGCGGCGACCGTTACCAGCTCACCGAGTCGCACTCCTGGATCGCGGACTTCGGCGTCCGGTACGAACTGGGCGTGGACGGCATCGCGGTGGCGCTGATCGCGCTGACCGCGCTGCTGATCCCGTTCATCATCCTCGCGGGCTGGCACGACGCCGATCCGCTGGAGACCGGCAGCAGCCGGTGGCGGCCGACGCAGGGCTTCTTCGCCCTGATCCTGGCCGTCGAGGCGATGGTGATCATCTCGTTCGAGGCCACCGACGTCTTCCTCTTCTACATCTTCTTCGAAGCCATGCTCATCCCGATGTACTTCCTCATCGGCGGCTTCGGGGACCGGGCCCACGAGCACGGCGAGAAGACGGCGGCGACGCAGCGGTCGTACGCCGCGGTGAAGTTCCTCCTCTACAACCTGGCCGGCGGTCTGATCATGCTGGCCGCGGTGATCGGGCTCTACGTGGTCGCGGGGAACTTCTCGCTCACCGAGATCGCGGCGGCCCGCGCGAGCGGCGAACTCGACATGGCGACCAGCACCGAGCGCTGGCTCTTCCTCGGCTTCTTCTTCGCCTTCGCGGTGAAGGCGCCGCTGTGGCCGCTGCACACCTGGCTGCCCAACGCCATGCAGGAGTCGACCGCCCCGGTCGCGGTGCTCATCACGGCGGTCGTCGACAAGGTCGGCACCTTCGCGATGCTCCGCTTCTGCCTCCAGCTCTTCCCGGAGGCGAGCAAGTGGGCGACGCCGGTCATCCTGGTCCTGGCGGTGGTCAGCATCATCTACGGCGCACTGCTCGCGGTCGGCCAGCGCGACATCAAGCGGCTGATCGCGTACGCGTCGATCTCGCACTTCGGCTTCATCATCATGGGCATCTTCGCGATGACCAGCCAGGGCCAGTCCGGCGCGACGCTGTACATGGTCAACCACGGCATCTCGACCGCGGTGCTGATGCTGATCGCCGGCTTCCTGATCTCGCGGCGCGGCTCGCGGCTGATCGCCGACTACGGCGGGGTGCAGAAGGTGGCGCCGGTACTCGCCGGCACCTTCCTGATCGGCGGCCTCGCGACCCTCTCCCTGCCGGGCCTCGCGCCCTTCATCAGTGAGTTCCTGGTCCTGGTCGGCACGTTCACGCGCTACCCCGTGATCGGCATCATCGCCACCTTCGGCATCGTCCTCGCCGCGCTCTACACCCTCGTCCTCTACCAGCGGACGATGACGGGCCCGGTGAAGCCGGAGGTCTCCGCCATGCCCGACCTGCGGGTGCGTGAGCTGGTCGTGGTGGCGCCGCTGGTCGCGCTGCTGATCTTCCTGGGCGTCTTCCCGAAGCCCGTCACGGACATCGTCAACCCCGCGGTGGAGCAGACCATGTCCGACGTACACAAGAAGGACCCCCAGCCTGAGGTGGAGGCGGCCAAGTGAGCGCAACAGCCGTCCACAGCCTGTGGACAACGGCGGCGGCCGACCCGATCGCCAAGATCGACGCGCCGAAGATCGAGTACGGGCAGCTCGCGCCCACCCTCATCATCGTCGGCGCGGCGATCATCGGAATCCTGGTCGAGGCCTTCGTGCCCCGCAGGGCCCGCTACTACGTGCAGATGTTCGTGTCGGCCGTCGCGCTGGTCGCCGCCTTCGCCGCGGTCGTCGCGCTCGCGGCGGGCGGATACGGCACGACCAAGGCGGGCATCGCGGCGATGGGCGCCATCGCCGTCGACGGACCGGCCCTCTTCCTGCAGGGCACGATCCTGCTGGTGGCGCTGGTCGGCCTGTTCACCTTCGCCGAGCGGCGGCTCGACCCGGAGACGCACGGCAACCGCGTCGACTCCTTCGCCGCGCAGGCCGCGGCCGTACCGGGCAGCGAGAGCGAGCAGAAGGCGGTCAAGGCGGGCTTCACCACCACGGAGGTGTTCCCGCTCCTGCTCTTCGCGGTCGCCGGCATGCTGGTCTTCCCGGCCGCCAACGACCTGCTGACGCTCTTCGTGGCCCTGGAGGTCTTCTCCCTCCCGCTGTACCTGCTCTGCGCGCTGGCCCGCCGCAAGCGGCTCATGTCGCAGGAGGCGGCGGTCAAGTACTTCCTGCTCGGCGCCTTCGCCTCCGCGTTCACCCTCTTCGGCATCGCCCTGCTCTACGGCTACGCGGGCTCCATGTCGTACGGCACGATCGCCCAGGTCGTCGACGGCACCGTGCAGAACGTCACCCCGGCACTCGCTGACACCATGGGCAACGACGCGCTGCTGCTCGTCGGCTCCGCGCTGATCGTCATGGGCCTGCTGTTCAAGGTGGGCGCGGTGCCGTTCCACATGTGGACGCCGGACGTGTACCAGGGCGCGCCGACGCCGGTGACCGGCTTCATGGCGGCGGCGACCAAGGTGGCCGCCTTCGGCGCGCTGCTGCGCATCCTCTACGTCGTCCTGCCCGGCCTGCGCTGGGACTGGCGGCCGGTGATGTGGGCCGTGGCGATCGTCACCATGCTGGGCGGCGCGATCGTCGCCATCACGCAGACCGACATCAAGCGGCTGCTGGCGTACTCGTCGATCGCGCACGCGGGCTTCATCCTCGCCGGTGTCATCGCGACCACGCCGGACGGCATCTCGTCCGTCCTCTTCTACCTGGCCGCGTACTCCTTCGTCACGATCGGTGCCTTCGCCGTGGTGACGCTGGTGCGCGACGCGGGCGGCGAGGCGACGCACCTGTCCAAGTGGGCCGGGCTCGGCCGCAGGTCACCGCTGGTGGCGGCGGTGTTCGCGATCTTCCTGCTGGCCTTCGCGGGCATCCCGCTGACCTCCGGGTTCTCCGGCAAGTTCGCCGTGTTCAAGGCGGCGGCGGAGGGCGGCGCGGCCCCGCTGGTCGTGATCGGCGTGATCTCCTCGGCGATCGCGGCGTTCTTCTACATCCGCGTGATCGTCCTGATGTTCTTCAGCGAGCCCCGGCCGGAGGGCCCGACGGTGGCGGTCCCGTCCCCGCTGACGATGACGGCGATCGGCGTCGGAGTCGCGGTCACGGTGGTGCTCGGCGTGGCACCGCAGTACTTCCTGGACCTGGCCGGCCAGGCGGGGGTCTTCGTGCGCTGACGCGGCGCCTGCTGTGCCTGAGACGGCGGCCCGGCACCCCTCGGGGGTGCCGGGCCGCCGTCGTGAGTGCGGGGCTACTCGACGCCGCGACGCGCCTTGATGGCGGTGAGATCCAGGTCCATCGGGAATGGGGCGCTGAGCTTCATGCGCTCACGGAAGATGCCGACGCCGGTGTAGGCGCCGGTGGTGGGCTCCAGCTCGAAGGCGTGGACGACGGCGAGCCCCTTCTCGTTCTCCACCCTCCAGTAATGGGCGATGCCGGCGCGGGCGTATTTGAGGGGCTTGGTCTCGCGGTCGCGGGAGACGGATTCGGGGGAGACGACTTCGACGGCCAGGGTGACGGCCTCGGCGGGGTAGCGGGTCTGCTGCGGGTCGTCGACCACGTCGCCGCGCACGATGATGACGTCCGGTTCGGGCCGGTTCTGCCGGTCGATGTCGATGGTGAACTCGCGAATGACCTCGAAGTCCGCCGGGGCGAGGGACTGAAGCTGCCAGTTGAAAAAGTCGACAGCGCGTGAGTGGAAAAGGGTCTGCGGACTCACGAAGACGAGGCTCCCGTCGATCAGCTCCGTGTGCGGAGGCAGGTTCGGAAGCCGGTCCAGGTCGTCGGCGGTCCAGCCGCCCTCCGGCGGGACCGGCCAGTCGGGCGTGGACGCCTTCGGTGCGACGCTCATCAGTGCTCCCATGGGACGGAGTCTCGCGGGTGCAATCAGACTATCCGCCGGAATCGGGCGCGTCTTCTGCGAACGTGTGAACGGTCATCGTGTCCTTGACGCGGGCGGCAACAGGCACCCTGTGGATAACTCCGAGGCTGTCGGCGCGGGCCCCTATCGTTGAGGCAGTGGTCGGGACAGGACGGACCAGACAGACCAGACGGGCGAGGCAGGACGTACGGGGGACGGGACGATGGGCGGGACGGGTGTGATCGGCGAGATGGCAGAGGCGGCAGAGGCGGCAGAGGCGAGGCGCGTGGACGACGGGGGCAGCGAGGCGCTGGCCACGTTGCACCGGGTCTTCGGGTACGAGGCCTTCCGCGGCGAGCAGGAAGAGGTCGTCGACCACGTGGTCGCGGGCGGCGACGCCGTCGTGCTCATGCCCACCGGCGCCGGAAAGTCGCTGTGCTATCAGATTCCGGCCCTGGTCAGGCCAGGCACCGGCGTCGTGGTCTCTCCGCTCATCGCGCTGATGCAGGACCAGGTGGACGCCCTGCGCTCGCTCGGCGTGCGGGCCGGCTTCATGAACTCCACGCAGGACTTCGACGAGCGGCGCGTCGTGGAGGCCGAATTCCTCGCCGGTGAGCTGGACCTCCTCTACCTGGCCCCCGAGCGGCTGCGCCTCCAGGGCACCCTCGATCTGCTCTCCCGCGGCAAGATCTCGCTCTTCGCCATCGACGAGGCCCACTGCGTCTCGCAGTGGGGCCACGACTTCCGGCCCGACTACCTCGCCCTGTCGCTGCTCGGCGAGCGCTGGCCTGACGTCCCCCGCCTCGCGCTCACGGCTACGGCCACACACGCGACCCACCGCGAGCTGACCGAGCGGCTGAACATGCCGACGGCGCGGCACTTCGTGGCCAGCTTCGACCGGCCCAACATCCAGTACCGGATCGTGCCGAAGACGGACCCCAAGAAGCAGCTGCTGAGCTTCCTGCGCGAGGAACACCCGGGCGACGCGGGCATCGTGTACTGCCTCTCGCGCAACTCCGTCGAGAAGACCGCCGAGTTCCTGTCCCGCAACGGCGTGGAGGCGGTGCCGTACCACGCGGGCCTGGACGCGGGCACCCGCGAGGCGCACCAGTCCCGGTTCCTGCGGGAGGAGGGCCTGGTGGTCGTGGCCACCATCGCCTTCGGCATGGGCATCGACAAGCCGGACGTGCGGTTCGTCGCCCACCTGGACCTGCCCAAGTCGGTCGAGGGGTACTACCAGGAGACCGGCCGCGCCGGCCGCGACGGACTGCCGTCGACCGCGTGGATGGCGTACGGACTCAACGACGTCATACAGCAGCGGAAGCTGATCCAGTCCGGCGAGGGCGACGAGGCCTTCCGCCGTCGGGCCCAGTCCCACCTGGACTCCATGCTCGCGCTGTGCGAGACCGTCCGCTGCCGCCGCGGCCAGCTCCTCGCCTACTTCGGCCAGGATCCGGACCCGTCCGGCTGCGGCAACTGCGACACCTGCCTCACCCCTCCGGAGACCTGGGACGGCACGGTGGCGGCGCAGAAGGTGCTGTCCACGGTGGTGCGGCTGAAGCGGGAGCGCGGGCAGAAGTTCGGCGCCGGGCAGATCATCGACATCCTGCTGGGCAAGCGCACCGCCAAGGTGATCCAGTTCGACCACGACCAGCTCTCCGTGTTCGGCATCGGCGAGGATCTCGCCGAGGGCGAGTGGCGGGGCGTCGCCCGGCAGCTCCTCGCCCAGGGACTGCTCGCGGTCGAGGGGGAGTACGGCACGCTGGTGCTGACCGACGACAGCGGTGCGGTGCTGCGGCGGGAGCGCGAGGTGCCGCTGCGCAAGGAACCCAAGAAGCCGGCGGCGGCACGCGGGACGGCCGCCCGCGGCGAGCGCAAGGCCAAGGCCGCCGCGGCCGAACTGCCCGAGGAGCTCCAGCCGGCGTTCGAGGCGCTGCGCGCCTGGCGGGCCGAGCAGGCTCGCGAACAGGGCGTCCCGGCCTACGTGATCTTCCACGACGCCACGCTCAGGGAGATCGCCACGGTATGGCCCACCTCCGTCGGACAGCTCGGCGGCATCAGCGGCGTCGGTGAGAAGAAGCTCGCGACCTACGGGGAGGGAGTGGTGGCCGTGCTCGCGGGACTCTCCGGGTCCTCGCAGGCGACTCCCGCCTCCGGCGGCGACACCGGGCCCGGCCCGGACGAGTGGCCCGACACCGAGCCCGAGCCGGAGCCCGAGGACTGGATATAGAGGGCTGGACCTGGTTGTAGAGGACGCGGCCGGGCGCCGGACGTCCCGGCCGGTCCTCGGCGTCACAGGGCCCGGGCCGCGTACGCCCTGACGTCGGCGTCGCTGTCGGTGGTCGCCGTCGCGAGGGCCGACCTGGCGTCCGGTGTACCGTCCGCGTGCCGGGTCAGGGCCAGCACCGCGGCCTTGCGCACGTCGGCGTTCGGATCGGCGAGGGCCTTGGCGAGGACGGGGACCGCGCTGCCGGGGACCGCCGCGGACAGAGCGCCGGCCGCTCCGGCCCGGACCTGCCAGGCGGGGTCGGACAGCGCGGCGACCGCCCGTTCTGCCAGCGGTGCCGGGCAGCCCGTCCGGGCCAGGGCCGCGAAGGCCGCGCCGCGGACCAGGGCGTCGGGGTCCTCGGTGAGCCGGTCGAGCGCACCGCCGGCACCATTGGACGCCCGCAGCGTCCCCAGCGCCTTGGCGACGGTGACCCGGACCTCGCGGGACGGATCCTCCGCCGCCGGGGAGAGCGACTCCGCCGCGTCCAGGGCCACCAGCCCGCGCACCGCCTCGATGCGCACCGACGGGTCCGGGTCGCCGAGGTAGGCGGTGAAGGTGCCGGTCTCGCCCAGCCGCAGAATGCGCAGCAGGTCGAGGGCGGTGGCGCGGACCACCGGGTCGGCCTCGGCCAGGGCCCGCACCAGGGGTTCGCCCAGGGCCGGTTCGGGCGCCAGCGTGTCGGCCAGTTCGCGGAGCGAGGCCGCGGCGGCGGCGCGCACCTCGCCGTCCGCGTCGGACAGGACGGTGGCCAGGACAGGGCCGGTGCCGACGGGGGTGGTCTCGGTGAGCACGGTGACCGCCGTGCGCCGTACCGCGGGTTCGGGATCGGACAGGTACGGCCGGAGGGCGGGCAGTTCGGGTTCGTCGTCGGCGAGGGCCAGCAGTTCGAGGAGGCGGGGGGAGGTCGTGGCGGTGGGCTCGGCGGAGCCGCCTCCGTGCTCGTCGCCGGTGCCCGTGAGCGGCGTACCCGCGGCACGGGGCGCCGCGTCGCGCGGGCCGGCGGTCGAGACCTGCTCGGGGTGCACCTCGCCGAGGTGCCGGGAGACACCGCCGACCGGCGTGAACTCGTCGATCGGCACCAGATACGGAGCCACGGGACGGGCCGTGAACTCCATCGCACCGGAGGGGGCCTTGTGCAGATCGAGATGGTGGAACCAGGCGGCGTCGTCGCGCTCCGGGATGTCCACGCGCTCGTGGTAGAGACCCCAGCGGGATTCGGTGCGGGCCAGCGAGGCCCGGGCGGCCATCTCCGCGCAGTCGCGGATGAAGGAGACCTCGGCGCAGCGCATCAGCTCGTGCGGGGTACGCGCGCCCATCGCCGCGATGTCCGCCCGCATCCGCTCGAAGGACTCCAGGGCGAGCGACAGCCGGGCGCCGGACTTCGGCGGGGCCACGTAGTCGTTGACGAAGCGGCGCAGCTTGTACTCGACCTGGGGCTGCGGCGGGCCGTCGGGGTTGCGCAGCGGGCGGTAGACCAGCTCGTGCGCCTCACGCAACTGGTCGGACGGCAGTTCGCCCGGGTACGCCGTGTGTCGCGACGCGTCCGCGCCCGCCAGGTCGCCGAAGACGAACGCGCCGATCATGTAGTTGTGCGGCACACAGGCCAGGTCGCCGGCGGCGTAGAGGCGCGGGACCGTGGTGCGGGCGTGGTCGTCCACCCGTACCCCCGAGGCGGAGTGGCCGCCGCACAGGCCGATCTCGGAGATGTGCATCTCGACGTCGTGGGTGCGGTAGTCGTGCCCGCGGCCCGCGTGGAAGGTGCCGCGCGTCGGGCGCTCCGTCGAGTGCAGGATCGACTCCAATGCGGAGACGGACTCCTCCGGGAGGTGGCTGAGCTTCAGGTACACCGGCCCCCGGTCGCCGGCCACCTCCGCGGCGAACTCGGCCATCATCTGACCCGACCAGTAGTCGGAGTCGACGAAGCGCTCGCCGTGCCGGTTGACCTGGTAGCCGCCGAAGGGGTTGGCGACGTAGGCGCAGGCGGGGCCGTTGTAGTCCTTGATCAGCGGGTTGATCTGGAAGCACTCGATGCCGGTCAGTTCGGCGCCCGCGTGGTAGGCCATGGCGTAGCCGTCACCGGCGTTGGTGGGGTTCTCGTAGGTGCCGTAGAGGTAGCCGGAAGCGGGCAGGCCGAGCCGTCCGGCGGCTCCGGTGGCCAGGATCACGGCGCCCGCGCGGACGGTCACGAAGGCGCCCGTGCGGGTGTTGAACCCGGCCGCGCCCACCGCCCGGCCCTCCGCCGTCAGGACCCGCACCGGCATCACGCGGTTCTCGATGCGGATCCGCTCGCGCATCTCGCGCCGCCGCAACTGCCGGTACAGGACCTTCTTGACGTCCTTGCCCTCGGGCATCGGCAGCACGTAGGAGCCGGAGCGGTGCACCTGCCGGACCGCGTAGTCGCCGTGCTCGTCCTTCTCGAACTTCACCCCGTACGACTCCAGCCGCTGGACCATGGCGAAGCCGCGGGTGGCGGTCTGGCGGACGGTGGACTGGTCGACGATGCCGTCGTTGGCGCGGGTGATCTCGGCGACGTAGTCGTCGGGTTCGGCACGGCCGGGGACGACCGCGTTGTTGACGCCGTCCATGCCCATGGCGAGGGCGCCGGAGTGGCGGACGTGGGCCTTTTCCAGGAGCAGCACGTCCGCACCGTGCTCGGCCGCGGTCAGCGCGGCCATCGTGCCGGCGGTACCGCCACCGATGACGAGGACGTCGCAGGTGAGTTCTTCGGCGTCGGTGAGCGCGGGGATCTCCACCAGAGGGCCTTTCAGGTGCCGAGGGATGTCAGTACGTCGCGCCGCAGCGCCACCCGGGCCGGATCGTCGTGCGCGGCACGCTCCCGGGGCCGGGGCACGTCGCGTACGGCGGTGAGGCGGCCGGCGCCGAGCAGGGCCACCCGGTCGCCGAGGAACAGGGCCTCGTCCACGTCGTGGGTGACGAAGACGACGGTTGCGCCGGTGCCGCGCAACACCTCCACCAGCAGGTCCTGCATGCCGGCGCGGGTCTGGGCGTCGAGGGCGCCGAAGGGTTCGTCCATCAGGACGGCGCGGGGGTGCCCGGCGAGCGCGCGGGCCAACTGGGCGCGCTGGCGCTGTCCGCCGGAGACCCGGTGGGGCAACTGCCGTGCCTGCGCGGTGAGCCCGACGCGGTCCAGCCAGGACGTGGCCTGGTCCCGGCGTTCGGCGCGGGGGAGGCGCTGGATGGCGAGGGGGAGTTCGACGTTGGCGCGCAGGGTGCGCCAGGGCAGGAGGGCGTCCTCCTGGAAGACCAGCGCGCGGTCCGCTCCCGGGCCGGTGATCAGGTGTCCGTCCTGTTCCGCCGTCCCGGCCAGTGGGGGCAGCAGCCCGGCAAGGGTGCGCAGCAGGGTCGACTTGCCGCAGCCGGACGGGCCGACGACGGTGAGGATCTTGCCGGGTGGGACGTCGACGTCCACGCCGGTCAGCGCGGTGGCGCCGGGGCGGCCGAGGGCCGCGTCGCGGAGGGTGAGCCGGGTGCCGCGCGGGGTTCGGGTGCCGGTGGCCGTCTTCGTGCCGGTGGCGTTCTTCGTGCCGGTCGCGGTACTGGTTCCGGTCGCGGTACCGGTTCCGGTCGCCGTCCCGGCCCCGGTGTCGGTCCCGGCCTCAGTCTCGGACGAGGTGCTCATCGCGTGCCTCCTCGGGTTCGGTGCTCGTGGGCACGGCGGTGTCCGTGGACCGGGGTGCCTCGCCGGCCCGCCGTACGGACCTCGGCCGGGCGGCGGGGACGTACGCCGTGCGGGGCAGCCAGTGGGTCAGGCGGCGGCCCAGCAGTTCGACGGCCGTGGAGGTCAGCCAGCCGAGTACGCCGATGGTGACCATGCCGACGAAGACGCCCGGGTAGTCGACGACGGTGTAGTCCTGCCAGGTGCGGTAGCCGACGCCGTACTGGCCGGAGATCATCTCGGCGGAGATCACGCAGATCCACGAGACGCCGATGCCGACCGACAGACCGCCGAACACGCCGGGCAGGGCGCCCGGCAGCACCACCGAGGCGAGCACCCGCCACCGGCCGCCGCCCATGGTGCGGACCGCCTCCTCCCACGTCGGGGCGAGAGCGCGGACCGCGTGCCGGGTGGAGACCAGCACCGGGAAGAAGGCCGCGGTGCACGTGATGAAGACGATGCCCTGCTCGTTGGAGGGGAAGAGGAGGATCGCCACGGGGACGAGGGCGATCGCGGGGACGGGGCGGATCACCTCCAGCACCGGGCCGAGCAGGTCCTCGGCCAGCCGCGACCGGGCCACGAGCACACCGGTCGCCACGCCCAGGACGGCGGCGAGCAGGAAGCCGGTGAGGATGCGGGTGAGGCTGTCGGTGAGGTCCGTCCAGTAGTCGGGTCCCGCCAGCCGGTCCGCGAAGGCGTGGGCCACGTCGCGGACGGTGGGGAACTGCGAGAAGCGCAGCCACAGGTCGACGTCCCGGCTGGTCAGCAACTGCCAGAGACCGAGGGCGGCGGCGAGCGAGCCGGCGCGCAGCGCGTACCGGATCACGACGCCCGCTCCAGCGCCTCGGCGTATGTGACGACGCGGGCTCCGCCGTGGTCGGCGACGTACTCCCGCGCGGTCTCCGGCGCGAGGAAGGGCAGCAGTCCGGTGCCGTCGGCCACCCACACCGACTGGTCGGCGAACCACAGGGTGCCGGTGGTGGCGTCGGGGACATAGGCGGCGCGCACCTCGTCGCGGTGGGCGGCCACGTGCTTCAGCAGGGCGACGGGGGAGGTGAAGGAGAGCGTCTTGCTCGCTCCCTTCGGCCAGACCTCCCCGGCCGGCTTCGGAGGTCCGGCGGCGAGCCGCTGGGCGTACGCGGCCGGACCGAGCGCCTTCTTGACGTACCGGTCGTCGACGAAGGCGTCCACGTCCACGTCGCCGGTGAGCTTCGCGTCCCGGAGGATCGACACGTCCTTTTTGAGGGCCGCGACGAGCCGGGGCTTGATCGCCGGGTCGAAGGTGGCGATGCCCTGGGCGCCGTTGTAGAGGTAGACGGCCTCGGCGGGCAGGCCGGTGGCCTTCGCGACCTTCTCGGCGGCGGCCACCGGGTGGGCGTCGAGATAGTCGGTGGCCTGCGCCTGGGCCCTCAGGAACGCCTCCAGTACGGCGGGGCGCTCCTCGGCGAAGTCCTCGCGGGCGGTGACGCCGTGAAAGGTGGGCAGGTCGAGCCGGGCACCGTCGTACAGGGCCTTCGCCTTGCCCTGGTGGGCGAGCAGGCCGGGCCACGCGACGAACTGGGACAGGGCGTCCGCGCTGCCCGAGGAGAGGGCCGAGGCGCCCACCGCGGGCTGCTGGTTGAGTTTCTCGATGTCCTCGGCGGGGTCGAGGCCGGCGCGTTGCAGGGCTCGTACGAGCGTGCCGTCGGCGGCCGAGCCGACGCTCGTCGAGACCTTCTTGCCCTTGAGGTCCTTCAGGGAGGTGAGTGAGGAACCGGGTGCGGTCACGATGGTGTTGAGGCCGCCGCGGAGGTTGTAGCCGGTGACGGAGACCAGGCGGGTCGGCTTGCCGAGCTGCTTGCCGCGGGCCGCGTTGATGAGCAGCGGGAAGTCGCCCATCGAGCCTATGTCGATCTTCCCGGCGGTCATCTGGGCGGTGATGGGGGCGCCGGTGGCGTAGTCCTGCCAGTCCACCTTGTAGGTGACGCCGTCGCCGAGGGCGTTGAGCTGCTGCTCGAAGTGGCCGAGGGAGCGGAGGAGCGTTCCCGCGGTGACCGTGTTGATCGTCCGGGACTGGTAGCCGACGGTCACGGTGACCGTGGAGCCGTCCCCGTCGGCCGACGCGTCGCCGCCGCAAGCGGTGAGGGAGAGGAGCAGCGCCACGGCGGCTGCGGACGCGGTGGCGGGGAGCGCGGTGCGTTTCGGTTTCATGGGAGTCGGCCTCTCACCGGAGCAGGTAGGGCATGTTGACCGTGACCGCCCCGGTGGGGCAGCGGGCGGCGCACGGGCCGCAGTACCAGCACTCGTCGACGTGCATGTAGGCCTTGCCGTTGCGCTCGTCGATGGCGAGGGAGTCCAGCGGGCACATGTCCACGCAGAGGGTGCAGCCTTCGATGCACTTCGACTCGTCGATGGTCACGGGCACGTCGGCCCGCTGGGGCGCCAAGGGCATGGCTGTCTCCAGGGAGGGTGCGCGAAAGGGGTGTTCAGAGGGACCGGTGCAGCAGGCCGCTCATCGCGATGCGGTCGCCGCGGAAGCGGACGAACTCCAGGTCCACGGGGCGCCCGTCGGCGAGGTGGGTGAGCCGTTCCAGCATGAGGACGGCGGTGCCGCGTGGCGCCTCCAGCACGGCGGCGGTGTGCGCGTCCGCGGTCACCGCCTCCAGGGTGATGTCGGCGTGGCCGAGCGGCCGGCCGGTGACGGATTCCAGGAGCCGGAAGACGTCGGTGTTCTCCAGGTCGGCGCCGAGCAGCGCGGTACCGATGTCGAGGGGCAGGTAGGTGAGGTCGAGGGAGAGGGGGACGCCGCCCAGGCGGCGCAGACGCTCGATGTAGAGGACGTCGGCGCCGGGCGGTACGCGGAGGCGTTCGGCGACCGGGGCGGGGGCCGGTACGGGGACCGTGGTGCGGACCTCGTTGGTGACGCGGCCCTGTTCGTGCAGGGTCTCCGCGAGGCCCATCAGGCGGTCGAGCCCGTGGGCGTACTTGCGGGCCACGACCACGGTGCCGATACCGGGCCGGCGGGCCACGAGGCCCTCGGCGCGCAGCAGGTCGAGAGCCTGACGGACGGTGTTGCGGGTGGCGCCGTAGTCGACGACGAGGGCGTCCTCGTGGGGGAGTGCGCCGTCGGGGAAGGCGTCGTCCAGGAGTTGGCGGCGGAGCAGGTCGGCGAGCTGACGGGCCCGGTCGGCGCGCAACCGGCGGCGCGCGCGGTGGGCGGCGACGGTGGTCGCGCCCTGGCCGGCGTGGTCGCGGATGCGGTCGGTGGGCGGCATGGCTGGAACCATACCCATCCGGTGGGGTTAGTGGTGTTGCTGGATTGTTGCGCCACCCGGGGCTCCGCCGGGTGGTGGGGTGAGCTGGGGTTTCCGGGAGCGAGGCGGGACTTCTGCCACCGGTTCGCGGAGTTGCCCGGCGCCGTCGTGGGCCGAGGGCGGGTGTCGTGCGGATTTACGTGAGCGCCGTCAAGCCCGGGGCGAAGGTGATCAGGAGAGGGACGAGGGGCACCAGTGCGGCCGTTGCCGTGGTCAGGGCCCGGTGGCGTGGGGTCAGGCGGGGTGGGGGCTCCAGGAGGCGGTCGACGCGTTCGCCGAGGAGGCGGTGGCTGGAGGCGCAGGACAGGACGCCGCGGTGCTGGTTCAGCTCGATCAGGGCCAGCGCCGTGGTCAGGTGGCCGCAGCGCCGGGAGGCCGTGTCGTCGGCGGACAGTTCGACCAGGCGATGCGTCTGGTCGCAGAAGTGGGCGAAGAGCGGGACGCGCGGGAAGCCGGTGGCCAGCGCGGTGGACAGGTGCAGCAGCCAGTCGTGGCGGGCCCGGGCGTGGCCGCGCTCGTGGGTGAGCACGGCGTCGAGCTGGTGGTCGGTGAGGCGGTGCAGGGCGCCCGTGGTGACGATCAGCTGCGCCGGGCTGCCCGGCAGCCACCAGGCGTCCGGGTACTCGTCCTCCAGGACCAGCAGCGGCCCGCGGGCGGCGGGGAGCCCGGCGGGCAGGTCCGGGGCGCGCTCGCGCAGGTGGGCGCGGGACCGGGCGCGCCGCCTGCGGGCCTCGACGAGTTCGCGGCCCAGCATCGCGGTCGTCCAGGCGGCGCCGGCGGCCAGCAGCAGGGTCAGGGCGGCCGCCCAGGCAGGACCGGTGGAGAGGTTGTACGCGGCGGTCACCGCGGGCGGCGCCGGTGCGAAGAGCTGGGCGCGGACGGTGCCGAAGACGGCGGTGGCACCGAGGGCGAGGGCCGTCAGACAGCACAGCAGGACGGTGGCGACGAGGCACTGCCACACCCACAGCGCGACCACGGGGTCCCGCTCGGGCCACGCGGACCGGGTCAGCGCGCGCGGCACCGGCACCGCGGCGGTCACGGCGACGGCGAACAGCAGGAGCAGGCAGACGGTCATGCCACTGGCTCCGGATCCTGGTCGAGAGGACGGGCGGCTCTGGCAGTGCGGACGGGGTGCCCGCGCACACCGTCCGACGCCAGTATGCCGCCGTCGGACGGTGTGAGTCAGGTGCCGGCGCCCACCGGTTCCGAATGCCCCTTCGCCACCCGGCCCCGGCTCATTCCCCCCGTCCGGCCACCCGCCCCGTCACCTCGCCCAGCCCCACCCGGATCCCGTCCGGACCCGGTGCCCATGCCGACAGGGTCACCACGTCCCCGTCCTCCAGGAACGTCCGCTTGCCGTCGGGGAGTTCCAGCGCGTCGCGGCCGTTCCAGGTCAGTTCGAGGAGCGACCCGCGTTCCCGTTCGCCGGGTCCGCTCACCGTGCCCGAGCCGTAGAGGTCGCCGGTGCGCAGTGAGGCGCCGTTGACGGTCATGTGGGCCAACTGCTGGGCGGCCGTCCAGTACATGGTGGAGAACGGCGGCTCGGAGACGACGTGACCGTTGACCGCGACGGTGATCCGCAGGTCGTAGCCGCCGGGCTCGGCGTGGTCGTCGGCCGTGTCGTCCAGGTAGGGCAGCAGCTCGTGCGTGCGCGCGGGGGGCGCCACCCGCGCCTCCTCCAGGGCGTCCAGCGGCGTGATCCACGCCGACACCGAGGTGGCGAAGGACTTGCCGAGGAACGGGCCGAGGGGGACGTACTCCCAGGCCTGGACGTCCCGCGCGGACCAGTCGTTGAGCAGGCACAGCCCGAAGACGTGCTCGCGGAAGTCGGCGAGCGCGACCGGGTCGCCCGGTTCGGACGGCACCCCCACCACGAACCCGACCTCGGCCTCGATGTCGAGGCGGACGGACGGGCCGAAGACGGGCGCGGCGTCGGCCGGTGCCTTGCGCTGCCCCGACGGGCGTACGACGTCCGTGCCCGAGACGAACACCGTGCCGGAGCGGCCGTGGTAGCCGATCGGGAGGTGCTTCCAGTTCGGGGTGAGGGAGTCGGCGGCGTCGGGGCGGAAGATCTGGCCGACGTTGCGGGCGTGGTTCTCGGAGGCGTAGAAGTCGACGTAGTCCGCGACCTCGAACGGCAGGTGCAGGGTCACCGACGACAGCGGGTGGAAGAGGGGTTCCAGCGTCTCGCGGTGGGAGGGCACCGTCACCCAGGCCGTCAGCGCGCGCCGCACGTCGGACCAGGCCGTGCGGCCCGCCGCCAGCAGCGGGTTGAGGGTGGGCCGCGCGAGCAGGGAGGCGTACGGCGATCCGAGCGCGTGGGCCGCCGCTCCGGCGTCGAGGACGTGGTCGCCGAGCCGGACGCCCACCGTCCGCTCCTGCGTGCCGGGGATCGAGAACACGCCGTACGGAAGGTTGTGCGGGCCGAAGGGGTCGCCCTCGGGGACATCGAAGGGGGGCATCGGGTGCTGCCTCGCTTTCGTGCTCGCCATGTGCGCCGTGCGCGCCGTGTGCGCCACGTGACGGGTGTGCGCCGCGTGGTGCCTGGACTGGCCACACGTTACGGGTGACACGGCCGTCTTGGGCAGTGCGGCGGGAGGTGGCTCCATGTGGGGGACGAGGGCGTGCGCAGGCGGGCTGACGTGCGCGGAGCGGCCCGCGCCCCGGTGCGCGAGGGGCGGAAAGTGACCGTGGGACGGGACCTTCGCGGACGGCGCACGCCCGCGCGCACGGTTGTGGATGTGGCGCTCCGCGTCCGTTCGTGTGCGGGAAGTTGTCCACAGGCCGACACGCAATCTTGACGGAGCGGTGCGAACAGGGAGACTCTGGGCGGGTGCCGGGAGGTCTCGGGGAGGGGGCCTTCGACGGCACATCTGGGGGGAACGGATGGCCGTTGGGGAGGCCGGTCCGGGTTCGGGGCGGGATGGTTCACGGCCGGGCAGACGGCTGGAAGAGACCATGCGCGGCCGGCTCGACCGGGAATGCGTGTATGTACCGTCATGCCGATTCGGGCTGTACGCGGCACTGCGTCACTGGTGCCCGCCCGGCGGCCGGGTCCTGATGTCGCCGGTCAACGACGACGTCATCTTCTTCGTCGTGCTCGCGGCCGGGCTGCGCCCCGTACAGGCGCCGCTGGACCCGTCGGACGCGTCCATCGACGTGGACGCCGTGCCCGACGACGTCTGGGGCTCGCTGTCCGCCGTGCTGACGACCAACCTGTACGGCAACCCGGACCAGGCGCCCCGGCTGCGCGCCCGCTGCGACGCCCTGGGCATCCCGCTGTTCGAGGACGCGGCGCACGCGATCGGCAGCGAGGTGGGCGGCCGGCCGGTCGGCGCCTGGGGCGACGCCTCGGTCTTCAGCCTGTCCAAGCACGTCGGCGCCAAGGCCGGGGGCATCCTCGCGGTCGCCGACCCGGGGCTGCGGGAGACGCTGGCGAAGACCTGCGAAGACCTGCTGCTGCCGCGCCGTACGAGGGCCGAAGTCGCCTACGCCGCACGGCCGTACGCGGAGGCCGCCGTGCGCGGGCTGGGGCTGCGCCGGGCCGCCTGGGCCACGCTGCGGCTGCTGGGGCGGATGGAGCGCGAGGAGATCCGGATGCCGCTGCGCCCGCGGGAGCTGGCCCGCGCCGCAGCCTCGGCACCCGGCCTCGACGCCCACGACCCCTGGGTCCGCGTCGACATGCACGACTACCGGCTGCGGGGCGGCCGGTTCCGGCTCGGCCGGATCGGGCGCGGGCTCGACCGGCTGGACCGGGTACTGGCGGACTGCCGGGCGGGGACGGAGCTGCTGCTGTCGACGCCCTGGGCGGGACCGGCCGCCTGGGAGGGAACGCGGAGCCGGACTCCCGGCGGGGCACAGCCCCTGTTCCGGGTGCCGCTGCTCGTGGCCGACCGGGACGCGGCGGTCCGGGCGCTGGCCCGGCGCGGCATCGTCGTCGGCTACCTCTACGACCCGCCGCTCGACGACTACGCGGGCGCCGCCTTCACCGACCCGTCGCCCGCGCCCGAGGGGGCACGCTGGTTCGCGCGGCACGCGCTGCCCGTCGAACCGCTGCGGGCCCGCGCCGTGATCGCGGCGCTCGAGGAGTCCGGCGTACGACCGGCCAAGGCACCGGAGGGGTTGATTCCGTCCGGTGGCTGAGACCCGGGTGCACGAGACGGCCGTCGAACCGGCGGACGGCGGCACCGCGCTGCCCGAGAGCGGGCACGGGGGCGACTCGCTCTTCAAGAACGCCTACTTCCTGATGCTCAGCACCGGCGTCTCGGCCGTGCTCGGCCTGGGCTTCTGGCTCGTGGCCGCCCGCTACTACTCGGAGGAGGCCGTCGGACAGGGCTCCGCCGCCATCGCCGCCATGCGGCTGCTCGCCAGCATCACGGCGACGACGATGATCGGCGCCGTGGTCCGCTTCGTGCCCCGCGCCGGCCGCGCCACCGGACCGCTGGTGTGGCGTGCGTACGCGGCGAGTTCGGTGGTCGTCGCCGTCGCCGCCGTGGTCTTCCTGCTCACCCTCGACCTGTGGGGTGCCTCGTACGCCCCACTGGGCACCGCCGCCATGGGGACCCTGTTCGTCCTGGCGTGCGTGGCCTGGGCGCTGCTCACCCTCCAGGACGGCGTGCTGACCGGTTTGCGCAAGGCGGAGTGGGTGCCGGCGGGGAACGCGGTGTTCTCGGTCGGGAAGCTGATCCTGCTCGCCGTCTTCGCCGCCTCGCTGCCGGTGCTCGGCATCTTCGTGTCCTGGGCCGTGGCCATCGCCTTCTCCACCGTGCCGCTGGGCTGGCTGATCTTCCGCAGGCTGATCCCGCGCCAGGCCGAGGCCGACCGAGACGTGGAGCCGCCGAAGACCCGCGAGATGGGCCGCTTCCTGGCCGGGGACTCGCTGGGGGCGCTGTTCAGCCTGGCGATGATCAACCTGCTGCCGGTGATGGTCGCGGTCAACTTCAGCGCAGCGCAGAACGGCTACTTCTACGTGGCCTACACCGTCGGCGGCACGATGGAGTTCATGGCCATCAACATGGCCTCCTCGCTCACCGCGCACGCCTCGCACGACCCGCGCCGCCTCGCCGACGGCATCCGGGGAGCGCTGCGCCGCATGACGGTGCTGCTGGTGCCGGTGGTGCTCTTCCTGGTCGTCTTCGCCCCGCAGATCCTCGCGCCCTTCGACGAGGACTACGCCGAGCACGGCTCCACGGTGCTGCGGCTGCTCGCCCTCGGGGCGCTGCCGAGGATCGTGGTCGAGCTGTACATCGGCGTACTCCGCGTTCAGGGGCGCACCGGCGTACTGGCCGCGGTGCAGGGCGCCATGTGCGTCCTCGTCCTGGGCAGCGCGGCGATGCTGTTCACGCCGGCCGGGATCTCCGGCGCCGGCTGGGCGGTGCTGGTGAGCATGACGGTGGTCGCCCTGGGCTGCGCACCCGGCCTGCGCTCCGCCCTGCGGGGCATCGACGGGGCCGGTCGTTCCGGCGACCCGGGCGCGACGGTGGACGCCGGCCCGCTCGGACCGAAGCCACGGCCCGGTACCTCCCACGGCCCGGCCCGGCTGAACCCCACCGCCGGGTACGGCACGACCTGGGCGCGGCGGGCGGCGTCCGGGGACGGACGGCCCGAGGACGCGTCCGGGGAGGACACCGTCGCCCTGTTCATAGGGCGCCCCGGGTACGAACGGGAGGCCCTGGAGGCGGACACCCTCGCGGTGATCCGCCGGCCACGCCACCCCGACCCGGACGCCCATGTCCACATCCACGACCCGGACCCGCACGTCCACGACCCGGACCCGGGCACGCACGTCCACGGCCCGGACCCGGACCCGGGCACGCACGTCCACGACCCGGACGTCCACGTCCACGCCGCGAAGGCCGACGCCCACGGTCCCCACGACGACGACCCGGGCCCGATCCCCGAGCGCTGGCTCAGGCCCGCCCTGTGGCTGCTGTCCGGCGCCGCCACCGTCGTCTTCTGGGCGGCGTTGCGCGGACTGCCCTGGCTGGACGGCACGTCCGGGACCGGCGCCGACCTCACCGGCCGGGAGCTGCTGCGCGGGCTGCCCCTCCCGGCGCTGGTCGCGGGTGCCGTACTGCTCGTGGTGTTCGTCGCGGCGGTGACCCTGTCCGTACGCCCCGACCCGTGGCTGCCCGGCGCCGCGCTGGGCTCCGCCGTACTCGCGCTGCACGCGGCGCCCGTCGCCCTCGGCCGCGAACCGGACCCGGTCGGAGGGGAGTTGTACGCGAGGGCCGCCGGATTCCTCGCGGAGGCGCTGGGCCTCGACGGACCCGGCCCGGTCCTGCGCTGGGCACCGCTCGTCCTCCAGTTGCTGTGCCTCGTGCCGCTGTGGACCCTGCTCACGAGGACGGGCGGCCGGCTGCCCTGGCAGGGGCGCTGGGGTGTCCTCTATCTCGCCGCGGTCGGGAGCTGGCTCTGGCGGCAGGAACTGGCACCGGTCGCGCCGCCGCTCCTCGTGCTGCTGGTCCTCGCCGCCGTGCTGCTGTCAGTGCGCCGCCCGGCCGCCGAGACTCCGCACCACACAAGACACACCGACGACAGCAGCCACACCAGCGACAGCAGCCACTCCAGCTTCACCAGCCACACCAGCCACACCAGACCGACAGACACGTTCCGGGACTGATCAAGCACAGAGCCGATTCGCCAGGGGGGAACCGTCGTGCGTCCGCCAGCAACTCCACGGGAGAGATCCGCACCAGAGCCCGTGCCCGAGGCCGGGGAGACCCCCGAACACCCCGAGCAGGACTCCCGCACCTCGCAGGAGTCGGCCACCACGCCTGCGCACGAGGCCTCCGCCCGGCCGGACCCGTCCGTCCCCGCCCCCGCCGCCCGGCCGGCGCGCGTGGCGGCCGCCTGGCCCGCCGTTCCGCTGCTCGTCGCGCTCGCCCTGTGGGTCCACGCGGTGCGGCACACCGACGTGTCCGCCCTGGACGACTACGGCCTCGTCAGCGCGCTGCACCCCACCTTCTGGGCGGGCCTCGCCGTGCTCACCGCGGGTTTCTGGTTCACGGTCCGCGACCCGCGCCGTCGGGTCGGCTGGCCGACGGCGTACGTCCTCGGCCTGCTGGTGATCGAGCGGGCCACCCAGGCCGTGCTCTACCCGACCCCGCTCTACGCGTGGGCGTGGAAGCACGACGCCGTCATCGACCACCTGCTGACGTCCGGCGGACTCCAGAGCGCGGACCGGCTCGGCGACATGGCGGTGTACGACCAGTGGCCCGGCTTCTTCGCGGCGCAGGCCGCGCTGGTGCGGCTCCTTGGCGTGGACAACGCGGCGATGTACATGGCGTGGTGGCCGCTGGTCTCCAGCGTGCTGCTGCTCCTGCCGCTGCTGCTGATCTACCGGACCTTCACCGAGGACCGGCGCCTGATCTGGACCGCCGTGTGGCTGTTCTGCGTCGGCAACTGGGTGGGCCAGGACTACTTCTCGCCGCAGTCCGTCGCCTTCGCCCTGCACCTGGGCGTCCTCGCGGTCGTCCTGCGCCGCTACGGCCGGCCCGGCGGCCGTGGCGACCGGCAGCGGCAGGCGGTGTGGACCGTGCTGCTCAGCGTGCTGGTCATCGCCATCGTCGTCTCGCACCAGCTGACGCCCGGCATGCTCGTCGTCACGCTCCTCGCGCTGGCCTTCACCCGACGCCACCGCGACTGGGTCCCGCTGGTCACCACAGTCGTGATCTTTTTGGCCTGGTGTCTCACCGCCGCGCTGCCCTTCCTGTCCGCGGCCATGCCGGACATGATCCGTTCCGTCGGCGACATCGGGGCCAACGTCGAGACCGGCTACGGGTCCACGCCCACCGGCACCGGCGCGGTCGCCACCTCCTGGGCGGCCCGGCTGCTCTCGGGTTCCGTGCTGCTGCTGGCGCTGGCCGGCGTACTGCGCCAGAAGGCGCTGCGGCAGCGGGCGCTGCCGCTGCTGCTGGTCGCGGCGGCCCCGCTGCCGATGTTCGTGGCGAGCAGTTACGGCAGCGAGATGATCTTCCGGGTGCTGATGTTCATGCTGCCCGGCGCGGCCTTCTTCGCCGCCGCCGCGCTGCTGCCCAGAATCCCCGCGCCGACCACCGACGCGCGGGAGACGGAGCGCGGGGGACCGCCCGCCCCCGCCCAACGCCGCCGGTCCCCCCTGCCCTCACTGCCGCCCCTGCGGTACGCGGCCTGGCTGTCACCGCTCGTGCTGCTCGCCGGGACCCTCGCCTTCGTACCGAGCTACTCGGGCAAGGACCGCGTCAACTACTTCCCGCCCGGCGAGGTGGCGCTCGTGCGGCAGCTCTTCGACCAGGCTCCCGACGACTCCCTCGTCGTCGCCGCCAACCGCAACTACCCGCTCGCCTACGAGCAGTACTGGCGGGTCGACCACTACTGGTTCCTCGAGGACACCCGGACCCACGTCGACGACATCGTCCGCGATCCGGCAACCGTCCTCGCCCGCGACATGGCCGGCGTGGAAGCACCGGCCCGCGCCTACTTCCTGCTCACCCAGGGGCAGGTGGCCAACTCCGAGATGAACGGCCAGCTGAACACGGCCCAGTTGAGACGCGTCCGGGAGTCCGTCGCGGACTCGCCGCGCTTCGAGCGCGTGGCGCAGAACAGCGCGGGCGTGCTCTACGTCCTGAAACCGGCGAGCTGAGGAGGGCACCCGCCATGACACCGCAGGACCTCGTGATCCGCATGCTGCCACCCTTCGCCGGCTGGCTGGCGCTCGCCGCGCTCGCCCTGCCCGGGGGCTCCCCGCTGCGCGGCGCGGCCGTCGCCGTCTTCCTGGCCGTCGGCCCCGGCGCCGCCCTGGTCAGAATCTGCGGGCCCGCGCTCCGCGCCCGCCGTGCCGAGGCACCGGCCGAACGCCGGGACGACGTCTTCGAGCACCACTCCGACCTGCTGGAACAGCTGGTGCTGGCCGTCCTGCTGAGCGTCAGCGCCGCGATCCTCGTCGCCACGGCGCTGATCGCCACGCATGCCCTCAGCGGCGACCGCGTCCTGCTGACGCTCACCCTGCTGACCACCCTCGCCGCCTTCTGCCCGAGCCTGCGTGCCCTGCCGGCACCCAGGACGGCGCCGGGCGCCGCGCCACCGACACGGAAGGGTTCCACTCTGTGAGGTTCGCCCGTCCCGCTCGCCGCACGAACGCGGACTCGACGACCGGACAGCACCGCCGACCGACGCACCCGACGCACCCCACCCACTCCGCGCGTCCCGCGCCCCCCGGCAGGCGCCGCCTGCTGATCACGTCCATCACCGCCACCTGCGCGGTCCTGGTCGCGGTGCTCGCCCTGCGCGACGCCTCGGGACCCGCCGACCCGGCCGACGACCCGGGGTGCCGCCCCAGCGCCCTCCTCGAACCGCCCTGCGGCGCCTGGTTCGGCGCCTTCGTGCCGCACGACAAGTCCGACCTGGCCGCGAAGGTCCGGGAGTACGAGAAGAACGTCGGCCGCGGGCTCGACATCGTGTACACGTACCACGACATGTCCGCCGTCACGGAGACCCGGCTGGAGGGCCAGCTCCTCACCGAGCAGGAACAGCGCGTCGGCGAGGACCGCATGCTGCTGCTGTCCTGGGAGAGCAAGTGGTGGGGCGGCACCAAGGACCAGCAGCCCACCTGGAAGCAGATCGCGGCCGGCGAGCTGGACGAGTCCGTGATCGACGTCCAGGCGCGGCGTATCAAGGAGTACGGGCAGCGCACGGGCAAGAAGGTGTTCCTCTCCTTCGACCTGGAGATGGACACCCGCACCCCGGACAACGGCACCCCCGCCGACTACGTCCGCGCCCACCGCCACATCCACGACCGCTTCCGCGAACTGGGCGTCGACAACGTGGTGTGGACCTGGATCATCACCGGTTACCTGAACCACGGCGACCTGTTCGAGCGGATGTACCCGGGCGACGACTACGTCGACTGGATCGGCTACAACCAGTACAACTACTACCTCTGCCACAAAACCGGCTGGCTCAGCTTCGCGCAGACGCAGTACGCCACCCACGACTGGATCCGCGCCAACATCTCCGACGACAAGCCCCTGATGCTCTCGGAGTTCGGCAGCGCCTCCGACCCGAAGCGCCCGGACCGGCAGGCGGACTGGTACGCGCAGGTGCCCCGGGTGCTCAAGGACCTGGACGGCGTCAAGGCGGCCCTCCAGTGGAACTACCGCGACCCGGGACCGCACTGCGACCTGGCCGTGGCGAACGACCAGGCGTGGGACAGCCTGCGGGAGGTGGCCGCCGACCCGCACCTCAACCAGCCGCACGGCTGACCGCCACCCCGCCGGGCGGGCCCTACCCCGCGAACTCGGGGCCCCGCACCATCGCCCGCCCCCGCCGGTACCAGCGCCACGCGACGGTCTTCGGGCCGTCGCGGTAGGGGGCGACGCGGGCGCCGCCGCCCGCCAGCCAGGACTCGACGTCGGCGACCGTATGGCTCCGCCGCACGATCAGCCGTGCGATGCGGTACCGCTCGTCGCGGTCCGAACTGAGCGCGTGCCGCACCGCGGTCGCCGTCTCGTACCCGGCCCGCGCCGACGACGCCCGCACCTTGGCGCTGTTGTAGCCGTGCGGGTAGGCGAGGTGGCGGACCGGATGCCCGAGGGCGTCCTCCAGGACCGCCTTGGACTCGCGGAGTTCGTGCGCCAGCGCCGAGGCGGACAGGGTGTCGAGCTGCGCGTGCGTGACGGTGTGGCTGCCGATCTCCATGCCGGAACGTTCCAGCCCGGCCACCGCGTCCAGCGTCATCATCGGGGCCGGCGGCAGCAGACTGCGGCCCCCCGGCACGATGGCCCCGGTGGTGAGGTACGCGGTGGCGGGCAGCGCCCGCGCGGCCAGCGCCTCGGCGGTGGGCCCGGGCAGGTCGGCGAAGCCGTCGTCGAAGGTGAGCAGCACCGGCCGGGGCGGCAGGGGCGCCCGCCCGGCGAGATGGTCCGCGAGCACACTGATCGTGACGGGCGTCATGCCGCTGTCGACGATCGCGTCCAGTTGGGCGGCGAACTCCTTCGGCGTGACGGTGAACTCGGCGATCCACGACGGCGGGTCCTCCATCACCGCGTGGTACAGGAACACGGGGATGTGTCCCCCGCCCGGCGCCCGGACGCCCTCGCGCGCCCCACCCGCCCCTGGTGCCCCGGCCCCGCTCACCGGGCCTCGACCCCGGCCGCACGCAGCGCGCGCCGGGCGCGCAGATAGCCGACGGGGCCGTACAGCATGCCCCGGCGCTGCAACCGCGCCAGGCGCCGTGGCCAGGGGTGCGTACGGGAGTCGTGCCCGCCCGGCGCCCCCACCGCCTCCGCGCCCGCGCCCTCGCCGGTGGCGCGTACGGCGGTCAGGCGCCGGGCGTGCGCGAGTCCGCCCGGCACCCGGGCGAGGAGGGCCGGCAGCAGCGCCGGCCGGTTCACCAGGATCGCCGTGAGGTACGCGGTGAGGCCGGCGCCGTATCCGTACGCCTGGGTCTCCAGGTCGCGCCAGGTCTCCCGGTGGTGGTGCCAGACCAGCGCCCGGGGCGTGTAGCGCAGTCGCTGCCCCTGGGCGAGCACGCGCACGAACCCGTAGAGGTCGTCGCCGCCCCGCGCGCGGGTGCCCGCGCCGGTCGCCGGGTCGAAGCCGCCGACCGTCCGCAGCACCGCCGTACGGAAGGCCATGTTGGCGCCCGAGCCGAACCGGCCCGCGGTGAACGGGAACAGCGGCTCGTCGGCGGGCGGGTGCTCCGGGTCGTACGTCCGCGGGACGAACCCCTTCGCGAAGCCGCCGTGGCTCTCCAGGAGCACCTGGGCGGGGGTGCGCAGCCGCGCGGGCAGGATCAGGCCGGTGGCACAGCCGAGGTGCGGGTCGGCGGCGAACGGCGCGGTCAGTTCGGTGAGCCAGCGCGGGTCGGCGACCACGTCGTCGTCGGTGAAGGCGACCACCTCGCCGCGGACCATCGCGAGGCCCCGGTTGTGCGCGGCGGCGAGTCCGGGGACCGGCTCGCACACGTACCGCACCCGCTCGCCGTACTTCCGCTCGACCAGTTCGCGGGTCTCGCCGGTCACGGGCGCGTTGTCGACCACGACGATCTCGAAGTCCGGGTGGTCCTGGGCGAGCAGCGAGTCCAGGGCGCGGGCCAGCTGGTCCGCGCGTTCCCGGGTGGCGACCACGACACCGGCGGACGGTGGCGCGGGCCACGGCTCGGGCGGCGCTCCCCGGGGCAGCTCCCGCGCGAGCCCGGCCAGCACCCGCGTGGGGTCCGCGCCCCCGGGGACGTGGCCGAGCAGCGTGCCCACGGGCAGGCCGGCCCGTCTGACCAGCACGAACACCGCGCCGGACGACACCGGCGGGCTCCCCGGGCCCGGCCGCAGCACCGCCGCCTCCGCCTCGTCCTCCGCGCCGGTGCCGTCGCCGAGGTCCAGCTCGGCGACCTGCACCGCCCCGATGCGCAGGAAGGCGTCGATCTCCCGTCGTGTCTCCCGCAATGTCTTCTGCCGCGCACGCCGCACACCGGCCATGCGCCCACCCCCTCGTGGTTGACCTCGTCAGGACCTGCGCAGCCGGGCCGCGCCCCTCAACGTCCGTACCGCGAGCGACGCCAGCCGCGGGCGGTCGCGCACGAAGCCGTGCGCGCGGCGGGCCGGTTCGCGGCCGAGCCAGTGCAGGGCGGTGCCCGCCCCCGGTCGCGTCGCCGCCCCCTCGTACACCGGCAGTTCCCCGGTCTTCAGCGAGTCCTTGTACTCCGCCGGGCCCCGCCCCAGGTCCAGCAGCCCTATGCCCTCGGCGGCCGCGGCCTCCGCCATCCGCAGGTGCAGGACGAGGCCCGGCGAGTACTTGGCGAAGTCCGGGTCGTACGCCGGGAACCAGCACGCCAGGACCGTCGCCGAACGCAGCCCGAAGTGGGCGGCGACCGGCCGGCCGCCCGCGTAGAGCACGGACAGGGTGCCCGTGCACTCCGGCGCGCGCGTCCGGGCGAGCCTGCCGACGAGCCGGCTGATCCACTCCCGCGCGAACCGGTCCCGGCGTCCCGTCCTGCGGTACTGCGCCGACTTCCACTCCATGAGCGTGCGCAGCGCGGCCGGCTCGCGTTCGTCGAAGACGAAGCGCACGTCGCCGGCCTGGCGGCCCAGCCTGCGCTCCTTGGCGAGGGTGGTCTTCAGGAACTTCGGCGACTGGGTGCGCAGGACGTTCTCGTACGCCTCGTAGCCCTTCTCCACGTCGATGACGTAGGTGGTGTGCTCCTCGGCGGCGTACGGCACGAACAGCCCCTGCTCGGCCTCCAGGTTGTCGAAGGCGAGGCTCGACAGGGAGCAGGCCCGCAGCAGTCGGCGGGGATCCGGGGCGAGGCCCCGGCGCAGGACCGCGCCCTGGCAGTCCGACACCCCCAGCCCGATCGCCCGGCCCTGGCCCAGCGGCCCGCGTTCGTGCGGCAGGAATCCGGCCGCCTCACCGCCGTCGTACAGCACCGCCACCCGCGCCCGCGGCCGTACCCGGCCCACGGCGTCGGTGAACTCCGGTTCCATGAACGGGTTGCGCGGCGCCGTCGACTTGGCGCGCATTTCCCGCCAGAGCTCCCGTTCCCCCTCGCCCAGCTCCTGTGGCCTGAGCACACGTACGCGTCCGCTGTTCAACCCGACCCCCCGATCAAGTCCCCCCTGGACAACAGGAAGGTACCCCGGGGGCCGCCCCGGGGGTAGGTAGCAGACCATGTTGTTGCCAACCGGTGCACAGGCCCTTAACCGGCTTTAGCCGATGATGTGTCAGGTTTCGGACATGTTCGTGCGTCGTCGTGCGCGTTCGAACGTACTCGCCGCGTCCTCGTTCGGAACCGGTCGCGGGTGAGTCGGACCGGTGTCGCGTCCGTATTCTCTGATCATGGACCGCACCGCATACTCACTCGTCGCCACCGACCTCGACGGCACGCTGCTCCGCGGCGACGACACCGTCTCCGAACGGTCGCTGGCCGCGCTGGCGCGGGTGGCCCGGGCGGGTGCGCGGCATCTGGTGGTGACGGGGCGCCCGGCACCCCGGGTGCGGCCCCTGCTCGACCGCCTCGGGTGCACGGGGCTCGCGGTGTGCGGGCAGGGCGCGCAGGTGTACGACGCCGGCGCGCACCGGATGCCGTGGTCGGTGACCCTGGACCGGGAGCTGGCGGAGACGGCGCTCGGCAAGATCGAGGCCGAGGTGGGCCAGGTGTACGCCGCGGTCGACCAGGACGGCGTCGACGGCCTGACCCTCATCGAGCCCGGGTACCTGATGCCCCACCCCACGCTGCCCGCGGTGCGGGTGGAGCGGCGCGACCAGCTGTGGCGCACCCCGATCAGCAAGGTGCTGCTGCGCCACCCCGACCTGAGCGACGACGAGTTGGCGTCGACCGCGCGCGCGGTGGTCGGCTCCCTCGCGACGGTCACCATGTCGGGGCCCGGCACGGTGGAGCTGCAGCCGTGCGGCATCACCAAGGCGACCGGCCTGGCGCTGGCCGCAGAGCGACTGGGAGTGGGCCGGCGGCGCACGATCGCCTTCGGCGACATGCCCAACGACATCCCGATGTTCGACTGGGCGGCGCACGGCGTCGCCATGGCCGGTGCCCACCCCGAACTCAAGGCGGTGGCCGACGAGGTCACGACGACGAACGAGGACGACGGCGTGGCCGTCGTCCTCGAACGGGTCTTCTGAATGTCGCGGTGCGGCTCAGTACGCGCCGAAGACGTTGTCCATCGAGCCGTACCGGTCGGCCGCGTAGTTGCAGGCCGCGGTGATGTTGGCGACCGGGTCGTACGGGTCCCAGGAGGTGCCCTCGACGTGGTACGCCTGGAAGGTCGGGTCGATCACCTGGAGCAGGCCCTTGGACGGGGTGCCGTTGATGGCGTTGATGTCCCAGTTGTTGATGGCGAGCGGGTTGCCGGACGACTCCCGCATGATGTTGCGGTGAATGCCCTCGTACGAGCCGGGGATGCCGTGCTGCGCCATGACGTCGAGCGACTCGCGGATCCAGCCGTCGAGGTTGTCCGGGTAGGCGGTCGCCGCCGTGGCGGCCGTCTTGGTGGCGGCCGGGGCGGCCGGGGTGGCCGCGGACGCGCCGGTGGCGCCGATGAGCGGCAGGGCGAGCACCGCGGCACCGGTGCCGGCCAGGGCGAGCTTGCGGGCGATCCGGGTGGTCCGGGCGTGACGGTTCTGACCGTTGGCAGACATCTGTGTCCCTCTCCTGACGCCTGCGAGGTGAGCTGTCGGGTTCGGGCGGGGAGGTGCCCGGCCGCGCCCTGACGGGTACGGCTTCACCCCGAGCCGCTCCGGTGGTGACCGGTGCGGCGACTTACCTGGGTCCCCCGCTCCTGCCGGCGAGTGAGTTGAGTGGATGACTGTGCGTACGGGCGATGGCAGGATTCGGCGTCCGCCCGACAGGCCGGGAACGTATGCGAGAGCACATGTCCGAAACAAGTGCAGGAATCACCCAACGTCCTGTTGACCTTGGTCTGAGGTGTTTGAGGCTCTTGATCCTTTGCGGTTGCCAAGTCTCAACTGGCTTGCGGGGCAAAGGGAGGGCACAGGTTGCGGCGGGGTTGCCCGAGAGGGCTCCGGAGTGAGCCAACTCACGGGCCTCAACAAGCGCGGCAAAACGGGCATTAGTCCCAACTATGCCCCAACCGGCCCTCAATGCAGAGCGCTTCGCCCTTCCGGTGTTTTCGTGTGCCGGGCGGGCATCCGTTCGGGGCCGGGGAGGCGATATTGAAATCGGCCAATATGTGCTCATATCGACTGATCAAAAACATACCGCTCATGATCCGATACAGCCCGGCCTGTAGCGGTGGGCGCTAGCGGTGATCGAAAGGTGACCGGATACGCTGACTCGAGTGGTGGCAGCGACCTATCGACAAACCAGGTAATCGCCAGTAGACACCAGCAGACAGGAGACCCCTCGTGACCGTCGTCGGGCCGTTCGGGCTGAGCGTGCGGGACCAGGCTCTGGAAGCCGATGTCCAGGCCGGATTGGTCGCGGTCGAGGAAGGGTTGCTTGAGGCAACCAAGAGCGAGGTGCCCTTCATCACGGAGGCCGCCCAGCACCTGGTGCGGGCCGGCGGCAAGCGGTTCCGGCCGCTCCTCGTGATGCTCTCGGCCCAGTTCGGCGACCCCTACGCCCCCGGGATCGTGCCCTCGGCCGTGGTGGTGGAGCTGACCCACCTGGCCACGCTGTACCACGACGACGTGATGGACGAGGCCGCCGTGCGGCGCGGGGTCGCCAGCGCCAATGTCCGCTGGGACAACTCGGTCGCGGTCCTGACCGGCGACTTCCTGTTCGCCCGCGCCTCCCAGATCCTCGCCGACCTCGGGCCCGAAGCGGTCCGCGTGCAGGCCCTCGCGTTCGAGCGGCTGGTCACCGGCCAGATCCTGGAGACGGCCGGCCCGCAGGACGGCCGGGACCCCGTCGACCACTACCTGGACGTGCTGGGCGGCAAGACCGGCTCGCTGGTGGCCGTCTCCTGCCGGTTCGGCGCGATGATGTCGGGCGCCGACGAGACGGTGGTGGACGTACTCACCCAGTACGGCGAGCGGCTCGGCGTCGCCTTCCAGCTCGCGGACGACGTCCTGGACATCGCCTCCGACTCCCACGAGTCGGGCAAGACGCCCGGCACGGACCTGCGCGAGGGCATCCCCACCCTGCCGGTGCTCCGGCTGCGCGAGCGTGCGGCCCGGCTGGGCCTCGCCGAGGACATCGCGCTGAGCGAGCTGCTCGACTCCGACCTGAGCGACGACGCCCGGCACGCCGAGGCGCTGCGTCTGCTGCGCGCCCACCCCGCGCTGGAGCACGCCCGGCGGGACACCGTCCGCTATGCCAAGGAGGCCCGCGCGGCCCTGGCTCCGCTGCGGGAGTGCGAGGCGAAGGCCGCGCTGGTGGAACTGTGCGACGCCGTGGTGCACCGGGCCGGCTGAACCCCGCCCCGCCCGTGCGCCGCGCCACGGACGGGTGCCCTCCGCCGGCCGGCGGCGCACCCGTCCCCTACGGGGCGGGGGAGGAACCGCCCCTTGGTGTCATCCCGCAGGAGTACGTGGAGTTGAGCCCGCGGTCTGACGATTGCGCTCCGGTGATTTGGTCAGATGGACACCACGGAAAACACCAATCCTCACCGATTCGGGTGAGAATGGCGGCTCACGGGTGAACGAGTGCGAGGTCGCGAGACAGCCGCCGCCGACGACGGAGGTAGGGCACAGATGGCACCGATCGATTCCGACGACAACACGACCCCCGGGGCGGGCGAGGAGCTGAGTGCCCGACGGCGCAAGGCCGCGCGGTACGTCGTCCCGGTCGCGGTGATGGGAGTGGCGGCCGCGACGATCGGGCTGGTCCCCGCTCTCGCCGACTCCGGGGACCCCGACCTGCCGAAGGTCACGGCGGAGGAACTCGTCCAGAAGATCGCCGAGTCGGACGTCCAGCAGCTCTCCGGCACGGTCCGGATCAGCACCGACCTGGGTCTGCCGGACCTCGGCGGCCTGGAGAGCGGCCTGATGTCCGGAATGTCCGGCGGTCCGGGCGGGGAGGGGAAGGACGGCGGCTCGTCCGCCGACCCCTCGGCCAAGCTCACCCAGCTGGCCTCCGGCTCCCACACCCTGCGCGTCGCGGCCGACGGCCCCGACCGGCAGAAGGTGTCCCTGCTGGAGGACGCCGCCGAGTACAGCCTCATCCACGACGGCAAGGACGTCTGGGGCTACGACAGCAAGTCCAACGAGGTCTACCACTCGGCGTCCGACGGCGCGGAGCGGCCGGAGAAGGACGTGCCGGCCACCCCGAAGGACTTCGCCGACCAGGCGCTCAAGGCGATCGACGACACCACGTCCGTGAAGGTCGGCGGCACCGCCCAGGTGGCCGGCCGCGACGCGTACCGGCTCGTCGTCGAGCCCAGGCAGAAGGGGTCCACGGTCGGTGCGATCACCGTCGCCGTGGACGCCGAGACCGGCACCCCGCTGAAGTTCACGCTGACCCCGGCGAGCGGCGGCGCCGCCGTCGTGGACGCGGGCTTCACCAAGGTCAGCTTCGCGAAGCCGGACGCGTCGACGTTCGACTTCACCCCGCCCAAGGGCGCGAAGGTCACCGAGGCCGACGAGAAGGCCGCCAAGGCCCCCGAGCACGGGCGCAAGGCCGAAGGCGACCTCGCCAAGGAGCTGGACGGCCTGAAGGTCATCGGCGAGGGCTGGAACTCGATCGCCGCGTTCGACACCGGCGGCCAGGGCCTGCCCACGGGCGCCGCTGGCGGCGGCGACCTCGGCGGCTTCCTCGGCTCCCTCGGCGACCAGGTCAAGGGCGACTTCGGCTCGGGCACGGTCTTCAAGACCCGCCTGGTCAACGCCCTGATCACCGAGGACGGCACGGTCTACGCCGGTGCGGTCACCAAGGACGCGCTGGTGAAGGCCGCGAACGCCGCGAAGTAACCCAGCGGCCTTCCGTACGACAAGAGGCACAGGAGAGGAAGCCGATGGCCGAACCGTCCGTCACGGAGCCGGAGCCGGAGCCACAGCCGGAGCGGGCGGACGACGCCGTCATCTCCACCCGCGGGCTCACCAAGCGCTACCGCGGCGGACAGCTCGCCGTCGACGGTCTCGACCTGACCGTCCCGGCGGGCAGTGTCTTCGGCTTCCTCGGCCCCAACGGTTCCGGCAAGACCACCACCATCCGCATGCTGATGGGCCTGATCGAACCGACCTCGGGCAGTGCCCGGGTCCTCGGCCGGCCCATGCCGCGCGCCGCCCGCACCGTGCTGCCCAGGGTCGGTGCCCTCATCGAGGGCCCGGCCCTGTACGGCTTCCTCTCCGGCCGCGACAACCTGCTGCGCTACGACGCCGCCGACCCGACCGCCGACCCGCGCACCAGGCGCGAGCGCGTCGGGGCGGCGCTGGACCGGGTGGGCCTCGCGGCCGCCTCCGGCAAGAAGGCGAAGGCGTACTCGCTCGGCATGAAGCAGCGGCTCGGCCTCGCCGCGGCGCTGCTCCAGCCGCGCCGCCTGCTGGTCCTGGGCGAGCCGACCAACGGGCTCGACCCCCAGGGCATGCGCGAGATCCGCGCGCTGGTCCGGGAACTCGCCTCCGACGGCACCACCGTCTTCCTCTCCTCCCACCTGCTGGACGAGATCGAGCAGGTCTGCACGCACGCCGCCGTGATGGCCCAGGGACGCCTGATCACCCAGGGCGCGGTCGCCGACCTGTCGGCCGGGGCGCGCGGCCGGCTGGTGGTGACCACGCCGGACGCGGGCGAGGCGGCGCGGGTGCTGAAGGAGCAGGGCGCCGGGGACGTGGTCGTCGCCGAGGACCGGGTGACCGCAGAGCCTCCGGACCGCGACCTGGCCGAGGTCAACGCGGCCCTGGTCGCGGCCCATGTCCGTGTCCGCGGCTTCGCGCTGGAACGGGCCTCCCTGGAGGACGCGTTCGTGGCCCTGACCGGAGAGGGATTCGATGTCGCGGGCTGAGACGTCGCGGGCTGAGACGGGGAACGTGCCGGTGGCGCGGGCCCAGACGCCGGGTGCGGGTGCGGGCGTGGACGAGGTTCGCACACCGAATCCGCTGTGGTCCCTCGGGCTGCTGCGCAGCGAACTGCTGATCACCTTCCGGCGCTGGCGCACCCTCGCCCTGCTGGGCGTCCTGGCCGCCGTGCCGGTCCTGGTCGGCATCGCGGTGAAGATCGAGACGAGCGACGGGTCGTCGTCGTTCGGTGGCGGCGGTGGGGGTGGCGGCGAGGGCCCGGCCTTCATCTCGCAGATCAGCAACAACGGCCTGTTCCTGGTCTTCACCGCGCTCGCCGCGACCCTCCCGTTCTTCCTGCCGATGGCCGTCGGCGTCGTCGCGGGTGACGCGATCGCCGGCGAGTCGAGCGCGGGCACGCTGCGCTACCTCCTGGTCGCCCCGGCCGGGCGCACCCGGCTGCTGCTCACCAAGTACGCGACGGTGATCGCCTTCTGCCTCGCCGCCACCTTGGTGGTCGCGGTCTCGGCGCTCGCGGTCGGGGCGCTGCTCTTCCCGCTGGGCGACCTGGTCACCATCTCCGGCACCCGGATCGGCTACGCCGAGGGCCTGGGGCGCGCCCTGCTGATCGCCCTGGTGGTGGCCGCCTCACTCGTCGGCGTCGCGGCCCTCGGCCTGTTCGTCTCGACCCTGACGGGCAGCGGCATCGCGGCGATGGCGACCACCGTCGGGCTGCTGATCACGGTTCAGATCCTCGACCAGATCCCCCAGCTGCACGCGCTCCAGCCGTACTTCTTCTCGCACTACTGGCTGTCCTTCGCCGACCTGATGCGCGAACCGGTCTACTGGGACGACCTGGTGAAGAACCTGGGCCTCCAGGCCCTCTACGCGGCGGTCTTCGGCTCGGCGGCGTGGGCGCGGTTCACGGCGAAGGACATCACCGCGTAGGCATTCCGGCGGCGGTCCTCAGACGGCGGCCGTCTCCTTGTCGTACGGGAACCGGGCGAGCGGTGCCTCACCCGCGAAGAAGGTCTTGGCGCGGGACAGCGCGTCCGTGTCCCGCAGTACGTCACCGGGCCGGCTGCCGTTGCCGAGCAGTACTCCGCCGAAGCGCATGCCCATGTAGGCCGCGGAGTTGCTGAGGGTGCCGACCAGCGGGTCGGCGACCTCCTGCTCCTGGTGCGCCAGCGCGGTGACGCCCCACAGGGTGCGGCCGGCCAGGGTCGCCTTGAAGTCGAGGCCGGGCGTGCGCAGCCAGCCCGACCAGTGGTCGAGGTAGCGCTTGACCGGCGTGGACACCGAGTACCAGTACAGCGGCGACGCGATCACGAGGTCGGTCGCGGTGAGCGTGGCGTCGAGCAGCAGACCGGCGTTGCCCTCGGTGGGGCGCGTGTGGTCGCTGTCGTGCCGCAGGTCCTCGAACTCGGGCAACGGGTGCCGGGCCAGGTCGATCCAGCGCTGCTCGACGTCCGCGGGGAGCTGTTCGGCGGCCCGGCGGGCGAGCAGCTCGGTGTTGCCGTCGGGGCGGCTGCTGCCCAGCAGGAAGAGAAAGCGGCGCGTCATGGTGTCCCCTGGAGTGATCGGCGAAGAGTGAATACCAGCACATGCATTATATGCGTACGCATTCACTTGTCCATGCGTGTGCATCTATCTGTCGCCGTCCATGGGTGCCGACCGGGCTCAGCGCACCCGCCGCGTGCGGCGGACCAGCGACTCCGTCCCCCGGGGCGGGCCCTCGTGCGTCCCGTCCAGGCGCCAGGCGGGGACCCACGGGACGCGGTGGACGTCCACGGCCGACTCGAGCAGCCGCACCCGCTGGGCGAGCGGCCGGGGAAGCCGCCCGGGAGCGTCCGCGACGAGGACGACGGAGTCGAGCCCGACCCCCGTGGGCACCCGTCCGAGCCGGAACTCCTCCACGGCCCGGCCGGCGGCCGTGAGACCGGCGGCGTGCGTGCGGGCCACCAGCAGCACCGACGGCGGGTCGCCGGGGCCGGGCCATCCCTGTCCGCAGTCCTGCCCGCCGAACACCCCGGCGAGCGTCGTCACCCCGGCACCTCCGTGTACGCCGATCCAGGAGAAGCCCGGCGCTTCGGTGGGGGAGGGGCCGCGTGGCATCTCGGGGGCGGCCGGGCCCCGGTCGGGCGACTCGGGCGCCGCCACCGGTCCGCGGATCCATATCTCCGGTCCCTGTCGCATGCCTGACCGCCTGCCCGCTCTCCCCCCGGCTCACGCACCCCGCCCACCGGCCCCGCGCCGACCCGCCGATACGCGCGTGACCTCCTGGAACGAGCCTGTGACACCCCGGTGACGTGAGAATCGCGAGCGAGCGGAGAGACTCGACAGTAGGTGCAGGACTGGCATGACAGGCTCTGGACGGCAGGGAACACGGGACCGCCGACGGAAGCCGCCGATGAGTGGGGGAACGATGTCTCGACTCGGTCGCGACAGGCAGCGGGAACACGAGCACGCCGAAGGTTCGCCGGACCCCGCGGTGACGCCGATCGACGTGTGCGTGCCGGAGGCCGGTGCCGGCGCGCAGACGGCCACGATCGACGGTTCGACGGTCGTCGCCGGACCCGGTGAGGAGATCCAGAACGCCGTCCTGAACCGCCTCCACCGCCTCGCCCTCGCCGTCGGACGCCCCGTCCTCGCCACGATCCACGACCGGCGCATCGGCTACTCCGTCCCGCTCCGCGTCGACCCGGACGGCTCCAGCCACCTCGCCGCCGACCCGGTGCCGACGGCTCCCGAGGAGGAGGCGCCGGCCGGGTGGGACCGGCCCACGCACGTCCTCCGGTCGCTGGAGGCCGTACGGGACAGCGCCCCGACGTTCCCGCTCCCGGCGGTGCCCGACGCCGAGCGGACGCCGGCCGGCGACTCTCCGCCGACGTTCACCCTCGGAGTCCTGCCGGGAGCCTCCGGCGGTACGGCACCGGGCACGGTGGCGCCGCCGACGGGGGAGTTCGGACCGCCGCCGCGGATGGAGGGTGACGGGGGCGCGACGGGGGTGGTCCCGCCGGAGGCTGCGGGGCCGTTCGCCCGTGCCGGGTACGCGTCAGGGGGCGTGCCGGGGGTCGTGACGGCGGCCGGGGCGGCGTCGCAGGCCGAGATGCCCGTGAGCGAGGTGCCCGTGAGCGAGGCGCCCGTGAGCGGGGCGCCGGTGACCGGAGTGCCGGTGACCGGGGTGCCTGTGAGCGAGCCGTCCGAGCCCGCGGCCCGCCCCGCCGCCGGCCCCCGCCCGTTCGCCGGGCACGAACCGGTCGCCGACGCGCAGCCGGTCGCTGACTTGCAGCCGCTTGCTGGCGCGCAGCCGGTCGCCGAGACCAAGCCGATCGCCGATGCCAAGCCGGTCGCCAATGCCAAGCCCCTCGTCGACCCGGGCCCCTTCGTCGACCCCGACCCCAAGCCGACCCCCGCCCGCGGGTTCGACGCCGTGGCCGAGGCCGTGCTCGGGGACGGGCCGCTCACCGCGCCCGGTGACTCGACCGTCCCCGCGCTGCTCGCACAGCCGACCGCGCGGGTCAACGAGGCCGTCAAGGAGGGGCGTACGCAGGACGCGGCGCTGCTGGCGCAGGAGGCCGTGGCGGAGGCCTCGCAGACGCTGGGGCCGGAGCACCCCGAGGTGCTCCGGCTCCGTGAGCTCACCGCGTACATCGCCTACTTGTCCGGCGATCCCGACCGGGCCTTCCGCCTCTCACTGGACCTGGCCCGGATACACCGCCGCGCGGGCGACGCCGAGGCCGCGTACGGCAACGTCCAGAGCGCGGCAACCGCCTGGCGCGCCGTACGCGACCCCGAACGGGGCATGGAGCTGGGGCAGGACCTGGTCGGCCTGTGGGACGAACTCGCCGCCGAGGAGGGCCCGGCGGCCGAGGACGCCGAGCAGCTGGAGTCGGCCCGCACCCGCATGGGCCGCCTCGCCGATCGCGCCCGGGCCCAGGCCGGCTGACCGGTCGGCCCGCCCCGCCTCGGAGCGCTGTCCTACTGCGACAGTCCCCAGATCGCGTACGCGATGGCGTCGCCGTTGCGGTTCAGGGCCGTGTCGTTGATGTTGGCGGTCGTGTCGCAGGACGAGTGGTAGCAGCGGTCGAAGGGCTGGCCCGCGGTGCCGCCCCACTTGGCCGCCTGGGCGGACGTCTTGCGGTAGTCGGCGCCGCTGAAGAGGCCGCCGACGGGGACGCCCACGTTCTTGAAGGGCGCGTGGTCGGAGCGGCCGTCGCCCTCGGTCTCGATCTCGGTGGAGACGCCGATCCCGGCGAAGTAGTCCTTGAAGGTCTTCTCGATGGTGGGGTCGTCGTCGTAGACGAAGTAGCCCGGGTTGGGCGAGCCGATCATGTCGAAGTTCAGGTAGCCGCTGATCTTCGCGCGGTCGGCGGAGGAGAGGCGGTTGACGTAGTAGCGGGACCCGACCAGCCCCAGCTCCTCCGCTCCCCACCAGGCGAAGCGCAGGTGCTTGGTGGGCTGGTAGCCGGACCGGGCCACGGCGAGGGCGGTCTCCAGGACGGCCGCGGAGCCGGAGGCGTTGTCGTTGATGCCGGGCCCGGAGCCGACGCTGTCCAGGTGTGACCCGGCCATGACAATCTGATTCGCGTCGCCGCCGGGCCAGTCGGCTATCAGGTTGTATCCGGTGCGGCCGGAGGCGGTGAACTGCTGGATGCTGGTGGTGAATCCGGCGGCGTCCAGCTTGGCCTTCACGTAGTCGAGCGAGGCCTTGTAGCCGGGGCGGCCGTGGGCGCGGTTCCCGCCGTTCGCCGTGGCGATCGACTGGAACTGGGTGAGGTGGGCCTTGATGTTGGCTATCGGCAGGTCGGGCGCTGCGGCGACGGCCGCGGTGCCCGGGGCCGGGCCGGACCGCTCGGCGGCGGAGGCCGCGCCGGCCACGGAACCGCCGGCCGCCAGTGTGACGACCGCGACGGCACCGGCCGTCAGCGCCCGTCCGGACAGGGGGAGCTTCGGGTAGGGGAGCTTCATGTGGGGGGCTCCGGATTCCTAGGGAGTCCCTGGGGAGGGAACTCCGCAGTGAATGGGGTGCCTGGATGGTGTGGCCGGGACTGACCGCCCGTCAAGACCGCTATTCGGCCATGGCGTAGCGGATATCGGAAACTGCACCCCGCCGGTGGGCGGCCCCCGTGGGACGGCGCGGACGGCAGGGCGGCACAGGCTGCACGGGCTGCTCGGGCTGCACGGGCAGCACCCCCGGCCCGAGCAGCACGGACGATCCCTAGTGAACGCAGAACTCGTTCCCCTCGGGGTCCGCCATCACCACCCACTCCCCGCCCTGTTCCCTCACCCGCCGCAGCACGCTCGCCCCCAGCGCCTCCAGCCGGCCGACCTCCGCCTCGCGTTCCCCTTCCCGGGAGTGCACGTCGAGGTGGACGCGGTTCTTGCCGGTCTTGGCCTCCGGTACGCGCTGGAACAGCAGCCGCCGCCCCAGCCCCGTCCCGCTCTCCTCGTCGTAGGGGTCGTCGGGGTGCCGTACGGCCACCAGGTCCCGCCAGGCGCGGCGCCCGTGGGACTCCAGGGTCAGCTCCTCCGGTACGGCCCCGAGGCCCAGCAGTTTCCCGATGAGCGCGCTGTTGTCCTCCACCTCGTAGTGCAGGGCGGCGGCCCAGAAGTCCGCCTGCGCGTGCGGGGCTGCGGCGTCGACGACGATCTTGAAGTGCAGGGGAGCGGGTCGTGGTGTCGAGGTCATGGACCAGTCATATGGGTTACGTGGCCGAGTGGGCAACGGAATCGCCGGAGTCCCGCGCCGCGTCGCTCTCCTTGGCCGGCGGTACGCCCGCGCCCGTCCGGTCCAGCTGCTCCCTGAGTGCCCGCGCGGTCCGGCGGGCGGTGCGCAGCGCGTCCCACGTGAGCAGCGTCAGCGCCAGCCAGACCAGGGCGAAACCGGCCCAGCGCTCGGGCGGCATGGCCTCGTGGAAGTAGAGGACCCCGAGGGCGAACTGGAAGACCGGCGCCAGGTACTGCAGCAGCCCCAGCGTGGACAGCGGCACGCGGATCGCGGCCGCGCCGAAGCAGACCAGAGGGATCGCGGTGACCAGACCGGTGGCGGCCAGCAGCGCCGAGTGCCCGAGGCCCTCGGTGGTGAAGGTCGACTCGCCCTGTGTCGACAGCCACACCACATAGCCGAGCGCCGGCAGGAACTGGATCGCCGTCTCGGCCGCCAGCGACTCCACGCCCCCGAGGTTGACCTTCTTCTTCACCAGGCCGTACGTGGCGAAGGAGAAGGCGAGGCAGAGGGAGATCCACGGCGGCTGTCCGTAGCCGACGGCGAGGACCAGGACGGCGGCGAAGCCGGTGCCGACCGCCGCCCACTGCGCGGGCCGCAGCCGCTCCTTGAGCAGCAGCACACCCATCGCGATGGTGACCAGCGGGTTGATGAAGTACCCGAGCGAGGCCTCGACGACATGGCCGCTGTTCACGGCCCAGATGTAGACGCCCCAGTTGACGGTGATGACCGCCGCGGCCACGGTGACCAGGCCGAGCCTGCGCGGCTGCCGCAGCAGCTCACCGGCCCAGGCCCAGCGCCGTACGAAGAACAGCGCGACGGCGACGAAGACGAGGGACCACGCCATGCGGTGGGCGAGGATCTCCCCGGCCCCGGAGGGCTTGAGCAACGGCCAGAACAGCGGGACGAGCCCCCACAGCCCGTATGCCGCGAAGCCGTTCAGCAGGCCTATGCGCTGCTCACTCCTGGACGACCCGGCCACGGGCACCTCCTTCTCGCACACGGCATGCCGGGACGGACGCATGCCACGACGAAAGGTAGCGCCGCACCCGGCCGCCTGTCATGCCCGTATCGCCATACGGTCATGACAGGCGGGGTGGGTGCCGTGGGGGAGGCGGCGGGGACGGGCCCGCGTGGGCGTCAGCTCCTGACCGCGGCGGCGACCGCCTCGGCGAGCGGGGAGGTGGGGCGGCCGGTCAGCCGGGACAGGTCGCCGCTGGTGACGACCAGCTCACCCTTCTCGATGGAGTCCTCCACGCCCGCGAGGATGGCGGCCAGCGGCGCGGGCAGCCCCGCGCCGGCCAGGATGCCGGTGTATGCCTCGGCGGAGACGGGGGTGTAGGCGATCTCCTTCCCGGTCTGCCGGCTCAGCTCGGCGGCGTACTCGGCGAAGCCCCACGCCTCGTCGCCGCCCAGCTCGTACGCCTTGTTCTCGTGGCCCTCGCCGGTCAGTACGGCGACGGCGGCGGCCGCGTAGTCGGCGCGGGAGGCGGAGGAGATCCGGCCCTCGCCGGTCGCCTGGACGACGGCGCCGTGCTCCAGGACCGGGGCGAGCTGCTCGGTGTAGTTCTCGTGGTACCAGCCGTTGCGCAGCAACACGTAGGGCACGCCCGAGCCGACGAGGACGTCCTCGGTGGCGCGGTGGTCGTCCGCGAGCGCGGCCTTGAGGCTGCTGGGCGCGCTGGTGTAGGCGAGCAGGGCGACGCCGGCCTTCTTCGCCGCGTCGATCACCACCGTGTGCTGCTGGACGCGGCCCTTGTCGAACTCGTTGCCGGAGATCAGCAGCACCCGGTCGCCGGAGGCGAACAGGCCGTCGAAGGTCTCCGGGGCGTTGTAGTCGGCGACCGCGAGCCGTACGCCGCGGGCGGCGAGGTCGGCGGCCTTGTCGCGGTCCCGGACGACCGCGGTGACCTGGTCGGCCGGCACCTTCTCCAGCAGTTGCCGCACGACGTGGCGGCCGAGGTGTCCGGTGGCTCCGGTGACGACGATGCTCATGGGTTCAGTACTCCTTGTGGGGTGCGATGTCACCCACCATAGGAGCTGCGCTAACTTATGGACAGTGCCCACTTTGAAGTAAGGTACTAACGCTTGGGTAAGCGTGAGGGGCCCGGGCGTTCCCCGCCCGGGCCCCTCGGTTCTCGTCGGTCCTCGCCAGTGGTCGCTCTCAGCCGACGACCGTCCAGGTGTCGTTGCCCGCGAGCAGCGCGGCGAGGTCGCCCTTCCCGTCCCGCTCGACGGCGGCGTCGAGCTGGTCGGACATGAGCGTGTCGTAGACCGGCCGCTCCACCGAGCGCAGCACCCCGATGGGGGTGTGGTGCAGGGTGTCCGGGTCGGCCAGCCGGGAGAGGGCGAAGGCCGTGGTCGGCGAGGTGGCGTGGGCGTCGTGGACCAGGACGTCCGCCTCGTTGTCCGCGGTGACGGTGACGACCTTCAGGTCACCGGTCCCGGGATCACGCACCACGCCCTTGGCGCCGTCGGCGCCGAACCGGATCGGCTGCCCGTGCTCCAGCCGGATCACCGCCTCCTCGGCCCGCTCCCGGTCCTTGAGCGCGTCGAAGGCGCCGTCGTTGAAGATGTTGCAGTTCTGGTAGATCTCGATCAGCGCCGTGCCCGGGTGCTCGGCGGCCTGGCGCAGCACCTCCGTGAGGTGCTTGCGGTCCGAGTCCACGGTCCGGGCGACGAAGGACGCCTCCGCGCCGATGGCCAGCGAGACCGGGTTGAAGGGCGCGTCCAGCGACCCCATCGGGGTCGACTTGGTGATCTTCCCGACCTCGGAGGTGGGGGAGTACTGGCCCTTGGTCAGCCCGTAGATCCGGTTGTTGAACAGCAGGATCTTGAGGTTGACGTTGCGGCGCAGCGCGTGGATGAGGTGGTTGCCGCCGATCGAGAGCGCGTCGCCGTCACCGGTGACGACCCAGACGGACAGGTCGCGGCGGGAGGCGGCGAGCCCGGTCGCGATGGCGGGGGCACGGCCGTGGATGGAGTGCATCCCGTACGTGTTCATGTAGTACGGGAAGCGGGAGGAGCAGCCGATGCCGGAGACGAAGACGATGTTCTCCCTCGCCAGGCCGAGCTGGGGCATGAAGCCCTGCACGGCGGCGAGGACGGCGTAGTCGCCGCAGCCGGGGCACCAGCGCACTTCCTGGTCGGACTTGAAGTCCTTCATGGACTGCTTGCCCTCGGCCCTGGGGACGAGGTGGAGCAGCGCGTTGGCGTCAGTCATCGATGGCCTCCTTCAACACCGCGGCGAGCTGCTCCGCCTTGAACGGCATGCCGTTGACCTGGTTGTACGACTGGGCGTCGACCAGGTACTTCGCCCGGATGAGGGTGGCGAGCTGACCGAGGTTCATCTCGGGGACCACCACCTTGTCGTACCGCTTCAGCACCTCGCCCAGGTTGGGCGGGAAGGGGTTGAGGTGGCGGAGGTGGGCCTGCGCGATCGGCACCCCGGCCCTGCGCAGCCGGCGCACCGCGGCGGTGATGGGGCCGTACGTCGAGCCCCAGCCCAGCACCAGGGCCCGCGCCCCGCCCGGGTCGTCGACCGCCAGTTCGGGGACGTCGATGCCGTCGATCTTGGCCTGCCGGGTGCGGACCATGAAGTCGTGGTTGGCCGGGTCGTACGAGATGTTCCCGGAACCGTCCTGCTTCTCGATGCCGCCGATCCGGTGCTCCAGCCCCGGGGTACCGGGCACGGCCCAGGGCCGGGCCAGGGTCTGCGGGTCGCGCTTGTACGGCCAGAAGACCTCGGTGCCGTCGTCCTGCGTGTGGTTGGGGCCCTGCGCGAACTGCACCGCCAGGTCCGGCAGCTCGTCCGTCTCCGGGACCCGCCACGGCTCGCTGCCGTTGGCCAGGTAGCCGTCGGACAGCAGGAAGACCGGGGTGCGGTACGCCAGCGCGATCCGCGCCGCCTCCAGCGCCGCGTCGAAACAGTCCGCCGGGGTGCGCGGTGCGACGATCGGGACCGGCGCCTCGCCGTTGCGTCCGTACATCGCCTGCAACAGGTCGGCCTGCTCCGTCTTGGTCGGCAGACCGGTGGACGGCCCGCCGCGCTGGATGTCCACGACCAGCAGCGGCAGTTCGAGGGAGACCGCGAGTCCGATCGTCTCGCTCTTGAGCGCCACGCCGGGACCGGAGGTGGTGGTGACCGCCAGCGAGCCGCCGAACGCGGCACCCAGCGCGGCGCCGATCCCGGCGATCTCGTCCTCGGCCTGGAAGGTCCGCACCCCGAAGTTCTTGTGCCGGCTCAGCTCGTGCAGGATGTCCGACGCCGGGGTGATCGGGTACGAGCCCAGGAAGAGCGGCAGGTCCGCCTGCCGGGAGGCCGCGATCAGCCCGTAGGACAGGGCGAGGTTCCCTGAGATGTTGCGGTACACGCCGGGCGGGAACGCCGTCGCCGCCGGCGCCACCTCGTAGGAGACCGCGAAGTCCTCCGTCGTCTCCCCGAAGTTCCAGCCCGCGCGGTAGGCCGCGATGTTGGCCGCGGCGATGTCCGGCTTCTTCGCGAACTTCGTGTTCAGGAACTTCTCCGTGCCCTCGGTGGGCCGGTGGTACATCCAGCTGAGCAGCCCGAGCGCGAACATGTTCTTGCTGCGCTCGGCCTCCTTGCGGCTGAGGTCGAACTCCTTGAGCGCCTCGACGGTCAGCGTGGTCAGCGGGACCGGATGCAGGTGGTAGCCGTCGAGGGAACCGTCCTCCAGCGGAGATGTGTCGTAGCCGACCTTCTGCATCGCCCGCCGGGTGAACTCGTCCGTGTTGACGATGATCTCCGCGCCGCGCGGCAGATCGCCGACGTTCGCCTTCAGCGCGGCCGGATTCATCGCGACCAGCACGTTGGGGGCGTCGCCCGGGGTGAGGATGTCGTGGTCGGCGAAGTGCAGCTGGAAGGACGAGACACCGGGCAGGGTGCCGGCGGGCGCGCGGATCTCGGCCGGGAAGTTCGGCAGCGTCGACAGGTCGTTCCCGAACGACGCGGTCTCCGAGGTGAAACGGTCGCCGGTGAGCTGCATCCCGTCGCCCGAGTCCCCGGCGAACCTGATGATCACCCGGTCCAGCCGGCGGACGTCCTTCGCCCCGACCGGTTTGCGCTGCGCTCCCACGACGGTCTCGTCGGTTCCGTCGGCCTGCTCCGCTGGGCTGCTGACCTGGCTGGTCACTGAACTGGACCTCCCTCGAGGCGGCTGTCCGGGGACAGGTCTCCCGCGACCGTCCCAGGATCAACCCTACGTCCGCGGATGCTGACTTCCGGTGGAGATTCGCATGATGGACACGACTTCGAGATGGCCCACAGCCCTGTAATTCCGGGAATTTCCCGCCCCTCGACACCCATGACGACGTCCCCCGCCCACGCTCCGGTTTCTCATTCGTCCGGATGAGCCGGACGAGTGGGAGCGCCGCCGGGCCACGGTGCGCGGCCCCTGGGGATCAGGAACCGGGAGTCACGAATTGAGGTACGTGAGCACGGCCAGCACCCGCCGGTGATCACCGTCGCTCGGGGACAGACCCAGCTTCATGAAGATGTTGCTGACGTGCTTCTCGACCGCTCCGTCGCTCACGACGAGCTGCCGGGCGATCGCCGAGTTCGTCCGGCCTTCGGCCATCAGCCCCAGCACCTCCCGCTCCCGCGGGGTCAGCCCCGCCAGCACGTCCTGCTTGCGGCTGCGCCCGAGCAACTGCGCGACCACCTCCGGGTCCAGCGCGGTCCCCCCGTCCGCCACGCGCACGACGGCGTCCACGAACTCCCGCACCTCGGCCACCCGGTCCTTGAGCAGATAACCGACGCCCCGGCTGGAACCGGCCAGCAGCTCCGTGGCGTACCGCTCCTCCACGTACTGCGACAGCACCAGCACCCCGAGGCCCGGATGCGCCTTGCGCAGCCGCACCGACGCGCGCACTCCCTCGTCCGTGTGCGTCGGAGGCATCCGCACGTCCGCGACCACGACGTCCGGCAGTTCGCCCTGGGCGTCCAGCTCGGTGATGGTCTTGATCAGTGCCTCACCGTCGCCGACACCGGCCACGACCTCGTGCCCGCGGTCGGTCAGCAACCGGGTCAGCCCCTCCCGGAGCAGCACTGAATCCTCGGCGATGACCACCCGCACCCTGTCCTCCACGATTTTTCGGCCCCCCACAGCCCGTCCGCCTCACGGTCCCCGCGGCCCACACCGCGTCCACGAACCGTTCGTACGACAGGTCCAGCATTCCAGCATCGGAGGCCGGATGCCCGGGGGCAACGGGAAGAGGACGGCAAGTCCCGGCCGTACAGTCCGGCTTCGGCGCCACGATGGCCGGATTTCGCCCCGCGGTGAACGCGTCACCCGGGCCGCCCTGGCCGCCCACGCAGCCGCTCCGGGGCCCTCGGGCCGCCCGGAGCGGCGTGGGGGGGGGAGAGAGAGAGCGGGGTGGGCGCGCCGCCGCGCCTCAGCTTGATATCGGCTCGTTGCGCCAGGGCAGCTCGGCCGTCACTCGCGTCGGCCCCCCGGCCGGGGAGTCCACCACCAGGATCCCGTCCACCGCGTCGAGCCGCTCCGCCAGTCCGGCGAGTCCCGAGCCGGCCGTCACGTCCGCCCCGCCGACGCCGTTGTCCACGACCTGGAGGAGCAGCCGGTTCTCCACCCGCCACACCTCCACGACGGCCGCCGTGGCCCGCGCGTGCTTGCTGATGTTCTGCAGCAGCTCCGACACCGTGAAGTACGCGATGCCCTCGATCGCCGATGCCGGCCGCTCGGTGAGGTCGACCTCCACCCTGACCGGCACGGTGCAGCGGGAGGCGACCGAGGAGAGCGCCGCGTCCAGACCGCGGTCGGTCAGGACGGCCGGGTGGATGCCCCGCGCCAGGTCCCGCAGCTCCTGAAGGGCCGTCTTCACCTCGCCGTGTGCCTCCTCCACCATGATCGCCGCCGCCCGCGGGTCCTCCTGCAGCTTCTCCTTCGCCAGGCCGAGATCCATGGCCAGGTTGACCAGGCGGGCCTGTGCCCCGTCGTGCAGGTCGCGCTCGATGCGCCGCAGGTCGGCCGCGGCCGTGTCCACCACGACCCCGCGGTCCGACTCCAGCTCCACGACGCGCGTCGCCAGTCGCGACGGTCCGAGCAGCCCGTGCACCATCACCCGGTCCACCGTCGTCAGCGCCCGCACGATCCACGGCGTCGCCAGCGTGAACAGCAGCCCGACCAGTGCGGTCACGGCGATCTCGAACGGATTGTCCAGGTAGATCCGGTGCGTCTCGTCGCCGTAGAGCTGGAGCCCGTCCTGGCCCGCGTACATCGGGAACACCCAGAACCAGAGCGGGTACGTCAGCATCGCCCACCCGACCGCCCAGAAGTTCACGGCGACCACGAACGAGAACACCGCCCACGGGAACTGCAGAAACGCGTACAGCAGGCTCCGCCAGGAGGTGCCGCTCTTGAGCACGGCCCCCATCCAGCCCATCGCACCGCGCTTCCGCACCCGCAGCGGCTCCGGGTCGGCCACCTCGAGCCCCAGCAGCGCCCGGGCCCGCGCCCGCTCCATCACCCCGAAGCCCCGGCAGCCCGCGAGCGCCGCCGCCAGCACCGGCACCCCGAGGAACGTCACCAGCAGGCCCGCTCCCAGCGACACCATCGTGACCGCGTAGGTGAAGAGCAGGATGCTGATCGGCAGGCCCACCAGCACATAGCCGAACTCACGCCAGCTGCGTGCCTCGAACGGTGCCCGCAGCCCGGCCGGCAGCCGGTGGCGGCGCGCCCCGGTGTCCCCGGCGAAGCCGGGCCCGCTCCCGAACCCGTAACCCTGTCCGTAATCCGTGGCCATCGGTGCCGTCCTTCTCCTCGTCCTACGGCTCTGCTGTCGTAACTTCAGCCTCCTCGCCCGCGCCTCCACGGGCCATGGAGCCCGTCGGCGTCTGGAGAGGGGGGTTTTCCCTACCCCGGGGCCCCGAGACCTCGGGCGGGGAGGTGCGCGCGCCCGGGTGCCCCGCGTGCGGGGCGGTGTCGTCCGTCACCGCGTCCCGGACGCCGGCCGCGCGTGGCCGGCGTCGGACGCGCCGGGAGCCGCGTCCGCCGCGGTGCGGTCGCGCCACGGCAGCTCGGCCGTGATCGCCGTCGGTCCGCCCTCCGGCGAGTCGACGACGAAGAGGCCGTCGACCGCGGAGAGCCGGTCGGCGAGGCCCTTCATCCCCGTACCGGCGTCGAGGCGGGCGCCGCCCTGGCCGTCGTCCCCCACCTGTATGAGCAGCCGGTCGGACGACCGCCACACCTCCACGGAGGCGGAACGCGCCCCGCTGTGCTTGCTGACGTTCTGGAGCAGCTCCGAGACGGTGAAGTAGGCGATGCCCTCGATGGCCGCCGCCGGACGCTCCGCCAGGTCGACGGTCACTCTGACCGGCACGGTGCAGCGGGAGGCGACCGAGGAGAGCGCCGCGTCCAGACCGCGGTCGGTCAGGACGGCCGGGTGAATGCCCCGCGCCAGGTCCCGCAGCTCCTGAAGGGCCAGCTTCACCTCGCCGTGCGCCTCGTCGACCATCGCCGCCGCCGCGTCGGGATCCTCCAGGAGCTTCTCCTTGGCCAGCCCCAGCCCCATGGCCAGGTTGACCAGACGGGCCTGTGCCCCGTCGTGCAGGTCGCGCTCGATGCGCCGCAGGTCGGCCGCGGCCGTGTCCACCACGACCCCGCGGTCCGACTCCAGTTCGGCGATCCGCCGTTCCAGCTCGTCGGACGGGGACAGCAGCGCGCGCACCATCGCCCGGTCGGCGTTGGCCAGGCCCCGCGCGATGAACGGCAGCACCGGCCACAGCACGAACAGCGACGTCAGCGTGATGACGAAGGTGACCACTCCCCAGGGGAGCCGCATGAAGTCGTACAGGACCGCGCGCCAGCCCACCGGGTCCTTCAGTGCCATCCACAATCGGGGAAAGAACCCGCCCCCGCCGTGCAGCGGCAGCGGACTGGGCTCCTCCACCCGCACTCCGAGCAGTGCCCGGGCCCGCGCCCGCTCCAGCTTGCCGAGCTGACGCGCGCCGAGCAGTCCGGCCGCCAGCAGCGGCAGCCCGATCACCGTGACCGTCAACCCGAACCCGACCGACAGCACCGTCGAGACATAGACGAAGCCGAGCAGCGCCGCCGGAAGGTTCGCCAGCAGGTGGGCGATCTCTTTCCAGGTGTGCCAGTCGAAGGCGAGACGGGCCGGCGGCAGGCGGTCGCCGTCCGCCCCACCGGCGGTCCCGGCGGGGGGCGAAGTCGCGAGGTGTTCGGTCATACGGATCAGCGTGCCGTGCGGCACGGCACCGCGCCATGAGGTGGACCGCCGGGATGTACTGAGGAAAACCCCACCCCGGCCCCGGCCCACGTCTCAACGTACGACGGGCTGCTTACCGTCTCTTTATCAGGCCCTAGACTCCCGTGCGTACAGATCGTCGATCAGCAGGCGTTCAGGACAGGGATCGAGGGGGCGCACGTGCCGGAACCGACCGTCGGGCTCGCCGCGGACTACTTCCAGTCCTACTCGGTCGTCGCACTGCTCGCCGGGGTGGGCGTGCTCTTCGTCGCCGTGGCCTTCGGAGCCGGGCGGCTGCTGCGGCCCGTGGTCCCGACGCCCGAGAAGCTGCTGACGTACGAGTGCGGCGTGGACCCCGTCGGCGAGGGCTGGGCACACACCCAGGTCCGCTACTACGTCTACGCGTTCCTCTACGTCATTTTCGCGGTCGACTCGATCTTCCTCTTCCCCTGGGCGACGGTCTTCGCCGATCCTGGTTATGGAGCGACGACCCTCGTGGAGATGTTCATCTTCCTGGGCTTCCTGGCCGTGGGCCTGCTCTACGCATACAAGAAGGGCGTCCTGTCGTGGACGTGAACCCCTCCGGACCCGTACCGCTCCCGGAGCCCGTACCGCTTCCCGAGCCGAAGCGGCTGGGCACCCTGGCGCGCTTGGCCCCCGAGCCGATGAAGGTCGTCCTGAACTGGGGCCGCCGCTACTCCCTCTGGGTCTTCAACTTCGGCCTCGCCTGCTGCGCGATCGAGTTCATCGCCGCGTCGATGGCCCGCCACGACTTCATCCGGCTCGGCGTCATCCCCTTCGCGCCGGGCCCCCGCCAGGCCGACCTGATGGTCGTCTCGGGCACGGTGACCGACAAGATGGCGCCCGCCGTCAAGCGCCTGTACGAGCAGATGCCCGAGCCCAAGTACGTCATCTCCTTCGGCGCCTGCTCCAACTGCGGCGGCCCGTACTGGGACTCCTACTCCGTGACGAAGGGCGTCGACCAGATCATCCCCGTCGACGTCTACGTCCCCGGCTGCCCGCCGCGCCCCGAGGCGCTGCTCCAGGGGATCCTCAAGCTCCAGGAGAAGATCGCACGGGAGTCGCTGGGCGAGCGGTACGGCACGTCGGGCCGGCCGTCGACGGCCGCGCTGCAGAGCGGACTGGTGCGACCGCCGGGGTCGGGGTCGGGGTCGGGGGCCGGACCGGAATCGGGCTCGGGCTCGGGATCGGGATCGGGCTCAGGGGGTGCGCGATGACGGCGGTCGGCTGGCTGCCCGCCGCCACCGAGGAGCTCTTCGGCCCCGAAGCCACGGCCGAGGAGTCGTACGACGTCCTGACCGTCGACGTACCGCCGACCTCCTGGATCTCCGCCCTGGAGACCGCGCGTGACCGGCTGGGCTGCACGTACTTCGACTGGCTGAGCGCGGTCGACGAGCCGGGTACCGGGTTCCGCGTCGCGGCACACGTCGTGGCCCTGGGACCCGTACGCCGGCTGCTCCTGCGCACGACGGTCCCGCACGAGTCCCCGGCCCTGCCCACCGCCGTCGCGGTGTACGCGGGCGCGGCCTGGCACGAGCGCGAGACCCACGAGATGTTCGGCGTCGAGTTCGCGGACCATCCCGCGCTGGACCATCTGCTCCTGCCGGAGGGCTTCGAGGGCCACCCGCTGCGGAAGGACTTCGTCCTTGCCGCTCGCGTGGCCAAGGCCTGGCCCGGTGCCAAGGAACCGGGCGAGTCCGACCACGGCGGACCCCGTCGCCGCCAGATGCTGCCGCCGGGCGTCCCCGACCCCAACGAGTGGGGCCCGCAGAAGGGCCAGCTGCCGCCCGCCCCGGCCCGCCCGGCACGCGGCGCGGGACGTGCGGCCGGAGAACGCCCGGCTCGCGCGGCCGGTGACCGGCCGGTCCGCCGCACCCGTACGGCGGGCGAGGGCTCCGCCAGTCAGGCATCGCCGCCCAGCACCGACACCGACATCGGCACCGAAGCGCCGTCCACTCCGCGTCGCTCCCGTACGGCGGCGGAGGGCTCGGCGAGCCAGACGCCTCCGGCCGGTCAGACGTCTCCGGCCGAGGGGTCTTCGGCGGCGCCGGCGCCTCGACGCAGCCGAAGCGCGTCGCAGGGCTCGGCGAGCCAGCGGGCCGCCACCGACGCGGGACAGCCGGAGAAGACCGGGGCGTCCGGCGAGGCCCCCGCCTCCGCACCCCGCAGTCCGGACGCCCCGTGGCATCACGACCGCCCGGCGTTCGACGAGCCGACGGACAAGCGCGCCGAAGGCGACGCCTCCGGGGAGCCGCAGACTCCCGACGCGCGGGACGCGGCCGCGCCGGAGTCGCCTCAGGAGTCGGACGCGCCTCAGGAGTCGGAGGCGCCTCAGGAGTCGGACGCGCCTCAGGAGTCGGACGCGCCTCAGGAGTCGGACCGGAAGCACCCCGAGAACCGCAAGAACCCCCCGAACCCCCCAGGAGGCCCGCGGTGAACGACGCCCTCGACGTCACCCTGCGCCTCCTGATCGTGTTCGCCGTCTTCCTCACGTTCCCCTTGATCGTCGGTCAGACCGAGCACAAGGTGATGGCCCACATGCAGGGCCGCCTCGGCCCGATGTACGCCGGCGGCTTCCACGGCTGGGCCCAGCTCGTCGCGGACGGTGTGAAGTTCGCGCAGAAGGAGGACGTGGTCCCGGCCGACGCGGACCGCCGTATCTTCCAGCTCGCCCCCGCGGTCGCCCTGCTGCCGTACCTCCTGGTGCTCCTGGCCATCCCCATCGGCCCCGGCGAGGGCGCGGTCGGCCAGGTCGTCGACGCGGGCGTCTTCTTCGTGCTCGCCGTGATGGGCGTCGGCGTCCTCGGCTCGCTCATGGCCGGGTGGTCCTCCGCCAACAAGTTCTCCCTCCTCGGCGGCCTGCGCACCGCCGCCCAACTCCTCGCCTACGAACTCCCGATGCTGCTCACCGCCGCCTCGGTGGCCATGGCGGCCGGCACGGTCTCACTCGTCGGCATCCTGAACGCCTTCGAGTGGTGGTGGCTGCCCTGGCAGATCGTCGGCGCGATCGTCTTCTTCGTCGCCGGGCTGGCCGAACTGCAACGCCCTCCGTTCGACATGCCGGTCGCCGACTCGGAGATCATCTTCGGCGCCTACACCGAGTACACCGGCCTGCGTTTCGCTCTGTTCCTCCTCGCCGAGTACGCCGGGATCGTCGTCCTGTGCGGCTTGACCACGGTCCTCTTCCTGGGCGGCTGGCACGGGCCCTGGGGCGCGGACGGCCTGGGCTGGGTGTGGACCCTGCTGAAGACGGCGGTCCTCGCCTTCGTCGTGATCTGGCTGCGCGTGACCTACCCGCGACTGCGTGAGGACCAGCTCCAGAAGCTCTCCTGGACCCTCCTCGTCCCCCTCTCCCTCGCCCAGATCGCCCTCACCGGCATCGTCAAGGTGGTGATCCAGTAACCATGGCCCCCATCCCCGGCTCGGGCCTGGCCAAGGGCCTGGCCGTCACCCTCCGCACCATGACCAGGAAGACCGTCACCGAGCAGTACCCGGACGCCCAGCCCGAACTTCCGCCCCGCACCCGCGGCGTGATCGGCCTGTTCGAGGAGAACTGCACGGTCTGCATGCTGTGCGCCCGCGAGTGCCCCGACTGGTGCATCTACATCGACTCCCACAAGGAGACGGTCCCGGCGGCCACCCCCGGCGGGCGCGACCGCAGCCGCAACGTCCTCGACCGTTTCGCCATCGACTTCTCCCTGTGCATGTACTGCGGTATCTGCATCGAGGTCTGTCCTTTCGACGCCCTGTTCTGGTCCCCGGAGTTCGAGTACGCCGAGACCGACATCCGTGACCTCACCCACGAGCGCGACAGGCTCCGCGACTGGATGTGGACCGTCCCGGCCCCGCCGGCCCTCGACCCCGGCGCCGAAGAACCGAAGGAACTCGCCGCCGCCCGAAAGACCGCCGACAAACTGGCGGCCCAGCAGGAGTCGGCCCAACAGGATCCGGCCCACCAGGATCCGGCCCAGCAGGAGTCGCCCGCCGTCCCCGAGCAGCCGAAGCCGGAACAGGAGGGCCGGGAATGACCCTCGCCGCGACCGTCCGCCACCTGGCCGCGGACCCCACGACCACGGCCGCCGACGCACACGGCTTCCTCTCACCGACCGGCGTCGAGATCGCCTTCCTCCTGGTCGGCCTGGTCACATTCGGCGCCGCCGTCCTCACCGTCACCACTCGGCAGCTGGTCCACGCCGCCCTGTGGCTGGTGGTGGCCCTCGGCGGCCTGGCCGTCGAGTACCTGCTGCTCACCGCCGAGTTCATCGCATGGGTGCAGGTCCTCATCTATGTCGGGGCGGTCGTCGTCCTCATCCTGTTCGGCCTGATGCTCACCAGGGCGCCCATCGGCCGGTCCCCGGACGCCGACTCCGGCAACCGCTGGGCGGCCCTCACCGTGGCCGTGGCCGCCGCGGCGGCCCTCGTGTGGGTCGTCGTCGACGCCTTCCGCGCGACCTGGATCGACCTGGACGGTCCGGCCGCCGGCTCGACCGCCGTCACCGGAGCGAGTCTCTTCCAGAACTGGGTCCTCCCCTTCGAAGCCCTCTCCGTCCTCCTCCTCGCCGCGCTGGTCGGCGCGATCGTCCTGTCCCGCAAGGCCAGGGCGGACCGCACGAGCGACACGCCCCAGGCCGACGGCCCCAAGACCCACGCGCCCAAGGCCGACGGACCCACCGCCGACGCCGCCGCCCCGAACGCCGCCGCCAAGGGCGGTGACCGCTGATGCATCTCGCCTATCCCGCCGTACTCTCCGCCCTCCTGTTCTGCACGGGCCTCTACGGCGTCCTGGCCCGCCGCAACGCGATCCTGGTCCTGATGTCGGTCGAGCTGATGCTCAACGCCGTCAACCTCAACCTGGTCGCCTTCGACGTCTGGCTCAGCAAGGCCGCCGAGGAGACCCTGCACTCCGGCCAGGCCCTGACCCTGTTCACGATCGCCATCGCGGCCGCCGAGATCGGCATCGGCCTGGCGATCGTGCTCGCCGTCCACCGCAACCGCGGCACCGCCGACATCGACAAGCTGCGCGACACCGCCGAGGGCCACGAACCGGACGGCCCCGACACCGACACCCCCGCGACCGGGACGGCCGCCGAGAAGGCTGAGGCCACCGCGTGACCACGACCACCCTCGCCGTACTCGTCCCCCTCCTCCCCTTCCTCGGAGCTGCCGCCGGCCTCCTCCTGGGCCGCACGGCACCCGGCTTCGTCCGCCCGCTGGCCGTCCTGCCGACCCTGGCCGCCCTCGTCCTCGCCGTCCTGGTCGCCTCCCGCCAGGGCGGTGGCCGGGCCGTGGACGCCGCCACGGAGCTGACGCCCACCGGTTCGGTCCCCGTCGAACTCGCCCTGCACATCGACGGCTTCGCCGCCCTCGTCGCCGTCCTGGTCGGCACCGTCGCCACCTGCGTGCAGATCTACTCGACGGGCTACCTGCGCGACGACCCGCGCTACCCCTCGTACGCCGCGCTCGTCTCCCTGTTCACCTCCGCCATGTTCCTCGTCGTCTACTCCGGCGACCTGATGGTGCTGCTGGTCGGCTGGGAAATCATGGGCATCTGCTCGTACTTCCTGGTCGGCCACTACTGGGAGACCCCGGAGGCGCGTGCCGCCTCCCTCAAGGCCTTCCTGGTGACCAAGTTCGGTGACGTCCCCTTCCTGATCGGCCTGCTCGCGCTGGCCACCGAGGCCGGCTCCTTCCGCATCACGAAGATCCTCGGCGCGGTCGCGAACGGCTCCCTCGACCATCCGACGCTGATCGCCCTGCTGCTCCTGGCCGGTGTGGCGGGCAAGTCGGCGCAGTTCCCGCTGCACACCTGGCTGCCCGACGCGATGGCGGGCCCGACGCCCGTCTCCGCGCTGATCCACGCCGCGACCATGGTCGCCGCCGGTGTCTACTTCGTCGCCAGGCTCCTCCCGCTCTTCGAGGCCTCACGGGCCGCGATGGTCGTCCTCGCCGTCATGGCCGCCGTCACGATGGTCGGGTCGGCGCTCGCCGCGCTTGCCCAGGACGACATCAAGCGCGTCCTCGCCTACTCGACGATCGGACAGCTCGGCTACCTGACCGGAGCCCTCGCCGCCGGCGACCGCGGTGCCGCCGTCTTCCACCTCCTCACGCACGGCGCCTTCAAGGCGCTGCTCTTCCTCGCCGCCGGCGTGATCATCCACGCCGCCGGCACCAACTCGCTGGCCGCCATGTCCCGCATGCACAACCTGCGCGACCGGGTCCCGGACGCCTACTGGACGATGAGCGTGGCGCTGCTCGCCCTCGCCGCGATCCCTCCCTTCAGCGGCTTCTTCTCCAAGGAGTCCGTCCTCGGCGCAGCGGAGCACGTCGCCACCGGCCACACCGAACACGCACCCGGTGCCGCGGGCTGGACGGTGCTCGTCGCCGGTCTGATCACGGCCCTGCTCACCGCCGCATACGCGACGCGCCTGTGGCTGCTGGCCTTCCGCGGGCGGGGCGCCGAGGCTCCTGACCACGGCCGGCAGCCGGTGGTCATGAACGCCGTGCTCTGGGTCCTCGCCATCCCCTCACTCGCTCTCGGCGGGCTCGCCTTCCGTCTGCTGCCCGACTGGTTCGACGGCCGGGACCTCACTCCGACCCTCACCACCTCCGTGCTCGGCACGGGCGTGGCCCTGATCGGCGGCATCGTGACCTACGCGGCCTGGCGGCACACCACCTCGTTCGCGTCCCGAGTCCCGCTCGGCGCGGTAGCGGCCCACCCGGAGGGCGACGCCGCGCTGGTGGAAGCCGAGGCCATCGCCAGTCACGAGCCCGCCTACGGAGACGTCGCCTCCGCCCCCGACCCGTCGGATCCCGGACGGCTCCTGCTGGGCCCGCTCCACCGGCACGCGGCCGCCGGCTTCCACCTGGACGCGGTGTACTCGACCCTCTTCGTCCGGCCCGTCCAGGCCGGCGCGAGCCTCGTGCGGTTCCTCGACCGCGAGGTCGTCGACACCTACGTACGCGGGGCGGGCGCCCTGCCCCGCTGGCTGGGAGCCGCCGTACGACGTGCCCAGACCGGCAATGTGCAGACCTATGTGAGCGCGCTGCTCGCCGGCACCGTCGTCCTCGCGGTCGCCGCCGTCCTCGTCGCCACGGGAGCGTGAGCAGGCGTGATCGATATCAACGAGTCCGTGATGCAGTTCCTTCTGGCGTTCGTCGTCGTCGGACCGCTCCTGGGGGCCGTCGCCGCTCTGCTGCCCGCCCCGCCCGGGCTGAAGGGGAAGTCGCCCGAGCAGGCCGTGCTGCGGCACGGCGTCACCGTCACCGGCGCCGTCCTCATCGCCGCGATCGTCCTCGTGCTCGGCTTCGACCACGACCATCCGTCGAAGATGCAGGCCAGCACGGACATCAGCTGGATCCCCGCACTCGACGTGCGCATCCACCTCGGCATCGACGGCATCTCCCTCCCCCTCCTGGTCCTGACCGCGCTGCTGACCTTCCTGTGCGCGCTCTACTCGTACTACAAGCAGCGGCAGGAGCCGCCGACGGAGCTACGGACCGCGGGCCACGGCCCGAAGGGCTTCGTCGCGCTGCTGCTCGTCCTGGAGTCCGGCACCCTCGCGACCTTCGCCGCCCTCGACCTGATCCTGTTCTTCCTCGCCTTCGAGATGGTCCTCATCCCGATGTACTTCCTCATCGCCCGCTGGGGCGGCGAGGGACGGGCCGGGGCCGCCTGGAAGTTCATCCTCTTCACGCTCCTCGGCTCCGTCGTCATGCTGCTCGGCCTGCTCCTGATCGGAATCACGGCGGGCACATTCGACATGGTGGCACTCGCCACTGACAACGGCCGGTCGCTGACGACGTCCGTGCAGGTCATCGCGGTTCTGGCGATCGGGATCGGGCTGGCGGTGAAGACCCCGATGTGGCCGCTGCACAGCTGGCTGCCGGACGCCCACACCGCCGCGCCGACCGTCGGCTCGGTGCTGCTGGCCGGTGTTCTGCTCAAGATGGGTACGTACGGGTTCGTCCGGATTCTGCTGCCGGTCGCGCCGGACGGATTCCGCACCTTCGCGCCCTACCTCGCCGCCTTCGCCGTGGTCGGCATCATCTACGGCTCCCTGGCCTGCCTGGCCCTGGCCAAGAGGGGCGCGAAGGGCGACCTGAAGCGCCTCATCGCCTACTCCTCCGTCGGCCACATGGGCTTCGTCCTGCTCGGCATCGCGACCATGACCCCGACCGGCGTGAACGGCGCCCTGTTCGCCAACATCGCCCACGGCCTCATCACCGGCCTGCTCTTCTTCGTCGTCGGCGCCCTCAAGGACCGCACCGGCACCACCGACCTCGACACCCTCGCCGAGGAGACCGGCGCCGCCCTGTACGGCAAGGCACCCCGCCTCGGCGGCCTGCTCGCCTTCGCCGCGGTCGCCTCGCTCGGACTGCCGGGCCTGGCCGGGTTCTGGGGCGAGATGCTGGCCCTGTTCGGCGCCTTCGACCCCCACGACGACCTCAGCCGCCCCGCCTTCCTCACCTTCATGGTCATCGCCGCGTTCGGCACCCTGCTGACGGCCGCGTACATGCTGATCGTGGTCCGCCGCGTCTGCATGGGCGCCCTGCCGCGCGAAGCCCCGAGGCTCGCCGACGTACGCACGTACGAGTTCGCCGCCTGGACCCCACTCGTCGTCCTCACCGTCGTCGCGGGGCTGTGGCCCAGGACCCTCCTCGGGCTGACCGACCCGGCCGTGCAGCAGCTCCTCTCAGGAGGCACCCGATGAGCTTCCAGGTCCACCCCCTCGCCGGGACCGCCTCGCAGCCGCTCGCCCAGAACCTCGTCCAGTCCGTCGACTGGCTCGCCATCGCGCCACCCACCATCGCGGCCGTGGTCGGACTCGTCGTCCTCGTCACCGACCTCTTCGTCAAGGACGCCCGCAAGTCGCTGCTCGGCTGGATGTCGGTCGCCGGACTCGCCGCCTCCGCCCTCATGCTGCTGCCCCTGGTGAACGGCGACCGCTCGACGTTCTGCCAGACCGGCGACGCCGACGTCTGCAGTTACACCGCGGACACCTTCACCCTCGCCATCCAGTTCCTGGTCCTCGGCGGGGCCCTCCTGACCGCGCTCCTCTCGGTCACCGCGGTCAAGGACGCCGACCGCGGACTGCCCGAGGGCGAGTTCTGGTTCCTGCTGCTCTCCTCGGCGGCCGGCGCCGCGCTACTGCCCGCCTCCCGCGACCTCGCGACCCTGATCGTCGCCCTGGAGGTCGCCTCCCTCCCCGCCTTCGCCCTGGTGGGCCTGCGACAGGGCGACCGCCGGTCCTCCGAAGCCGCCCTCAAGTTCTTCCTGTCCTCGGTCACCGCGACCGCGGTCAGCCTCATGGGCATCAGCTTCGTGTACGCCACCACCGGCACCCTCTACCTCACCCAGGTGGCCGACCGCATTCAGAGCGTCGACGGGCAGCTCAATACGCTCGCCCAGACCGGCGTCGTCCTCACCCTCGTCGGCTTCGCCTTCAAGACGGCCGCCGTGCCCTTCCACTTCTGGGTGCCCGACACCTACGTGGGCGCGCCCCTGCCGATCGCGGCCTACCTGTCCGTGATCGGCAAGGCGGTCGGCTTCTCCGGCCTGATCCTCGTCACGGTCATCGCCCTGCCGTCCTACGCCGACGTCTGGGGACCGGCCCTCGCGGCGCTGGCCGCGCTCACCATGACCGTCGGCAACGTCGGAGCCCTCCGGCAACAGGCCACGCGCGCGTACAGCGCGGTACGCCTGCTCGCCTGGTCGTCCGTCGGCCAGGCCGGCTACCTCCTGGTGCCGATCGCTGCCGCCGCGTACTCCGACGACCCCGAGCGGTCCATCGGCTCCACCGTCGCCTACGCGCTCATGTACGCCGCCGTGAACCTCGGCGCCTTCGCGGTCGCCGCACTGGTGGGCCGTACGAGGTCCCTGAACCGCGTCGCCGACTACCGCGGCCTGTACGCGTCCAACCCCCTGACCGCCCTTCTCCTGGCGTTCTTCCTGCTCTGCCTCGCGGGACTGCCGCCCGGCATCATCGGCCTCTTCGCCAAGGTCACGGTATTCTCCGCGGCCGTCGACGCCGGGCTCGGCTGGCTGGCCGTCGTCATGGCGGTCAACGTCGTGATCGCGCTCTTCTACTACCTCCAATGGACGGCCCAGCTCTTCCGGGCCCCCGAGGAGCCGGCCGTCGGCCACCACGTGCCCGTCCCCCTCACGGCGGCGATCACCCTGACCGCGGTCCTCGCCGTCGCCCTCTCCGGAGCACCCCAGCTGATCCTCCGCTTCACCGACACCGGTCTCTTCTGAGCACAGCCGCTCCGGCACCCACGCGTGCCGCACCCGGCTGCCACGCACGCGTGCCGACGCCGCGGCCGTCACCCGTACGGACCACGCGCCCCGCCGTGAGCGCCGGGGAACTGGTGGCCCTCGCCTGGCGTTGACCAGTACGGAAGGGTCCACTGGACGTGATGCCACGGCACCAGTGGCACCGGAGACCAGGAAGCAACCACAGCGAGCGAGACCAGCAAGCGAAGGGTTCCCCTGCCGCACCACTTGGAGGGCGTACCGTGCACCGCCGGCACAACGGGCTCAGGACCGCAGTACTCCTCGGGGGACTGTCGGCGCTCATCATCGTCATCGGCAGCTTCTTCGGCCGAGCGGGGCTTGTCGTGGCCGTCCTCGTCGCCCTGGGCACCAACGCGTACGCGTACTGGAACAGCGACAAGCTGGCCCTGCGCGCGATGCGGGCCCGCCCGGTCAGCGAGTTCGAGGCCCCGGCTCTGTACCGCATGGTCCGGGACCTCTCCACGCAGGCCCGCCAGCCCATGCCGCGCCTCTACATCTCACCGACCGAGGCACCCAACGCCTTCGCGACCGGACGCAACCCGCGCAACGCGGCCGTGTGCTGCACCGAAGGCATCATGCGCCTGCTCGACGAGCGTGAGCTGCGCGGCGTCATCGGGCACGAGCTCAGCCATGTCTACAACCGGGACATCCTGATCTCGTCCGTCGCGGGCGCCCTCGCCTCAGTGATCATGTTCCTGGTCAACTTCGCCTGGCTCATCCCCATCGGACGCTCCAACGACGATGACGGACCCGGTCTGCTGGGCATGCTCCTCATCATGCTTCTCGGTCCGCTCGCCGCCACCGTCATCCAGCTGGCGATCAGCCGCTCCAGGGAGTACGAGGCCGACGCCTCCGGTGCGCAGCTCACCGGCGATCCCCTCGCCCTCGCCGACGCCCTGCGCAAACTCGAAACGGGTACGAAGCAGCTTCCACTGCCCCCGGAACCCCGGATCGAGACCGCCAGCCACATGATGATCGCCAACCCGTTCCGACCAGGACAGGGGCTGTCGAAGATGTTCTCCACCCACCCGCCGATGGCGGAGCGAATCGCCCGGCTCGAAAAGATGGCAGGTCGTCAGCAGTGAAGACCATCCTCAACGTCATTTGGCTCGTGCTCAGCGGCTTCTGGCTGTTCCTCGCCTACCTGCTCGCGGGCGCGCTGCTCTGCATCACGATCATCGGCATCCCGTTCGGGATCGCGGCCTTCCGCATCGGCGTCTACGCCCTGTGGCCCTTCGGCTACACGGCAATCGAGCGCCAGGACGCGGGAGCCCCCTCCTGCATCGGCAATGTGCTGTGGCTGGTCCTGGCCGGCTGGTGGCTGGCCCTCGGCCACATCGTCACCGGCATCGCGCTCTGCGTCACGATCATCGGCATCCCGCTGGGCATCGCCAACTTCAAGTTGATCCCCGTCTCGCTGCTCCCGATGGGACGCGAGATCGTACGGACGGACCAGCCGTTCACGGCCACCGCGGGCAGCCGGCAGACGGGTTGGTAGAACGAGCCTGGAGCGCTCGTTGTCCACAACTTCCGGGTTGTCCACAGGCCCGCTCGATTGTCGATGGCGGCCTGCATCATGAATGCATGAGCGAGAACGAGCAGTTGCTGGCACGGGTGGCCGACAAGGCACGCAACACCCGCCCCTGGGGCTGGGATTTCCTGCCCGCACCCGTAGACGGGACGACCCCGCCCCGGGCCGAGGCAGCCCTGGGCTTCTCCCTCCCTCCGCTGCTCGCCGAGCTGTATCTGCGCATAGGTGACGGCGGGTTCGGCCCGGAGTACGGTCTGCTGCCCCTGCTCGACAACCCGCCCTCCGGCGAGCCGGCCGCCGTCCCCCAGTACCTCGCCCACCGCGAGAGCGGCCTGAAGGATCCCGACTGGCCCTGGCCCGAGGGCGTCCTGCCGATATCCCACTGGGGCTGCGCGATGTACGCCTGCGTGGACTGCCGCTCCCCACAGGCCACCGTCCTCCTCTTCGAGCCCAACGCCGACGACGCCGACCACGCCTGGTACGTCGATGCCCCGAGCCTCACGGGCTGGCTGCACAGCTGGCTCGACGGCACGGGCTGGTACGAGGAGGCCACCGAGGGCCCCGGACCGCTCCCGTGGACCGACTTCCCCCTGCGCACGGGAAGAGGGCCCACGGCGGCCGCACCCCCCGCCCAGGCGTCCTGAGAAGCCCGGGGCACGACGGCCTCACGGCCCTCCCGCCCCACGGCCTTCCCGTCTCTCTCACCCCCCGGCCGCCTATCGCGAGACCTGCTGCCCCCGCACGCCGTACGCGACGACCCCCACCGCCAGCACACCCACACCCACGACGACCGACACCGCCGGAAGCGAGAAGGCGAGCACCACGCACCCGGTCAGACCCAGTGCCGGTACCACCCGCGACGCCCTCGACCGGTCGAGCGTCCAGGCCGACGCGTTGGCCACCGCGTAGTACACGAGCACACCGAAGGAGGAGAAGCCGATCGCGTCCCGCACATCCACCGTGGCCGCCAGGACGGCGACCACCGCGCCCACGGCCAGCTCGGCCCGGTGCGGCACCTGAAAACGCGGATGCACCGCGGCCAGCGCTTCGGGCAGATGACGGTCCCGGGCCATGGCGAGCGTCGTCCGTGACACGCCCAGGATCAACGCCAGCAGCGAGCCCAGCGCCGCCACCGCCGCGCCCACTCGCACGACCGGTACGAGCCCCGGCACACCGGCCGCCCGCACCGCGTCCGCCAGCGGAGCCGGCGCCTGCCCCAGCCCGACCGGGCCCAGCACCGAGAGGACGGCCACCGCGACACACACGTACACCGCCAGCGTGATCCCCAGGGCCAGCGGGATCGCGCGGGGAATGGTGCGCCGAGGATCCCGCACCTCCTCACCCAGGGTGGCGATCCGGGCGTACCCCGCGAACGCGAAGAACAGCAGCCCGGCCGCTTCCAGCACCCCGCCGGCGCCCTCCGACAACCCGATGTCCAGCCGCCCGGCATCGGACCGCCCCGACCCCAGGCAGACCACCACCACGGAAGCGAGGACAGCCAGGACGACGGCCACGATCACCCGCGTCAGCCAGGCGGACTTCTGAATGCCGCCGTAGTTCACCGCGGTCAGCGCCACCACGGCCGCGACCGCCACCACATGCGCCCACTCCGGCCAGACGTACGCGCCCACGGTGAGCGCCATGGCGGCACAGGAGGCCGTCTTCCCCACGATGAACGACCAGCCCGCGAGGTACCCCCAGAACTCCCCGAGCCGCTCGCGCCCGTAGACGTACGTGCCGCCCGAGGCCGGATGGCGCGCGGCCAGCCACGCCGAGGACATGGCGTTGCAGTAGGCCACCACGGCCGCCACCGCGAGCCCGGTCAGCAACCCCGACCCGCCCGCGCGCGCCGCGGGCGCCAGAGCGGCGAAGATCCCGGCGCCGATCATCGAACCGAGCCCGACGACGACGGCGTCTCCCACACCCAGCGTGCGACGCAGCTCAGAACCCGCAGGTGTCATGGGTCGCACCATACTGATCAGCGCAACCACCGGACGCGCTCGCAACGTCCTCCCCGCCAAGAGGACATGAACACCGCGACCGCGAAGGAAAGAGCCCACGGCACCGGGAAGGTGCGGGCACCGCGAGAGAGGGCAGGGTCACGGCATGACCGTCATCAGCTGGATCGTCCTGGGACTGTTGGCCGGGGCCATCGCCAAGTTCCTGTTGCCGGGACGGGACCCCGGAGGGCTGGTCGGCACGACCGTGATCGGCATCGCGGGGGCGTTCATCGGCGGGTGGATATCGGCCCGCTGGCTGGACCACCCGATCAGCAAGGACTTCTACGACGGCGCCACCTGGGCGGCCGCCATCGGCGGAGCACTGGTGCTCCTGATCGCCTACCGGCTTCTCTTCGGCAACTCACGCGACTGACGCGACCGCACGCGCGTGAACCGCGGACGGGGGGGGGGGGGGGGGGGGGGGGGGGCCCCCCCCCCCCCCCCCCCCCCCCACCACGGGGTCAGGCCGCCTTGCGCTCGCTCTTCCGCGCCCGGCGGATGATGTCCGCGTAGTGCCGGCCGCTGCCCTTGACCGTGCGGACCTGGGTCGCGTAGTCGACGTGGACCAGGCCGAAGCGCTTGTCGTAGCCGTACGCCCACTCGAAGTTGTCCAGGAGCGACCAGGCGAAGTAGCCCGCCAGCGGGGCACCCCTGCGGGCGGCCGAGGCGCAGGCCGCGAGGTGGGCGGTCAGGTACTCCTGGCGCTCCGGGTCGTCGATCGTGCCGTCGGGGCGGACCACGTCGGGGAAGGACGAGCCGTTCTCGGTGACGTACAGCCTGCGCGGGCCGTACTCGTTCGTCAGGCGCAGCAGCAGCTCCTCGATGCCACCGGCGTCGATCTCCCAGTCCATGCCGGTGCGCGGCACGCCGACCCGGCGGACGGTGCGGACGTGGGGGGCGGGTCCGGTGGGGTCGTCGGCGACGGTCTGGGGGAAGTAGTAGTTCAGGCCCAGCCAGTCCAGCGGTGCGCCGATGAGGTCCATGTCGCCGGGCTGCTCGGGGAGTTCGACGCCGTAGACCTCGCGCATGTCCTCGGGGAAGCCCCGGCCGTGGACCGGGTCCAGCCACCAGCGGTTGGTGTGGCCGTCCATGCGGCGGGCGGCGGCCAGGTCCTCGTCGCGGTCGGTGGCGGCGTGGATGGTGGAGAGGTTGTTGACGATGCCCACCTGGGCGCCCGGGGCCGCCTCGCGGATGGCGCGCATCGCCAGGCCGTGGCCGAGGAGCAGGTGGTAGGAGGCGCGCACGGCGGCCGTCAGGTCGGTCCAGCCGGGGGCCATCTTGCCCTCCAGGTGCCCGATCCAGGCGGAGCACAGCGGCTCGTTGAGGGTGGCCCAGTGCTGGACGCGGTCACCGAGGCGTTCGGCGACGACGGAGGCGTACGACGCGAAGTGCTCGGCGGTCGCGCGCTCGGGCCACCCGCCCCGGTCCTGGAGCGCCTGCGGCAGGTCCCAGTGGTAGAGGGTGACGGACGGCGTGATGCCGGCCGCCAGCAGGTCGTCGATCAGCCGGTCGTAGAAGGCCAGCCCCTTCGCGTTGACCGGGCCGTCGCCGCCCGGCACGACGCGCGGCCACGCGATCGAGAGGCGGTAGGCGTTGGTGCCGAGGCGCCGCATCAGCTCGATGTCCTCGTGCGTGCGGTGGTAGTGGTCGCAGGCGACGTCGCCGTGGTCGTTGTTGTCGATCTTCCCGGGGGTGTGCGAGAAGGTGTCCCAGATCGACGGCGAACGTCCGTCCTCCGCCACGGCTCCCTCGATCTGGTACGCCGATGTGGCCGTGCCCCACAGGAAGTCGTGCGGGAGTGCGGCGAAGTCGATGGTCACGTGGGTCCTCTCGGGTTCGGGAAGGTTGGTCGCGGTCACTTGACGGCACCCGCCGTCAGCCCCGCGACGAGATACCGCTGGAGAAGCAGGAAGCCCGCCACCACGGGGACGCTGACCACCAGGGAGGCGGCCATGATCTGGTTCCAGTACACGTCGTTCTGCGTGGAGTAGCCCTGCAGTCCGACCGCGAGGGTGCGGGTGGCGTCGTTGGTCATCACGGAGGCGAACAGGACCTCGCCCCACGCGGTCATGAAGGCGTAGACGGCGACCGCGACAATGCCGGGGATCGCGGCCGGCACCACGACCTTGAACAGCGCGCGCAGCGGCCCGCAGCCGTCCACCAGGGCCGCCTCGTCCAGGTCGCGCGGCACCGAGTCGAAGTAGCCGATCAGCATCCAGATGGAGAAGGGCAGCGAGAAGGTCAGGTACGTGAGGATGAGGCCGCCGCGGGAGCCGAACAGGGCGATCCCGGTGGCGTTGCCGATGTTCACGTAGATGAGGAACAGGGGCAGCAGGAAGAGGATGCCGGGGAACATCTGCGTGGACAGCACCGTCACCGAGAAGACGCGCTTGCCGCGGAACTCGTAGCGGCTGACCGCGTAGGCGGCGAAGACGGCGATCACGACGGAGCAGACGGTCGCCGCGCCCGCAACGATCAGCGAGTTGACGAAGTACTTCGCCAGCGGGACCGTCGACCAGATGTCGATGTAGGGGCGGATCGTCAGCTCGCTGGGCAGCCAGCGGAACTCGCTCGACACGTCCTGGAGCGGCTTCAGGGAGCTGGACACCATGACGTACACCGGCAGCAGGACGAAGCCGGTGAGCAGGGTGAGGAAGACGCGGCGGGTCCAGAGGAAGGAGCGCGGCGCCGCCATCGGGGACCTAGCCATCGGCCGTCTTCCTCTCGCGGGAAGCCCGGGAGGCCCGGGGGGTCCTGGCGGACCGGGAGGTCAGGAACAGGTACACGCCCGTCACCAGCAGCAGGAAGAGCAGCAGCAGGACCGACATCGCGGAGCCGGCGCCGAAGTTCCAGGTGACGAACGACGACTGGTAGATGTGGATGGAGATCAGGTCGGCGGCCTCCGGCGCGGCCTTGCCGAACAGGACGAACGGCGTGTTGAAGTCGTTGAAGGTCCACAGGAACAGCACGAGGACCAGGACCTGGTTGACCGGACGCAGCGACGGCAGGGTGATGCGGCGGATCTGCTGCCAGACGCCGGCGCCGTCCAGGGCGGCGGCCTCGTACAGCTCCTTGGGGATGTTCTGGAGGCCCGCCATGACGATGAGGAAGGCGAACGGCCAGCCCTTCCAGACCGACACCACGAGCAGCGCGACGAAGCTGTTGTCGCCGATCAGCCAGAAGGAGGGCTTGTCGGTGAGGCCGAGCTGGTCGTGCAGGACGTGGTTCACCAGGCCGTTGTCGTGCTGGAACATGAACGCCCAGGTGATGACGGCCGCGTAGACCGGCAGGGCGTACGGCACCAGGAAGATCGCCCGGAGCAGGCCGCGGCCGCGGAAGGCGTCCTGCATGCAGATCGCCGCGGCGGTGCCGATCAGCCAGCACAGTCCGACCGACAGGACGGTGAAGGCGCAGGTGACGAGGAAGGAGTGGAGCAGGGCCTCGCCGACGGGGGCGTCGAAGTCGACCGACATGCTGTAGTTGTCGAGGCCGGTCCACGGGGCGACGGTCCAGTCGCGGATGTAGAACTGGGTGAGCTCCTTGAAGCTCATCACGATGCCGATGACCATCGGCACCAGGTGGACGAGGAGTTCGAGGAGCAGGGCCGGCAGGAGCAGCAGGTAGGGCAGGCCGATGCGGCGGATCCGCCCGGGACGGCGGCGGGGTCCGCGCGCCGTCCCGGGGGAGCTCTTGCCGACCGTCCGCTCGCCGGGCTGCGCCGAGGCGGTCGTGGTGGTCATGGCGAGATCCGTGTCGTCGTGTCGGAGTCGGTGCGGGTCCGTGGGGGCAGGGGCGCGCTCACTTCGTCGGCATCTGCTGCTGGGCCTTGGCGAGCTTCTCCTTGACCGACTCGGCGGTCACCTCACGGCCGGCCGCGGCGTCCGCGAACAGCTCCTTCACGGCCGTGCCGACGGCGGTCTCGAACTGCGACTCGTCGGGCACCTGGGGCAGCGCGGCGGCGCTGGTGGCGAGGGTCTCCCGCAGCACGGCGGTGGCCTGGGTGTTGAACGCCGGGTCGGTCTGTGCGGCCTTGACCGGCGGGATGGAGCCGTACGCCTCGTTGAGGATCTTCTGCTCGGCATCGCTGGTCATGAACTTCACGAACTTGGTCGCGCCGTCGACGTTGTCGGTGTTCTTGAAGACGGCCATGTTGATGCCGGCGACCATGGAGTTGGTGGCCTTGCCGGTGCCGGGGGTGCCGGACGCGACGGGGGCGGGCGCGACGCCCCACTCGTCCTCCTCCATGCCCATGGTCTTGAAGGTGGCCGAGGCGGTCTGCCAGAGCACCATCGCCGTCTTGCCCTTGGCGAAGTCGCTGAGGGACTGGTTCTGCGCGTACTCGGCGTTGCCGGGGGCGATGACCTTGTCCCCGGCCATCAGGTCGACGTACTGCTTGACGGCCGCTACGGCGCCGTCGGAGGTGAAGTCGGGCTTGCCGTCGGCGGTGAAGAAGTCGGCGCCGTGCTGCTTGCCGAGGACGAAGACCTGGTGGATGTTGTTCGACAGGTTGGAGCCCTCGGCGCCGAGGGCCCACTTGCCGTCCTTCGAGATCTTCTTGCCGGTCTCGACCAGCTCGTCCCAGGTGGCCGGGGGCTTGGCGATGCCCGCGTCGGCGAACATCTTCTTGTTGTAGTAGAGCGCGTAGGCCATCGAGTACAGCGGGACCGCCGCCGGGTCCTGGCCCTCGACGCCGGTGGAGCCGAGCGCGGACTCCACGAAGCGGTCCCGGCCGCCGATCTTGTCGAAGTTCTTCGCGTCCCAGGGCAGCAGCGCGCCGGTGGCCTGGAGGGAGGCGCTCCAGGTGTTGCCGATGTTGAGGATGTCCGGGCCCTGGCCCGAGGTGGTGGCGGTGAGGATCCGGTTGAGCAGGTCGGACCAGGGCACGACCTCCAGCTTCACCTTGATGCCGGTCTCCTTCTCGAACTTGTCCAGTTCGGGCTGGAGGACCTTCTTGTCGACCTCGACGCTGGCGCCCTGGTTGGAGGCCCAGTAGGTGAGTTCCTTCGGGGAGTCGTTGGATCCGCCGCCCGAGGAGGAGCCCCCTCCGCAGGCCGAGGCGGCGAGAGCGAGAGACATGGTGACGGCGCCTACGGCCGCGGCTCGCATACTGCGCATGGCTCCTGGGGTTCCTTCCGGGAGTCGGTCGAGAAGTCCGAGGACGGCCCCGGTATCCCTCCCGGAGCCCCTCATGGCTTAATTTAGGACGTGAGTTAAACCCCGAGAGAAAGACTCGTCAAGGTGTCGCGCGCGGTCGGAAGGCGGGCGGAGGCGCTCAAGGAAGGGGCCGGATGGCCAGGCACAGCGGGCGAACGGTCCGTGACCTGCGGCGCGAGAGCCGCACCGCCGTTCTGCAACGGTTGTATTTCGACGGGCCCATGAGCCGGCTCGCGCTGGGTTCGGCGGCCGGACTGAGTTCGGGTTCCGTCAGCAACGTCGTCGCCGAACTGATCGCCGACGGTCTCGTCGAGGAGGCGGGCAGCCTCGGCGCGGACGGTGGCCGGCCGCGCACCCTCGTCCGGATAGCGGCCAACCGGGGCCGCCTGATCGGGGTCGACGTCGGCGAGACCCGGGTGCGCGTCGAGCTGTTCGACCTGTCGATGTCCGAACTGGCGCGGACAGAGCGGGCGTTGCCCGGTCACGGGTCGCGCACGTACGACGTGCGGGTGGTCGCCGGGCACATCCTGGACGGCATCGCGGAGGTCCTCGGCGCCCCCGCCGCGGGGCAGGGCGAGCTGCTGGGCGTGGGCGTCGGGGTCCCCGGCATCGTGGAGCACACCGCCGACGGCGCCCTGGTGCACGGGCAGACCATCGGGTGGGACGCGGTGCCGCTGGAGGCCCTGCTGCGGGACTCGGGACGGCTGCCCGGGCAGGTGCCGCTGTTCATCGACAACGGTGCCAAGACGCTGGGGCAGGCCGAGATGTGGTTCGGCGGCGGGCGCGGGGCGCACAACGCCGTGGTCGTGCTCTTCGGTTCCGGCGTCGGCGCCTGCGTCGTCACGGACGACGTGGAGCGCGGCCGCGCGGTGGAGTGGGGGCACCTGACGGTGCGGGTGCGGGGGCGCCGGTGCAGGTGCGGGGCACGGGGGTGCCTGGAGGCGTACGCGGGCGCGGAGGCGCTGCTCGCGCGGTGGCGGGAGGCGGGTGGGCAGCCGCCGCCCGGCGCCGACGAGGAGGCCGCGCTGACCGCCCTGCTGTCCGCCGCCCGCCCCGGGGACGGGGGCGCGCCGGACCCCGTGGCGGACCGGGTCCTGGCCGAGACCGCCGAGTACCTGGGCGCGGGCCTCTCCGACCTGATCAACCTCTTCCAGCCCGAGCGGGTCGTCGTGGGCGGCTGGGCCGGACTCCAACTGGGCGCGCCCTTCCTGGAGTCGGTACGGGCCCACGCGCTCGCCCACGCCCTCCGGCACCCCGCCGGGCGGGTGGGCATCGCCCTCGGCCGCCTCGGCCCCGACGCGGTCACGGTCGGCGCCGCGACCCTGCCCCTCGCGGGCTTCTTCGCGCGCGGCGGCCGACAGCCCCCGGTGACCGCTCCCGGACCGGTACCGGCGTGGCGGGCGGCCCTCGGGGGGCGGTTGGCGGGGCAGCGGGGTGGCGGTGAGGGCTCGGGCCGGGTGGACCGCGCCCCCGCGTGAGGGCTCGGGGGCGTGAACGGGCGCTCGGGACGGCGGGGCGGCGCCTACGCCGAGTCCCGCACCACCAGTTCCGGGTCGAAGATCACCGACGTCGGCGCGGTGCGCTCGCCTCTGATGTGTTCGTCGAGGAGGCGGGCCATCGTGGCCGCCATCTCCTCCACCGGCTGGCGGACGGTGGTCAGCCGGGGCCGGCAGGTGACGGCCACGCTGGAGTCGTCGAAGCCGATGACCGCGACGTCCCGCGGCACCCGACGGCCGTGGTCGCGCAGCACCTGCACGGCGCCCTGCGCCATCAGGTCGTTGGCGGTGAACAGACCGTCGAGGTCGGGGTGTTCGGCCAGCAGCGAGGCCGCCGCCGCCATGCCGCTGTCGACGGTGAAGCCGCCCTCGGCCACGGGCACGTACGGGTGCCCGTGCCGGGCGAGGGTGTCGCGGAAGCCGGCCAGCCGCTCCTGGCTCGCCGCGACGGCCAGCGGCCCCGTGACGGTGGCTATCCTCCGGCAGCCCCGCTCCAGCAGGTGCTCGGCGGCCAGCCGCCCGCCGTCGCGGTGGGCGAGGTCGACGTAGCTGAGCGGCACCGGACGCCCGGGCCGGGCGAACAGCACCGCCGGCAGCCCCGCCCCGGCGAGCAGGGCGGGCAGCGGATCGTCGGGGTGGGTGGACACGACCAGGGCGCCGTCCGCGCCACCCTGCCTGAGGTACGCCACCACCTCCTGCCGCGCCTCGGGCGTCTCGGCGAACATCAGCACCGGGTGCATCGAGCGCGGACGCAGGTGACCGACCACACCGCCGACGACACGGCCGAAGAACGGGTCGGCGAAGACCCGGGTCGCGAACGCGTTCTGCTCGGTGTCCGAGGCGTCGCCCGCGCCGGAGACGACCAGGGCCACGGTCGTGGTGCGCCGGGTGACCAGTTGCCTGGCGGCCTGGTTGGGGGCGTACCCGGTCCGTTCGATGGCCCGGCGGACCAGGTCCTGGATGGCGGGGTCCACGTTGCGGACGCCGTTGACCACCCGTGAGACGGTGGCCCGGGAGACGCCTGCCTCCCGGGCCACGTCCTCCAGGGTCGGGGCCTGTCTGCTCATGCCCGCACCCTAACCGGCGAGGTCGGGCGCATGGTAGAGCGCTCTCCCCCACTCTCATCCGGTCCCCGGGCCCCTCACCTCCAGGTCCGCCACCAGCGGCACCTCGCCCGCCGACCGGCCCGCCAGCACCCGCCAGGGGCCCTCCTCCGTATGCCAGGCACGCTCCTCGACGCACCAGTGGCGCAGCGCCCTCGCCGGGACCCGCACCGTCGCCGTCACCGTCTCCCCCGGCCGTGCGCGGACGGCCGTGTACCCGGCGAACCAGCGCACCGGGCGCTCGACCGCCGACCCGGGCCGGGCGAGGTACACCTGGACGACCTCCCGGCCGACCCGGGCGCCGGTGTTGCGCACCCGTACCCGCACGGGCAGGTCGTCTCCCGCCCGGGCCTGCGGCGGGACGGTCAGCTCCTCGTAGGCCCAGCCCGTGTAGCCCAGTCCGTGCCCGAACCAGTAGGCGGGCGTGCGCCCGTGGCGCAACCAGCCCCGGTGGCCGATGTGCAGGCCCTCGTCGTAGGGGAGGCGGCCGTCGGCCGGCCCGGTGCGGGTGACCGGGGCGTCGGCGAGGACGGCCGGCCAGGTGGTGGGCAGCCGTCCGCCCGGCTCCGTGTGCCCGAAGAGCACGTCGGCCACTCCGCCGCCGCCCTCCTGGCCGGGGAACCAGGCGAGCAGGACCGCGCCCACCGCGTCACGCCAGGGGAGTTCCACCGGGCCGCCGCTGTTGACGACCGCCACGGTGCGCGGATTGCCGGCCGCGACGGCGCGGACCAGCGCGTCCTGGGTGGAGCCGAGCGTGAGGGCCGTACGGTCGTAGCCCTCGCACTCGCCGTGCTCGGTGGTGCCCACGACCACGATCGCCGCGTCCGCCGCGGCGGCCGCGCGGGCCGCGTCGGCGAGTGACGCGGCGGCGTCCGGGGCGGGCGGCGCCGCGCTGACGACCGTCGCCCTGCCGGTGCCGGGGGCCAGCTCGCGGCGGGCCACGAGCAGGGCGTCCTGGCCGACGGCGAGGTCGGCCTCGGCGTACTGGGCGGGCGGGTTGACGTGGACCACCGCCGGATCGTCGGTCGGCGGCGGGAAGTCGCCGGCCAGCAGGGGCCGTCCGTCCAGGGCGAGGCTCATCCGGCCGAAGCCGGCCACGCCCAGCGTCCAGCGGCCCGCGGTACGGGGGCGCAGTCGGGCGCTGATCTCGACGGTGTGCGCGCCCGGCACCAGCCGGGGCTCCAACAGGCGCCCCCCGCGCCGTCGTTCGGCGTACAGCTCGCGGCCGTCGGCGTCCAGCATCCTGAGCAGTACGCCGGGCCGCCCGGAGCGCGGGTCGGTGCACGCGTCGTGGTCCAGCGGGGGCGCGGGACCGTCCGGACGGGGGCCCGGGACGTGGACGACCCGGGCATGGCCGCGCAGCGCGTCCCGGATGCCGTCGAGGACGGACACCTCCTCCCGTGGGAAGACACCGGCGCTGCCGCCACCCTGCGTACGGGTCCGCGCGGCGTGCGCGCCGATCACGGCGACCGTGCGCAGCCCTCCGGGGTCCAGGGGCAGGACACCCCGGTTGGCGAGCAGCACGCTCCCGGCGGCGACGGCCCGGCGGGCCAGGGCCCTGCCCTCCGGGGCGACGGTCGGCCGGGGCACGGGCGGGTGCGGGTCACCGGCCCGCGCTCCACCACCGCCAGGCACCTCACGCGATCCGCCACCGCCAGGCACCTCTCGCGATCCCCCACCTTCGGGCACCTCTCGCGCTCCCCCACTCCCACACGCCTCTCGCGCTCCCCCGCCTCCGGGCGCCTCGCCCTCCCCCAACGCCCCCACCCACGCCGCGAGCCGCAGCAGTCGCCGTACCTTGTCGTCCACCACGGCCTCGGGCACGAGGCCGTCGGCGACCGCGCGGGCCAGCGCCTCGCCCCAGGGGCTGTCGGGACCGGGCATGGCGAGATCCAGCCCGGCGCGGGCGGTGTCCACCGTGGTGCGCACCGCACCCCAGTCGGAGACGACGACCCCGTCGAAGCCCCACTCGCCCTTCAGCGGGCCGGTGAGCAGATCGCTCGCGGTCATCGTGGTGCCGTCGACCGCGTTGTACCCCGCCATGACGAGCCGGACCCCGGCGGCCACCGCCGCCTCGAAGGGCGCGAGGTAGACCTCCCGCAGCGTCCGTTCGTCCACCCGTACGTCGACGGTGAGCCGGTCGGTCTCGGAGTCGTTGGCCACGTAGTGCTTGGCGGTGGCGGCCACCCCGTGGGCCTGGACGCCGCGCACGAGTGCGGCCCCGACCCGGCCGGTCAGCTCGGGGTCCTCCGAGAAGCACTCGAAGTGCCGGCCGCCCAGGGGGCTGCGGTGCAGGTTGAGGGTCGGAGCGAGGAGGACGTCCACGCCCTTGCGCCGGGCCTCGGCGGCGAGGACGCCACCGAGGCTCTCGACCAGGTCCTCGTCCCAGGTGGCGGCGAGCGCCGAGGCCGAGGGCAGCAGGACGGAGGTGTCGCGTTCGTCCCATGCCTCGCCCCGTACGCCCGCCGGACCGTCGGACATCATCAACTCCCGCAGACCGAGCGCCGGTTCCGCTCTGGTGCGCCAGGTCGTGGCGCCGTCGAGCAGCAGCGCGCGGGCGCGCGGTGTCAGCTTGCCGAGCAGCCGGTCGATCTCTTCGTCGCTCGTCCCCACCGGGTCTCCCCTCCCCTGTCGTGCGCGGTCGTCCGGTGTCAGCTGTAGACGCCGAACTCGTAGAGCGAGTAGCCGTAACCCGTGCCGCGCGCGGTCCCATTGACGCGCACGTAGCGGCCGGTGCCGGTCACGTCGAGGGTGTCGACGCCGCCGTTGCCGTCGGTCACCGTCCGCACGGTCTGCCAGTTCTGCCCGTCGTCGGAGGTCTGGACGGTGTAGGCCCTGGCGTAGGAGGCCTCCCAGTACAGCTGGACGTGCCGGAACGTGGTGCGCGTCCCGAGGTCCACCTGGAGCCACTGGGGGTCGCTCCAGTCGCTGGCCCAGCGGGTGTTCGGGTTCCCGTCCACGGCGTTGGCGGCGGTGCAGGGGCAGTCGCCGTAGCTCGGCTGGAAGGAGGAGGCGGTGGCCGGTTTCCCGAGGGCGACGTTGGTGCCGTCCACGGCGGGCGGCACGACCCGCGCCGAGAGGGTCTCCACCCCGACGTTGCCCTTGCCGTCGGTGGCCTTGACGTACAGCTTCCAGACGCCGGGCCGGTCGGGTGCGGTGACCTTCAGGCGTCCGCCGCCGAGGTCGGTCGCGGGGAGCGTGGTGAGCTGCTTGCCCTGGTCGATGTAGTTGCTGTTGGCCAGCACCTCGTACGCGATCGGGTCGCCGTCGGGGTCGGTGGCGCGGGTGGTGAGGACGAGGTCCTTGCCCGCCTGCACCTTGCCCGCGTCGCCCTCCACGCCGAAGGCGGAGACGACGGGCGGGGTGTTGTCGCCGGAGGTGTCGCCGCCGTAGGCCCGCTTGACCGCGTAGTAGGACAGCCGCTTCTGTCCGGCGGGCAGCAGGTTGAACCAGATGCCGCCGAAGTCGTACTCGGTGCCGTAGTGGAACAAGGTCGCGCCGAGGGCGACGCCCCGGTGCCCGGTGACGCAGTTCCAGGCGTCGGTGTATCCCTGCGCCTTGGCCTGGTCGGTGGGTTCCTTCGGTACGCCGTTGGCGTCGTCCGGCACCTCCCACTCGCCGGCCGGACCGCCCTCGGTGACGATGTACGGCTTGGTGTAGCCGCCCTGCTCCCAGGCGGCGCGGACACCGCACACGGCGTCGTAGGAGTTGACGGCGTACAGGTCCAGGTCCGGGGCGTTCTTCTTGTAGTACGGCCAGGCGCCGACCCAGGCGTCGGTGGAGGTGACCGGGTGGTTCGGGTCGACGGCGTGGATCTTCTTGGTGACGTCGTTGACGAAGGTGGTGTAGGCGTCGCGCTGGCGCTCCAGTTCGTCGCCGCTGTAGCAGTTCTGGAGTCCGAGCACCGACTCGTTGCCGACGTTCCACATCAGGACGCCCGGGTGGTCCTTGTACTCCTGGACCCAGCGCGGGAACTCGGCCAGCATCTGGTCCTTGTACGCGGTGTCGGTCAGGTAGTTCACGCAGCCGCCGCTGCCCGGTCCGCCGCCGGGCTGGAGCCAGAAGCCGGCGATGACCTTGACGCCGTGCGCGGCGGCGGAGTCGAGGAGGGGCTTGCTGCTCGCGTCGGTGCCCCAGGTGCGGATGGTGTTGACGCCCATGGACTTGAGATCGGGCATGTACCGGTCGGCGTCGTTGGGTGAGGGGCCCCAGGTGAGGCCCTTGACCTGGTAGGGGCTGCCGTCGACGGTCAGCTGCCAGTTGCCCTGGCCGCCGGTGACCTTCACGACGCTGCCGGCGGCGTGCGCCTGCTGGGCGGGCACGGCGGTGAGGGCGCAGGCAGTGAGCAGGGCGGCGGTCAGCGGGACGGTGAGTCTGCGGGCCGGAGCGGGGCCCGGGGTGGGGGTGCGGGGTCGGCTCATGGTGGTGTGTCTCCGGTCTGCGGGTGGGGCGGCCCGGCCGCCCGCGGGGCAGTGGGACGGCCGGGCCGGTCTCGGTGGGGGGCCGGGGTCAGGGGAGTTCGTAGTTCGCGTCGAGCGCCGCCCCCGCCTCGGGGTGCGTCTCGTCGTAGCCGCGCGCGTTGCACTGGAGGCCGCCGACGACGCAGTGGTCGACGAGGGCCTTGAGGGTGGGTTCGTCCCAGGCGTTGAAGAAGTCGTAGTGGAACGAGTAGCTCGCCCCACTGGCGAGGCGGACGCGGGACAGGTCGCCGTTGACCGGGAAGGCCATCTTGAACTCGATCATCGGCAGGGCGACCGGATGAGTGGCCGGACAGATGTTGTTGTTGGTTCCGGGGTTGACCACCGGATACGCCATGTGACTCTTGTGGTCGGGCGTGTCCAGGTTCCTGCCGTCCCAGCAACTGGGCGCCTGGAAGCGGATGTTGACCTGCACGTCCTGGCGGTCCGGGCAGTTGGACGGGAAGTCGACGTTGAAGAAGCTGTCGCCGCACTCCCAGCCCTCGACGAAGCCCCGGTGGTTCCGGAACTCCTGGCCGCTCTGCATCGGGCTGCCGACGACGTAGCGCAGGCCCTTCGGGAAGGGCCGCACGCTGGTGTAGTCGGTGACGCCGGCCTTGTAGTAGATGACCTGCGGGCCGATCGGCAGCACCTGCTGGTCGCCGTCGTACATGGTGGGCATCCAGTACCCCGACCGGTCGCCGGGCGCGAGGCAGGTCGTGGAACCCGCGTCCAGCGAGGCCGTCGTGCTGTTCGCGTCGGTCGTGGTGTTGCCCATGAACGTGTGGTCGTGGGACTTGCCGGGCTGCTGCGGGTAGACGATCGGGTCGTCCGGTGCCGTGTGGCTGACCGCGCAGTTGGCCTGGAACTCGTGGAAGTAGCGGTGCGGCGGCTCCTTCGTGGACGGGGTGACGCCGGTGACCGGCGGGTTGGCGGGGATGTAGCCGTCACCGTCCGGGTCCTCCGGCGAGAAGGCGGTCGAGGCGGCCATGGTGTGCCCGGAGTGCGCGGACTGCGCGGGCGGGGTCGCGGCACCGGCGTTCACCGCGAGGGTGCCGACGCCGATCGACGTCAGCAGCAGCGCGCTTGCGACGAGGGTGCCGGACAGGACTTTCGATCTCCGTGGCATGGAGACCTCCTGGGAGTGTCGGGGAAAATCTCGGAGAGCGCTCTCCCATGCCGGAGTGTTGAGGCGCGCGGCGGGAGGTGTCAAGGGATTCGACAGGAAGGCCAGGTGCGGGCCAACGGGACTGCTGTCCCTACTTGTTGAACACAGCGCACGAGAAACGGTCACAACTCTTGACGCGCCGTGCGGGCGGATGAAACATGCACACCCAGAGAGCGCTCCCCCACCCCCACTTCGTTCATTTTCCGAACAAGGAGAGCCGCCCCCATGCCCTCTTCCCCCACGCCCTCCCCCACGTCCTCTTCCACGCCCGAGCCGTCCGGAGTACGCCGGCGCAGCGTCCTGACGGCGGCCGCCGCGGCCCCGGTGCTCGCCGGGCTGGCCGGTGCCGGGCCCGCGGCCGCCGCCACCGGCACGGGCGGCGCCGCCCCCGGCGACAGCCCCCGCGCCCTGCCCGGCGGCGGCGACCTCGGGCCGAACGTCATCGTCTTCGACCCGTCCACGGCCAACATCCAGGGGCGACTCGACGAGATCTTCCGGCAGCAGGAGTCGGCGCAGTTCGGCACCGGCCGCTACGCCCTGCTGTTCAAGCCGGGCACGTACAACGGGCTCAACGCCCAGATCGGCTTCTACACCTCCATCGCCGGCCTCGGCCTCTCCCCCGACGACACCACCATCAACGGCGACGTGACGGTCGACGCCGGCTGGTTCGACGGCAACGCCACGCAGAACTTCTGGCGTTCGGCGGAGAACCTCGCCCTCGTCCCGGTCAACGGCACGAACCGCTGGGCGGTGTCGCAGGCGGCGCCCTTCCGGCGCATGCACGTACGGGGCGGGCTCAACCTCGCCCCCGACGGCTACGGCTGGGCGAGCGGCGGCTACATCGCCGACAGCCGGATCGACGGCAGCGTCGGACCGTACTCCCAGCAGCAGTGGTACACCCGGGACAGCTCGGTCGGCGGATGGCTCAACGCCGTGTGGAACATGGTGTTCTCCGGCGTGGAGGGCGCGCCCGCGCAGAGCTTCCCCGACCCGCCGTACACCACGCTGGAGACGACGCCCGTCTCCCGGGAGAAGCCGTTCCTGTACCTCGACGGCGACGCGTACCGCGTCTTCCTGCCGGAGAAGCGCACCAACGCACGCGGTGTGTCCTGGGGCAACGGCACCCCGCGCGGCACCTCGCTCCCGCTGACGCAGTTCTACGTCGCCAAGCCCGGTGTCTCGGCGGCCACGCTGAACCAGGCGCTGGAGGAGGGCCTGCACCTGCTGCTGACGCCGGGCGTCTACCACCTGGACGGCACCGTCGAGGTGAAGCGCGCGGGCACGGTCGTGCTGGGTCTCGGCTACGCCACGCTCATCCCCGACAACGGCGTCACCGCGATCAAGGTCGCCGACGTGGACGGCGTACGGCTCGCCGGTTTCCTCATCGACGCGGGGCCGGTCAACTCCTCGACGCTGCTGGAGGTCGGGCCCGCGGGCGCGTCCGCGGACCACTCCGCCAACCCGGTCACCGTGCAGGACGTGTTCATCCGGATCGGCGGCGCGGGCCCGGGCAAGGCGACCACCAGCATGGTGATCAACAGCCGGCACACGATCGTCGACCACACCTGGGTGTGGCGCGCCGACCACGGCGAGGGCGTCGGCTGGGAGACCAACCGCGCCGACTACGGCGTGGTCGTCAACGGCGACGACGTCCTGGCCACCGGCCTGTTCGTCGAGCACTTCAACAAGTACGACGTGCAGTGGAACGGCCAGCGGGGCCGCACGATCTTCTTCCAGAACGAGAAGGCGTACGACGCCCCCGACCAGGCCGCCGTCCAGAACGGCTCGATCAAGGGTTACGCCGCCTACAAGGTCGGCGACCAGGTCACCGAGCACGAGGGCTGGGGCCTGGGCAGCTACTGCTACTACAACGTGAACCCGTCCATCGTGCAGCACCACGGCTTCGCCGCGCCGAACCGGTCCGGGGTGCGCTTCCACGGGCTGCTCGTGGTGTCGCTGGGCGGCAACGGGCAGTACGAGTGCGTCATCAACGACACGGGTTCCCCCACGTCGGGGACGTCGACCGTGCCGTCGACGGTGGTGCAGTACCCCTGAGCGTGCCGTCCGGGAGGGCCGCCCCCGCCCGGTACGGGCGGGGGCGGCCCGGCGACGCTACCGTGCCGGTGCCGCGGCCGGTGCCGGCGCGTAGCCGGTGGGCCGGGCGGTGAAGGTGCCGCGGCCCTGGGTGCGGCTGCGCAGCCGCGTCGCGTAGCCGAACAGCTCGGCCAGCGGCACGGTGGCCGTGACCACGGTCGTACCGCCCCGCGGATCGGAGCCGGTGACCCGGCCCCGGCGCGCGGCGAGGTCGCCGAGTACGGCGCCGACGGCGTCCTCGGGCACGGTGACCGCGACCTCCACGACCGGCTCGAGCAGGACCATCTCCGAGGCGCGCAGGGCGTCGCGGAGACCGAACCGGCCTGCGGTGCGGAAGGCCGTCTCCGAGGAGTCCTTCACGTGGGTCCGGCCGTCGGTGAGCGTGACCCGGAGGCCGGTCACCGGGTGCCCGCCGATCGGACCCTCGGCGAGGGCGTCACGGCAGCCGGCCTCGACGGCCCGCACGAACTCCTGCGGCACGCCGCCGCCGGTCACCGTCGAACGGAACACGAACCCGCCCTCCTCCCAGGGCTCGACGTCGAGCACGACGTGCGCGAACTGACCGGCTCCGCCGTCCTGTTTGACGTGCCGGTGGACGAATCCGGTCACGCCCTCGCCGACCGTCTCGCGGTACGCCACGCCGGGGCGGCCGACCGCGACCGCCAGGCCGTGCTCGCTCCTGACCCGCTCCACCGCGACCTCCAGGTGGAGTTCGCCCATGCCCGACAGCACGGTCTGCCCGGTCTCGGGATCGGTCCGCACGGCCAGCGAGGGGTCCTCCTCGGTCAGCCGGGCGAGCGCGGCGGCGAGTTTGTCGGTGTCGGTGGAGCGCCGGGCCTCCACGGCGACGTGCACGACCGGTTCGGCCACGCCCGGAGGTTCCAGGACCAGCGGGTCGCCCGGCGCGCACAGCGTCGAACCGGCCCGGGCGGTCTTGAGCCCGACCACGGCGACGATGTCCCCGGCGACCGCCCGCTCCAGGGGGTCGTGCCGGTCGGCCCGCACCCGCAGGATGCGGCCGATGCGCTCGGTGCGGCGCGTGCCCGCGTCCCACACGGTGTCTCCCTTCTCGATGGTGCCCGAGTACACCCTCAGGTACGTCAGCCGTCCCGTCGGGGTGGCGTTCACCTTGAACGCCAGTGCGGTCATCGGCGCCGCCGGGTCGGCGGGCCGTTCCTCCTCCGTGCCGTCGTGGGTGCCGCGCACCGGCGGCACGTCCAGCGGTGACGGCAGATAGGCCACGACGGCGTCGAGCAGCGGTTCGACCCCGCGGTTGCGGTAGGCCGAGCCGCACAGCACGACCACGCCGTCGCCGGCGCGCGTGAGGTCGCGCAGGGCACCGGCGAGGGTGTCCGCGGTGAGGGTCTCCCGGTCGCAGAACTCCTCCAGCGCGGCCGGATGGCGTTCGGCCACCGCCTCCTCCAGCAGCCGCCGCCTGCGTACCGCCTCCTCGCGCAGGGCGTCGGGCACCGGGCCCTCCTCGGCGGTCTCCGCGCCGTCGGACCACACGAGCGCGCGCATGCGCAGCAGGTCGACGACGCCGGTGAAGCCGTCCTCGGAGCCGATGGGCAGCTGCACCACCAGGGGTACGGGGTGCAGTCGCGATCGGATCGAGGCGACGGCCGTGTCGAGGTCGGCGCCCGCCCGGTCCATCTTGTTGACGAACGCGATCCTCGGCACGCCGTGCCGGTCGGCCTGCCGCCACACGGACTCGCTCTGCGGCTCCACCCCGGCGACCGCGTCGAACACCGCGACGGCGCCGTCCAGGACGCGCAGCGACCGCTCGACCTCGTCGGCGAAGTCGACGTGCCCCGGGGTGTCGATCAGGTTGATCCGGTGACCGTCCCAGGCGCAGCTGACGGCCGCGGCGAAGATGGTGATGCCGCGATCACGCTCCTGCGGGTCGAAGTCGGTGACGGTCGTGCCGTCGTGCACCTCGCCGCGCTTGTAGGTGGTGCCGGTGGTGTAGAGGATCCGCTCGGTGACGGTGGTCTTGCCGGCGTCGACGTGGGCGAGGATGCCGAGGTTGCGGATGGTGGCGAGGGGGTTGGTGCGGGTACGCACGGCCGGTGGCCTTTCGCTGGTCTGCGAGCAGGGCGGCGCGATTCCCGGGACGGGCGGCACGTCGGCATGAGGTCACGGCCCTCAGGGCGTGCGTGACGGGACGTCAGAGACCGGTCGCGGGCGTCCGGTGCCGGCCGCGCGGCGGGCACCGGAGGGCCGAGGACACCAGGATCACCTCGTACCGGGACGGGGGAACGACGGCAGCGGTGCGGATACGCACGGCCCTGCTCCCCTCACTCGGTCTCGGTGTCGTGGTGAGTGTAGGGAGACCGCTGACGTCCGCGCACCGGGTTTTCCGACGGGCGAGGCCGCGGAGGACGGCGAACGCGAAATGCCGGCCGGGATCTCTCCCGACCGGCATCGTGCTGCTGCCTGATCTTGCGACAAAGTGTCCGAGGGGGGACTTGAACCCCCACGCCCGATAAAGGGCACTAGCACCTCAAGCTAGCGCGTCTGCCATTCCGCCACCCGGACCAGGTGTCTGTCGCGGCGCGGGGTGTTCCCCCGCGGCGACATGGACAACCATACCAAGGTTTCGCAGCGCCTTTCACCTGCGTTTCCTTCCCCTGAGCGGCGGTCCGCGACCGGCGGGGCCGGGGCGCCTAGGGTCGCACCATGAGTGACTGGATGGTTACCCGGAGCCCGCTTCCGCGTCGCCGGGCGCGGGCGCTGTCGCCGCTCAGGGAGCATCTGCGGGACACGTTCTGGTTCGCGCCCACCGCGGCGATGGTGGGCGTGTTCGTGGTGTGGCTGGTGGCTCAGGAGCTCGATGCCGCTCTGGTCCGTTCGCTGCAGGACGAGGGTGACTTCGGCACGCTCGCCGAGCTGCTGCGGTTCGCGAACGACGCGAAGACGGTGGTGTCGGCGGTCGGCTCGGCGATGATGACGTTCATCGGGGTGGTGTTCAGCATCTCGCTGGTCGCGGTGCAGATGGCGAGCGGGCAGTTCACGCCGCGCGTGGTGCGGCTGTTCGTCCGCAGCCGGATCACCAAGGCGACCTTCGCGGTGTTCCTGGCCACCTTCGTCCTGACGCTGCTGGTCCTGACCAGTTACGACAGCACCCCGGACCCTCGTGCCGCCACGTCCGTGCCGCTGGTGCAGTCGGTGCTCACCCTCCTCATGGTCGCGCTGAGCCTGCTGCTCTTCGTGCTGTACGTGAACGGCACCCTGCGGCTGATGCGGATCGGCCATGTGATCGCCCGGATCGCCGCGGAGTCCTTCCGGGCGGCGGCGCTGATGCCGGCACCCGCCGGGGACGGGGAGACGGCCGGGACGGGCCCGGTCACGGCGTGGGTCGCGCACGAGGGGCGGGCCGGGGTGCTGCGGGACGTCAACATCGCGCGGCTGGTGCGGGTGGCGCGCGGGCAGGGGGTGGTGCTGCGGCTGGTCCCGCGGATCGGTGACTTCCTGGTGCCGGGCACGCCCGTGCTGGCGGTGCACGGCGGGGCCGCCCCGCCGCGCCGGGCCCTGCGGTACACGCTGTCGGTGGGGGTGGAGCGCACCTTCCACCAGGATCCGGCGTTCGGGCTGCGTCAGCTGTCCGACATCGGGCTGCGTGCCCTGTCCCCGGCGGTGAACGATCCGACCACGGCCGTACAGGCCCTGGACCGGGTCGTGCAGATCCTGGCCGCCCTGTCCCGCCGGCCGCTGGACGCCGTGGTGCACCGGGACCGGCGCGGCGCGGCCCGGCTGGTGCAGTCCGTGCCCGGGTGGACGGAGCTGGTGGACCTGGGCTTCGCCGAGGTCCGTGGCTGTGCGGTGGGGGCGCCGCAGGTCTCCCGCCGTCTGCTGGCCGGGCTCGACGACCTGCTGCTGCTCGCGCCGCCGGAGCGGCGCGAGCCCCTGCTGCGCCACCGCGAGCTGCTGCGGCAGGCCGTCGAGCGCGGCACGCCCGCCCCGGCGGACCGGGCCTTCGCCCTGCTGCCGGACCGCCAGGGCATCGGCTGACCGCTACGGCATGAGGTGGCCGTCCGGGAAGTTCCCCGGCAGCCGCTCCCCCGCCGGGCCGCGGGTGACGGCCCGCACCAGCAGCTCGCCGCCCACGAAGGCGCCGCGCCAGGACGCGCCGTGGCCGCCGAACAGCTCGTCGCGGTCCCCGCGGGAGCGTGCCACGCCATGGCCGACCTTGAAGGCGCGGATGTGCGGCGCCAGCCTGTCGTACGTCGCCGGGTCGTCCGTGGACAGGGTGGCCACCAGGGCGCCGTTGGAGGCGTTCATCGCGGCGAGCAGTTCGGCCTCGGTGTCGACCAGGACGATGGTGTCGACCGGGCCGAAGGGTTCCGCGTGGTGCAGCGGCGAGGACCGGGGCGGGTTGAGGAGGGTGACCGGATGGACGTAGGCGGAGGTGTCCTGGCCGGGGAGGAACCGCGCGTCGGCGGCGCTGCCGCGGTGCAGGGGCACGGCGCCCCGGTCGACGGCCTCGGCGACCTGGTCGTGCAGTTCCTTGGCCTTGGCCGCGTTGATGACCGGTCCGAGGTCGAGGGCCGGGAAGGGGTCGTCCGGTGCCTCGACGGCGAGCGGGTGGCCGACGCGCAGGGTGCGGACCGCCGGGAGGTAGGCCGCGAGGAACGCGTCGAACAGCTGCCGCTGGACGACGAAGCGCGGGTAAGCGGTGCAGCGCTGCTTGCCGTAGTCGAAGAGGCGCGGGACGACGGCGGCGAGGCTGTCCCAGTCGGTGAAGTTCCAGATGCCCCAGGTGTTGAGGCCCTCCTGTTCGAGGATGTGCCGCTTGCCGAGGTCGGCGACGGCGGTGGCGACGGCGGCGCCGGTGTCGCGGCCGCCGACGAAGGAGACGCAGCCGATCTCGGGCGACCGCACCAGCGCCCGGGACAGCTCGCCCCCGCTGCCGCTGACGAGGGTGACGGGGACGCCCTCGCGGGCGGCGAGCGCGCAGGCCAGGGTGAGGCACGCGACGCCCCCGTCGGTCGGGGTCTTGGCGATGACCGCGTTGCCCGCGAGGGCCTGGACGAGCAGGGCGTGGACGAGCACGCTCATCGGGTAGTTCCAGCTCGCGATGTTGGACACCGGCCCGTCCAGCGGGGCCCGGCCCTCGGTCATCGCGTCGATGCCGTCGACGTACCAGCGCACCCCGTCGACCGCCCGGTCGACGTCGGCCCGCGCGAGCCGCCAGGGCTTGCCGATCTCCCAGACGAGCAGCAGCGCGAGCAGGTCCCGGTGCTGGGCGAGGGCGTCGAGGGTGGCCGCGACGCGGGCGCGGCGTTCGGGCAGGGGGACGTGGCGCCAGGCGCGGTGCTGGTCGAGGGCGGCGCGTACGGCGCGGTGGGCGGTCGCGCCGTCCAGCCGGGGCGGGCCGGTGACGGGGGTGCCGTCGACCGGGCTGGTGGCGGGCAGGACGCGGCCGTCGGCCCGCCAGCCGGCGTCCCAGAGGTTGAGGACGCGGTCGTCGCGGAACGCCTCGGGGGCGACGGTGAGGCAGCGCTGCCAGGCGTCGGCCCAGGCGGTGCCGGACTTGAGGGTGAGGCCGTGGGCGCCCTCGGCGGTGGCCGTCATGCGCGGGCTCCGTCGGGTGCGGCGCCGCCGAGTACGGAGAGGACGTGCCGTGCCGTCTCGGTCGGGGTGCTGCCGACCCGGACGCCGGCCGCCTCCAGTGCCGCCCGCTTCGCGCGGGCCGTGCCCGAGGAGCCGGACACGATCGCACCCGCGTGGCCCATGGTCCGGCCCTCGGGAGCGGTGAAGCCCGCGATGTAGCCGACGACGGGCTTGGTGACGTGGTCGCGGATGTAGTCCGCCGCGCGTTCCTCGGCGTCGCCGCCGATCTCGCCGATGAGGACGACGAGTTCGGTGTCGGGGTCGTCCTGGAAGGCGGCGAGGCAGTCGATGTGGCTGGTGCCGACGACGGGGTCGCCGCCGATGCCGACGCAGGTGGAGAAGCCGATCTCGCGCAGTTCGTACATGAGCTGGTAGGTGAGCGTGCCGGACTTGGAGACCAGGCCGATGGGTCCCGGCTTGGTGATGTCGGGCGGGATGATGCCCGCGTTGGACTGGCCGGGGCTGATCAGGCCGGGGCAGTTGGGGCCGACGACCCGGGTGCCGCGCCTCCTGGCGTGGGCGGTGAACGCGACGGAGTCGTGGACGGGGATGCCCTCGGTGATGACGACGGCGAGCCCGATGCCGGCGTCGGCGGCCTCGGTCACGGCGGCCTTGGCGAAGGCGGGTGGCACGAAGACGACGGTGGCGTCCGCGCCGGTGTGTTCGATGCCCTCGCGCACCGATCCGAAGACGGGGACGGCACGATCGTCGAAGTCGACGGTGCGGCCGGCCTTGCGCGGGTTGACGCCGCCGACCACGTCGGTGCCGGCGGCCAGCATCCGGCGGGTGTGCTTCATGCCTTCGGCGCCGGTCATGCCCTGGACGAGGACCTTGCTCTCCTTGGTGAGGTAGATCGCCATGTCGACCTGTCTCCTTATCCGGCGGTGGATGCCGCGGTGGCGTGCCGGGCGGCACGGCGGGCGGCGCCGTCCATGGTGGTGGCCTGTTCGACCAGGGGATGGGCGCGTGCGTCGAGCAGGGCGCGGCCCCGGGCGGCGTTGTTCCCGTCGAGGCGGACGACGAGCGGTTTGGTCGGCCGGACCTCGTCCAGGGCGCGGACGATGCCGTCGGCGACCGCGTCGCAGGCGGTGATGCCGCCGAAGACGTTGACGAGGACGGACTGCACGGCGGGGTCGGAGAGGACGAGGGACAACCCGTCGGCCATGACGCGGGCGGAAGCGCCGCCGCCGATGTCGAGGAAGTTGGCGGGCCGGGCGCCGCAGCCGGCGACCACGTCGAGCGTCGACATGACCAGTCCGGCGCCGTTGCCGATGACACCGACCTCGCCGTCGAGTCTGACGTAGTTGAGGCCCTTGGCCGCGGCCCGCGCCTCGATCGGGTCGGCGGCCGGGTCCGGTCCGCTTCCCCAACGGGTCTGCCGGAAACGGGCGTTGTCGTCGAGGGTGACCTTGCCGTCCAGCGCCACCATCTGTCCTTCGACGGTCCTGACCAGCGGGTTGACCTCGACCAGCAGGGCGTCCTCGCGGACCAGTACCTGCCAGAGCCGGACGAGTACGTCGACGCTCTGCGGTGGCAGGCCGGCGGCGTCCGCGATGCGTACCGCCGTCGCCGTGGTGACGCCCACCGCCGGGTCGACGGGGACGCGTGCCACGGCCTCGGGCCGCTCGGCGGCGATCTCCTCGATCTCCGTGCCGCCCTCGGCGGACGCGATCGCGAGGAACCGGCCGGCCGCGCGGTCCAGGACGTAGGAGACGTAGAACTCCTTCTCGATCTCGACGGGTTCGGCGAGCATGACCGTGCCGACGGTGTGGCCCTTGATGTCCATGCCGAGGACGTCCCGGGCGGCTTCCTCGGCCGCGGCCGGGTCGGCGGCGAGCCGTACGCCGCCCGCCTTGCCGCGTCCGCCGGTCTTCACCTGCGCCTTGACGACGGCGCGGCCGCCGAGCGCGCGGGCGATCTCGCGGGCCCGTGCGGGCGAGTCGGTGACCTCGGCCCTCGGCACCACGATGCCGTGTTCTGCGAAGAGTTCCCTTGCCTGGTGTTCGTACAGGTCCATTCCGGCTCCTGACTGAAAGTGCCGCACGCCCCCTGGACACCACCCACCGGATGCGGGATAACAAGCTTCATACAGTATTCGTCGACTGTATGCAATCTACCGCGAGAGCGCCCCAACCCCTCGTGAAGGGACAGGACTTCGCCATGCCCGACGACACCCAGGACCTCATCTCCGGCGGTCACCTCGTCGCCAAGGCACTCAAGGCCGAGGGGGTCGACCGCATCTACACGCTGTGCGGCGGCCACATCATCGACATCTACGACGGCTGCGTCGACGAGGGCATCGAGGTGGTCGACGTACGCCACGAGCAGGTCGCCGCGCACGCCGCCGACGGCTACGCCCGCATCACCGGAAAGCCCGGCTGCGCGGTGGTCACCGCCGGCCCCGGGACCACCGACGCCGTCACCGGCGTCGCCAACGCCTTCCGCGCCGAGTCGCCGATGCTGCTGATCGGCGGTCAGGGGGCGCACACCCAGCACAAGATGGGGTCCCTCCAGGACCTGCCGCACGTCGACATGATGACGCCGATCACCAAGTTCGCGGCGACCGTGCCGGACACCGCACGGGCCGCCGACATGGTGTCGATGGCGTTCCGCGAGTGCTACCACGGCGCGCCGGGCCCCTCCTTCCTGGAGATCCCGCGCGACGTGCTGGACGCCAAGGTGGCGGCGGACAGGGCGCGGGTCCCGAAGGCCGGGGCGTACCGCGCCTCGACGCGTTCGGCGGGCGACCCGGAGGCGGTGGAGCGCCTCGCCGACCTGCTGGTGCACGCGGAGAAGCCCGCCGTCCTGCTCGGCAGCCAGGTGTGGACGACGCGGGCGACCGAGGCCGCCGTCGACCTGGTCCGCACGCTGAACATCCCGGCGTACATGAACGGCGCCGGCCGCGGCACCCTGCCGCCGGGCGACCCGCACCACTTCCAGCTGTCGCGCCGGTACGCCTTCTCCAACGCGGACGTCATCGTCATCGTCGGCACGCCCTTCGACTTCCGCATGGGCTACGGCAAGCGGCTGTCGCCGGACGCGACGGTCGTCCAGATCGACCTCGACTACCGCACCGTCGGCAAGAACCGCGACATCGACCTCGGGATCGTGGGCGACGCCGGGCTGGTGCTCCGGTCGGTGACCGAGGCCGCGTCGGGGCGGCTCAACGGGGGCGCGGCCAAGCGCAAGGAGTGGCTCGACGAGCTGCGCGCGGCGGAGCGGACCGCGCTGGACAAGCGGCTGCCGCAGCTCAGGTCGGACGCCTCCCCCATCCACCCGTACCGGCTGGTCAGCGAGATCAACGACTTCCTCACCGAGGACTCGGTGTACATCGGCGACGGCGGCGACATCGTCACCTTCTCCGGGCAGGTCGTGCAGCCCAGGTCACCGGGCCACTGGATGGACCCCGGGCCGCTCGGCACGCTCGGCGTCGGGGTGCCCTTCGTGCTCGCCGCCAAGCAGGCCCGGCCCGACAAGGAGGTGGTCGCCCTCTTCGGCGACGGCGCCTTCTCGCTCACCGGCTGGGACTTCGAGACCCTGGTCCGCTACGACCTGCCCTTCGTCGGCATCGTCGGCAACAACTCCTCGATGAACCAGATCCGCTACGGCCAGGCCGCCAAGTACGGCAAGGAGCGCGAGCGGGTCGGCAACACCCTCGGCGACGTGCCCTACGACGAGTTCGCCCGGATGCTGGGCGGCCACGGCGAGGAGGTCCGCGACCCCGCCGACATCGGCCCGGCCCTCAGGCGCGCCCGCGAGTCCGGCAAACCGTCCCTGGTCAACGTCTGGGTGGACCCGGACGCGTACGCCCCCGGAACCATGAACCAGACGATGTACAAGTGAGGTGAAGGCCCATGACAGCCAAGGCTCTTGAGGGCATCCGCGTCCTGGACATGACCCACGTGCAGTCCGGGCCCTCGGCGACCCAGCTGCTCGCCTGGCTCGGCGCGGACGTCGTCAAGCTGGAGGCGCCGAGCGGCGACATCACGCGCAAGCAGTTGCGCGACCTGCCGGACGTCGACTCCCTGTACTTCACGATGCTCAACTGCAACAAGCGGAGCATCACCCTCAACACCAAGACCGAGCGCGGCAAGGACATCCTCACCGAGCTGATCCGGCGCTCGGACGTCATGGTCGAGAACTTCGGGCCGGGCGCGGTGGACCGGATGGGGTTCACCTGGGACCGCATCAAGGAGATCAATCCACGGATCGTCTACGCCTCCATCAAGGGGTTCGGCGACGGCCCCTACACCGCCTTCAAGGCGTACGAGGTGGTCGCGCAGGCCATGGGCGGATCGATGTCCACCACCGGTTTCGAGGACGGGCCGCCGCTGGCGACGGGCGCCCAGATCGGGGACTCGGGCACGGGCGTGCACGCCGTGGCAGGCATCCTCGCCGCGCTGTACCAGCGGGAGCACACCGGGCGCGGGCAGCGGGTGAACGTGGCCATGCAGCACGCGGTGCTCAACCTCTGCCGGGTGAAGCTGCGCGACCAGCAGCGCCTGGCTCATGGTCCACTCGCCGAATATCCCAACGAGGACTTCGGCGACGAGGTTCCCAGGTCCGGCAACGCGTCCGGCGGCGGGCAGCCCGGCTGGGCCGTCAAGTGCGCGCCGGGCGGCCCCAACGACTACGTGTACGTCATCGTCCAGCCGGTCGGCTGGCAGCCGCTCAGCGAGCTGATCGGCCGGCCGGAGCTGGCCGACGACCCGGAGTGGGCTACGCCGCAGGCGCGGCTGCCGAAGCTGGGCAAGATGTTCCAGCTGATCGAGGAGTGGTCGTCCACACTGCCCAAGTGGGAGGTGCTGGAGCGGCTGAACGCCCACAACATCCCGTGCGGGCCGATCCTGTCCACCAGGGAGATCATCGAGGACGCCTCGCTGGCCGCCAACGAGATGGTGGTGACCGTGCCGCACCCCGAGCGGGGCGAGTTCGTGACCGTCGGGAGCCCGCTCAAGCTCTCCGACTCGCCGGTGCGGGTGACCAGTTCGCCCCTGCTTGGCGAGCACAACGAAGAGGTGTACGTCGGCGAGCTGGGCCTCGGCGACGAGGAACTGCGCCTGCTCAAGTCGAACGGGGTGGTCTGACGTGATGGCCGAGGACCGGACGGCACGGGTGCGGGCACTGCTGGACTCCGTGCGGGCCGAGGGGCGCACCGCGCTCACCGCGCCCGAGGGGAAGGTGCTCGCGGACGCCTACGGGATCGCCGTACCGGGCGAGGAGCTGGCCCGGGACGTCGAGGAGGCGGTGGCCTCGGCGGCGCGCTTCGGCGGGCCGGTCGTGATGAAGATCGTCTCGCCCGACATCCTGCACAAGACCGACGCCGGCGGTGTGTTCGTCGGCGTGGAGGGGGCGGCTCAGGTCCGGGCCGCTTTCCGCCGGATCGTCGACAACGCGCGTGCGTACGACGCGTCGGCGCGCATCGAGGGTGTGCAGGTCCAGGAGCTGCTGCCGCAGGGGCAGGAGGTCATCGTCGGCGCGGTGACCGATCCGACGTTCGGGAAGGTGGTGGCGTTCGGGCTGGGGGGTGTGCTGGTCGAGGTCCTCAAGGACGTCACCTTCCGGCTGGCGCCGGTCGACGCCGACGAGGCGCTGTCCATGCTGGACTCGATCCGGGCGGCGGAGGTGCTGCGCGGGGTGCGCGGGCGGGCCGGCGTCGACCGGTGGGCGGTGGCCGAGCAGATCCGCCGGGTCTCCGAACTCGTCGCCGACTTCCCGGACATCGCCGAGGTGGACCTCAACCCGGTGATCGCCACGCCCGAGGGGGCGGTCGCCGCGGACATCCGGGTCATCCTGGCCGGCGACACGCCGAAGGAGCGCCGCCGGTACACGCGCGAGGAGATCCTCACCTCGATGCGGCGCCTGATGCAGCCCTCCTCGGTGGCGGTGATCGGCGCGTCGGGCGAGCCCGGCAAGATCGGCAACTCGGTGATGCGCAACCTCGTCGACGGCGGCTTCGCGGGCGAGATCCACCCGGTGAACCCGAAGGCCGATGACATCTTGGGCCGCAAGGCGTACAAGAGTGTCACCGACGTTCCCGGTGAGGTGGATGTGGCGGTCTTCGCGATCCCCGCGCGGTTCGTGGCGGCGGCCCTGGAAGAGGTGGGCCGCAAGCGGATCCCCAACGCCGTACTCATCCCCTCCGGCTTCGCGGAGACCGGCGAGCAGGCGCTCCAGGACGAGATCGTGGCGGTCGCCGAACGGTACGGCGTGCGGCTGCTCGGGCCGAACATCTACGGCTACTACTCGACCTGGCAGGACCTGTGCGCCACGTTCTGCACGCCGTACGACGTCAAGGGCGGGGTCGCGCTGACCTCGCAGTCGGGCGGGATCGGGATGGCGATCCTGGGGTTCGCGCGGACCACGAAGACCGGCGTGTCGGCGATCGTCGGCCTGGGCAACAAGTCGGACCTGGACGAGGACGACCTGCTGACCTGGTTCGGTGAGGACCCGCGCACCGAGTGCATCGCGATGCACCTGGAGGACCTCAAGGACGGGCGCGCCTTCGTCGAGGCCGCGCGGGCGACGGTGCCCAGGAAGCCGGTGGTCGTGCTCAAGGCGGGGCGGACGGCGGCGGGCGCGAAGGCCGCCGGGTCGCACACCGGGGCGCTGGCCGGGGACGACGCGGTGTACGACGACATCCTCCGGCAGGCGGGCGTCATCCGGGCGCCCGGGCTGAACGAGATGCTGGAGTACGCGCGCGCGTTGCCGGTGCTGCCCGCGCCGGAGGGCGACAACGTGGTGATCATCACCGGGGCCGGGGGCAGCGGCGTGCTGCTCTCGGACGCGGTGACGGACAACGGCCTGTCGCTGATGGAGATACCTCCGGACCTGGACGAGGCGTTCCGCGCGTTCATCCCGCCGTTCGGCGCGGCGGGCAACCCGGTGGACATCACCGGGGGCGAGCCGCCGTCGACGTACGAGGCGACGATCCGGCTGGGTCTGGAGGATCCGCGCATCCACGCGCTGGTCCTCGGCTACTGGCACACCATCGTCACTCCTCCCATGGTGTTCGCCGAGCTCACCGCGCGGGTGGTGGGCGAGTTCCGCGCGCGGGGCATCGAGAAGCCCGTGGTGGCCTCCCTGGCCGGCGACGTCGAGGTGGAGGAGGCGTGCCAGTACCTCTTCGAGCACGGCGTCGTGGCCTACCCGTACACGACGGAGAAGCCGGTCGCCGTACTCGGGGCGAAGTACCGCTGGGCGCGGGCGGCGGGACTGCTGGGGGGCGGCACATGAGGTGAGCCCGCGGAGGGCCGGCCGACGGGTGCGCGTCGGCCGGCCCCGGAACCCGCGCTGCGCACGAAAGGCATGGGACAGGGGGCGCTGGCCAGTTCTTTCGACGCAAGGGGTGCGAACGACATGACAACCACGGACGTCACACGGGTCGCCGTCCACCGGGAGGTGACCGACCGTAACGGACGCGTCTACCGGGTGGGCGAGTCCGACATCGACATCATGGGGCGCAAGCGCAAGTGGATGGTGATCCTGCCCTGGATCGGCATGATGGGCATCTCCTCCGCCGAGTACGCGTTCGCGTCCGCCGAGGACACGCTCCACGAGGCACACAACTGGTCCAGCGGCAGCATCTACTGGATGATGACCGTCTGGATCTTCTGCCAGGCCGCGGTCGCGTTTCCGGCCGGGCGCCTGCGGGAGAACGGCAAGCTGCCGGCGCGCTGGGCGATGATGCTGGGCTCGGGCGGCACCCTGCTGGGCTATCTGTCGCTGGCGTTCGCGCCGCACGTCGTGCTCGCCTTCATCGGCTTCGGCGTCTTCAGCGGCATGGGCGCGGGCATGGTCTACGCGACCTGCGTCAACATGGTCGGCAAGTGGTACCCGGAGCGCAGGGGCGGCAAGACCGGCTTCGTGAACGGCGGCTTCGCGTACGGCTCGGTGCCGTTCGTCTTCATCTTCCACGGCTACATGGACGGCTCCAACTTCCGCTGGGTGCTGGTCTCCGCGGGTGTCTTCCTGGCCGCGATGGTGGCCCTGGCCGGTTTCTACTTCCGGGACCCGCCGAAGAACTGGTGGCCGGCGGCCGTCGACCCGCTGAACCCGCCGGACGACCCGCGGGCCCGGCGCTCGCTGGAGAAGAACCCCCCGGCGACCAAGCAGTACTCCCCGCTGGAGGCCTGGCGGACCGGCCGGGTGGCGTTGATGTGGTTCTGTCTCGCCTGCACCTCCGGCGTGAACATCTTCGGCATCGCCTTCCAGGTCGACATCGGTGAGGAGGCGGGCTTCGCGGCCGGGATCGTGGCCACGGCGATGTCGCTGAAGGCGATCGTCAACGGCACCGGGCGCGGCGTCATCGGCTGGCTCTCCGACCTCTACGGCCGCAAGCAGTGCCTGCTCTACGTGTGCGCCATCCTGGGCCTCGCCCAGTTCGGCATCATCTGGTCGGCCGAGATCGAGAACCTGCCGTTGTTCCTGATCTTCTCCGCGGTCTCCGGCTTCGGTGGCGGTGCCATCTTCCCGATGTTCGCGGCGCTGACGGCGGACTACTTCGGCGAGAACAACAACGCCACCAACTACGGGATGGTCTACAGCTCCAAGCTCGTCTCCGGTCTGGGCGCGGGCATGGGTGCCGTGGTCGTGGGCGCCTGGGGCTACAACGGAGCCTTCACCCTGGCGGGCTGCATCTCGATCTTCGCGGGATTCGTGGCGCTGTTCCTGCAACCGCCCGGACGGCCGAAGGACAAGCGCGTCGCGCCCAACCCACGGCCGCTCGGCGAGGAGTAACCGCACCACGCGGCCTCGCGCGGTCTCACACGGTTTCGTACGGACGGGCGGCCCTCCCCGCGGTGTGGGGAGGGCCGCCCGTCCGTGCGGCGGGTCAGCAGCGCTTGCGCAGTGCAGCCAGGTTGTCGTAGCTGATCTTGGCCTCCCGCAGCGACTGCGCCGGGTCGGTGGCGCTCGGTGAGTTGTCGTCCTCGATCATCGGGTTGTGGTAGTTCCGCTCCCCGACCCGGGAGAAGAACGTGCGGTAGTCGATGACACCCGTGCCGAAGGGCACCATGTCGTAGCCCATGCCGTTGGTGGTGCTGACCACGCCGTCCTTGGCGTGGAACAGCGGGTAGCGCTTGTTGTTGCGGGCGACCAGGCCGGCCGGGTCGAAGACGTCCTTCCGGGTCGAGCCGTCGTGGGCGGTGTAGGAGTGGAACTTGTACTGGGCCACGTGCGCCCAGAAGATGTCCATCTCCAGCCAGACCACCTTCGGGTCGGTGACCTTGAGGAAGTACTCCAGCTTCCGGATGCCCGAGCTGCGGGTCGGCCGGCCCTGGTCGTCCAGCGGGCCGCCGTCGAGCAGGAAGCCGTAGGCGCCGTCGTGGTTGTGGGTGTAGAGCTTGATGCCCTCACGGCGGGCGATCCGGCCGAGGGCGTTCCACTTGTCGGCGGCCACGTCCCAGTCGGCGCGGTAGGAGCTGCCGGTGGGGTCGCCGCCGGTGCCCATGTGGTCCATGCCGAGGATGTTGGCGATCTCCAGATGCTTCTTGAAGGTCTCCGTGTCCTCGGTGGTCAGCGGCCAGGAGGACGGGATGAAGCCGTGGTTGCCCTGGGCGCGCAGGCCGTAGTCGTCGAGCCAGGAGCGGAGCAGCTTCGCGCCCTTGACGGACTCCAGGCTCGCGCCGCCCGGGGCGTTGGCGTGCTGGTTGTATCCGGCGAACTCGACCTGACGGTAGCCGTGGCGGGCGAGCTGCTTGAACACCTCGCGGAAGCCGGAGGGCAGGTCGGAGGCGAGGGGGTCGCGGGCGGTGGCGTCGCGGACGGTGTAGAGGATGATGCCGCGCTTGTCCGCGGGGACGAGGACCTGCCCGCGGTCGTGGCCGTGACCGTGACCGTGGTCGTGACCGTGGCCTCTCCCCCGGTCCTGGGCGAGGGCCGGGGCGGCGCCGAGGACGGGGGCCGCGACGGCCCCGGCCGCCACCGCGGTGCAGGTGGAGAGGAAACGGCGCCGGCCCACGCCGAGGCTGCGGCGGAGGCTCTCGTCCGGGCCGTCGAGGGCCGGGTCCGTGCCGGCGTCGGTGCGGGAGGGATCGGTGAACGGGCTCACGGTGCCTGCCTTCTGGGTCGTGGCCTGCCCCGATGCGGCTCGGGCGGGCCGTTGTCAGTGCCGTGTGTTTCACTCTCAGTAGCTGGATCTCGGCGGCGCGTGTGACGGAGCGTCAGTCGAGACCGGCCAGCCGGAGCAGGAGTTGTTTCACATCGGTGGCCGCTACGCGGTCTCCGACAGCGCGGGGGGTGGAGCAGATGAGGAGCGGACCGTCGTCGTCGCTCGCGGGGAGGCGGCCGTGGCTGCCCCGAATAGGTGAGGGATCCAGGGGCACCACCGCCATGCGGTAGCGCATGCCGAGCTTCTTGCGGGCCAGGGCGGAGGCCGCCTTGACCTTGACGTAGGGGTCGAGCGGGTCCATGAACAGCTCGACCGGGTCGTAGCCGGGTTTGCGGTGGATCTCGACGAGCTGCGCGAAGTCGGGCGCGCGGTCGTCGTCGAGCCAGTAGTAGTACGTGAACCAGGCGTCCGGCTCGGCGACGGCGACCAGCTCGCCGGAGCGGGGATGGTCGAGGTGCTGGGCCTTCTTGCCCTCGTCGTCGAGGAGTTGCGCGATGCCGGGCAGTCCGTCCAGGGCGGCGCGGGTCGCCTCCAGGTCCTCGGGGCGGCGGACGTACACGTGGGCGATCTGGTGGTCGGCGACCGCGAAGGCGCGGGAGGCCATCGGGTCGAGGTACTCCATGCCGTCCTGGGTGTGCACCTCGAGGAGGCCGGCGCGGCGCAGGGCGCGGTTGATGTCCACGGGCCGGCTGACGGGGGTGATGCCGTACTCGGAGAGCGCGACGACGGTGCGGCCCTCGGCACGGGCGTCCTCGAGGAGCGGGGCCAGCGCCGCGTCCAGGTCGGCGGCGGCCTTCAGGGAGCGGGGGTCGTCGGGGCCGAAGCGCTGGAGGTCGTAGTCCAGGTGAGGGAGGTAGCAGAGCGTCAGGTCGGGATGCCGGGTGGCCATGATGTGCCGGGTGGCGTCGATGATCCACTGGCTGGAGACCAGGTCCGCGCCGGGCCCCCAGAAGTGGAACAGCGGGAAGGTGCCGAGCTTGTCGGTGAGTTCGTCGTGCAGGGCGGGGGGCCTGGTGTAGCAGTCGGGTTCCTTGCGGCCGTCGGCGTAGTAGACGGGGCGGGGGGTGACGGTGAAGTCGGTGTCGGCGCCCATGGCGTACCACCAGCAGATGTTGGCCACGGTGTAGCCGGGGTGGGCGCGGCGGGCGGCGTCCCACAGCTTGTCGCCGGCGACGAGTCCGTTGTGCTGGCGCCAGAGCAGGACGTCGCCGAGTTCGCGGAAGTACCAGCCGTTGCCCACGATGCCGTGTTCGGAGGGGTGGGTGCCGGTGAGGAAGGTGGACTGGGCGGCGCAGGTGACGGCGGGCAGCACGGTGCCGAGCGGTGCGCGGGAGCCGGACTGGCCGAGCCGCTTGAGGTGGGGCATGTGGTCGAGGAGACGGGGGGTGAGACCGACGACATCCAGGACGAGGAGGGGGGTGGGGCGGGTCATGGCAGTTCCTTCAGGCCGAGGTCGGTCAGCAGGTCGCGGGCGAGGGTCAGCTCGGCGGCGATGCCGTCGGTGAGCTGCGCGCGGGCGCGGGGCCGCAGCTCGGGCGGGAGGGCCTGCCAGGTGTAGGTCTCGACCTCCAGATGGCGGGTGAGGGGGCGCGGCCCGCCGACGAGCCGGGCCAGCGCGGCCTTGAGCACGGGGAGGGTGGAGGTGAGGGGAGCGGCGGGGGCCGCGTGCAGGGGGACGTGGAAGTGGGCGCGCCAGGGCGCGGTGTCGGGCAGCGGGCCGCCGTCGGCCAGGGCCTCGTCGAGGTCGTCGGTGCCTTGCCGGCCGCCCGCCGTGGTGGTGGTCCGGGTCTGGTGCAGGAAGCGCGGCTCGGCGAACGCGGCCAGCGCCTCCCGGACGGCCGGGTCGCCGGGGTGCTCGGCGTGCAGGGCGGCGGACAGCTGGGACTTGACGACGGGGACGCGGGCGGCGGCGAGGGCCGCCAGTGCCGTGTCCGGATCCTCGAAGGAGGTGGCGAGGTGGCAGGTGTCGACGCAGACGCCGATCCGGTCGTGGCCGATCGAGGTCAGCGGGGCGATCGCGTCGTGGGTGGTCTCCACGACGCAGCCGGGTTCGGGTTCCAGGCCGATGCGGATGGAGCGGCCGGTCAGTTCCTGGAGCGCGTCGAGGCGTTCGGCGAGCGTGCCCAGCGCGGCGTGCGCCTTGTCGGCGCGGGTCTGGTCGTACGCGGTGCGCCAGGCGAGGGGCAGCGTGGAGATGGTGCCGTCCGTGACGTCGTCGGGCAGCAGCCCGGCGAGCAGGCGGGCCAGGGAGGTGGTGTGCTCCAGGCGTTCCGGGTCGGCCCAGTCCGGCTTGTAGACGCGGTACTTGACCTCTTCGGCGCCGAAGCCCTCGTAGGGGAAGCCGTTGAGGGTGACGACCTCCAGGCCCCGGCGGTCGAGTTCGGTGCGCAGGCCGCGCAGCGCTGCGGGGTCGGTGACCAGGGCGTGGGCGGCGTCGCGGGCGAGCCACAGCCCGATGCCCAGGCGGTCGCGGCCCAGGCGGCGGCGGACCGGCTCGCAGTGGTCGCGGAGCTGGGCGAGGACGCCGTCGAGGGTCTCGGCGGGGTGCACGTTGGTGCAGTAGGCGAGGTGGACGGTGGAGCCGTCGGGGTGCCGGAAGCGCATGGCTCACTCCCCGCCGCGCAGGATGGAGTTGCCCTCGTGCGTGGCGTCGGCGGTGGCGACGTCCAGCTCCAGCCGCCCGCTGAGTCCGTAGAAGGCGACGGGGTTGCGCCACAGGACCAGGTCCACGTCGTCGTCGGTGAAGCCCTCGGCGAGCATCAGGTCGCCGACCTTGCGGGTCTTGAGCGGGTCGCTCCTGCCCCAGTCGGCGGCGGAGTTCACCAGGACCCGCTCCGGGCCGTACTCACGCAGCAGGGCCACCATCCGGGCCTCGTCCATCTTGGTGTCCGGATAGACGGAGAAGCCGAGCCAGGCGCCGCTGTCCTTCGCCTCGTTGACGGTGGTCTCGTTGAGGTGGTCGACCAGCACGTGCTCGGTGGGCAGCGCGGACTCGCGGACCGCGTCCAGGGTGCGGCGCAGGCCGGCCAGCTTGTCGCGGTGCGGGGTGTGCACGAGGGCGGGCAGGCCGTGGTCGGCGGCGAGCTGGAGCTGGGCGGCCAGGGCGGTGTCCTCGGCCGGGGTCATCGAGTCGTAGCCGATCTCGCCGACCGCCACCACGCGGTCCTTGACCAGGTAGCGGGGCAGCTCGTCCAGGACGGGGAGGCAGCGGGGGTCGTTGGCCTCCTTGGGGTTGAGGGCGATCGTGCAGTGGTGGGCGATGCCGTACTGGGCGGCGCGGAAGGGCTCCCAGCCGAGCAGGGCGTCGAAGTAGTCGCGGAAGGAGTCGGGAGAGGTGCGGGGCTGACCCAGCCAGAAGGAGGGTTCGACCACGGCGCGGACGCCCGCGGCGTGCATGGCCTCGTAGTCGTCGGTGGTGCGGGAGGTCATGTGGATGTGGGGGTCGAAGATGCGCATCAGGACTCCTTGCCGTGGGGGTCGGCGTTGCCGGGCGAGGGAGACTGCTCGGTCCCGGTCAGGGCCAGGACGCGGTGCAGGTCTTCGGGGACGGCGCGGCCCGCGGCGGTGCGTTCGGCGGCGTAGTCGGCGAGCATGCGGGCGAGTTCGTCGTCGCCGCGGGCCCGGCCGGCGAGATCCGCCACGCGCTCGACGGCGACGCCGGTGAACAGGCACTTCAGGACGGCGTGCCGCCACTGGTGGGCGTCGAGGTGACGGGCGGCGTACGGGCCGAGGGCGGCGGCGACGAGCCGGGTGTCGTTGGTGCGCAGTGCGTCCTCGACGAGCGGGAGGGCGTCCGGTCCTGGCACCAGGTGGGGCAGCGCGTGCAGGACGGCGCGGCGTTCGTCCGCGGTGCCCTGGGAGTAGACCCGGCTCAGGGCCTCCGTGCCGGGGCGGGCGGCGTGCAGGACGAGGACCCGGGCGGCGTCGGCGTGGGCGGGACCGCAGCGCCGGCCCGCCTCCGCGAGGCGCAGCTCCCACACGGAGATGGGCCCGTGGGTGCCGGGGTGGGCGGCGGCCTCGTCCAGGGCCTGGTCGAGCCAGGCGCGGGCGGCTCCGCCCAGCTCGGCGGTGAGGGCGGCGCGCAGGTCGGCGGGCGGGACGTGGGCGGGGTTGGTGCCCTGGGGGTCCTGCCCGGCGGGGTGGCCATCCGTGCCCTGGGTGGGGGTGGCGTGGGTGGCGCGTGGCTGCGTCATGGGTGTGGCTCCCTTCAACGGGTGGCGGAGGGCTCGCCCGAGCGGTACGTACGGGGTGACGCCGCCGCAGCCCGGCGGAGGAACGGGAGGGAGCGTTCGGCGAAGTGGGGACCGGCGTGGGAGTGGCGGGGCAGTTCGACGACGGTCAGGCCCTGGTAGCCGGTGGCGGCGAGGGCGTCGAGGACGGGCGGGAAGTCGATCTCGCCGTCACCGAAGGGGAGGTGTTCGTGGACACCGCGGCGCATGTCCTCGATCTGGACGTGGCGCAGCCAGGGGGCGGCAGCGCGCACGCAGTCGGCGGGAGGGATGGGTTCGAGGCACTGGCAGTGGCCGATGTCCAGGGTGAGGCCGAGATGCTCGGGGTCGCCGAGGGCACGGCGCAGGGTGTGGAAGTCGGCGAGTTCGCCCAGCAGGTGGCCCGGTTCGGGCTCGACGGCGAGCGGGACGCCCGCGGTGGCGGCGGCCTCCAGGACCGGGGTGAGGGACTCGGCCAGCCGCTTCCATGCCGTGTCCGCGTCCGTGCCGGCCGGGGTGACGCCGCTGAAGCAGTGCACCGCGTGGGCCCCCAGGTCGGCGGCGACCCGGACGGCGCGGACCAGGAGACCGGTGCGGCGGGCGCGGTCGTCGGGGTCCGGGTCGAGCAGGGACGGGCCGTGCTTGCGGCGCGGGTCGAGCACGTAGCGGGCGCCCGTCTCCACCGTGACGCCCAGCCCGAGCGCGTCCAGGCGGCGGGCGACGCGGCGGGTGCGGTCGGCCAGGTCGTCGCCGAGGGGGTCGAGATGCATGTGGTCCAGCGTCAGGCCGACGCCGTCGTAGCCCAGGTCGGCGAGGAGGCCGAGGGCGTCGTCGAGCCGGAGGTCGGCGAGGCCGTTGGTGCCGTAGCCGAAGCGGAGGGGGGTCGACGGCGTGGTGGTCGGGTCGTTGCTCACGTGATGCTCACCTTCCTCATTGCGGCCCTCCTCGCGAACATCCGGCCGGCCGGGGCCAGGGCCGCGATCAGCAGGGACGTGGCGGGTGCCCCGGCGCGGGCGGCGAGGGCGGCCTGGAGGGGGATCGTGGCCCGGATGCCGCCGCCGACGGCGCGTTGGGTGAGCGGGGGTGACGGGTTGAGCGTGGCGTGGAAGTAGGGACGGGCCGCGGTGGCGGCGTACGCGGCGCCCAGGGCGGCGGTGAGGACGTCACCGGCGTCCGGGACGCCTGCGGCCCGTTTGGAGCCCGACAGGCCGGGGGCGGCTGCTGCCCACCGGCCTGCCGGGAGTCGGGTGCGGCGGTGGCCGGCCACCAGCCGGGTCAGCACCCCCGTCGTCGCCAGGGCCGCCGAGGGGGCCAGGACCGAACCGCCGGTGGTCTCCCGGCGGGAGACGGCCGTGACCGCGAGGGTGTGGCTGCCGAGCAGCGCGGCGGAGGGCAGCGCGGCCCGGGCCCCGCCCGAGGTGGCGGCCGCGCCCAGGAGCAGGTCGAGGCCGCGGGCGGCGGCCATGGCCGCGGGCCCGGCGGGTGTGTGCTTCAGGACGAGGTCGTAGGCCCAGACGGACCCCGCGAGTGGCGCGGCCACCGCCAGGGCGGGGCGCCCGGCCGCGGCGGCGAGTGCCAGACCGGCGCCCGTGAGGCCGCAGGCCGCGCCGAGGGCGGCGGCCGGACTGATCCGGCCGGACGGAAGCGGGCGGTGCGGACGCTCGACGGCGTCCTCGGCCCGGTCCGCCCAGTCGTTCAGGGCCATGCCCGCCTCGTACAGGCACAGGGACGACCCGATGGCGAGCAGCGTACGGCGCCCGGGCCGTACCCCGGCCGCGGCGGTACCGGCCAGGGCGTCGCCGGGGACGGTGAACAGGGCGGGCAGCCGCAGCAGTTCGGCCCAGGCACCGGCGCGGCCGGAGTGGGGGCGGGGCCCGCGGGTCGCGTCACCGTCTGCGGGCGGTGTCGCGAGGTCGGCGCCCCGGCCATCGGCGGGCGGCGCGGCGGCGTCGACGCCATGGCCGTCCATCGGCACACCGGGTACGGCGAGCACCCGGGAGGAGGCGGACGACCCGGACGACCCGGACGCGTCCCGCGCACTGGCGCGGCTCATCGCCGCACCCCCTGCTCGGCCTCGTCGCCCCCGTCGTCCCGCAACCGCCCCGCGAAGGCCCGCAGCTGCGCGTACTGCTCCGCCAGGGACGACGGGCCGTCGCCGACCGGGTCCTTGAAGTAGAAGCCCAGTTCGCTCAGGGGGCCGGAGAGCCCCTTCTCCTGGGCGCGGGCGGCGAGGCGGGCAAGGTCGAGGACGAGCGGAGCGGCCAGCGCCGAGTCGCAGCCCTGCCAGGTGGTCTGGAGGACCATCCGGGCGCCGAGGAAGCCGTCGAAGGCGATGTGGTCCCAGGCGGTCTTCCAGTCGCCCAGCGCGGGCACGTCGTCGATGTGGACCTCGCCCTCGGGCGCGGCACCGAGCGTGTCGACGAGGACGCGTTCCTTGCCGGCGTTCTTGGCGGCGGCCGCGGCGGGGTCGGCGAGGGCCGCTCCGTCACCGCCGCCGAGGAGGTTGGTGCCGGACCAGGCGCGCACGGCGAGTGCCCGCTGGAGGAACATCGGGCCGAGCACCGAGCGGAGCAGGGTCTGCCCGGTCTTGCCGTCGCGGCCCGCGTACGGGAGCCCGGAGGACTCGGCGAGGCCGGCCAGCGCCGGGTGGTGCAGGCCGGTGGACGGGGTGAAGTTGACGTAGGGGCAGCCGGCGCGCAGGGCGGCCGCCGCGTACAGCGAGCTGGGCGGCAGTGAGTCGTCGGTGGGGGCGGGCTCGGTGGAGGCGACGTTGACGACGACGGCGCCCGCGAGGTCCTGGCGGCGCACGAAGTCGCGGATGTCGGACGCGAAGGCGTCGATCAGCGCTTCCTGGGTGGGCGCGGGGGCTCCCGGCAGCGGACCGCCGGGCCGGATCTCCCCGTCGGCGGCGACGAGTTCGGCGTGCACCGCGGACGGCAGGCCGTGCGGCAGTACACCGCCGTCGGCGAGGTGCTCGGCGCGCTTGGGCAGCGGGCAGTCGAGGGTGTCGTGACCGCCGAAGACGAGCGATGACAGGGGTGGCAGACCGCACGAGGTGAAGGGCGCGGTCTCGGTGACCATGCCGGTCGCCGGGTGGAGCCCGGCGGCGACGGCGGCGCAGCCCGCGATCGCGGTGGTGGCCACGGAGCCGCGTGCCCCGATGAGCCAGACGCCGAACCGCGGGGCCGTGGAGGGGGTGGGCAGGAACGGTTCGGCGGACATGGGCAGCCTCCTTGTCGTACGCGAACCGGATGTGAGCGCCGGAAGCGGGGGCCGGGCGCGGGGCCCGGCGGGACGGCGGGCGGAGGTCCGGCGTCCTCCGCCCGCCGCCGTCTGATCGCCCTTAGGAGGGCAGTTCCTTGAGCTGGATGTTGCGGAAGGAGACCTGGTCGTCGGCGCCGTGGTTCTGGAGGCCGACGTAACCGTCGGTCAGGCTCCGCTCGGGGTCCTTGTTGGTGAAGTCGTTGATCTTGACTCCGTTGAGGAACACCTGGAGGCGTTCGCCCTGGACCTTGATCTCGTAGGAGTTCCACTGGCCGGGCGGCCGCAGAACCTGGTCACGGGCCTTGATGTTGGCCGACTTGAAGGAGTAGACGGACCCCGTGGTGCGGTCCGGCGCGTCCGTCGCGTCGATCTGGATCTCGTAGCCCTTGTTCACCGCGGACCAGGGGTCGTCGGAGGCGGGGAAGCCCACGAAGATCCCGGAGTTGTCGTCGCCCTGCATCTTCCAGTCGAGCTTGAGGGAGTACGACTTCAGCTCCTTGGCCTGGTACCAGAGCAGTCCCATGCCGCCGTTGGACTCCAGCGTGCCGTCCTTGACGTCGAACGTGCCGGGGCCGGCCTGCTTCCAGCCTTCCAGGGTCTGGCCGTTGAAGATGTCCCGGTAGTCCTTGCTCGGCTTGCAGTCCGCCTTGACCTGGCCGGTGGCGTACTGCATGCCGCCGAGCAGGTGGCCGCGGAAGGCCTCGTCCGCGTAGGACTCCTTGGTGTGGCCGAGGCCGGTGTAGAAGGCGCGGCCGCCCTCGTAGGGCTGGCACCAGGCGATCGGGTGGTCGCCCTTCATGTTGCCGCCCTGGTAGGTGGTCTCGTCCAGGGTGGCGAGGACCTTGGCCTGCTCGCGCGGGTTGGTGCGGTAGTTGTACAGCTCGTCCGTGTGCTCCCAGGCGTCGTCCAGGTGCGCGGTGGACGGGTGGTCGTGGTCCTCGACGCGGACGGTGGCCTTCTGGATGGCCGGGTGCGAGTCGAAGTAGGCGCCGACCAGGCCGCCGTAGAACTTCCAGTCGTACTCGGTGTCGGCGGCGGCGTGGATGCCCAGGTAGCCGCCGCCGTTCTTGACGTAGTTCTCGAACGCCGTCTGCTGAGCGGCGTTGAGGACGTCACCGGTGGTGGACAGGAAGGCGACCGCGTCGTACTTGGCGAGGTTGGCGGTGGTGAACTGCCCGGCCTCCTCGGTCGCCGTGACGGAGATGCCGGCGGGGGCGCCGATCTCCTTCAGCGCGGCGATGCCCGCCGGGATGGAGTCGTGGCGGAAGCCGGCCGTCTTGGAGAAGACGAGGACCTTCTTGCCGGCCTTGAAGGGCTCGGTGGAGAACTCGAAGTCGTCCACGTCGTAGAGGGCTCCGTCGCCGCCCCGGAAGACCAGGTACACGTCGGTGGTCTTCTTGGGCAGGGCCCGCAGCGGTACGTCGACGTTCTGGAAGGTCTCCCAGCTGCCCGTCGGCGGGACGTACGCCGAGCCGTGCAGCGGGCCCTCGGGCGAGCCGGTGCGCACCTCGAGGTAGCCGCCGGCGCCGCCGGAGGAGGCGCGTACGGTCAGCTTCTTCTGGCCGTCGAACTTGTAGGGACTGAAGGAGATCCAGTCGCCGTCCTCGATGTTGCCGACGGTCTTGCCGCCGTTGGCCCCGGTCTTGTCGATGACCGAGACGCCCGACTGGCCGGCGAAGTGCTCGGCCTGGCGGTGCGGGGGCTGGATGACGGTGCGGGCGGTGCCGGTCAGGGCCTCCTGGCCGTTGGCCCCGCCGTCGGTGTAGCTGGCGCCGACGACGCCGTAGATGTTGGCGTTGGGGTCGTGACCGCCGTCGCCGGGCGGCGGCTTGAGGGTGCCCTCACAACCCATCTCGCTGGTCAGCTCGTGGGCGTGGGAGTCGTGGCCGAGGCTGTAGGCGACCTTGACCTTGGAGCAGTCGATCGTCTCCTCGGGGTCGGTGACCTTCACCTTGAACGGGATGGGCTCGCCCATCGGGAGCAGGGTGCCGTTGCCGGGGGTCTCGATGGTCACCGTGGGCGCGGTGTTGCCCACCACGACCCGCACGCTGGCGCTGCCGGTGTTGCCCTCGGGGTCCTTGGCGGTGAAGGTCGCGGTGTAGGTGCCGACCTTCTTGTACTTGTGGGTGGGGGTCAGGCCCTCGCCCTTGGTGCCGTCGCCGAAGTCCCAGCTGTAGGTGAGGTCCGGGGAGTCGGCGTCCTTGGCGCTCGCGGTGAACTTGACCTTCAGTCCGGCCGCACCGGACGTCTTGTCGGCGCTCACCTCGGCGATCGGGGAGAAGCCGTCCGCGGCGTTCTCGATCCGGTAGAGCCCGGAGTTCTCGTCGCCCTGGAACCAGGAGAGGCCGTAGTCGAGGATGTAGAGCGCGCCGTCGGGGCCGAACTCCATGTCCATGATCTGCGTGCCGGTCCACGGGAAGTCGTTGATCTTCGCGACCGTGCCGTCGGCGTTCTGCTCGATCCGCTTGATCCAGCGGCGGCCGAACTCACCCGCGAAGAAGTCGCCGTCGTACTCCTCGGGGAACTTCACGCTGGACTCGAGGTCCGGGTCGTAGCGGTAGACCGGTCCGCCCATCGGGGACTCGGAGCCGGTGCCGAACTCGGGCACGGAGGCGCCGTCGTACGGGATCCAGGCGGCCTCGGCGGGCGGCAGGTCGGTGAGTCCGGTGTTGTGCCGGGACGTGTTCTTGGGCGCGGCGCAGTCGAACTTGGCACCGGACGTGCCGGTGGCGAAGTCGTAGTCGTTGTAGGCGTCGTTGTTGCCCGTGCAGTACGGCCAGCCGAAGTTGGCGGCCTTGGTGACCTTGGCGAACTCGACCTGCCCGGCCGGTCCGCGGTTCGGGTCGGCGGCACCGGCGTCGGGGCCGTAGTCGCCGACGTAGACCGTGCCGGTCTCCTCGTCGACGTTCAGCCGGAACGGGTTGCGGAAGCCCATCGCGTAGATCTCGGGACGGGTCTTCTCGGTGCCCGGGGCGAAGAGGTTGCCCTCCGGGACGGTGTACGAGCCGTCCTCGGCGACCTTGATCCGCAGGATCTTGCCGCGCAGGTCGTTGGTGTTACCGGCGCTGCGGCGGGCGTCGAAGGCCGGGTTGCGGTCCGCCCGCTCGTCGATCGGCGTGAAGCCGTCGGAGGCGAAGGGGTTGGTGTCGTCACCGGTCGACAGGTAGAGGTTGCCCTCGGCGTCGAAGTCGATGTCGCCGCCGACGTGGCAGCAGGTGCCGCGGGAGGCCGAGACGTCCAGGACCTTCTTCTCGCTGGCCTGGTCGAGGGTGCCGTCGGGCTTGAGGACGAAGCGGGAGAGGCGGTTGACACCGTCGAACTTCGCGAAGTCCGCGGCGGTACCGGTCTCCGGGGCGTCGCCCGCGGGGGTGTCGAGGGGCGGGGCGTAATAGAGGTAGATCGCCCGGTTGTTCGCGAAGTCCGGGTCGATGCCGACGCCCTGGAGGCCCTCCTCGTCGTGGCTGTAGACGTCGAGCTTGCCGGCGACCTTGGTGACGCCGCCCTGGTCGGTCAGGCGGAGCGTGCCGTCGCGCGAGGTGTGCAGGACGCTGCGGTCCGGGAGCACGGCGAGCGACATCGGCTCGCCCATCTCGGGCTCGCCCTTGGCGAGCGGTACCTGCTGGAACTGTCCCTCGGCCGCCGGTTCGTCGTGCTCCGGGTGGCCGGGGTGAGCGCCGGCGACGGTCGCCGGGGCGCCCACGGCCAGCATCAGGCCGGTGAAGAGGGCGAGGGTGGTGCGGAGCCTGGGACGCCTCGTGGTCCTGGTGCTTTTGAGTCTGCTTCTGTGCACGAAGTCCCTCCGGGAACGGGTGGGCCGTACGGAACGGGTGCGATGACGTGCGATGCGGGCGCCGGGGTGCGCCGTCACCCCGGAGGCGTGAGTGTCCTGAACACTTCAGGGACGGTAACCGCGTTCGTCCGGGGCCAACACCCCTTGGGCCGGGACTTGTTTGAACTTTTTCCCAACTCAGGACAAAGCGGGATCCGGACAGGCCGGACCGGGGACCGGTGCTTTCACCGGCCCCCTTCCCGGCCGACTGCCGGAAGCGTGGGTCAGCTGTTGAACGCGGCGTCGAAGGACGCGCTGGGCGGCTCGAAGTCGAAGGCCTTGAGGCGGGTGAGGGCTTCGGGGGCGCCCTGGAGCCGGTCCATGCCGGCGTCCTCCCACTCGACGGAGACGGGCCCCTGGTAGTCGATGGAGCGGAGCATGCGGAAGACGTCCTCCCAGGGGACGTCGCCGTGGCCGGCCGAGACGAAGTCCCAGCCGCGCCGCGGGTCGCCCCAGGGCAGGTGGGAGCCCAGGCGGCCGTTGCGGCCGTCCAGGCGTTTGCGGGCCTCCTTGCAGTCGACGTGGTAGATGCGGTCGCGGAAGTCCCACAGGAAGCCGACCGGGTCGAGGTCCTGCCAGACGAAGTGCGAGGGGTCGAAGTTCAGCCCGAAGGCGGGCCGGTGGCCGACCGCCTCCAGGGCCCGCTGCGTGGTCCAGTAGTCGTAGGCGATCTCGCTGGGGTGCACCTCGTGCGCGAACCGCACGCCCTCCGCGTCGAAGACGTCGAGGATCGGGTTCCACCGGTCGGCGAAGTCCTGGTAGCCGCGCTCGATCATGGACTCGGGCGCCGGCGGGAACATGGCGACCAGGTGCCAGATGGCCGAGCCGGTGAAGCCGATGACGGTGTCGACGCCGAGGCGGGCGGCGGCCCGCGCCGTGTCCTTGATCTCGGCGGCGGCGCGCTGCCGCACGCCCTCGGCGTCCCCGTCGCCCCAGATGCGGGCGGGCAGGATGGCCTCGTGGCGTTCGTCGATGATGGCGTCGCAGACCGCCTGGCCGACCAGGTGGTTGGAGATGGCCCAGCACTTGAGCCCGTACTTGTCGAGCAGCTGGTGCCGGGATTCCACGTAGGAGGGGTCCGCGAGGGCCTTGTCGACCTCGAAGTGGTCGCCCCAGCAGGCGAGTTCGAGGCCGTCGTAGCCGAAGTCGCGGGCGAGGCGGCAGACCTCCTCCAGGGGCAGGTCCGCCCACTGACCGGTGAAGAGAGTGAAGTTGCGCGGCATGTCGCTGCCAGCCTCCTCAGGGGGCGATCGGGGTGTAGACGGAGTTCTTCGCGGCGCTCTCCTCGACCGCCGCGAGCACCCGCTGCACCTGGAGTCCGTCGGCGAAGGACGGCTCGGGGCGGCGGCCCTCGGCGACGGCGTGGACGAGGTCGCGCGCCTGGTGCACGAAGGTGTGCTCGTAGCCGAGTCCGTGGCCCGGCGGCCACCAGGCGTCCAGGTAGGGGTGCTCGGGCTCGGTGACGAGGATGCGGCGGAACCCGGCGTGCTCCCCGGGCTCCGTACCGTCGTGGTACGACAGCTCGTTGAGCCGTTCCAGGTCGAAGGCGAGCGAGCCGCGCTCACCGTTGAGTTCGATGCGCAGGGAGTTCTTGCGGCCGGTGGCGTACCGGGTGGCCTCGAAGGAGACCAGGGCGCCGGAGGTGAGGCGGCCGGTGAACACGGCGGCGTCGTCGACGGTGACCTCGCCCGTGGCGCCGTCCGCCGAGCCCGCGGTCAGGCCCCTGGCGGCGCCGGCGGCCAGCGGGCGCTGACGTACGAAGGTCTCGGTGAGGGCGGAGACGCCCGCGATCCTCTCCCCCGTCAGGTACTGGGCCAGGTCGACGATGTGGGCGCCGAGGTCGCCGAGCGCCCCCGATCCCGCGAGTTCCTTGCGCAGCCGCCAGGTGAGCGGGGCCTGGGGGTCCACCAGCCAGTCCTGGAGGTAGGTCACCCGCACGTGCCGCAGCCGTCCGACGCGCCCCTCGGCGACCATCCGCCGGGCCAGCGCGGTGGCGGGCACCCGGCGGTAGTTGAAGCCGACCATGGCCAGCTGGCCGCGCGCGCCCGCTTCCTCGGCGACGCGCGTCATCTCCTCCGCCTCCTCGACGGTGTTGGCCAGCGGCTTCTCGCACAGCACGTGCTTGCCGGCGGCCAGCGCGGCCAGCGCGATCTCGGCGTGGCTGTCGCCGGGGGTGCAGACGTCGACGAGGTCGATGTCGTCCCGTTCGACCAGGGCACGCCAGTCCGTCTCGGTGCTCTGCCAGCCGTGCCGGTCGGCCGCCGTGCGGACGGCGTCGGCGTCCCGCCCGCAGATCGCGGCCAGCACCGGGTTCAGCGGCAGGTCGAAGACCCGGCCGGCGGTGCGCCAGCCCTGGGAGTGGGCGGCGCCCATGAAGGCGTAGCCGACCATGCCGACGCGCAGGGGCGGTCTGTTCGCGGATGCCCCCGTAGCACCGGTTCCGGTCCCGGCGGCTGCTGCCCCGGCCCCCTCGGGCTGCTGCGGCTGTCCCATGCGGATGTCCTCCTCGTCGTGGTGGCGCGGTGGGGGGTGGGACCCGCCCCGGCGGGCTGGTCAGGCCGCTGCCGGGGCCGGGTCCTTAAGACCCGTCACTTGAAGCCCGTGGACATGTACTGGTCGACGTTCTCCTTGTCGACGACGGCCGAGTAGCAGGTGACCGTCGAGGGGATCTCGAACTCGGCGAGTCCGCTGACGCCCTTGCCCTGGCCGAGGGCGCGGGCCAGGTCGATCGCGGAGGCCGCCATGGTCGGCGGGTAGAGCACCGTCGCCTTCAGTACGCCGCTGTCGGCCTTGATGGCCTGGAAGGCGGAGAGCGCGCCGGCGCCGCCGACCATCAGGAAGTCGTCGCGTCCGGCCTGCTCGATGGCGCGCAGGGCGCCCACGCCCTGGTCGTCGTCGTGGTTCCACAGGGCGTCGAAGCTCGACTGGGCCTGCAGCAGCTGGGCCATCTTGGACTGCCCGGACTCGACCGTGAACTCGGCGGCCTGGCGGGCCACCTTCTTGATGTTCGGGTAGTTCTTCAGACCGTCGTCGAAGCCCTGGGTGCGCTGCTGGGTCAGTTCGAGGTTGTCGATGCCGGCCAGCTCGATGACCTTGGCGTCCGGCTTGTCCTTCAGCTTCTCGCCGATGTAGTGGGCGGCGTTGAGACCCATGCCGTAGTTGTCGCCGCCGACCCAGCAGCGGTAGGCCTGGGGGGAGTTGAAGATGCGGTCGAGGTTGACGACCGGGATGCCGGCACGCATCGCCTTGAGGCCGATCTGGGTGAGGGCCTTGCCGTCCGCGGGCAGGATGACCAGGACGTCGACCTTCTTGTTGATGAGGGTCTCGATCTGGCCGATCTGCTGGGCGGTGTCGTTGGAGCCCTCGGTGACCTCGAGGCTGACGTCCGAGTACTTCTTGGCGCGGTTCTGCGCCTGGTCGTTGACGGCGTTGAGCCAGCCGTGGTCGGCCTGCGGACCCGCGTAGCCGATGGTGACCTGCTTGCCGGGCTTGTCGTCGGCGGCCGGCTGCGTGTCCGCCGCCTTGTCGCCGCCGTCGTCCGGGTCGTTGCTCGTGCACCCGGTGAGGACGGCACCGGCGGACACGGCGGCGGCTCCGAAGAGCAGCCCTCTGCGACTCGTGAGCTTCGTCATGACGGTGAACCCTTTCCTCAATGCGTGCTTGCGGTACGGCGCTGGACCAGCACGGCGGCGACGATGATCGCGCCCTTGGCGATCTGCTGCACGTCGGTCTGCAGGTTGTTCAGGGCGAAGATGTTCGTGATGGTGGTGAAGATCAGGACGCCGAGCACGGAGCCGATGATGGTCCCGCGCCCGCCGCTGAGCAGCGTGCCGCCGATGATCGCGGCGGCGATGGCGTCGAGTTCGTAGAGGTTGCCGTTGGTGTTCTGTCCGGAGCCGGCCAGGGCGATCAGCAGGAAGGCGGCGATGCCGCAGCAGAGCCCGGAGAGCAGGTAGATGTAGAGCCGCTGGCGGCGGACGTCGATGCCGGCCAGCCGGGCGGCCTCCGGGTTGCCGCCGACGGCGACGGTGCGGCGGCCGAAGGTGGTCCGGTTGAGCACCAGCCAGCCGATGACGGTGACCGCCGCGAAGACCAGGACCAGCGGCGGGATGCCCAGTACGTAGGAGTCCCGCTCGGCGAGGTCCAGGACGCCCGGCACCGTGACGACCTGGGTGCGCCCGTCGGTGATCTGCAGCGCCAGGCCGCGTGCCGAGGCCAGCATGGCGAGGGTGGCGATGAACGGGACCATCGTGCCGTACGCGATGAGCACGCCGTTGACCAGGCCGCAGCCCACTCCGACGACGACCGCGGTGAAGAGGATGCCGGCGAAGCCGAAGTCCTGGGTGGCGACGGTGGTCGCCCACACCGAGGACAGGGCGACGATGGCGCCCACGGAGAGGTCGATGCCCCCGGACATGATCACGAAGGTCATGCCGACGGTGACGACGCCGATGACGGACGCCTGGGTGAGCACCAGCTGGAGGTTGCGGGTGTCGAGGAACGAGTCGGGCTGGGTGATGCCGCCGATGAGGACCAGGACGGCGAGCACGCCGAGCAGGCTGAGGGTGCGGACGTCGGCGCCGGCCGTCAGGTTCTTCCAGGCGGGCCGGGTGTCCACCGGTGCCGCCTTGCCGGTGCCGTCCCGCGGCGGGGACACGTGCTGCGTCATGACGCCGGGCTTCCTTCCATCACGAGGTCGAGTACGCGGTGTTCGTCGAGTTCGCGGGCGGGGGCCTCGTGCACGACGCTTCCCTCGCGCAGTACCAGCACCCGGTCGGCCAGGCCCAGGACCTCGGGGACCTCGCTGGAGACCAGCAGGACGGCGAGGCCCTCGTCGGCGAGGCGCCGGATGACGGCGTACAGCTCCGCGCGGGCGCCCACGTCGACGCCGCGGGTGGGTTCGTCGAGCAGCAGGACCCGGCAGCCGCGCAGCAGCCAGCGGGCGAGGACCGCCTTCTGCTGGTTGCCGCCGGAGAGGGTGCGCACCGGCGCGGTGGGGTTGTCGGGCCGCAGCGACAGTTCGCGGGTCGCGGCGCGGGCCGCCTTCAGTTCGGCGCCGCGGTCGATCCAGCCGCCGCGCGAGAAGCGGGACATGGCGGAGACCGACACGTTGCGGGTGACGGACTCCAGCATCAGCAGGGCCTGCGCCTTGCGCTCCTCGGGGGCGAGGCCGAGTCCGGCGCGGACCGCGGCGCGCACGCTGCCCGGCCGCAGCGGCCGTCCGTCGACGAGGACCTGTCCGGCGTTCGGCTTGCGGGCGCCGTAGACCGTCTCCAGGATCTCGGAGCGGCCGGAGCCGACGAGTCCGGCGAGGCCGACGATCTCGCCGGGCCGCACCTCCAGGTCGAGCGGGGCGAACTCGCCGTGCCGGGTCAGTCCGCGGACGCTCAGCACCGGCTCACCGGTGCCGGGGGCGGCGGGCCGCTCCGGGAAGACGTATTCGACGTTGCGTCCCGTCATCAGCGCCACCACCTCGCGGGTGGGCGTCTCCTTGGCGGGCAGCCCGCCCGCCACCGCCCGGCCGTCCTTGAGGACGGTGACCCGGTCGCCGATGCGGCGGATCTCCTCCAGGCGGTGCGAGATGTAGACGACGGCGACGCCGTCCGCGGTGAGGTCGGCGACGATGCGGAAGAGGTTGTCGACCTCGTCCGGGTCGAGCGCGGCGGACGGCTCGTCCATCACGATGAGCCGTACGTCGTGCGAGAGTGCCCGCGCCATGGACACGATCTGCTGCTGCGCCGCGGAGAGGTCCCCGACCAGCCGGCCCGGGTCGACCTCGGGGTGCCCGAGCCGCTTCAGCAGCTGGGCCGTCGAGGTCTTCGCCGCCCTTCCGCGCACGACGAAGCCGGCGCTGGTCGGCTCGTGGCCGAGGTGGACGTTCTCGGCCACCGACAGGTGCTCCACCAGGTCGAGTTCCTGGTAGATGGTGGCGATGCCGAGGCGCATGGCCGCGATGGGCGAGCGCAGGGTGACGTCCTCGCCGCGCCAGCGGATGGTGCCGGTGTCGGGCTGGTGGGCGCCGGCCAGCACCTTGATGAGCGTGGACTTCCCGGCGCCGTTCTGGCCGAGCAGGCAGTGCACCTCGCCGGCCTGGACGTCGAGGTCGACGCCGTCCAGGGCCCGGACTCCGGGGAACGACTTGGTGATGCCGGACATGCTGAGCAGCGGTGGTTCTGGTGCCATGTGAGGTCCCCTCGGCGGGCATGCGGGCCGGTGTCAGGGCAGAGCGGGGCAGAGCAGGGCAGAGCGCTGTACTGGTGGAGCGTGGCTGAGGTAGCGAACGGTGCCTACGCGGGTGAGAACAGGTGGTCGCTGATCAGGCGGGCCGCGCCGATGACTCCGGCGGTGGGGCCCAACTCCCCCAGGACGATGGGGAGGTTGCCGGTCGCCAGCGGCAGCGACTGGCGGTAGACCTGGGTGCGGATCGCGGCGAGCAGGTTGTGGCCGAGGCCGGTCACCCCGCCGCCGATCACCACCAGGCCCGGGTTGAAGAAGCTGACCAGGCCCGCGATGACCTGGCCCGTGCTGCGGCCGCCCTCGCGGATCAGGTCGAGTGCGGTGGCGTCGCCCGCGGCGGCCGCGGCGGCGACGTCGGCGGCGCTGAGGACGCCGTTCGCCTCCAGCCGGTTCGCGAGTTCGGCCGAGGCGCCCTGTTCGGCGGCCTCCATGGCGTCGCGGGCCAGCGCCGCGCCGCTGAAGTGGGCCTCCAGGCACCCCCGGTTGCCGCAGGCGCACTGGCGTCCGTCGGGCACGGCCTGGATGTGCCCGATGTCGCCCGCGCTGCCCGTGGTCCCCCGGTACACGTCACCGCCGACGACGATGCCGCAGCCGATGCCGGTACCGATCTTGACGACGAGGAAGTCGTGCACGGTGCGGGCGACGCCCGCGTGCTGCTCTCCCAGCGCCATCAGGTTGACGTCGTTGTCGACCATGACCGGGCAGCCGAGGTCCTGGCTGAGCGCCTCCCGCACGGGGAAGCCGTCCCAGCCCGGCATGATCGGCGGAGCCACCGGCACGCCCTCGGGGAAGCGGACTGGCCCCGGGACGCCGATGCCGGCGCCGTCGAAGCCCTCCGCGAGTCCCGAGGCCCGCAGCTTTGCGGCCATGGACAGCACCTGCTCGAAGACCGCGACGGGTCCCTCGCGTACGTCCATGGGCTGGTTGATGTGGCCGAGGATCTCCAGCTCGGCGTTGGTGACGGCGACGTCGACCGAGGTCGCGCCGATGTCGACGCCGAGGAAGCGCAGTTCCGGGTTGAGCCGGACGTTGTGGCTGCGGCGCCCGCCGCGCGAGGCGGCGAGTCCGTCGGCCACGACCAGCCCCGTCTCCAGCAGCCGGTCCACCTCCACGGCCAGCTTGGACCGGGAGAGGTCGACCTGGTCGCCCAGCTGGGCGCGGGAGTTGGGCCCGCCGTCGCGCAACAGCTGGAGCAGTCGCGCCTGGTGGGTGTTGGCGGGTCGTGCGGTCATGCGTCTCACGAGCCCCTCCCCGCCTCAATCGGCCTTGAGTGTGCCGGTTTCCGGCCACGTTCCGTGGCCTGCTTTCGGAGGGAACGTAGCAGTGGGCGCCGGGTGTGGGAAGAAGTCACGCACGAATTACTGCGAACTTTCTCCACTGAGTGGACAAAGGCGGGGGTGGCGTCGGCCGTGCAGGGGCACGACGAAGCCGCCCGGCAGGTCCGCCGGGCGGCTTCCGTACAGGCTCCGACCTCAGGATTCTTCGCGCGCGTGGTACGAACGCCGGGTGTGCTCGGTGTGCTCGCGCATCAGCCGGGTCGCCGTCTGCTCGTCCCGATCGGCGATGGCGGCGATCAGCCCGCGGTGCTCGATCCAGGACTGCCGGCCGCGCTGCCGGGCGATCGGCGTGTAGTACCAGCGGACCCGGCGGTCGACCTGTGCGGCCAGTTCACCGAGGACGGCGTTGCTCGCCAGGTCCATGATCTTCGCGTGGAATCGGGCGTTGAGGACGACGGCGGCGTCCACGTCGTCGGCGGCGACGGCCCGCTCCCCCTCGTCGCACAACTCCTCCAGCGCGGTCACGCCCGCCCGGCCGGCGTTGGCGGCGGCGAGCCGGGCCGCCTCGGCCTCCAGGAGCGTACGCACCGTCAGGAGCTGGTCCGCCTCCGCCTCGGTCGGCTCGTGCACGAACGCGCCCTGCGCCGGGCGCAGATCGACCCAGCCCTCGGTGTTGAGCCGCTGCAGGGCCTCCCGCACGGGCTGCCGCGACACCCCGAGGTGGCCGGCGAGTTCGCTCTCGACGAGGTGCTGGCCCGGCTGGAGGGCGCGGGTGGTGATGAGTTCGAGCAGCGCCTCGTAGACCCGGTCGCGCAGCGGGCCGGGGCGTTCGAGCCTGGGCACCGCGCCCTGCGGCAGTCCTGCGGACAACATCGGTCCCCCTCGAAAGCCGGCAATACAACCCCGTACGGGGAAGTATCGATTGTCTTTCGTCTACAGTCTACGGCGCGCAGTGGGCGGGGAACCGAGGTGTAGGCCACGTCACATCAAGGGTCCGGCGGGGCCGTTCAGGGGCAGCGGACGACCTGGCCGGCGTAGGAGAGGTTGCCGCCGAAGCCGAAGAGCAGGACCGGGTCGCCGGTGGTGATCTCGCCGCGCTCGACCAGCTTGGAGAGGGCGAGGGGGATGCTCGCCGCGGAGGTGTTGCCGGACTCGACGACGTCCCGGGCGACCACGGCGCGGGCCGCGCCGATCTTCGCGGCGAGCGGTTCGATGATGCGCAGGTTGGCCTGGTGCAGGACGATCGCCGCGAGGTCGGCGGGTTCGAGGCCGGAGCGCTCGCAGGCCTGGCGGGCGATGGCGGGCAGCCGCGTGGTCGCCCAGCGGTAGACGCTCTGGCCCTCCTGGGCGAACCTCGGGGGCGTTCCCTCGATGCGGACCGCGTTGCCCATCTCGGGCACCGAGCCCCACAGCACGGGGCCGATCCCGGGCTCCTCGCCCGGTGCACAGGCCTCCACGACCGCGGCCCCCGCACCGTCGCCGACCAGCACGCAGGTGGTGCGGTCGGTCCAGTCGGTCACCTCGGACATCTTGTCCGCGCCGATGACCAGCGCCCGGCTCGACGAACCGGCCCGGACCGCGTGGTCGGCCGTGGCCAGGGCGTGCGTGAAGCCCGCGCACACGACGTTGAGGTCCAGCGCGGCGGGGCCCGGCATGCCGAGGCGGGCCGCCACGCGGGCGGCGGTGTTCGGGGAGCGGTCGATCGCGGTGGAGGTGGCGACCACGACCATGTCCACGTCGGCGGGGGTCAGACCGGCCGAGGCGAGCGCCTTGGCGGCGGCGTGGCCGGCCAGCTCGTCGACCGGCTCGTCCGGCCCGGCGATCCGTCGGGTCCGGATTCCCGCCCGGCTCCTGATCCACTCGTCACTGGTGTCGACCATGCCCGCCAGGTCCTCGTTGGTCAGGACCCGGGCGGGCTGGTAGTGGCCGACGGCGGTGATCCGGGAGCCTTGGTGCATGGGTGGAGTCCTCGCTGCCTCGGGTACGGGATCCACCAGTGTGATCAGTGACCGACGGGTACGACGGCAGGTGATACGACAGGAAACGGGCGCCCGGCTTGTCGGCTTCGGTCAGCATCCCGGCGCCGACGGGGCACCCGTTCCCGTCCTCCCCCGTCCGTCCACGTCGGCTTCGGCTACCCGGTGAAGAGCTGGGTCGCCTTGCGGACGAGTTCGTACAGCCCGTAGACGAGCGGTGCGCCCACCCAGAGCCAGGTGAAGGCGATCAGCGGCCGCCGGTCGGGCACGTCAGGCGGACTCTGGCTGCTCTCGGGGGACATCGGCGGCCTCCTTCGGTGCCTCGGTGGCGGGCAGGTGGTGGCGGGCGTGGACCGGGCGGACGAGTTCGTTGGCGACGAAGCCGACCACCAGCAGCCCGATCATGATGACGAAGGAGGTGCCGTACAGCGCCGAGCCGTGCCGTCCGGCCTCCTCCTGCCGGTCGGCGATCCAGTTCACGATCAGCGGACCGAGCACACCGGCGGTGGACCAGGCGGTGAGCAGCCGGCCGTGGATGGCTCCGACCTGGTAGGTGCCGAAGAGGTCCTTCAGATAGGCGGGGATGGTCGCGAAACCGCCGCCGTAGAAGGACAGCACGACGAGGGCGCACAGGACGAACAGCGGCTTGGAGGCGTCGCCGAACAGGGCGATCAGCGCGTACATCACCGCGCCGACGCCGAGGTAGACGCGGTAGATGTTCTTGCGTCCGATCAGGTCGGAGGTCGAGGACCAGCCGATCCGGCCCGCCATGTTGGCCGCCGACAGCAGGGCGACGAAGCCCGCGGCGGCGGTCACCGACACCGGTGTGGAGGTGTCGGCGAAGAAGTCCGTGATCATCGGAGCGGCCTTCTCCAGGATGCCGATGCCGGCCGTCACGTTCATGCAGAGCACGACCCACAGCAGCCAGAACTGCGGGGTGCGCAGGGCGGCGCGCGCCGAGACCTGCACGCCCTCCAGGGCGACCGGGGTGCCGTCCGCCCGCTCCTTGGTGCGCGGCACCCGCACCAGCAGCACGCCGAGCAGCATGAAGACGGCGTACGCCAGTCCGTGCACGAGGAAGGCGAGGGCGATCCCCGAGCTGTCGGTGCCGAAGGACTCCAGCATCTGCGCCGACCAGGGCGAGGCGATGAGGGCGCCGCCGCCGAAGCCCATGATGGCGATGCCGGTGGCCATGCCCGGCCGGTCCGGGAACCACTTGATCAGGGTCGAGACGGGTGAGATGTAGCCGATGCCGAGGCCGATGCCGCCGACGAAGCCGTAGCCGAGAACGATCAGCCAGTACTGCTCCACGGCGGCGCCGAGCGCGGAGATCAGGAAGCCGGAGGAGAAGCAGACCAGGGCGACGGTCATCGCCCAGCGCGGGCCGTGCCGCTCCACGAGCGTGCCGCCGAACGCGGCCGACAGGCCGAGCATGACGATGCCCAGCTGGAAGGGGAGCGCGCTCTGGGTGCCGCTGAGGCCGAGCGCTGATTCCAGAGGCGGTTTGAACACGGACCAGGCATAGGCCTGACCGATGGAGAGATGGATCGAGAGTGCTGCCGGGGGAACGAGCCAGCGGCTCCAGCCCGGGGGTGCGACGGGGGGACTCATGGGTCCCCAACCGTATGGACTGGGAAAGCGCTTGAGAAGACTGTTGAGCGCACAACCACTAGTGCTGCACAAAGCCTTGCTGCGCCAACCTCCATACTGTAGACAATATTTCGTCGACATCTCGTTCGGCAGTTCCGCGGTATCCCTCGACCGAACGGAGCTTCCCGTCATGAAAGTCGCAGTCCTCGGCGCCGGGGCGATCGGCGCCTACGTCGGTGCCGCGCTCCACCGTGCGGGCGCCGACGTGCATCTCATCGCCCGTGGACCGCATCTGGCGGCCATGAGGCAGTACGGGGTACAGGTGCGCAGCCCGCGCGGCGACTTCACCGCGCACCCCCGCGCCACCGACGACCCGAGCGAAGTCGGCCCGGCCGACTACGTGTTCCTGGGACTGAAGGCCAACTCGTACGCGGCGTGCGGGCCGCTGATCGAGCCGCTGCTGCACGACACCACGGCGGTCGTGGCCGCCCAGAACGGCATTCCCTGGTGGTACTTCCACGGCCACGGCGGCCCCTACGACGGGCGCCGGCTGGAGAGCGTGGACCCGGCCGGCGCGGTCAGCGCGGTGCTCGCGCCCGAACGGGCCGTGGGCTGCGTGGTCTACGCGGCCACCGAACTCGAACAGCCGGGCGTCGTCCGGCACGTGGAAGGCACCCGGTTCTCCGTGGGCGAGCCCGCCCGCGGTGTCTCGGCACGGTGTCTGGCGTTCAGCGAGGCGATGCGCGCGGGCGGCCTGAAGTGCCCGGTCGAGCCCGACCTGCGCGGCGACATCTGGCTGAAGCTGCTGGGCAACATCTCCTTCAACCCGATCAGCGCCCTGGCCCGCGCCACCATGCGGCAGATGTGCCTGCACGGCGGCACCCGGCAGGTCATCGAGACCATGATGACCGAGACGCTGTCGGTGGCCGCCGCGCTCGGCTGCGAGGTCGGCGTCTCCATCGAACGCCGCCTCGCGGGCGCCGAGCGGGTCGGCGACCACCGCACCTCCACGCTCCAGGACCTGGAGCGCGGCAAGCCGCTCGAACTGGACGTGCTGCTCGCGGCCGTCGTCGAGCTGGCGGAGATCACCGGGGTCCCGGTGCCGACCCTGCGCACCGTGCACGCCCTGTCGGACCTGCTCGCGCTGAGGAGCGCCGCATGAGCCAACGCCAACGAAACCGCCGGGACCGGAACCCGAAGACCTACACCCGGCTCACCCACCCCCTCGTCCGGGACTCGCGCGACGCGCCCTTCCGCCCCGCCACCTGGGACGAGGCGCTGGACCGCACCGCCCGGGGCCTGGCCGCGGCGCGCGGCGCCTTCGGGCTGTTCTCCTGCGCCCGGGCCACCAACGAGATGAACTACGTGGCGCAGAAGTTCGCCCGGGTGGTGATGGGCACCCACAACGTCGACTCCTGCAACCGCACCTGCCACGCGCCCAGCGTCGCGGGCCTGTCGGCCGCCTTCGGATCGGGCGGCGGTACCTCGTCGTACGAGGAGGTCGAGCACACCGACCTGATCGTGATGTGGGGCTCCAACGCCCGCTTCGCGCACCCGATCTTCTTCCAGCACGTGCTGAAGGGCATCCGGGCCGGCGCCCGCATGTACGCCGTCGACCCGCGCCGGACCTCGACCGCCGAGTGGGCGGAGAGCTGGCTCGGGCCCAACGTGGGCACGGACATCCCGCTGGCGCACGCGGTCGGCCGCGAGATCATCCACGCCGGGCTGGCCAACGAGGCGTTCATCGAACGGGCCACCACCGGCTACGCCGAGTACCGGGCGCTGGTCGAGCCCTGGACGCTCTCCCTCGCCGAGAAGGTGACGGGCGTACCGGCGGCCGCCATCCGCGAACTGGCGCACGCCTACGCCCGCGCCGAGCGCGCCCAGCTGTGCTGGACCCTCGGCATCACCGAGCACCACAACGGCACCGACAACGTCCGCGCGCTGATCAACCTCTCCCTGCTCACCGGCCACGTCGGCCGCTACGGCTCGGGCCTCCAGCCGCTGCGCGGCCAGAACAACGTGCAGGGCGGCGGGGACATGGGCGCCATCCCCAACCGGCTGCCCGGCTTTCAGGACGTGCTGGACCCGGAGGTCCGGCTGAAGTTCGAGTCGGCCTGGGACACGGTCATCCAGCCGCACCACGGCCTCACCCTGACCGAGATGTTCGAGGCTATGGAGGAGGGCTCGCTGCGGGCCGTCTACTGCATCGGCGAGAACCCGGCCCAGTCGGAGGCCGACAGCGAACAGGCGATCCGCCGGCTGCGGGCCCTGGACTTCCTCGTCGTCCAGGACATCTTCCTGACGAAGACCGCCGAACTGGCCGACGTGGTCCTGCCGGCGACGGCCGGCTGGGCGGAGACCGACGGCACCACCACCAACAGCGAACGCCGCGTCCAGCGCGTCCGCAAGGCGGTGACCCCGCCCGGCACGGCCCGGGAGGACATCGACATCCTCTGCGACCTCGCGGCCCGCCTCGGCCACGACTGGAAGTACGCCGACGCCGAGGCGGTCTGGAACGAACTGCGTTCCCTGTCCCCGGACCACCACGGGATGACGTACGCCCGCCTGGAGGAGCACCAGGGCATCCAGTGGCCGTGCCCGAGCACCGAGGCACTGGAACCCACCTATCTGCACGGCAGGTTGTGGGAGCCGGACCCGGCCCTGCGTGGTCTGCCCGCGCCCTTCGGGATCGTGGCGCACGACCCGCCCGTGGACCTCACCGACGAGGAGTACCCGATCCGGCTCACCACCGGCCGGCGCCTCGACTCCTACAACACCGGTGTGCAGACCGGCGGTTACGCCTCCCCGCTGCGCCGTGGCGAGTCCGTCGAGCTGTGCCCCGAGGACGCCGAGCGCTACGGGGTGGTGGTCGGCGAGGAGGTGCGGGTGACCTCGCGGCGCGGCTCGCTGCTGGCGCCCGTCTGGGTCGACACGGCGCTGCGCCCCGGGCTGGCCTTCATGAGCTTCCACTTTCCCGACGAGGTGGACACCAACCAGCTGACCATCGAGGCCAACTGCCCCATCGCCGGGACGGCGGAGTTCAAGGCCTCGGCGATCCGGATCGAGAAGGTGAGCACCGGTGGACCTGCGCTTCGGTGACGGCAAGCCGACGGACGAGGAACGCGCGGCCGTGGACGCCCTGCTCGGCCCGCCCGAGTCGTCCTGGGAGGGCGCCGACCGCTCCGATGCCGACCTGAGGTGGGCCCGCGGCGGCCGCGAGGCCCGGGACCGCCGCGACCTGCTGCTGCCCGGACTGCACGCCCTCAACGACCGGATCGGCTGGATCAGCGAGGGCGCCCTGGACTACCTGTGCCGCCGCCTCACCGTGCCGCCGGCCGAGGCGTACGGCGTCGCCACGTTCTACGCCATGTTCTCGGTCCGTCCCCGCCCGGCGACGGTCCTCCACGTCTGCACCGACCTGGCGTGCGCGACGGCGGGCGCGAGCGAGCTGTGCGCGGCGGTGGAGGCACGCCTGGGCCCGGAGAACGGCGTCAAGGTCGAACGCTCCCCGTGCCTGGGCCTGTGCGAACGAGCACCCGCCGCCTTGGCGATACGCGCGGGCACTCCAGCCCGTCCGGCGTTTGAGGACGAGGCCGTCCAGGCCGACAGCGGGGGTCCGGGGGCGGCAGCCCCCGGGGTCGGGAACGGGAAGGGGCGGCGGGGGAGAGAAACCCGTTACGCCACCGCCGTCACCGCCCCCGCGACCCCCGAGGCCGCCATCACCGCGGCCACCACCCCCGAGGACGCCCCGCCCGAACCCGCCCCCGCCCTCGCGGTCCCGCAGACCGGCGACCCCACCCTCACCCTGCTCAAACGGATCGGCACCACCGACCCCGCCTCCCTCGACGCCTACCGCGCCGCCGGCGGCTACACCGCCCTGCGCCGCGCCTTCGCCCTCGGCCCCGCGGGCGTCATCCGCGAGGTCACCGACGCCGGTCTGGTCGGCCGCGGCGGCGCCGCCTTCCCCACCGGACGCAAGTGGCAGGCGACCGCCGCCCAGCCCGACCACCCGCACTACCTGGTCTGCAACGCCGACGAATCCGAGCCGGGCACCTTCAAGGACCGCGTCCTGATGGAGGGCGACCCGTACGCCCTGGTCGAGGCGATGACGATCGCGGCCTACGCGACGGGCGCGCACCGCGGCTACCTCTACCTCCGCGGCGAGTACCCGCGCGCCCTCGCCCGCCTCACCCACGCCCTCGCGCAGGCCCGCGCCCGCGGCCTGCTCGGCGACGACGTCCTCGGCCAGGGCTACGCCTTCGACATCGAGATCCGGCGGGGCGCGGGCGCGTACATCTGCGGTGAGGAGACCGCCCTGTTCAACTCCATCGAGGGCTACCGGGGCGAGCCGCGCTCCAAGCCCCCGTTCCCCGTGGAGAAGGGCCTGTTCGGCAAGCCGACGGTGGAGAACAACGTCGAGACGCTGGTCAACGTCCTGCCGATCCTGACCATGGGCGCCCAGGCGTACGCGGCGATCGGCACGCCGGCGTCCACCGGGCCGAAACTGTTCTGCGTGTCGGGCAGCGTGCGCAGGCCAGGCGTGTACGAACTCCCCTTCGGCGCGACGCTGGGCGAGCTGCTCACGCTCGCCGGTGTCCGGGACAACCTGCGGGCGGTGCTGCTGGGCGGGGCGGCCGGCGGGTTCGTCCGCCCCGACGAGCTCGACATCCCGCTCACCTTCGAGGGCACCCGCGAGGCCGGCACGACGCTCGGCTCCGGAGTCGTCATGGCCTTCGACGACACCGTTCCGCTGCCCCGGCTGCTGCTGCGCATCGCCGAGTTCTTCCGCGACGAGTCGTGCGGGCAGTGCGTGCCGTGCCGGGTCGGGACGGTGCGTCAGGAGGAGGCGCTGCACCGGATCGCGGACCGCACGGGTGCCGCCGCGGCCGGGGACGTCGCACTGCTGCGGGAGGTCGGGCGGGCGATGCGGGACTCCTCGATCTGCGGTCTGGGGCAGACCGCGTGGAACGCCGTGGAATCCGCCATCGACCGTCTGGGGGCGTACGAATGACCGCGATACCGCTCGGAGTGCCGCGCCGGCTGGTGGAGTTCACCCTCGACGGGCAGGAGGCCCGGGTCCCCGAGGGGTCGACGATCCTGGACGCCTGCCGGGCCGCCGGGAAGGACGTCCCGACCCTGTGCCAGGGCGACACGCTCACCCCGAAGAACGCCTGCCGGGTCTGTGTGGTGGAGGTCGAGGGCGCCCGGACGCTCGCCCCGGCCTGCTCGCGCCGCGCGGAGGAGGGCATGGTGGTGCGCACGGACACCGAGCGCGCCCGGCACAGCCGCAAGGTGGTGCTCGAACTGCTCGCGTCCTCGGTCGACCTGTCGACGACCCCGTCGGTCGCGCAGTGGATCAAGGAGTACGAGGCGAAGCCGGACCGCTTCGGCCCGGACGCGGCGCGGGTCGACGAGGAGCCGCGCGTCGACAACGACCTGTACGTGCGGGACTACGGCAAGTGCATCCTCTGCTACAAGTGCGTGGACGCCTGCGGCGACCAGTGGCAGAACAGCTTCGCCATCTCGGTCTCCGGCCGGGGTTTCGACGCCCGGATCGCGGTGGAGCACGACGGCCCGCTGACCGACTCGGCGTGCGTCTACTGCGGCAACTGCATCGAGGTGTGCCCCACGGGCGCCCTCTCCTTCAAGTCGGAGTTCGACATGCGGGCCGCCGGGACGTGGGACGAGGAGCGGCAGACCGCGACGACGACGGTGTGCGCGTACTGCGGAGTGGGCTGCAACCTCACGCTCCATGTGCAGGACAATGAGATCGTGAAGGTCACCTCGCCGCACGACAACCCGGTGACCCACGGCAACCTCTGCATCAAGGGCCGCTTCGGCTACCAGCACGTACAGAACCGGGACTGACCGGCAAGGGGCACGACATGGGACGAGTCACGGAACGACGCAAGGTGATCCGCGTACGGGACGGCGCGGTCTCCACCCGCCCGGACACGCTCGTCGCCGAGGAACCGCTGGAGATCCGGCTGAACGGCAAGCCGCTGGCGATCACGATGCGCACCCCCGGCGACGACTTCGCGCTGGCGGCCGGCTTCCTGGTCAGCGAGGGCGTGCTCGCCGAGCAGGACGATCTCCAGAACATCGTGTACTGCGCCGGCGCCACGGCCGACGGCTCGAACACGTACAACGTGGTCGACGTGCGGACCTCCCCCGGCGTGTCGGTCCCCGACATCACCCTGGAGCGGAACGTCTACACGACCTCGTCCTGCGGGCTGTGCGGCAAGGCGAGCCTGGACGCGGTGCGGACCACGGCCCGCTGGCCCATCGCCGACACTCCCCCGGTCCTGGTGACCCCGGAGCTGCTGGCGGACCTGCCGGACCGGCTGCGCGCGGCCCAGCGGGTCTTCGACCGGACCGGCGGACTGCACGCGGCGGCCCTGTTCACCGAGGACGGAGAGCTGGTCGACGTACGGGAGGACGTGGGGCGGCACAACGCGGTCGACAAGCTGGTCGGCCGTGCCCTGCAGAACGGGGACCTGCCGCTCTCCCGCTCCGTGCTGCTGGTGTCGGGCCGGGCCTCCTTCGAGCTGGCGCAGAAGGCCGTGATGGCGGGCATCCCGGTGCTGGCCGCGGTGTCGGCACCGTCCTCGCTCGCGGTGGACCTGGCCGCCGAGACGGGGCTGACGCTGGTCGGGTTCCTGCGCGGCAGCTCCATGAACGTGTACGCGGGCGAGGACCGCGTCGCCCTGAGGGCCGCGGCCGCCCAGGGCTGACCCCGCTCCCCGCGGCACGGCGGCGGGGTCCCGGCCGGCGGGGAGCGCCCCCTGCGCCGCGGGGCCCCGCCTCGACGTCGCCGGCCGCCTTCACCGGCGTCGACCCGGACGAGTCCAGGGGCAGGCGGTGGCCGGCTGACCCCCCAGCGGCCGCCGACACGCGCGTGATCATGCAGGGCGCGCTCGGATCGTACTGCTGTACTGATGTCCGAACGACCGGCTCCCACCAGCCGTCCGAAGGGCAGACCATCCCATGCCGTCATCACGTTCCCGCACGCGTGCGCGCATCCCCTGGTTCGCCCTCGCGGCGCTCTCCGCACTGGCCGTGACCCCCCTGCCGGCCCACGCCCGGTCCGAGAGCCGGGCGCCGGAGTTCGAGGAGCGGGTCCTCTTCCGGGCGGCCACCGACCCGGGCGGCTACGCCTGCTTCCGCATCCCGGCGATCGTGCGGACGACGGACGGCACGCTGCTCGCCTTCGCCGAGGGCCGCGTCCTGAACTGCGGGGACGCCGCCGACATCGACGTCGTCCTCAAGCGCTCCACCGACGGCGGACGCACCTGGGGCCCGCTCCAGGTCGTCAACGACGGCGGCGGCGACACGCACGGCAACCCTGCTCCGGTCGTCGACCGCGCCACCGGCCGCGTCCTGCTGACCGAGACCTACAACGCCGGCCGCACCGACGCCGCCAACTGCGCGATCCCCTGCGCCCGCACGCCCCACCTCCAGTACAGCGACGACGACGGCCGCACCTGGTCCGCGCCCCGCGACCTGAGCCCCGAGATCCTGCCGGCCGACTGGAACTCCTGGTACGCCACCGGCCCCGTGCACGGCGTCCAGCTCACGGGCGGCGGCCACCCCGGGCGCCTCGTCGTCGGCGTCAACGCCGAGACCTGGGACGGCGACCGGGTCACCGCCAACCACGCGGCCCTCGTGGTCAGCGACGACGGCGGCGAGCACTGGAAGGTCGGCGCCACCGACACCTGGCCCGTCGCCGCCGACGGCACCTTCCGGCAGAAGCCCTCCGAACTGACCCTCACCGAGCGCGCCGACGGAGCGCTCCTGGTCAGCGGCCGGGAGGAGCGGGGCACCGACCTCGGCCACCGCACCCAGGCCGTCAGCAGGGACGGCGGCGACAGCTTCGAGGCCCCCTTCCGTACCCTGCCCGACCTGTACACCCCGCAGGTGCAGGGGGCCCTGCTCCGCCTGGGCGACCGGATGCTGCTCTCCGCCCCCGCCGATCCCGACCGTCGCCGGACGATGTCGGTCCGCTCCTCCTACGACTCCGGCGCGACCTGGGACAGCGTGGACCGCGGCACCGTCGTCACCCGGGACTGGTCCGGCTACTCCGACATGGTGGCCGTCGACGACACGACGGTGGGCCTCCTGTACGAGGCCGGGGCGGTCGACGCCCGCGACGAGATCCGCTTCGCCCGCTTCACCGAGGACTGGCTCCTGCCGCGCCGGGCCGCCGATCCCACCACCCCGGACCTCGCCCCCGGCGCGGCACCCGCCGCGGTGCTCGGCGGTGCCGGGACGACGTCGGGCGCGGTGGGCGGCGCGCTCGCCCTCGACGGCGCCGACGACGCCGTACGGCTGCCGTTCGACGAGCGGCTGCCGCTGGGGGCCGGTGACTTCACGGCATCGCTGCGGTTCCGGTATTCGGCGGCCGACGGGGAGCAGCCGCTGCTGTGGATGGGCGGCGTCGGGACCTCGCAGCCACAGGTGTGGCTGCGGGCCGAACCCGGCGCCGGGCGGGTCCAGGGGCTGATCACCGCGCGCGACGGCGCGGCGGCCCCGCGCTCGGCGTGGGTGCGCACCGACGGCGCGCTCAACGACGGGCGCTGGCACCACCTGGCGCTGCGCCGTGGCGGGGGCCGGCTCGCGCTGTTCGTGGACGGCACGGCGGTCGGCGAGACGGCGGACGTGCCCGGGTCGGTCGGCCGCGACTCGCCGTTCGGCGTGCACATCGGCGAGCGCGTGGACGGCAGGGCCCGCCTCACCGGCGCGGTCGACGACGTGCACGTGTGGAACCGGGCGCTGACCGACGAGGAGATCGCCGCCGCGGACCCGCCCGCGGCCGTCGGGAACACCGTCCTGCACCTGCCCATGGACACCGTGGACGGGGTGGCGGCGGGCGACTGAGAGTCCCCCGGGGGACTCAGCGGTGGCCGGAGCCCACCGGTGCGGGTGCCGGCGCGGCGGTGCCGTCGCCGGGCGCGGGCGCCTCCGGGTCGTGGGAGCGGCGCTTGGCGATGACCGCGCACACCATGAGCTGCATCTGGTGGAAGAGCATCAGCGGCAGCACGGCCAGCGAGGCGTGGGCGCCGAACAGGACGCTCGCCATGGGCAGTCCGGCGGCGAGCGACTTCTTCGACCCCGCGAACTGGATCGCGATCCGGTCCTCCCGGCCGAAGCCGAGCCCCTTCGCCCCGTACCAGGTCAGCAGCAGCATCACGGCGAGCAGTACCGCCTCCACGGCCAGCAGCCCGGCCAGCCGGACGGGGCTCACCTGATGCCAGATGCCCTGGACCATGCCCTCGCTGAACGCGGTGTAGACGACGAGGAGGATCGAGCCGCGGTCGACGAGCTGGAGGACCTTCTTGTGCCGGGCGACGAAACCCCCGATCCAGCGGCGCAGCACCTGCCCGGCGGCGAACGGCACCAGCAGTTGCAGCACGATCTCCAGCAGCGAGTCGGCGGAGAACCCGCCTCCGCCGCTGCCGAGCAGGGCGGCGGCCAGCAGCGGCGTGACGACGATGCCCACCAGCGAGGAGAACGACCCGGCGCAGATCGCGGCGGGCACGTTGCCGCGGGCCATGGAGGTGAAGGCGATCGAGGACTGGATGGTGGAGGGGACCAGGGTGAGGAAGAGCAGGCCCTGGTAGAGGGGGTCGGTCAGGAAGACGGGCACGAGTCCGCGCGACGCCAGCCCGAGCAGCGGGAACACGACGAAGGTGCAGGCCAGCACGGTGACGTGGAGCCGCCAGTGACGTACCCCGTCCATCGCCTCACGGGTGGAGAGCCGGGCGCCGTAGAGGAAGAAGAGGAACGCGATCGCCGCGGTGGAGGCACCGGAGGCGACGTCCGCGCCCGTGCCGCGGGCCGGCAGCAGGGCCGCGAGGCCCACCGTCCCGAGCAGCAGCAGGATGTACGGGTCGATCGGCATCCAACGGGGCCATCGCAGGCGTTTCACGGTGCTCCACTTGCTTGTTCACGGTCGTTCGAGGGCTCACGGCCGAAGGCTCGCGGGTCCCCGCTCCATCCTGCTCGCCCACGCTGCGATCGGGAATCCGGTATACCGCTCTGACTGTCATCACGTACCGCGATAGCCTGGTGCCGTGTACGACCCCTCCCACCTGCGTACGTTCCTGTCGGTGGCGCAGACGCTGAGCTTCACCCAGGCCGCCCGGCGGCTCGGGCTGCGTCAGTCGACCGTGAGCCAGCACGTGCGGCGGCTGGAGGACGCCACGGGGCGTCAGCTGTTCAGCCGCGACACGCACTCGGTGGAGCTGACGGAGGACGGGGAGGCGATGCTCGGGTTCGCCCGCCGCATCCTGGAGGTGCACGAGCAGGCCACCGCCTTCTTCGGCGGTACCCGGCTGCGCGGGCGGCTCCGGTTCGGGGCCTCGGAGGACTTCGTGCTGACCCGGCTGCCGGAGATCCTGGAGGGCTTCCGGCACGACCACCCCGAGGTCGACCTGGAACTGACGGTGGAGCTGTCGGGCACGCTGCACCGGCAGCTGGCCGACGGGGAGCTGGACCTGGTGCTGGCCAAGCGGCGGCCCGAGGACCCGCGGGGCGAGCCGGTCTGGAGCGACCGGCTGGTGTGGATCGGCGCGGAGCGGCTGCGTCTCGACCCCGACCGCCCGGTGCCGCTGATCGTCTATCCGCCGCCGGGCATCACCCGGGCGCTCGCGCTGGAGGCCCTCCAGCGGCAGGGCCGGGAGTGGCACGTCGCGTGCACCAGCGGCAGCCTCAACGGCCTGATCGCGGCCGCCCGCGCGGGCCTGGGCGTGATGGCGCACTCGCGCGGGCTCGTCCCGCCCGGTCTGGTGCGCGTCCCGGACCGGGCCGGGCTGCCCGAGCTGGGCCGCGTCGACTTCGTGCTGGTGCACGGCCGGCGCCGTCCCTCCGCGCAGGGTGCGGCGGACGCGCTGGCGGCGGCGGTCCTCGCGGGCGGCGACCGGCTGCACCGGCCTCAGCGGGCGGGGCTCGGGTAGGTGAGCTGCTTGACCCGGCGCAGAAAGGGCGACGCCTCCACGTGCTGGACGCCCTCCAGCCGGCCGAGCGGCCCGCTGAGGTAGGCGTAGAGGTCGGCGGTGTTGCGGACGACCGCCGTGGCAATGATGTTGGACGGGCCGGCGGTGGCGGCGGCGTGGGCGATCTCGTTGTGCGCGGCGAGGGCCTGGCCCACCCGGTGGAGGGCGGCCGGGCTGGTGGTGATCCACAGGACGGCGGCCGTGGGGTAGCCGAGGATCTCGGAGTGGTACTCCACGTCGACGTAGACGGCCCCGGAGGCGAACAGCGCGGCGAGGCGGCGCTTGACGGCGGACTCGGAACGCCCGGTGGCCCGCTGCAACTCCGGGTGGGTGGCGCGCCCGTCGCGTTCCAGGACGGCCAGCAGCGGCTCGTCCTCGGGCTCGATGCGGGCCGGTTCCCGCGCCGCCGGGCCGTGCCGGGGGCGCAGGGCGGCGACCTCGTCGTCACTGAGTACGGCGAACTTGCGCAGCCAGCCGCTGGGTCCGCCGTAGAAGCGGTGCAGGATCTGGTGGGCGTGGATCTCCAGGACGCGCGGGGTGCGCGGCAGCTTGCCGAGCAGCAGGTCGTCCCGGTCCCCCGCGCTGCGCGGACGGGTACCGAAGATGATCTCCGTACCGCCCGCCGCCAGCCCGATCCAGCTGGTGTCGGGCCGCTTGGCGAGGGCGTCCGCGATGGCGGAGGCGCTGTCGGGGACGCAGCGCAGCCGCAGCGTCCAGTGGTCCTGGCCGAGCCGCTGGGCGTCCCGCACGGCGACCACCCGCAGACCGCCCTCGGCGCACAGCCTGCGGTAGCGGCGGGCGACGGTCTGGTCGGAGACGCCGAGGACCGCCCCGATCCGGCTGAAGGAGGCGCGGCCGTTGACCTCCAGTGCATCGAGGACGCGCAGGTCCAGCTCGTCGAAGGTGTCGGATTCCATCCGCATGACGGCAGTTCCCATCGGATTTCGTCGGCCGGACGCCGAGGACCGGCGCGATCGGCCGTGTGCGCCTCATCGTACGGAGGCACGGGAAGTCGTCGCACACAGGGAGAAGACGGAATGCGTACATGGGGGCCGCTGACGGCGGTGTGCCTCGGGACGTTCATGCTGCTGCTGGACGTGACGATCGCGGTCGTCGCGCTGCCGGACATGGCCCGGGGGCTGCACGCGTCGCTCAGCGATCTGCAGTGGGTGATGGACGGCTACGCGCTGGCACTGGCGGCGCTGCTGCTGGGCATGGGAGCCGCCGCCGACGTCCTGGGACGCCGCCGGGTGCACGTGGCGGGCGTGGTGCTGTTCGCGGCGGCGTCGCTGCTGTGCGGGCTGGCCACCGGGCCGGGGATGCTGGTCGCCGCGCGGGGACTCCAGGGCGTGGGCGCGGCGGCGATGTTCGCCACCACGCTGCCGCTGCTCGGCTCGGTGTACCAGGGGCGCCGGCGGTCGATGGCGCTCGGCGTGTGGGGTGCGGTCAGCGGTGCCGCGGCGGCCGTGGGGCCGGTGCTCGGCGGGCTGCTCACGGACGGTCCGGGCTGGCGGTGGATCTTCTGGGTGAACCTGCCGGTGAGCGTGGCGGCGGTCTGGCTGACGCTGCGCGTGGTGCCCGAGTCGCGTGGCGCCGGCGGGCGTCGCGTGGACTGGGCGGGTACGGCCACGTTCGCGGCGTTCGCGGGTGCGGTGACCTACGGGGCGGTGCGGGCCGGTTCGCACGGCTGGTCGGAGGCGGGCACCCTCGTCTCCTTCGCCCTCGCGGCGGTGGCGCTGGGCGGCTTCGTCGCCGTCGAGCGCCGGGCCGCCGATCCGCTGCTCGACCCGCGACTGTTCCTGCGGCCCGCGTTCTCGGGCGTGATGCTGGGCGCGCTGGCCTTCAACGCGGCGGCGTTCGGCGTGATGGCGTACACCTCCATCTGGCTGCAGACGCTGCTCGGGATGAGCCCGGTGCGGGGCGGGCTGGTGTTCGTGTGGCTGTCGCTGGCGTCGTTCGTGGTGGCCGCGGCGGGCGGGCGGCTGCTGCACGGGGTGCCCGCCCGCTTCACCATCGGGGGCGGGCTGCTGCTGATCGCGGCGGGGCAGTACGCCATGGCGTTCCTGGACGCCTCGTCCGGCGCGTCCGCCCTGGTGCCGGGGCTGCTGCTGGTGGGCGTCGGTACGGGCCTGGTGTCGCCGGGGATCGCGGGCGCCGCGCTGGCGGCGGTGCCGGCGGAGCGGGCCGGGATGGCGGGCGGCGCGGTCAACACCTTCCGGCAGCTCGGGTACGCGCTCGGCATCGCCGTGTTCGGCACCGTGCTGACCGCGCGGATGACGGACACGCTGCCGCACGACGCGGCGCACGGTCTGGCCGGCGGTGCGGCCGGCGCCCTGGAGGGCGTGTTCGGCGAGCACGCGCTGCGCGCCGCGTTCGCCTCCGGGCTGAACGCCGCGGCGCTGACCGCAGGCACGGTCGCGGCCGTCGCCGGGGTGCTGGTGCTCGTGCTCGTGCGGGCCGGCCGCGAGAGCCGCGACACGCGCGCAAAGGCCGCCACAACGCCGGCCGCGGCGAAGGAGCCGGCGGCACCGTACCGGCGGTAAGTGGGTCGTACAGATTCGGTGGAGATTACGCCACCGAAACTTACTCAACCGTCAGGAAACTGTCCGACCCTTCCCCATGTGAGCGCATTTTCTCTCGCTGACCAGCGCGAACATGAGCCCTGCTCGGATTTGGCACCCCTCCCGTCCCCGCTTCGGGTGGGGTAGCTTTCACCGCGCTGTGCGGGGCTTCATTCCAGAGCGGGGAGCGGGGTTTGCGTGAGTTCACCAGTCCTCCCTTGACGTCGGCACCGCCGGTGGGCGGTCTGGCCGACGTCGTCTTCGAGCATGCCCAGGAGGATCCGGCGCACATCGCGCTGGGGCGCAAGGACGCGGACGGGCAGTGGCGGGACGTCACCGCCGGTGCGTTCCGCGACGAGGTGCTGGCGCTCGCCAAGGGCCTGCTCGCCCAGGGCATCCGCTTCGGCGACCGGGTCGCCATCATGTCCCGCACCCGCTACGAGTGGACCCTGTTCGACTTCGCCCTGTGGACGATCGGCGCCCAGGTGGTGCCGGTCTACCCGACCTCCTCGGCCGACCAGTGCATGTGGATGCTGTACGACGCCGAGGTGACGGCCGCGGTCGTGGAGCACGAGGACCACGCGATGACCATCGCCACCGTCATCGACCGGCTGCCGCACCTGCGCGGCCTGTGGCAGCTCGACTCGGGCGCCGTCCAGGAGCTGTACGACGCGGGGGCGCACCTCGACGACGACGTGATCCACCGGCATCGCAAGGCGGTCACGCCCGACTCGGTCGCCACCATCATCTACACCTCCGGCACCACCGGACGGCCCAAGGGCTGTGTCATCTCGCACGGCAACTTCATGTGGGAGGCGGACACCGTCATCGAGCGGTGGGAGCCGGTGTTCCACTCCAAGAAGGGCGACGAGGCGTCGACCCTGCTGTTCCTGCCGCTCGCCCACGTCTTCGGCCGGATGGTGGAGGTCGCGGCGATCCGCGGCAAGGTCCGCTTCGGCCACCAGCCGCAGCTGAACGCCGCGGCCCTGCTGCCCGACCTGGCGGCCTTCAGACCCACCTTCATCCTGGCCGTGCCGTACATCTTCGAGAAGGTGTTCAACGCGGCCCGGCGCAAGGCCGAGAAGGAGGGCAAGGGCGGCCCCTTCGAGAAGGCCGTCGACGTGGCCGTCAAGTACGCCGACGCGGTGGAGGCGAAGGCCTGGGGCACCGGGCCGGGGCCGTCCGCGGGACTGCGGATGCAGCACCAGTTGTTCGACAAACTCGTCTACGCCAAGGTGCGGGCGGCGATGGGCGGGCGCATCCGCAACGCCATGTCGGGCGGCTCCGCGATGGACCGGCGGCTGGGTCTGTTCTTCGCGGGCGCGGGCGTGCAGATCTACGAGGGCTACGGCCTGACCGAGTCCACGGCGGCGGCCACCGCCAACCCGCCCGAGCGCACCCGCTACGGCACGGTCGGCCGCCCCGTCCCCGGCGTCACCGTGCACATCGCGGACGACGGCGAGATCTGGCTGAACGGCGAGAACGTCTTCCAGGGCTATCTCAACAACCCGAAGGCCACCGACGAGACCCTGCACGACGGATGGCTGGCCACCGGCGACCTGGGCGCCCTGGACGAGGACGGCTACCTCACCATCACCGGCCGCAAGAAGGAGATCCTGGTGACCTCCGGCGGCAAGAGCGTCTCCCCGGGGCTGCTGGAGGAGCGCGTGCGGGACCACCCGCTGATCAACCAGTGCATCGTCGTCGGCAACGACCGCCCCTACGTCGCCGCCCTCATCACCCTGGACCAGGAGGCGGTCGAGCACTGGCTGGCCATGCGGAACAAGCCGCAGATGCCCCCGGCCGACCTGGTGCACGACTCCGACCTGGAGACGGAGGTGCGGCGCGCGGTCGTCGCGGCCAACACGCTCGTGTCGCAGGCCGAGTCGATCCGCACCTTCCGCATCCTCGCCCAGCCGTTCACGGAGGAGCACGGCCTGCTGACGCCTTCGCTGAAACTGAAGCGCAAGGCCATCGAGAAGGCCTACGGTGCTGAGGTCGCGGCGCTCTACACGGCGTGAGTTCCCCGGTCAGGAATGCGCACGGGCTCGTGATCGTTGACGATATGAGTACCACCTGACCACAACCGAAGGATCAAGAGCTCGTGAGCAGCAAGGTCCCCCCGATCATCCTGAACAACGGCGTCGAGATGCCCCAGCTGGGCTTCGGCGTCTGGCAGGTGCCGGACGACGAGGCAGAGACGGCCGTGGTCCAGGCGCTGGAGGCCGGGTACCGCAGCATCGACACCGCGGCGATCTACGGCAATGAAGAGGGCACCGGCAGGGCACTCGCCGCCTCCGGCGTGGCCCGCGAGGATCTCTTCGTCACCACCAAGCTCTGGAACAGCGAGCAGGGGTACGACTCCACCCTCCGCGCCTTCGACGCCTCACTGGCGAAGCTGGGCCTGGAGTACCTGGACCTCTACCTGATCCACTGGCCGGTACCGGCCAAGGATCGGTATGTCGACACGTACAAGGCGTTCGAGAAGCTGCTCGCCGACGGGCGGGTGCGGGCCATCGGCGTCTCCAACTTCCTGCCGGAGCACCTGGAGCGGCTGACCGGTGAGACGTCCGTCGTCCCGGCCGTCAACCAGATCGAGCTGCACCCGCACCTCCAGCAGCACGCCTCCCGCGAGGTCCACGCGGAGCAGGGCATCGCCACCGAGGCATGGTCCCCGCTCGGCTCCGGCAAGGGGATCCTGGAGATCCCGGCGATCGTGGCCATCGCCCAGAAGCACAACCGCACGCCGGCCCAGGTCGTGCTGCGCTGGCACCTCCAGCTCGGCAACGTGGTGATCCCGAAGTCCGTGACCCCGTCGCGGATCAAGGAGAACATCGACGTGTTCGGCTTCGCCCTGGACACCGAGGACCTGGCGGCGATCAGCGCGCTGAACGAGGACCGGCGTCTGGGCTCGGACCCGGCGGAGGTCAACTCCTGAGCACCGCCTGAGCGTCATGCGCGAGGGGAGGGGTCCGGCCGGACCCCTCCCCTCCCGTCAGTTGGGCTGACCCAGCGGCCGTACGACCACCGTGTTGACGTCGACGCCGGCCGGCTGGGTGGTGGCCCAGACGATCGAGTCGGCGATCTGGTCGGCGGTGAGCAGCTCGCCGGGCGGCAGACCGCCGGTCGCCTCCCAGAACGGGGTCTCCACCCGGCCGGGCGCGATCAGGGTCACGCCGACACCCCACTGGGTGACCTCCCTGCGGGTGTTCTCGGCGAGACCGGTCACGGCCCACTTCGTGGCACCGTAGAGGTTGCCCGGGGTGTTCACGAACCCGGCGACGCTGCCGACCAGCACGATCCGCCCACGCGTCTGCTTCAGGGCGTCGATCGACGCCCTGATCAGCAGCGCGGGTCCGAGCACGTTGGTCAGCACCATCTCCGTCCAGCCCTCGGGGTCGCCCTCGGCCACCGTGTCGTGGGTGGCGAACCCCGCGTTGGCGACCACCGTGTCGAGGCGGCCGAACTCCTTGAGCGTCGCTTCGACGGCGGAGGCCACCCGGGTGTGGTCGGCGGCGTCGCCGGCCAGGGTCAGCAGGCCCTCGGGATCGCCGAGTTCACCGGCGAACGCGCGCAGCCTCGCCTCCCCGCGCCCGGTGACGGCCACCCGGTGCCCCGCGTCCAGCAGCCGCCGGGCGACGGCGGCTCCGATACCGCTGCCGCCGCCGGTGATGAGCGCGACCGGTGCGTCGGTCATGGTTCCCCCTGTGTCTGTGCCCGCGTGTCCGCGCAGGCATTGCTTCCGGACGGAGGGGAGTCCATCACTTGGAGCGCTCTCGAAGTCAAGGGCCCGGTACGGCGGCGTTTCAGACCGGCCGTACCGCCGTGTACACGGTGTGCGCCACCAGCACGAACACGTCCTGCCGCCGGTGCACGCTCCCCTCGTCCCCGGGGTCCAGGAGCCGGTCCAGGGTGTCCCGGTCCCCGGCGTCCAGACCGTCGCCGACCCGCTCGCGGAGCCGGGAGAGAGAGGAAGCCGCGTAGTCGCGGGCCGCGTCGGAGACGGGCGCGGGCAGGTCGAGGAGGAAGCTGCGGGTGCCGGTGTGCTTCAGGCCGGCGGCGGTCAGCAGCGCGGGCCAGTCCTCCGTCTCGGGCACCGAGCCGGGCAGGCTCGCGCGCATCTCGGCGAAGAAGTCCTCCTCCACGGCGTGGATCCTGGCCTGGAGCCCGGGACGCCCGAAGCCGATGTCGCGGGGCAGGAACCGGGCGGGCAGTCCACCCTCCAGGATCGCCAGCGTGCCGCCGGGCGCGAGGTGCCCGCCGAGGGCGGCGAGGGCGGCGCGCTGGTCGCCGAGGTGGTGCAGGCTCTGGCTCGCCCACATCAGGTCGGCGGGGTACTCCAGCTCGCCCAGGGCGCCGGGCAGGTCGCCGGTGAGGGTGCCGAAGCGGTCGGCGACACCGAGCCGGGCGGCCCGGTCCCGGGCCCGGTCCAGCAGCGGACCGGCGCCGTCGGCGGCGACGACGCGGGCGCCGGGGAAGACGTCGGCGAACTCGCAGGAGACGACTCCCGGTCCGCTGCCGACGTCGACGACCAGGCCGGGGTCGGTCACCTCCCGCGCCAGCCAGCTCATGGCCTGCCGGTACAGCGGCGTGTACAGCTCGGCCTGCGCCTCCAGCAGCGGGGCCATCTCGGCCCAGTCCAGGTCGGTGTGGTCGTGTCCGTGTCCGGTTCCGTGTCCGTGCCCGTGCCCGTGCGCGGAACCGTGCTCGTCGTGGTGGTGGTCGTGCGCCATGCTGGTCAGCCTCCCGTTCGCGGTGACCTCAGGGTGCGACGACTCACCCCGTTCGGGCAAACAATGTTGCCGGTACCGCAAAATGGTGGAGGCCGCCGGGGCCCGGCCCGCAAGGACCGGACCCCGGTGACTCACCCGTGGGGGAAGCCGCTCACGACAGCGGCGGGTAGGCGTTCTTCATCAGCTCCTGGAACTGCGCGGAGAACCAGTGCCCGGAGACCGGGGCGTTCGCCAGCGCGCCCGAGGGGTTGTTGCCGTTGCGCGCGTTGCCCTCGTAGGTGGGGTCGCACATCCGGTCGAAGCCCTTGCCCTCGTCGTTCGGGATCTCCTCGCTCGCTCCGTCGGACTCGCCCGGGGGCTTCATCCACACGTACGCGTCGATCCCCGCGGCGGGACTGGACTGCGGACGTTCGCCGAGGCCGGCTCCGGACTGGTTGCACCAGTTCCCGAGGTGGATGCGGCGGTCGTAGCGTCCACCGTTCACGTAGGTGTCCACGTTGGTCGTGGCACCCGGACCGGTGGGCCGGGCAGTGCCGCCCCAGCCGTTGCGCGAGGTGTCGATCAGCATGCCGAGGTTCTGGTCGAAGCCGATCGAGACCAGCTTCGCGCGCATGGCCTGGGCGTAGGACAGCTCGTCGGTGTAGCGGTTCCAGTCGACCCACTTGGACTGGCGCACGGAGGTTCCGTTCACCGAGTCCTCGATCTTGAAGTTGTCCTCCTTCAGGGCGCTGTAGTTGGCGGTGTTGACGATGAAGCCGTGCACGTCGCCGACGGTCGCGCCCTCGGTGGTGGCGGCGGTCTTGAACATGTCGGCGGAGGCGCCGAAGTTGTCGTCCCAGCCGAGCCAGCCGTGGTGGCCGGCGTCGATGTAGTTGTAGACGTTGCCGATGTCGCCGAGCTTGTTCAGGGCGTAGCCGACGCCCTTCTGGTAGTTGCCGTTGGCCTTCATCACGTCGCAGTTCGGCGTGGCGGTCGGCCGGCCGCTGACATTGGTGACCAGGTTGGGCAGCGAGTCGATCTCGACCGTGGTGACGATCCTGAGACCCGCGTACTTCGGGTCGGCGAGGATCTCGGCGATCGGGTCGATGTACTGCGTCTTGTACTTGTCGATCTCTGTCGGGCCCAGCTCGCCGTTGGAGGCGAGGGCGGCGCAGTCACGGCCGGGGAGGTTGTAGATGACGAGCTGGACGGCGAGTTCGCCCGAGCCCTTCTGCGTCAGCGCCTCGTCGAGGTGATCGCGCAGCCCCATGCCGCCGTTCACGCCGTTGATGGCGGCGATCCGGTCGAGCCACACACCGGTGGGCTGGTTCGCGATCCGGGAGCCGCCCGGTTCGGCGGCCGCCTTCGCGGACCACTCGGGGTTCACGTAGACCTTGGCGCCCTCATAGGGGTTGTTCACCCGGTCGGACGGTCCGGTGGGGTCCGTCGGGTCGGTCGGTCCGCCGTCGACGTTGCACGTCACGCCGTTGAGGGTGAAGGTGGCCGGGACCGCGTTGGCGCCGCTGTAGGTGGCCTGGAAGCCGAAGCTCGCCGAACCACCCGTGGCGAGGGTGCCGTTGTACGACTCGTTGGCCGCGGTGACGGCGGCACCGCTCTGGCTGACCTTGGCGTTCCAGCCGTTGGTGACCTTCTGACTGCCGGCGTAGGTCCATCCCAGCGACCAGTTCGAGGTGGCGGCACCGTTGTTGGTGACGGTCACGGCGGCGGTGAAGCCGCTTCCCCAGTCGTTCTGCACCTTGTAGTCGACCGTGCAGGCGGCGGCCGCGGCTCCGGCGCTCGCGGAGTGGGCGGCCAGCGCAGTGCCGGAGGCGCCGGCGACCAGCGTCAGGGCAGCGAGCATCGCGGTTCTGGTACGGGTCATGAGTGCGGGTTCCTTCTTTCGTGGGGGTGCGGGTGCTGTCGTCCGGGACCGCGCGTCCCTCGGCGCGGTCCGCTGCCGATCGGCATGGGGGTGCCGTCGTGATCGAAGGTCAGGAACGGCCCGCGGGCATGGTGCGGGGGCCCGGGGTGTGTGCGGGCCGGCGGGCCGGCCGAAGACGCGCGGGAGGACAGGCCGCGGCAGCGGCTAAAAGTCCTGAACGCGGAAGGTGGAGCGGGGGGTGGCGCATGAGCGACTCCTTGCAGCTCGGGCACGCCGTGACGGACGCGCCGACTGATGGAACCGCTCCCACTGGTTCAGCGAAGGTAGCGCCAAGTGACGGCAAAGAACAGAGGAGTTACCGACTTTCTCGCCGCTCGCCCTGTCGAATCATTTCGACTCTTCACGCATCTTGACCGCCGATGCCCCTCTCCTCACTATGGGAGCGCTCCCACTGGTTCAAGGCTTGTTGCTCCTCCCCCACCCCCTCCCCGAGCCGCAAGGAGGAACCAGCACCATGCACCCCCGACACAGACGCAGACGCCGCACCGCTCGGCGGTTGTGGACCGCCGCACTGGCGGCCCTCGCACTGCCCCTCACGATGCTGAGCACCGGCTCGACCCCCGCCCAGGCGGCCGCACTTCAGTGCAGCGTGGACTACCGGACGAACGACTGGGGCTCGGGCTTCACCGCGGAGCTGACGCTCACCAACCGCGGCACCGACGCCATCGACGGCTGGACGCTGACGTATGCCTACGCGGGCGACCAGAAGCTGAGCAACGGCTGGAACGGCACCTGGTCCCAGTCGGGCCGGAACGTCACGGTGAGGAGCGCCTCGTACAACGGTCGGGTCGCCGCCGGGGCCGCCGTCACCACCGGGGGGCAGTTCACGTACAGCGGCACCAACACGGCCCCCACCAACTTCGCGGTCAACGGCACCTCGTGCGTCGGCGCGCACCAGCCGCCGATCACGGTGCTGACCAGCCCGGAGGCGGGCGCGGTGTACTCGCAGGGCGAGGCGGTGCCGCTCGCGGCCACGGCCGCCGCGGCCGACGGCGCCGGCATCAGCAAGGTGGAGTTCTACGACGACACCACCCTGCTCGGCACCGACACCAGCGCGCCCTACACGCACTCCGCCTCTGGCTTGACCGTGGGCAGTCATTCCCTGGTGGCGAAGGCGTACGACAGCACGGGCGCCTCCGGCAGTTCGACGCCGGTCGGCATCACCGTCGCCTCGGGACCGGCCGTGGTCGCCTCACCCGGCCAACTCGGCGTCCAGCAGGGCGAGTCGGGGACGTACGAGGTCAAGCTGTCGAAGCAGCCGGCCGCCGGTGTCACTGTCACGACGACCCGCGCGAGCGGGAACACGGGGCTCTCGCTCACCGGTGGGGCGACTCTCACCTTCACCCCGTCGAACTGGAACACCGCCCAGCGGGTGACCGTCTCCGCGGACGCGTCGGGCACCGGTTCGGCGGTCTTCGAGTCGACGGCCCCCGGACACGGCAAGGCCGCGGTCACCGTGACCCAGCTGGCCGCGGCGAAGGACTACGACGCCCGCTTCCTGGAGCTGTACGGGAAGATCACCGACCCCGCGAACGGCTACTTCTCCCCCGAGGGCATCCCGTACCACTCGGTCGAGACGCTGATCGTCGAGGCGCCCGACCACGGGCACGAGACCACCTCCGAGGCGTACAGCTACCTGCTGTGGCTCCAGGCCATGTACGGCAAGGTGACCGGCGACTGGTCGAGGTTCAACAACGCCTGGGAGATCATGGAGACGTACATGATCCCCACGCACGCCGACCAGCCGACCAACTCGGCCTACAACGCCTCGAAGCCGGCGACCTACGCACCCGAACTGGACACGCCGAACGAGTATCCGGCGCCCCTGGACGGCGCGGTCTCCGTCGGTCCCGACCCCATCGCCGGTGAACTGAAGTCGGCGTACGGCACCGACGACGTCTACGGCATGCACTGGCTCCAGGACGTCGACAACACCTACGGCTACGGCAACTCGCCGGGCAAGTGCGAGGCGGGTCCGGCGGACACCGGCCCCTCCTACATCAACACCTTCCAGCGCGGCGCGCAGGAGTCGGTGTGGGAGACGGTGCCGCAGCCCACCTGCGACGCCTTCAAGTACGGCGGCCCGAACGGCTACCTGGACCTGTTCACCGGCGACGCGTCCTACGCGAAGCAGTGGAAGTTCACCAACGCCCCGGACGCCGACGCGCGGGCCGTGCAGGCCGCGTACTGGGCGGACGTCTGGGCCGAGGAGCAGGGCAAGGGCGACGAGATCGCCGGGACCCTCGACAAGGCCGCGAAGATGGGCGACTACCTTCGCTACGCCATGTTCGACAAGTACTTCAAGAAGGTCGGCGACTGCGTGGGCCCGTCGAGCTGCCCGGCCGGCACCGGCAAGGACTCCTCGCACTACCTGCTGTCCTGGTACTACGCCTGGGGCGGCGCGGTGGACACCTCGGCGGGCTGGGCCTGGCGCATCGGCTCCAGCCACACCCACGGCGGCTACCAGAACCCGCTGGCCGCGTACGCGCTGAGCACCTACGCCGACCTGAAGCCCAAGTCGGCCACCGGGGCCTCCGACTGGGCCAAGTCCCTGGACCGGCAGGTGGAGTTCTACCGCTGGCTGCAGTCCGACGAGGGGGCCATCGCGGGCGGCGCGACCAACAGCTGGGCGGGCCGGTACGCGACTCCGCCGGCCGGTACGCCGACCTTCTACGGCATGTACTACGACGAGAAGCCGGTGTATCACGACCCGCCGTCCAACCAGTGGTTCGGCTTCCAGGCGTGGTCCATGGAGCGGGTCGCCGAGTACTACCAGCAGAGCGGCGACACGGCGGCGAAGGAGGTCCTGGACAAGTGGGTCGACTGGGCGCTGTCGGAGACGACGGTCAACCCGGACGGCACCTTCCGGATCCCCTCGACGATGCAGTGGTCGGGGCAGCCCGACACCTGGAACGCGTCCTCCCCGGGTGACAACGGCGACCTGCACGTCACCGTCTCGGACTACACCAACGACGTGGGTGTGGCGGCTGCGTACGCCAAGACCCTGACCTACTACGCCGACCGCTCGGGCGACACGGAGGCGGCCGCGACCGCCAAGGCGCTGCTCGACGGCATGTGGGAGAACAACCAGGACGCGCTCGGCATCGCCGTCCCGGAGACCCGCGCCGACTACAACCGCTTCGACGACCCGGTGTACGTCCCGAACGGCTGGACCGGGACCATGCCGAACGGCGACACGATCGACGCGTCGTCGACGTTCGCATCGATCCGCTCCTTCTACCAGGACGACCCGGCCTGGTCGAAGATCGAGGACTATCTCGCGGGCGGTGCCGCGCCCACGTTCACGTACCACCGGTTCTGGGCGCAGGCGGACATCGCCCTCGCCATGGGTTCGTACGCGGAGCTACTGGAATAGCCCCCGCGGGGCGCTCCGCGGGTTGGGCGGGTTCTTCGGCTGCGGGCCAAGTGTGGCTGGCCGCGCAGTTCCCCGCGCCCCTGGGGGGCGCTCAAGGCTCCGCGTGCTTGGTCTCGTCACCGGACGACGGGACCCCTGCCGGGCGGCCCTCGTTCTTCGCGAGGGCCGCCCGGTGCTCGTATGTGTTCTGCTCCTGACGGAAGGACGGTTCCCCACCGTGCGAAGAACCAGGATCCTCACCGTTCTGCTGGCGCTCGCGGCCGGTCTCCTGGCGGGCAGCCCGCCCACCGCACTGGCCGCCGGCACACCGGAGGCGGCCGTCACCGCCGACACCTACACCTGGAGGAACGCCCGTGTCGACGGCGGCGGATTCGTCCCCGGCATCGTCTTCAGCCGCACCGAGAAGGACCTGGCCTACGCCCGTACCGACATCGGCGGCGCCTACCGCTGGCAGGAGTCGTCCCACACGTGGACGCCGCTCCTCGACCACGTCGGCTGGGACGACTGGGGGCACACGGGCGTGGCCAGTATCGCCTCCGACTCCGTCGACCCCGACCGGGTGTACGCGGCGGTCGGCACCTACACCAACGACTGGGACCCGGGCGACGGCGCGGTGCTCCGCTCCGCCGACCGGGGTGCGACCTGGGCGAAGACGGACCTGCCGTTCAAGCTGGGCGGCAACATGCCGGGCCGGGGCATGGGCGAACGCCTGGCCGTCGACCCGCACGACAACGACGTGCTCTACCTGGGCGCGCCCAGCGGCCATGGCCTGTGGCGGTCGACCGACGCGGGCGTGACCTGGTCCGAGGTGACGGCCTTCCCGAACCCCGGGAACTACGCGCAGGACCCGAGCGACACGTCCGGCTACGCCTCCGACAACCAGGGCGTCACCTGGGTGACCTTCGACGAGTCGACGGGGTCGGCGGGGGCGGCGACGAAGACCGTCTACGTCGGCGTCGCCGACAAGGAGAACGCCGTCTACCGCTCCACGGACGCGGGCGCGACCTGGGAGCGGCTCGCCGGCCAGCCCACCGGGTACCTGGCCCACAAGGGTGTCCTGGACGCGGAGAACGGCCACCTGTACCTGGCCTACAGCGACACGGGCGGGCCGTACGACGGCGGCAAGGGGCGGCTGTACCGGTACGCCACGGCGACGGGCACCTGGACGGACATCAGCCCGGTCGCGGAGGCGGACACCTACTTCGGGTTCAGCGGCCTGACCGTCGACCGCCAGAACCCGGGGACGGTCATGGCGACGGCGTACAGCTCCTGGTGGCCGGACACGCAGATCTACCGCTCGACGGACAGCGGCGCGACCTGGACGCAGGCGTGGGAGTACACGTCGTACCCGACCCGCGAGAACCGCTACACGATGGACGTCTCCTCCTCCCCGTGGCTCACCTGGGGCGCGAATCCGGCCCCGCCCGAGCAGACCCCGAAGCTGGGCTGGATGACGGAGGCGCTGGAGATCGACCCGTTCGACCCGGACAGGATGATGTACGGGACGGGGGCGACGATCTACGGCACGGAGAACCTCACGAACTGGGACGCCGAGGGCGGCACCTTCGCCATCGAGCCCATGGTGCGCGGCCTGGAGGAGACCACGGTCAACGACCTCGTCTCCCCACCGTCCGGTGCGCCGCTCCTCAGCGCGCTGGGTGACGTCGGCGGCTTCCGGCACACGAGCCTGACCGAGGTGCCGTCGATGATGTTCACCTCCCCGAACTTCACCTCCTCCACGAGCCTGGACTTCGCGGAGGCGAAGCCGGACGTCGTCGTGCGGTCGGGCAACCTGGACTCGGGTCCGCACATCGCGTTCTCCACGGACAACGGCGCCACCTGGTTCGGCGGCAGCGACCCGGCGGGGGTGAGCGGCGGCGGCACGGTCGCGGCGGGCTCGGACGGCGGGCGCTTCGTGTGGAGCCCCGAGGGCGCCGGGGTGCACCACACGACGGACTTCGGCACCTCATGGCAGGCGTCGAGCGGCATCCCGGCCGGCGCCGTCGTCGAGTCCGACCGGGTGGACCCGAAGACCTTCTACGGCTTCAAGTCCGGCAAGTTCTACGTCAGCACGGACGGCGGCGCGACCTTCACCGCGTCGGCGGCGACCGGCCTGCCCGCCGGTGACAGCGTCCGCTTCAAGGCCCTGCCGGGCCGCGCGGACGACGTCTGGCTGGCCGGGGGCGCGCCGGACGGCCGGTACGGCCTGTGGCACTCCACGGACGGCGGCGCGACCTTCGCCAAGCTGCCGAACGTCGAGGCGGCCGACACGATCGGCTTCGGCAAGGCGGCACCCGATGCCTCCTACCAGACGCTCTTCACCAGCGCGAAGATCGGCGGTGTCCGCGGCATCTTCCGCTCCACCGACGCGGGAGCGAGCTGGACCAGGGTCAACGACGACGCGCACCAGTGGGGCTGGACGGGCGCGGCCATCACCGGGGACCCGCGGGTGTACGGGCGGGTGTACGTGGCGACCAACGGCCGGGGGATCGTGTACGGCGACACGGCGGGCGACGGCGGTACCGATCCCGGCCCCGACCCGGGGCCCACCGGCGCCTGCGAGGTGACGTACACGGTCACGAACCAGTGGCCCGGCGGTTTCCAGGCGGACGTCCGGCTCACCAACACCGGTACGGCGGCCTGGAACGGCTGGTCCCTCGACTGGACGTTCGCGGGCGGCCAGGGGGTGTCCCGGATGTGGAACGCCGAGCACACCCGGTCGGGCACCACGGTGACGGCGAGCAACGTCGGCTGGAACGCCCGCGTCGGCCCCGGCGCCTCGGTGGCCTTCGGCTTCACGGGCGAGTGGTCGGGGACCAACGCGGACCCGACCGCGTTCCGGATGGCCGGCCGGAGCTGCGCGACCGGCTGAGCCGAGGGTGGGGTGGGCGTCCGGCGGCGCCCACCCCACCCCTGTTCACGGTGTGTACACCGTCGGCCGCGGCGCCGTCGGCATGCCGTCGCCGAGGAAGAAGCTCGGGTGCGGGGGCTGGTTGTAGGCGGTGTTCTGCCAGGCCAGGGCCGTGCGGTACTGGGGGTCGTGGAGGAGGGTCGTGATCCTGCGGTCCGTGTCGTACGGGGTGGAGTAGACGCGCAGGGCCGTGTTGTCCGACGTGCGCCAGACGACCTCCTCGCGCCAGTCGCCGAGTATGTCGCCCGCGAGGACCGGGGTGGCCTTGGTGCCGTTGTTGGACGCGACGCCGGATCCGGTGAGCAGGCGGGTGTCGCCGGAGGGGCCGTACTTGTCGACGCGGGTGCCGTCGAGGAGTTCGCGGACCGGGTCTCCGTCCCACCAGGACAGGAAGTTGGTGCTGGAGGGCTTGCGGCCGTTCACCACCGTGCCCTTCGGGTTGCGGATGCCGCTCTCGGCCGACGACCAGGACTCGGCGCCCGCGCTGCCGGACCAGATGTCCGCGGCGACGCCCCGGCCGTTGTCGCCACTCGCGCCGGTGGACCAGAGGATCTGACCGGTGCGCGCGTCCGCCATCCACGACGAGGGCTTCGAGGCGTCCTCGTCCACCTTGAACTCCTCCAGGCCCGCGCGGGACGGGTCGAGGTCGCCGACGTGCATGGCGTCGCCGTGGCCGTTCCTCGTGGTCCACAGGGCGTTGCCGTTGTCGTCGACGGCCATCGCGCCGTAGACGATCTCGTCCTTGCCGTCGCCGTCGACGTCCGCGACGGAGAGCTGGTGGTTGCCCTGGCCGTCGTAGCCCTTGCCGGTGTTGGTGGAGGAGTTGGTGTCGAAGGTCCAGCGGCGGGTGAACCGCCCGTCGCGCCAGTCCCAGGCGGCGATCACGGAGCGCGTGTAGTAGCCGCGCGCCATGATCAGGGAGGGCCGGGAGCCGTCCAGGTACGCGGTGCCGGCCAGGAAGCGGTCGACGCGGTTGCCGTAGGAGTCGCCCCAGGAGGAGACGGTGCCCCGGGCGGGGACGTAGTCGACGGTGCCCATGGCCTTGCCGGTCAGGCCGTTGAACATGGTCAGGTACTCGGGGCCGGACAGGACGTAGCCGGAGGAGTTGCGGTGGTCGGCGGAGGAGCTGCCGACGACCGCGCCGGTGCCGTCCCGGGTGCCGTCGGCGGTCTTCATCGCCACCTCGGCCCTGCCGTCGCCGTCGTAGTCGTACACCTGGAACTGGGTGTAGTGGGCGCCCGAGCGGATGTTGCGCCCGAGGTCGACGCGCCAGAGCCGGGTGCCGTCCAGCCGCAGGCCGTCGACGATCGTGTTGCCCGTGTATCCGGACTGGGAGTTGTCCTTGGCGTTGGTCGGCTGCCACTTGAGGACGAGGTCGAGCGCGCCGTCGCCGTCGAGGTCCCCGACGGAGGCGTCGTTCGCCTCGTAGGTGTAGGAGACGCCGTCGGGTGTCGTGCCGCCGGCGGGCGGGCTGATCGGCACGTCCTTGTAGCCGGCCCGGAACTGGACGGCGTGGACGGAGTCGCCCTGCTCGGTGCCGCCGACGACGGCGCGGACGGTGTAGTCGGCGTGGGACGGGGCGCCGGCGTGGAAGAAGGTGGTGGAGCCGGTGAGGGGGGCGGTGTTGACCTTCGTGCCGGCCCGGTAGACGTTGAACGCGACGTCGTCCGGGTCGGTGCCCAGCCAGCGCCAGCCGACCAGGTTGCCGTCGCCGGTGTGGACGCTGACCACGCCCCGGTCGAGGGCCTCGACCTGACGTGCCGTGGCGGCGTGGGCGGTGCCGGAGCCGAGGGTGGTCAGGCCGGCGCCGACCAGTGCCGCGGCGGCGAGGGCGGCGGCCGGGGCGAGCGGGCGTCTGCGGTACGTGCGGGGGTGCCTCACGGGACGGACCTCCTGGAGGACGGATGGGTTCCGCCTCTCAGTCGCCGCCCGGGAGGGCCGGGTTGCCGCCTCCGGCCTACGACTTCACGAACGCGCGGAGGGTGAAGACGGGGTCGGGCCGGGGCCGGTCCTGGTCCGGCAGGGCCGCGAGCCGGGTGGCGAAGTGTTCCGCGCCCGGCTCGCCGGGCGGCAGCGTGACGAACCAGCCGCGCCGCAGGTCGGCGACGGTCCGGCGAGGGCTGCGGCCCTGGCCGTGGCCGGTGAAGCGGGCCTCCCCCGCCGGGACCAGGCCGTGCGCGCGGGCGTGCGCCTCGACGAGGGCGACGGCGTCGTGGGCGGTGCTGGGCGGGCGGGCCGCGAGCACGGCGTCGATGTCACTGCCCACGTTGTGCGAGGCGCCCTTGTCGACGGTGGTCACGTACACCCCGCCGGGCCGCAGGACGCGGGCGCACTCGCCGACGATCGCCCGCACGTCCCCGGCGCCCTCCGCCAGGTGCAGCAGCCACACACTGGTGACGGCGTCGAACCCGCCGTCGCGGAAGGGCAGCCGCCGGCTGTCGGCGAGCACGACGGCACCGGGCAGCCGGGCCGCGGCCCGCCGGGCCATGGCGGGGGCGAGGTCCGCGCCGGTCACCCGCGGGGCGCCCGGCGCGGCCGCCAGCCGCCGGGTGACGATGCCGGTGCCGCAGGCGACGTCGAGCAGGCTGCGCGCCCCGCGCGGCACCAGGCTCAGTACGGCCCGTGCGGCGGCCTCGGCCCGGGGCTCGCCGCCGCGGGCCGCGTCGTACCGCTCCGCTTCCTTGTCGTAGTCGAGCACACCGTCAGTGTGCCCCGTGACCGGCGGCCAGATCCTGCACTCTGCGGGCCAGCTCGACGTCCTTCGCGGTGACGGCCCCGCCCGCGCTGTGCGTGTGCACCGCGAGGGACACGGTGTTGTAGCCGAGGGTGAGGTCGGAGTGGTGGTCGAGTTCCTCCTGCACCTGGGCGACGTGCACGACCATGGCGGTCGCCGCGAAGTGCGAGCCGAGCCGGTAGACACGGGTGAGCCGGTCGTCCTCCAGCGACCAGCCCGGCAGCTCGGTCAGCCGCTCTTCGATCTCCTGCCGCGACAGCGGTTCGACGGGCATGTGCCACGCTCCTGTCCTGGGGGCCCGGGTGCCGGGGTGCCCCTTCAGCCTGCCACAGCACAGCCGCCGGAGCCCTGGTCAGGAGGGCGGGGTCGGGAGGGCGGGCCGGTCCCGTCGCGGCCCGCCGTCGACTACCGTTCGGCCCATGACCGCACCCACGTCCGGCACCGTCCCCGCCACCCAGGGCGTGGGTCCGCTGCTGCGGGCCTGGCGGGAGCGACGGCGGGTCAGCCAGCTGGAGCTGGCCCTGCGCGCCGACTCCTCCGCCCGGCACATCAGCTTCGTCGAGACGGGCCGCTCCCGGCCGAGCGAGGAGATGGTGCTGCGTCTCGCCGAGCACCTGGACGTCCCCGTGCGCGAGCGCAACGCCCTGCTGCTCGCGGCCGGTTACGCCCCGCACTACCCGGAGACCCCGCTGGACGACCCGGCGCTGGGCGCCCTGCGCGAGGGCATGGAGCGACTGATCCGGGGCTACGAGCCGTATCCGGCGCTGGTCGTCGACGGGACGTACCAGGTGCTGGCGGCCAACCGGGGCGTGGCGATGCTGATGGACGGCGTCGCCGAGCATCTGCTCGCGCCGCCGCTGAACGCGATGCGGCTGACCCTGCACCCGGAGGGACTGGCACCGCGCATCCGCAACCTGCGCCAGTGGCGCGGGCACCTGCTGGAGCAGATGGAGCGGCAGATCGCCCTCCAGCGCTCGGAGCCGCTGCGCGCGCTCTACGACGAGTTGGCGGCCTATCCGGTGCCGGACACCGCGCCGGAGACCGCGCCGGACGGGGAACCGGACGAAGCGGTGCCGTACTTCGCGCTGCCGATGCGGATCGAGCACGGGGGCCGGACCCTGTCGTTCATCTCGTCGATCTCCACCTTCAACACCCCGATGGACGTGACGGTGGCCGAGCTGGCCATCGAGACGCTGCTGCCGGCCGACCCGGCGACGGTCAAGTACCTGCACACACTGGTGTCCTGACAAGGTTGATCGCGAACACCCCTGTGAGAGCGGCGGGGGCTCATGACAGACTGCGGTGTGACTTGGGCGCGTTGGGGAGGCGTGGCGTGAGTGAGCGACGGGCCGCACCCACCGTGGGCCAGGTGGTCCTCGGCAGACGGCTGCAGGAACTGCGGGAGACCGCGGGCCTCAGACGCGAGGAGGCCGCCAAGGTGCTCCGCGTGGCCCCGGCCACGGTGCGGCGCATGGAAACGGCCGAGGTGTCGCTGAAGATACCGTATGTCCAGATACTCCTGACGACGTACGGGGTCGCCTCCGACGAGGTCGCCGCGTTCGTCACCCTCGCCGAGGAGGCCAACCAGCCGGGCTGGTGGCAGCGGTACCACGACGTGCTGCCGGACTGGTTCAGCATGTACGTGAGCCTGGAGGGCGCCGCGCGGATCGTGCGCTCCTACGAGCCGCACTTCGTCCCGGGGCTGCTCCAGACCGAGGACTACGCGCGCTCGGTCCTGGAGGCCGGGACGATCGGCAACGCCGGCGGTGACGCCGTCGAGCGGCACGTGTCCCTGCGGATGGAGCGGCAGCGGCTGCTGGACCGCCCGGACCCGCCGCACCTGTGGGTGGTGATGGACGAGACGGTGCTGCGCCGCCCGGTCAGCGTGCACGGCCGGGTGATGCGCGAACAGCTCGACAAGCTGCTGGAGTTCGCGTCCCGGGACCGGGTGACGCTCCAGGTCGCCGAGTTCGAGGACGGGCCGCACCCGGGTACGTACGCGCCGTTCACCCTGTTCCGGTTCGCGGAGCCGGAGCTGCCCGACATGGTCTTCACCGAGTATCTGACCGGCGCCCTGTACCTGGACTCCCGGCCCGAGGTCTCGGCGCACCTGGAGGTCCTGGACCACATGACGGCGCGTGCCGCGTCGACCCAGCGCACCGAGAAGGTCCTGCGCGAGTACCGCGAGAACTACTGACCCGGCGACCCCGACACCGAGGTCCGGGTCCGAGGTCCGGGTCCGGGTCCGAGGCTCTCCGGAGACGTCACGGCACGACCGGACCCGACGGCAGCACCGCCCCCATCGACACCAGCCGGCCGCACCCGGCGCGCGAGCCTTGACCCGTACGCCGGACACCGGGCGCCCGCGCTGACCCGTACGGGCCCCGCGAACGGGTGCGCTCCCGTGCCCGCCCCTAGGTTCGAGAACCAGGGCGAGCAAGGGAGCGCACGTGACCGACACGCGGACACCGCCCACCGAGCCGGGCGCGGCGCTGCTGCGCGCCGGGCGGTTCTTCCGGCCGGGCACCGCCGCACCCGACCTGCACAGCATCGGGCTGGTCGGCGGCCGGGAGGCGGACGCCTTCTACCGGGACCGCTGGAGCCACGACAGGGTCGTGACCTCCACGCACGGCGTGAACTGCACGGGCTCGTGCCGCTGGAACGTGTTCGTCAAGGACGGCATCATCACGTGGGAGACGCAGGCCACGGACTATCCGTCGGTCGGCCCGGACCGCCCCGAGTACGAGCCGCGCGGCTGTCCGCGGGGCGCGGCGTTCTCCTGGTACACCTACTCGCCGACCCGGGTGCGCTATCCGTACGTGCGCGGGGTGCTCCTGGAGATGTACCGGGAGGCGAAGGCGCGGCTGACCGACCCGGTGCTCGCCTGGGCGGACATCCAGGGCGACCCGGAGCGCCGGCGGCGCTACCAGCGGGCGCGGGGCAAGGGCGGGCTGGTCCGGGCGGACTGGGACGAGGCGGTCGAGATGATCGCCGCCGCCCACGTCCACACCATCCGCACCCAGGGCCCCGACCGCATCGCGGGCTTCTCCCCCATCCCCGCGATGTCGATGGTGTCGCACGCGGCGGGCGCCCGCTTCCACTCCCTCATCGGCGCGCCGATGCTCTCGTTCTACGACTGGTACGCCGACCTGCCCGTGGCGTCCCCGCAGGTGTTCGGCGACCAGACGGACGTGCCGGAGTCGGGCGACTGGTGGGACGCGGCGTACCTGATCATGTGGGGTTCGAACGTGCCGGTGACCCGGACGCCGGACGCGCACTGGATGGCGGAGGCCCGCTACCGGGGCCAGAAGGTCGTGGTGGTGTCGCCGGACTACGCCGACAACACCAAGTTCGCCGACCAGTGGCTGCACCCGCACCCGGGCACGGACGCCGCGCTGGCCCTGGCGATGGGGCACGTGGTGCTCAAGGAGTTCTTCGTCGACCGCGCCACGCCGTTCTTCGACGACTACGTGCGGCGCTTCACCGACCTGCCGTTCCTGGTGACGCTGACGGAGCGGGACGGGGCGTACGTCCCGGCGAAGTTCCTGCGCGCGGCCGACCTGGGGCAGGGCGGCGAGGACGCCCGCTGGAAGACGGTCGTGCTGGACGGGGCGACGGGCCGGGCGGTCGTCCCGAACGGCTCGCTGGGCTTCCGCTGGAACGAGGCCGACCAGGGCCGCTGGAACCTCGACCTGGGCGAGGTGCGGCCCCTGCTGAGCCTGCACGGGCACGAGATGGCGTCGGGTGTCGAGGTGCTGCTCCCCCGCTTCGACACCGAGGGCGGCGCGCACGGGCAGGGACGCGGTGACGTGCTGCGGCGGGGTGTCCCGGCGACCCGGCTCGGCGGGGCGACCGGGCCCCTGGTGACGACCGTGTTCGACCTGCTGCTGGCCCAGTACGGGGTGGCGCGGCCGGGCGTGCCGGGCGACTGGCCGGCGTCGTACGAGGACGCGGCGGCGCCCGGCACCCCGGCGTGGCAGGAGACGCACACCTCGGTCCCGGCGGCGGCCTGTGTGCGCATCGCGCGGGAGTTCGCGCGGACCGCGGAGCGGTCCAAGGGCCGCTGCATGATCCTGATGGGTGCGGGCACCAACCACTGGTTCCACTCCGAGACCATCTACCGGACCTTCCTGGCCCTGCTCCAGCTCACCGGCTGCCAGGGCCGCAACGGCGGCGGCTGGGCGCACTACGTCGGCCAGGAGAAGTGCCGCCCGGTGACCGGCTGGGCGACGCTGGCCGCCGCGTCGGACTGGTCGCGTCCGCCGCGGCAGATGATCGGCACCGGGTACTGGTATCTCAACACCGACCAGTGGCGCTACGACCGGTTCCGCGCCGACGTGCTGGCCTCGCCGCTCGGCGAGGGGCGGCTCTCCGGCATGACGGGCGCGGACTGCCTCGCCCTGTCGGCGCGCACGGGGTGGATGCCCTCCTACCCGACCTTCGACCGCAATCCGCTGGAGCTGGGCGAGACCTTCGGCGACCCGGTGGCGAACGCGGTGGCCGAACTGCGGGCGGGCACACTGAAGTTCGCGTGCGAGGACCCGGACGCGCCGGAGAACTGGCCGCGGATCGTGACCCTGTGGCGGGCCAACCTGCTCGGTTCCTCGGGCAAGGGTGCCGAGTACTTCACCAAGCACCTGCTGGGCACCCAGTCCTCACTGCGCGCCGAGGAGGCCGCGCCCGGCGAGCGCCCGCGGGACGTCGTCTGGCACGAGGAGGCGCCCGAGGGCAAGCTCGACCTGCTGCTGTCGCTGGACTTCCGGCACACCTCGTCCACGCTCCTCTCGGACGTGGTGCTGCCCGCCGCGACCTGGTACGAGAAGCACGACCTGTCCAGCACGGACATGCACCCCTACGTGCACGCCTTCTCCCCGGCCGTGAGTCCGCCGTGGCAGGCGCGCACCGACTTCGACACGTTCAAGGCGATCGCGGAGAAGCTGAGCGAGCTGGCCGCCGGGCACCTCGGGGTGCGCAAGGACCTGGTGGCGGCGCCGCTCCAGCACGACACGCCCGGCGAGATCGCCCAGCCGGGCGGGGTGGTACGGGACTGGCGGCGCGGGGAGTGCGCTCCGGAGCCCGGGAAGACCATGCCGAACCTGGTCGTGGTGGAGCGCGACTACTCGGCGATCGGCGCGAAGTTCGCGGCGCTCGGCCCGCTGGTGGAGACCAAGGGACTGCCCGCCAAGGGCATCACCCTCAAGCCGGACGAGGAGGTGGAGCGGCTGCGGCGGATGAACGGCGCGGTGCGCGGCGGCCCGGCCGACGGGCGCCCGGCGCTGGACACGGCGGTCAAGGCCGCCAACACCGTCCTGGCCCTGTCCGGCACCACCAACGGGCGGCTGGCCACCCAGGGCTTCCACACGCTGGAGGCGAAGACCGGGCAGGAGATGGCGCACCTCGCCGCCGAGCACGAGGGCAAGCGGATCACGTACGCGGACACGCAGGCGGCGCCCGTGCCGGTGATCACGTCGCCGGAGTGGTCGGGCAGCGAGGCCGGGGGGCGCCGGTACACGGCGTTCACCCTCAACACCGAGCACCTCAAGCCCTGGCACACCCTCACCGGACGGCAGCACTTCTTCCTCGACCACGACTGGATGCACGAGCTGGGCGAGGCACTGCCGGTGTACCGGCCGCCGCTGGACATGAACCGGCTGTTCGGGGAACCGCGGCTCGGTCCGGACGGCGAGAGCGAGGTGACGGTCCGCTACCTGACCCCGCACAACAAGTGGTCCATCCACTCCGAGTACCAGGACAACCTGTTCATGCTGGCGCTGTCCCGGGGCGGCCAGTGCGTCTGGATGTCTCCGCAGGACGCGGACGCCATCGGGGTCGCGGACGACGACTGGATCGAGGCGGTCAACCGCAACGGCGTGGTGGTGGCGCGCGCGATCGTCTCGCACCGCATGCCGCCCGGGACGGTGTACATGCACCACGCGCAGGAGCGCACGGTGAACACGCCGCTCACGGAGACCACCGGCAAGCGCGGCGGCGTTCACAACTCGCTGACCCGGCTGCTTCTCAAGCCGACCCATCTCATCGGCGGCTACGCCCAGTTGTCCTGGGCGTTCAACTACCTCGGCCCGACGGGCAACCAGCGCGACGAGGTGACGGTGATCCGCCGCCGCAGCCAGGAGGTCGAGTACTGATGCGCCCGATGGCCCAGATCGCGATGGTCATGAACCTCGACAAGTGCATCGGCTGCCACACCTGTTCGGTCACCTGCAAGCAGGCGTGGACCAACCGGCGGGGCATGGAGTACGTCTGGTTCAACAACGTCGAGACGCGCCCGGGACAGGGCTACCCGCGCCGCTACGAGGACCAGGAGCGGTGGCGCGGCGGCTGGGAACTGAACCGGCGCGGCGCGCTGAAGCTGAAGGCGGGCGGCCGGATCAGAAAGCTCGCCGGGATCTTCTCCAATCCGAGGCTGCCGGAGATCAAGGACTACTACGAGCCCTGGACGTACGACTACAAGAACCTCACCGACGCCCCGCTCGGCGACGACTACCCGGTCGCGCGGCCCGTCTCCCAGCTGGACGGCAAGCCGATGAAGATCGGCTGGTCCTCGAACTGGGACGACGACCTGGGCGGCACCCCCGCCTACGGCGACCTGGACCCGATCGTGGAGCGGACCCGCCGGCAGGCCTCGGACAAGGTGCGGTTCGCGTACGAAGAGACGTTCATGTTCTACCTGCCGCGGATCTGCGAGCACTGCCTCAACCCGTCGTGCGTGGCGTCCTGCCCGTCCGGGGCGATGTACAAGCGCTCGGAGGACGGGATCGTCCTGGTCGACCAGGACCGCTGCCGGGGCTGGCGGATGTGCGTGACCGGCTGCCCGTACAAGAAGGTGTACTTCAACCACCGCACCGGCAAGGCGGAGAAGTGCACCTTCTGCTACCCCCGCATCGAGATCGGCGAGCCGACGGTCTGCTCGGAGACCTGCGTGGGCCGGCTCCGGTATCTGGGGGTGGTGCTGTACGACGCCGACAAGGTGACCGAGGCCGCCGAGACACCGAACGAACGCGACCTGTACGAGGCGCAGTTGGGACTCTTCCTCGACCCGGGGGACCCGGCGGTGCGGCGGGCGGCCGAGGAGGCGGGGATCCCGTACGACTGGATCGAGGCGGCGCGGCGCTCCCCCGTGCACGCGCTGGTCAGCAGGTACCGGGTGGCGCTCCCGCTGCATCCGGAGTACCGCACGATGCCGATGGTCTGGTACATCCCGCCGCTGTCGCCGGTGGTGGACGCGCTGACGGAGACCGGGCACGACGGTGAGGACGCGGACAACCTGTTCGGCGCGATCGACACCCTGCGCATCCCGCTGGAGTACCTGGCGGAGCTGTTCACCGCGGGGGACGTGGGCCCGGTGCGGGCGTCGCTGGAGAAGCTGGCCGCGATGCGCGCCCACATGCGGTCGGTCAACCTCGGCGAGGACCCCGACCCGGCGGTGTGTGCCGGGGTCGGCATGCGCCCCGAGGAGATCCATGACATGTACCGGCTGCTGGCGCTCGCCAAGTACGAGGAGCGGTACGTGATCCCGACGGCGGCCGTCGGGGACGCGCACCGGCTGGAGGCCTCGGCGCTGCCGGACACGTGCAGCCTCGACACCGACGGCGGGCCCGGCATGGGCGGTGACGGACCGTTCGGCCAGGACTCGGGACGCAGGATGCTGCCGCTGGTGCCGGTGGAGAACTTCCACATCCTGCGCCGGCGGCAGACGGCGGACGACGAGAGGGAGGCCTGATCCCATGCCCGGGTTCGAGGTGCTGTACCAGGCGGCGGCACTCTGCCTGACCTATCCCGACGACGACTTCCGCGACCGGCTGCCGCTGCTGCGCGAGGCCGCCCCGCAACTGCGGGCCTTCACCGACCACGCGGCCGTGACGCCCCAGGGCGAACTCCAGGCGCACTACGTGCAGGTCTTCGACTTCAAGAACCGGCACAGCCTGTACCTGAGCTGGTGGACCGACGGCGACACCCGCAACCGCGGGATGTCCCTGGTCCGCTTCAAGGAGCTGTACCGCGCCCACGGCCTGGAGTTCACCGGCGAGGAACTGCCCGACTTCCTGCCGGCGGTGCTGGAGTTCGTCTCCCGCACCGGGGACATCGGCATGCTCACCGAGCACCGCGGCGCCCTGGACGAGCTGCGCTCCCGGCTGACCGCCTTCGGCACGCCCTACGCCTGCGTGCTGGACGCCGTGTGCGCCACCCTGCCGCCCGCATCCACCGGAGCCCGCCGATGAACGTCTTCCTCTGGGGCGTCCTGCCCTACGCCGCCTTCGCCCTGCTCGTCGCGGGCCTGGTCTGGCGTCACCGCTACGACCGGTTCGGCTGGACCACCCGCTCCTCGCAGGTCTACGAGTCGAAGCTGCTGAACATCGCCTCGCCGGTCTTCCACTACGGCATTCTCTTCGTGCTCGTCGGCCACCTGATCGGGCTGTTCGTCCCCGCGTCCTGGACCGGGGCGGTCGGCGTCAGCGAACACGCGTACCACCTGTTCTCCCTGTACGGCGGCACGCTGGCCGGGGTCCTCACGGTCGCCGGGATCGGGATGCTGGTCTACCGGCGCCGCACCAAGGCCCCGGTCTTCCGCGCCACCACCGCCAACGACAAGTTCATGTACGTCTTCCTGCTCGGCGCCATCGTCCTCGGCATGATCGCCAAGCTCTCCGACACCTCCGGCGACGGCTACGACTACCGCAGCACCATCGCGCCCTGGGCCCGCAGCCTGTTCACCCTCAGCCCGAAGGTGGAGCTGATGGAGGGCGTGCCGGTGCTGTACCACGTGCACGCGGTCGTCGGCATGGTCCTGATCGCCCTGGTCCCCTACACCCGGCTCGTGCACATGTTCAGCGCGCCGCTGCAGTACCTGACCCGCCCGTACGTGGTGTACCGGTCGCGCGACCCCAGGCAGCTGGGGCCGCGCCCGGACCGGCGGGGCTGGGAGCGTACGGGCTCCTAGCCGGCTAGGCCAGCTTGGCGGTGAGGGTGATGGTGGTGCCGGTCAGGGCCTGGCTGACCGGGCAGTTCTTCTTGGCGTCCTCGGCGGCGGCGGTGAACGCGTCGGCGTCGAGGCCGGGGACGGTGCCCTCCACGGTGAGGTGGATGCCCTTGATGCCCTCGCCGGGCTGGAAGGTGACGTCGGCGGAGGTGGTCAGCTTGGTGGGCGGGGTGCCGGCGCCGGCCAGGCCGTGCGACAGCGCCATGGAGAAGCAGCTGGAGTGGGCGGCGGCGATCAGCTCCTCGGGGCTGGTCTTGCCGTTCGCCTGCTCGGCGCGCGACGGCCACGACACCGGCTGCTCGCCGATGCCGGACGAGTCGAAGGTGACGACACCGCTGCCCTCGAGCAGGTTGCCTTCCCAGACGGTGTGTGCGGAGCGCGTGGTTGCCACGGCGGGTCCTCTCGAATTCGCTTGCTGTACTGAGGCGATGGAAACCCGTGCCCGGGTTTCCGCCCCCCATCCGATCACACTCCGGCTCAGCTCACCCGGAAGACCGCCCCCCGGGCCGTGAAGGGCAGCCGCGCGCCCTGCGGGACGAGGTAGGCGTGCTCGCGCCGGACCCGCAGCACGTCGCACCCGCCGTCCGTGATGACGAGGACCGGCGCGGTGGGCGGGAAGTCGTCGGCACGCAGCAGCAGGTCGACGCCGGGCTGGAGCACTGTGCCACCCCGGCCGTGCACCCGCACCCGGCCGGCGATCTCGGTCACGGGCAGGTAGCCGGCGTCGTGCGGGGCCGCGTCGCAGAACACGACGCGGGCGGCGGGGACATCGCGGGCCTCGGCATAGGAGGCGATGGCGCCGAGCGCCTTGCCGAGCAGCCTGCGGTCCATGGAGCCGGAGGTGTCCAGGACGACGCCGAAGGTGCAGCGGGCGATCTCCTCGGGCGGGAAGTACCGCCCGGCGCGCGGGATGCCGGGGGTGGCCGCCTGGCGGCGCGAGGGGCGCGCGTACGACCGTACGGGCTCCGGGCGGGGCACGAACTCGTCGAACCAGCGGGCGAGGCGCGCGTCCCAGGGCAGCGGCGGATGGCTGAGGGCGCGGATCTCCTCGACCAGGCCGCCGGGCAGGTGTCCGCGCTCCTGCTGCCGGTGCAGGTCCAGGCCGTGGGCGAGGCCCCGGCGGTAGAAGCCGTCGAGGTCGACGTAGTCGCGGGGCGAGCCGAGCGGGGCGCCGAGGACGTCGCCGACGCCCTTGCCCCGCAGGGTGGCCAGGCGGCGCTTGCGGCGCAGGTCGCCGGCGATGCGGTCGTAGACCTCCTCGGCGGACAGGCCGGCCAGCGCCGGGTCGTGCAGCAGGCCCTCGGGCATGGTGCCGACCCGCATCTCGACCAGCCAGCCGTTGACGACGTAGTCGCAGGCGACGTTGAAGAGGTACGGGTCGCGGGTGCCGCAGCGGTCGCCGTGGCGCAGGGCGGCGTGCAGCATCTCGTGGGCCAGGATGAAGCGCCACTCCTCGTCGTCGTACCGGCGCAGCGGGTTGACGTAGATCTCGCCGGCCTCGGCGTTGACGGCGGCGATCGAGATGCCGTGGGCGCGGGCGAGTTCGGCGTCGGCGACGAGGGTGATGCCGGAGGCGATGCCGCCGAGGAGCGGGTAGGAGGAGACGAACCAGCTCAGGGCCTGCTGCCAGGGGTGCAGCCGGGTGGGGCCGCCCAGCATGCCGTCGCGCCGGCCGCCCGCGACGTCCAGGGCGGTGGACATGGTGCGGGTCAGCGCGTGCGCGAAGGCCAGCTGCCAGTCGGGGGCCTGGCCGTTCCAGCCGTCCCAGGAAGAGAGGAGCTGGTCGGGTTCGCCGCCGGCGGTGCCGCAGTGCTCGTACGCCGCCGGGATTCCGCCCTCGCGGCGCCAGGCGGCGGCGATGCGCTCCTCGTCCCCGTCGGGGTAGGCCGGCGGCAGGTCGTCCGGGGTACGGCCGACCGGGAAGGTCTGGAGGAACCGGTTGACGACGACGCAGCGGGCGGCGAGGTCGTAGCGGTCGGGCTGTACGCGCTCCCCGGTGGCCGCGGGTACGTGGCCGAAGCCGAGGTGGATGAGGCCGTGGGCGATGGCCCAGGCCCATTCGACGGGTTCGGCGCGGCGGGTGGGGTGCAGATGGACGCGGCCGTTGGAGCTGACACGGACGAGTCCCTGCCGGGGCGCGACCTCGCACCCCTCCTCCCGGCACCACTTGACCTCCATCGCCGCCAGCGCCGGGTTGGCCCACACCAGCTGCACTCCCTTGGCGCAGTCCTCGGCGGCCGGGTCCTTCTTCTGCTGCTGGTCCTGCTTGCGGGTGCCGCTCACCGCCGCGCCTCCACCAGCCGCGGCATGTCCCGCGCGGCCTCCACGAGGAACCACGCGGGCAGCACCGGGTTGCCGTCGGCGTCGGAGGCGATGACGGTCTGGGCGACCTCGACGGATATCTCGGCGAGCTGCACGAGCAGCGACTTGGCCCGGTACGCGGTCTGGCGGCCGTTCGCCGACATGTGCTCCTTGCTCGCGGGCAGCTCCTTGACCAGCCGGCCGCGGAACGACTCGGCGAGGTAGTAGAGCAGATCGCGGTCCTGGAGGCCCTTGGGCCAGCGGGCCTCGCCCTTGAGGATCGCCTCGATGCCGAACCGGCTGCGGACGATCTTGACGTAGCCGCAGAAGGCGGTGGCGTGCGCGGGTGTCAGCGTGCCGTGCGCGAGGACCTTGAGGGTCTCCTCGTCGATGTCGTGGCCGAAGGAGTGCAGGGCGTCGGAGAGCATGTGCCAGGAGCGCGGGGTGGAGAAGGGCTCCTCGGTCTTGGGCGGCTTGGACCACAGGTGGTCGGGGCGGTCGGTGAGGTGGTCAGTGATCCAGGGGTGGATGCCGTGCTCGGCGGCCCAGGCCAGCCAGTCCTTGGCGGAGGCGTCCAGGTGGACGTGGGTGAGGCGGTTGACCAGCGCGGAGGCCAAGGGGCGGGCCAGGGCGTTGTCGGTGGCGCGGTTGCCTGCGCCGATGACGATGGAGCCCTTGGGCAGCTCGTAGTTGCCGACGCGGCGGTCGAGGATCAGGGAGTAGAACGCCTTCTGCACATCCGGGGTGGCCGCGTTCAGCTCGTCCAGGAACAGGCAGTACGGCTCGTCGCGGGCGATGGACTCGGGCGGGCAGAACACGGACCGGCCGTCCCGGATCTGCGGTACGCCGATCAGGTCCTCGGGCGCGAGCTGGGTGCCGAGCAGACTCACGCACTCCAGGCCCAGCGAGTCGGCGAAGGCCCGCACCAGGGAGGACTTGCCGATGCCGGGGGCGCCCCACAGGAAGACCGGCCGCACGGTGGCGAGGCCGAGCAGCAGGTCCGGGAGACGGGCGGGAGTGACGGTGACGGCTGCCTGCACGCAGGGGCTCCTGGGCGATCAGGGGGAGGGTGACCGCACCAGTGTGGGTTCCGAGGCGTCCGCACGCAGCCGAATTACCGTGCGGCGGGCCCTTCCGCGCGCCGCTTGCGCGCCGCCATCACCGCGTACACCAGCACGCCCGCGAAGAGGAACAGCACACCCTGGTACACCGCCGCGTAGCCGGCGCCCCCCACGAGCCACAGCGAGAACGCGGCGGCCACCGAGGCGATCACGAGGTCCCGGACCAGGCGGGCCCGGTCGACCTGCTCGCCCTGGCCGGAGACCAGATGGAAGATCTGGGCGGCGGCGGCCAGCAGATAGGGCACGGTCGCGGTGAAGGTGGTGACGAGGACGAGGACCTCGAAGACCTTCGCCGAACCGGACGTGTAGTTGTAGACGGTGAGCAGCGAGGCGAGGACGACGGTGACGGCGACGCCGGTCGTAGGGACGCCCCGCCGCCTGCGCGCGAACGCGGCCGGGAAGAGGCCGTCCTTCGCGGCGGCGTACGGGGTCTGGGCGCTGAGCAGGGTCCAGCCGTTGAGGCAGCCGGTCATCGAGACCAGGGCCGCCAGCGCGACGGCCCAGCCGCCCCACGCGCCGCCGAACATGGTGTTCACGGCGTCGGAGAAGGGCGCGGTCGAGGTGACCAGGCGGTCGTGTGGGACGGTGCCGAAGACCGAGAGCGTGCCCAGCAGGTAGACGAGGGCGGCGCCCGCGGTGCCGATGACCGTGGCGCGGCCGACCGTGCGGCGCGGGTCCTTCACCTCGCCGGCGCTGACGGCGGCGGACTCCACGCCCAGGTAGGAGAAGAGCAGGATCGCGGCGGCCGCGGAGACCGCGCCGATGCCGCTGGAGCCGCTCGCGTTGAACGGGCCGAGGTTGTCCGGGTCGAAGAAGAACAGCCCGCCGACCGCGACGAGCAGCAGCGGCGCGAACTTCAGCACGGTGGCGACGAGTTGCACGGCGCCCACGTACCGGGTGCCGGCGAAGTTGGCGAGCGCGGGCAGCCACTGGATGACCAGCGCGGCCAAACAGGCAGTCCAGCGGTGGTCGCCCACCGGGATCAGCACGTCGAGGTATCCGACGGCGGCGACGGCCAGAGCCGCGTTGGACACCCAGGTGGTGATCCAGTACGCCCAGGCGGCGAGGAAGCCGGCGAAGTCGCCGAAGGCGCCGCGGGCGTAGACGTAGGGGCCGCCGGTGCGCGGGTCGCGGGCGGCGAGGCGGCCGAAGACCAGGGCGAGCGCGATGGCGCCGACGGTCAGGACGCCGAAGGCGAGCAGGCTGACGGTGCCGAAGGGCGCGACGGAGGCGGGGAGCAGGAAGATGCCGCCGCCGATGATGTTGCCCATGACCAGGGCGGTGGCCACGGGGAGCCCGAAGCGGCGGGCGTGCCGGCCGTTGCCGGACGTGGGGTCGGGGGCCGCGGGGGTCTCCTGCGGTTCCGGAGCCGGTGGGGGGACGGTCCCGGTGACGTGCATGGGGTGGTGCGCCTCTCATGGAGCTGTGGCCCGGGATCGCCGGGACGGCGCCCATGGTCGGGCACGGTCCGTCGCACCTCAAAATCAGGCGCTTTTCTCCTGCACGAACCCGTCCGCGACAGGAAAAGGAGCGTTCTCGACGACGTTCGGCCGTGGATCTTCCACGGGTACCTGCGGGCCGTTGGACTCCCGCAGCCAGCGGCGCAGCACCCGGTGGACGTGTTCGGCGCCGACGATCTCCGTGTCCTCCTCGACCGGGTCGGAGAGCACGGCCGGTGACAGCAGGAAGGCGTGCGACTGGGCGCCGCCGAGCCCGCCGTGGGAGCCGATCTGCTCCTCGAACGCGAGGACCTCGCCGTCGGCCGGGTCGTGGAAGGAGTTGACCATGATGTCGGCGGTGTGCGGGAAGGAGTGCGTGCGGCGTACGGCGTCGGCGGCGCCGGGACCGAAGGGGGCGAGCGGGCCGGGGTCCTCGTCGAGCCGGTCCAGGGGTATCTCGGCGCCGTGCGCACCGAGCACCAGGCCGCCGTGCCGCTCGCTGCGCACCAGCAGGAAGCCGATGCCGGGGTGGTTGGCGAGGGTCGGCAGCAGCGCGGGGTGACGGGCGTCGATCTCCTCCCGGGTCATCCGGTGCGGCACGTCCGGGAACGAGACCAGGCCGAGGTTGCCGGAGGCCAGCACGATCGGCTCGGAGCGGCGGCCGGCCGGGGTGTCGGCGGGCCGCTGCTGCGCGGCGGCCTCCTCGACGGGGCGGTGCAGGGCGGCGCGGACGGTGTTGCGGGCCTCGGCGCCGCTGCGGGTGCGCTGGGCGCGGCGCGGCACGGGCAGCCCGCAGCCGGCCCGGACCAGGTCGCCGAGGGTGAGGCCGTAACGGGCGCGGAAGGTCTCGCCGGGGCTCTGGCCGTGGTCGGACAGGAGGACGATCCGGTAGGAGCGGGGGGCCTGGTCGGCGACCTTCTCGATCAGCGCGAGGGACCGGTCGAGCCGCCGCAGGACGTTGACGGCGTCCCGGCCGTTCGGCCCGGAGTGGTGCGCCACCTCGTCGTACGCCACGAGGTCGGCGTAGACGGCGGTGCGGCCGGCGAGCATGTCGCCCATCACCGCGGCGACGACGACGTCCCGTTCGACGACGGTGGCGAAGGCGCGGACGAAGGGGTAGAGGCCGCCGCGGGAGACGCGCGGGCGGACCTTGTGGGCGCGGGCGCGGGTGGACTGGCCGATCTCCCGGCCCACCTCTGCGACGAAGGACATCGCGGTGCGGACGGCGTTGGCCGGGTCGGAGAAGTAGGCGAAGTAGCCGGACCTGGACCGGGTCTCGCGGCTGCGGCGGCGGGTGGCGATGGACAGCACCAGGGCCTGTTCGTCGGCGCCGCCGCCGAAGAGGTTGCCGCGGCTCGCGCCGTCCAGGCTGAGCAGCCCGCCGTCGCCGGTGCGCCGGACGGCGCGGTGCTGGAGTTCGGCGGCGCTGGTCGGCCGGTTGCAGACCATGACCTCGCCGGTGTCCTTCTCGTACCAGCGGAAGGCGGGCACGTCGTGGTTGCTGCCGTGCAGGATGCCCAGTTGGCTGGCGCCGGTCTGGCTGGACCAGTCGGTGCGCCACGGGGCCAGCCGGTGGCTCGCGGACGCGCCGTGGCGGCCGAGCCAGCGGGCGACGGTGGGCATGGCGCCGGTGTCGACGGCGTCGAGCAGGACGTCGTGTCCCACGCCGTCCAGTTGCAGGAAGACGATGCCCGGGCCGGCCGGGCAGGGCGGGCCCGATCTGCGGCGGCGGTCGGCGAGGCGGTAGAGCCGGCGCCGGTAGGCGTCGTCACCGCGCACGGTCAGGGCACCGCCGGTGGCGGAGGCGACGGCGGACATGACGGCGGCGACCACGACCGCCGTCTCGGGGGCGACGCCGCCGCGGCCGGCCGGGTTCACGTCTATCGCGAGGAGCAGCAGGCCGCCGTTGAGGAAGAAGACCAGCAGCCCGAGGACGAGCGCCGGCACCAGGAGCAGCAGGCGGACCATGAGCGGCCACACCACGGCGGAGAGCAGGCCGAAGGCGCCCGCGCCGACCGCGGCGGTCATCGCGATGTCGGTCGCGCTGTCCCCGTCGGGCGACTGGAGCCGGAAGTCCGGCAGGATGCCCGCGAGCACGAGCATGGTGAGGGTGGACACGGCCCACACCGTGACAATCCGCCCGATCTGACTGGCGACCCGGCGCCAACGGCCTCCACCCACGCTCCGCACACCTCACGTCCCGGCCCGTCGTCCGGGCCCTCCCCACCCTGCCACAACGCTCCGGGGCACCCGTTTGTCCCCCTGAGCCCGGTTCACACCCCGAAAGGGTGGTCAGCGGCCGTCGTATCCCGCCGTGGGCATCGACAGCCTGCGATGCACGCACGCCTTCATGCGGGCGTCGTAGGCCGGTTCCGCGTGGCCGACGGTCTCGACGCGGGCGCCGCGCCGCGCGCACTCCGCGGTGAAGTCGTCGACGGAGGCCAGCGCGCTCTCCAGTACCCGGCGACTGGGGGCCACGAACAGGTCGTGGCCCGGGCGGACCCCGTCCCACAGGGCGTCGTGGTCCGGCCGCAGTCCGCGTACCAGCAGTTCCCTGGCGACGACGTAGCCGTGTTCCGCCGCCCAGCGGGCGCACATGGCGTGCTGGCTGCGGGAGTCGACCAGGAACGGATCGTCGTCCAGCAGTTCCAGCGGCGTCAGACTCGCGATCGCCGTCACCCTCACCGGCCCCATGGTGTCCCCCTCACCTCCCGTCACCTCCCGTTTTCGCCGCCGACCCTACTCCTGGACGTAGGCTTCGGGGAGTCGCGCGAAGGAGGCAAAGAGGTGCCGGTGGAGCTCACGTGGTGGGGTCACGCCACCTGCACGGTCGAGGACTCGGACATCCGCGTGCTCACCGATCCCCTGTTCGCCCGCCGCCTCGCCCACTTGCGCCGCAGGCGGGGCGCGGTGCCGCCGCCGGACGCCTGGCGCGCGGACGTGGCGCTGGTGTCCCATCTGCACGCCGACCACCTGCACGTGCCGTCGCTCGCGCGGCTCGCGCCGGGCACGCGCCTGCTCGTGCCCCGGGGCGCGCGACGGGCGGTGCCGGGGCTGCGGCGGCTCGGTCACCTGGACGTGGCGGAGGTGGCGCCCGGCGACGTGGCGCACGTCGGCGACCTGCGGATACGGGCGGTGCCCGCACTCCACGACGGGCGGCGGCTGCCGGTCGGCCGGCACCGCTCCCCCGCGCTCGGCTACGTCGTCGAGGGTGAGGCACGGACGTACTTCGCCGGGGACACCGGCCTGTTCGAAGGCATGGAGAAGGAGGTCGGGCCGGTCGACGCGGCGCTGTTGCCGGTGGGCGGCTGGGGCCCGTACCTGGGGGCGGAGCACCTGGACGCGGGGCGGGCGGCGGAGGCGCTGACCCGGCTGGCGCCGCGTACGGCGGTCCCAGTGCACTACGGCACGTACTGGCCGTTCGGGATGGACGCCGTGCGCCCCCACGAGTTCCACACGCCCGGCGACGAGTTCGTGCGCCTGTCGGCGCTGCGCGCGCCGGGGGTCGCCGTGCACCGGCTGGGGCACGGCGAGAGTGTGCGGGTGGAGGTCGCGCGGTGAACTGGCTGGACGCCGCCACGACGAGCGTGACGAGCATCCCGACGGAGCCGACGCAGCAGGCGTTCGGGTATCCGTCGCTGTTCCTGCTGGTGCTCATCGGGGCGTTGGTGCCGGTGGTGCCGACGGGCGCGCTGGTGAGTTCGGCGGCCGTGGTGGCGATGCATCAGACGCTTCCGTTCTCCATGCTGATGGTGTTTGCGACGGCGTCGCTGGCCGCGTTCTGCGGGGACATGGCGCTGTACTGGCTGGGCCGGCGCGGGGTCGGTTCGAAGAACGGCTCGCGCTGGCTGGAGGCGATCCGGTCCCGGGCGCCCGAGGACCGGCTGGAGCAGGCGCAGGACAAGCTCGCCGAGCACGACGTCGCGGTCCTGGTGCTGTCCCGGCTGGTGCCGGCCGGCCGGATACCGGTGATGCTGGCCTGCCTGCTCGCCGAGTGGCCGCTGCGCCGCTTCGCCCGCGGCAACCTGCCGGCCTGCCTGGCCTGGGCGGTGACGTACCAGTTGATCGGGGTCCTGAGCGGCGCGCTGTTCAGCAAGCCCTGGGAGGGGGTGGCCGCGGCGATCGCCCTGACCGTGCTGGTCAGCGTGGCGCCGGGAGTGTGGCGACGGTTCCGGGGGCGGCCGGCGAAGGCTTAGGGCTCGGGCGGGGCGGGGTCGTCCGGACGGGGGCGTGAGCTACTCCAGTACCCGTGAGGCTCCCACCGGCAGGTCCCACAGGTCCTCCCGGGGCAGACCGGCGGCCTGCCAGGCGGCGCGGGTCCGGGTGAGGGGCTCCAGGACCGGTTCCGCGGAGAGGACGAACGTGCCCCAGTGCATCGGCGCCATGCGGCGGGCGCCGACGTCCCGCGCGGCGCGGACCGCCTCCTCCGGGTCGCAGTGCACGTCGCTGAGCCACCAGCGGGGGTCGTAGGCACCGATGGGGAGCAGCGCGAGGTCGATACCTGGGTAGCGGCGGCCGATCCGGGTGAACCAGTGGCCGTACCCCGTGTCCCCGGCGAAGTACACGCGCCGGCCGTCGGACGCGGTGAGCACCCAGCCGCCCCACAGGCTGCGGCAGGTGTCGACGAGGCTGCGCTTGGACCAGTGGTGCGCGGGGACGAAGTCGAAGCGGACTCCGCCGATCTCGGTCGCCTCCCACCAGTCCAGCTCGGTGACGCGGGTGAAGCGGCGGCGGTGGAACCAGCGGCCCAGTCCGGCGGGCACCAGGACGGGAGTGTCGCGCGGGAGCCTGCGCAGGGTGGGGGCGTCCAGGTGGTCGTAGTGGTTGTGGCTGATGACGACGGCGTCGACGCGGGGCAGGTCGCTCCAGGCGACGCCGACGGGGGTGATCCGGGCGGGGGTGCCGAGGATGCGGCGGGACCAGACCGGGTCGGTCAGCACGGTCAGGCCGCCGATCCGCACCACCCAGCTGGCGTGTCCCGCCCAGGTGACGGCGACGGTGTCCACGTCCACGCGGGGCAGCGGGCCGGGCTCGTAGGGCAGCCGGGGGATGTCGGCGAGACCCTCGCGGCCGGGTCTCACCGCGCCCTCGCGGGCGAATCTGGCGAGGGCCCTCAGGCCGGGCAGCGGCGCGGTCAGCCGGTCGTGGAAGGTGCGCGGCCATACGCGGCGTTCGGCGGGCGGCCGGGGATCGGCGAGCGGCGGGTACGAGGGGGCCCGGGCGGACGTGACCGGCGACGCGGTGGTGTCCTCGGGGGACGCGGGGGTGCTCGTGGTCGACCGGGGCTGCTGCGTCATCGAGGAGGCTCCCATCGCTGAGCGTCGCGCAGACCGCCGAAGACCGATCCGAGAGCGGTCAACGCGCGTCGCACGTGTGGCAGTTCCAACGGGTCCGGGCAGGTGAGGCATTCCGCGCGCTGTTCGGCGGTGCCGGTGCCGAGCAGCGGGCCGGTGGCGAACCGCACGCGAAGGGCCGCGAGGTCGTCGCCGAAGCGGTGTCCGCCGGGGGCGGGCATGCCGAGCCGGGGGGAGAGGAAGTCCTCCAGTTCCTGGGCGTCGCCGACGCCCTGTGCGCCGAGGGCGTCGCGCAGCGGGCCGAGGTCGGCGTACAGGTGACGCCCGGCCTGCGGGGGCCGCGCCGTGGCGCCCGCGGCGACGACGGCCGCGTGCACGGCGGCGGCCACGCGCGCGTGCAGGCGTACGGCGGCCGACCGGCGGGCGGTGACCGGCTCCGGTTCGTCGAGCGCGTACCCGGCCGCGGCGGCGACGGGCGCGGCCACGCCCGCGCCGAGGGCGGTGAGCACGTCGAGCACGCGCGCGTGCAGGGCGTCGCCGGCGGCGGACGCCGGGAAGCGGGCGACGGCGGCCGGCCAGCCGGGCGGCAGCAGTCCGCCGGCCAGGTCCGTGACGACGGTGACCCGCTCGGGCAGCATCTCGGCGGGACTGAGCAGCACGGTGGCGTGCGGGTCGTGCAGGGTGTCCCGCCAGGTCTCGTCGCTGACCAGGTGCAGCCCCTCCCCGGCGGCGGCCTCGACGGTCTCGTGCAGCAGTTCGGGCCGTGCGACGGTGCCGGTGGGGTCGTCGGCGACGGCCAGCACCAGCAGGCGGGGGTCGCCGCCCTCGGCGCGCACCCGGCGGACGGTCTCCAGGAGGGCGTACGGGTCGGGGACGCCGCCGCTCTCGGCCGGCGTCGGGACGTGGAAGACGGGGCTGCCGAGCAGCCGCGCGTCCGGTGCCCACCAGGCGGCGCAGGGGCGGGGCACCAGGACGTCGCCGCCGAGCGCGGCGGTCACCGCCAGCAGCAGGGTGTGCGCACCGGGGGCGGCGGCCACCTGGCCGGGCTCGGTGGGCAGGCCGCGCCGGTGCCAGTAGCCGCTCGCGGCGGCCGTGAGGGCGGGGGCGCCGCCGATCGGTTCCCCGCGTGCGCGGTCCGCGGCGGCGGCGAGTACGGCGGACAGTTCGGGCGGCACCGGCAGCCCGTCGTCGGGCAGGTGGGGGCCGTACCGGACGGGGCCGTGGCCCACGGCGTCGTGGCCTTCGGGGTCCGTGCGCCGCATGCGTACCTCCGCGCGGGTCCGTACTGCCGCTCACCGTCGTTGATCCCAGTACCCATCCGGCACACGAGCCATGACTCCGCTCAGCGCTCCCCGTCCTCCCCGCGCAGCCGGAGCCGCAGCCGGTGGGCGGCCGCCGCGCAGGCGCCGGCGATCAGGACGCCGCCCGCGGCCAGCGCCGGCACCGAGTCGCTGAAGGTGCCGCCGGTCCCGGCCCGCACCCCGTGTTCCGCCTTCCCGCCGCCGCAGGACTTCCCGGCCTCGGCGGACTCACCGTGCGGGGCGGCGGTCCCGGGGCACGGCGGCTCGGTGGCACAGGGCGTGCCGTGGGTGGGCTTCCCGCCGTACGGGGCGGTGGACGGGGGGCACACGGGCCTGGCGGTGACGCTCTCCCCCGCCGTGGCGTCCGGCACGTTCATGGTGGCGCTCCACGGGTCGCCCTCCCCGCCCGCCTCGTCCGGGCAGGAGCCGTCGACGGTCCAGTCCTCCTCGGCGTCCTCCGCCTCCGCCTCGCTCGCGAAGTCCTCGGCTGCCGCTATCCGGGCGGTCCCCCGGTAGGCCGGGCCGGTGTCCGCGCCTGCTTCCCCCTCGACCTTGCGCAGCGCGACGGTGCCCTCGTCGAAGGCCAGGGAAGTGGCGTCGAGAGTCGCCGGCGCGGAGCCACCGGTCGGCGCGCATGAGACCGACACGGTGACGGTGCCGCCCGGGGTGACGTCGGCGGGGCTGACCTCGGCGGCCGCCTGGCCCCCGGCCGGTGCGAGGGGTTCCTCGGCGGCCGGCGGCGGGACGGGTTCCCCGGCCACCGGTGGCGGTACGGGCTCACCGGCGCCGGCGGGCGGCGGGGGGACGCCGGGATCGGCCGCGCCCGGCCCCGCGAGGGCGCCGAGGGCGGCACTGGCCAGGACGGCCACGGACAGGGCGCGGGCGGTGCGGCGCATGGGGCGGGCTCCTTCGAGCTGCGGCGGCGGGGGCACGGCACTCGCGCCCCTCGGCCATCACAGCCCGCCCGTCCGGGGTGCGCGCGCCACTCTGCGCCGTTCGCGCGAACGGGGCCCCCGGGCGGGTGAGCCCGAGGTTTCGGAGCCCGGGACCGCGGTCCCGGACCGGTGCCGAGGCCCGCTCACGCCCCCGGATCCCGCAGCACCTGCTCCCGCACCCGGTCGCAGCAGCGGCTGATCAGGCGGGAGACGTGCATCTGGGAGATGCCGAGCTGCTCGGCGATCCGGCTCTGGGTCATGTCGTCGAAGAAGCGCATGTACAGGATGGCGCGCTCCCGGTCGGGGAGGGCGGCCAGGCGCTCCTTGACGGCCTCGCGGTCCACGACGGTGTCGAGGGCCGGGTCGGGTCCGCCGAGGGCGTCACCGAGCGAGAACCCGTCCTCGCTGCCCGGCAGCTCGGCGTCCAGGGACAGGGCGGTGAAGCTCTCCAGCGCCTCCAGACCGGTCCGGACGTCCTCCTCGCTGAGGTCGGTGTGCTCGGCGATCTCGGCCGCGGTGGGCGTCCGGCCCGGGATCGTCTGGGAGAGCTCCTGGCGGGCGAAGCGCACCCGGTTGCGCAGTTCCTGGACCCGGCGCGGCACGTGCAGCGTCCACATGTGGTCGCGGAAGTGCCGCTTGATCTCGCCGGTGATCGTCGGCACGGCGTAGCTCTCGAAGGCGTTGCCGCGCTCGGGGTCGTACCGGTCGACGGCCTTCACCAGGCCGAGGGCGGCGACCTGGCGCAGGTCGTCGTAGCTCTCGCCGCGGCTGCGGAAGCGTCCCGCGAGGCGTTCGGCCATGGGCAGCCAGGCCTCCACGATCCGGTCGCGGACCTCGTCGCGCTCGGGGCCGTCGGGGAGGGTGGTCAGCCGGCGGAACGCGTCCGCGGTGTCGGGGGCGTCGTCGTGCGGGTGCTTCACGCTGGCGTGGATCGGCATGTGCGTCGCAACTCCTTCGGAGTGCGGGGCCGGTCGTCGGTTCGGGGCGAGCCCTGGGCACGGCCCGCGTGGGGCGGCCGGAGTCCGTTGACCTCCGGCGCGCCGGACGGACGCCACCGGTTCGACGACACGACCCTGGGGGTCGGGCGGTCACCCGTGGGAGGGCGTCCGGCCCCGGACGGCCACGTCCGGGGCGGCGTCGCGCCGCTCCCACGGACGTGCCTCCTGTCCGAAGCACTGAACTTGCCCCTGCCCCCTGAAGCCCGTCGCAAACCCCCGGGCGGCACCGCGACCCGCCGTGCCGCCCGGGGGGTGCGGGTCAGCCGGTGCGCGGCCGGCTGAAGCGGACCATGTTCCCGGCCGGGTCGCGGAAGGCGCAGTCCCGGACGCCGTAGGGCTGGTCGACCGGTTCCTGGAGGACCTCGGCGCCGGCGGCGCGGATGTGTTCGAAGGTGGCGTCGACGTCGTCGGTGGTGAAGTTCAGGCCGCGCAGCAGTCCCTTCGCCAGCAGTTCGGCCATGGCCTCCCGGTCGGTGACCGAGGCGTTGGGGTCGGCGAGCGGCGGTTCGAGGACGATGCCGACGTCGGGCTGGGCCGGGGAGCCGACGGTCACCCAGCGCATCCCCTCGAAGGCGACGTCGTCCCGGACCTCCATCCCGAGCACGTCCCGGTAGAAGGCGATCGCCGTGTCGTGGTCGTCGACGGCGATGAAGCACTGCGCGAGGTTGATGTCCATGCGCGTCACGCTAGGGGCGGGCGCGCGGGCGTCGCTTCTCCGTTCCTGACCGGTCGGGTGTAGACCTTGGCGACGCAGGCGGGGATCGCGGCGCCGTCGGCGTGGTCTCGTTCCCGGTAGGCGCTCGGGCTCTCGCCGACCAGCTCGGTGAAGCGCGAGCTGAACGATCCCAGCGAGGTACAGCCGACGGCGAAGCAGACCTCGGTGACGGACAGGTCGCCGCGCCGCAGCAGGGCCTTGGCACGCTCGATGCGGCGCGTCATCAGGTAGCTGTAGGGGGTCTCCCCGTAGGCGGCGCGGAAGCTGCGGGAGAAGTGGCCCGCCGACATGAGCGCGACCCGCGCCAGCGCCGGCACGTCGAGCGGCTCGGCGTACTCGCGGTCCATCAGGTCGCGTGCCCGGCGCAGCCGGGCCAGGTCCTCCAGGCTCGTCACGCCCTTACGATCCCACAGCGCCGGCCGCCACCGGTACCGGCGCCGTGGGCCGCCGCGGTCAGGCGCCGACGTATGCCGCGAGGTGCTCGCCGGTGAGGGTGGTGCGGTCGGCGACGAGGTCGGCGGGGGTGCCCTCGAAGACGATCCGGCCGCCGTCGTGGCCGGCGCCGGGGCCGAGGTCGATGATCCAGTCGGCGTGCGCCATGACGGCCTGGTGGTGCTCGATGACGATGACGGACTTGCCGGCGTCGACGAGGCGGTCGAGGAGGCCGAGCAGTTGCTCGACGTCCGCGAGGTGCAGGCCGATGGTGGGCTCGTCGAGCACGTAGACGCCGCCCTTGTCCCCCATGTGGGTGGCCAGCTTGAGCCGCTGCCGCTCGCCGCCGGAGAGCGTGGTGAGGGGCTGGCCGAGGGTCAGGTAGCCGAGTCCGACGTCGGCGAGCCGGTCGAGGATCTTGTGCGCGGCGGGCGTGCGTGCCTCACCGGAGCCGAAGAACTCCTCGGCCTGGGCCACGGACATGGCGAGCACCTCGCTGATGTCCCGGCCGCCGAAACGGTACTCCAGCACCGCGGGCTGGAACCGCTTGCCCTCGCAGTCCTCGCAGGGGGCGGCGACCCCGGCCATCATGGCGAGGTCGGTGTAGATGACACCGGCGCCGTTGCAGGTGGGGCAGGCGCCCTCGGAGTTGGCGCTGAACAGGGCCGGCTTCACACCGTTGGCCTTGGCGAAGGCCTTGCGGATGGGTTCGAGCAGTCCGGTGTACGTGGCCGGGTTGCTGCGCCTGGAGCCCTTGATGGGGCTCTGGTCGACCGAGACGACGTCGGCGCCGGCCGGGACCGAGCCGTGGATCAGCGAGCTCTTGCCGGAACCGGCCACGCCGGTCACCACACAGAGCACGCCGAGCGGGACGTCGACGTCGACGCCCTGGAGGTTGTGCGTCGTGGCGCCGCGGATCTCCAGGGCGCCGGTGGGCTTGCGGACCGTGTCCTTGAGCACGGCCCGGTCGTCGAGGTGGCGGCCGGTGACGGTGTCGCCGGCCCGCAGCTCCTCGACGGTGCCCTCGAAGCAGACGGTGCCGCCCGCGGTGCCGGCGCCGGGGCCGAGGTCCACCACGTGGTCGGCGATGGCGATCGCCTCCGGCTTGTGCTCGACGACGAGGACCGTGTTGCCCTTGTCCCGCAGGCGCAGCAGCAGGTCGTTCATCCGCTGGATGTCGTGCGGGTGCAGTCCGATGGTGGGCTCGTCGAAGACGTACGTGGTGTCGGTGAGCGAGGAGCCGAGGTGGCGGATCATCTTGACGCGCTGCGCCTCGCCGCCCGACAGGGTGCCCGCGGGCCGGTCGAGGGAGAGGTAGCCGAGGCCGATCTCGACGAACGAGTCGAGGGCGTCCCGCAGGGCGCCGAGCAGCGGCGCGACGGACGGTTCGTCGAGGTCGCGCACCCACTCGGCCAGGTCCCGGATCTCCATCGCGCAGGCGTCGGCGATGCTGATCTTCCCGATCTTCGAGGAGCGGGCGCCCTCGCTGAGCCGCGTGCCGTCGCACTCGGGGCAGACGGTGAAGGTGACGGCCCGCTCCACGAAGGCCCGGATGTGCGGCTGCATCGCCTCCTTGTCCTTGGACAGGAAGGACTTCTGGATCTTCGGGATCAGGCCCTCGTAGGTGAGGTTGACGCCGTTGACCTTGACCTTGACCGGTTCGCCGTAAAGGAAGTCCTGCAGCTGCTTCTTGGTGTACTCGCGGATCGGCTTGTCGGGGTCGACGAAGCCGGACTGGGCGTACACCTGGACGGTCCACTGGCTGTCCGACTTCCAGCCCGGGATGGTGAAGGCGCCCTCGGCGAGCGACTTGGAGTCGTCGTAGAGCTGGGTGAGGTCGATGTCGGAGACGCTGCCGCGGCCCTCGCAGCGGGTGCACATGCCGCCGGTGCGCTCGTACGTCGCCTTGACCGCCTTCTTGTTGCCGCGCTCGACGGTGATCGCGCCGCTCGCGCGGACCGAGGCGGTGTTGAAGGAGTACGCGCTGGGCGGGCCGATGTGGGGCTCGCCCAGGCGGCTGAAGAGGATCCGCAGCATCGCGTTGACGTCGGTGGCGGTGCCGACGGTGGAGCGGGGGTCGGCGCCCATCCGCTGCTGGTCCACGATGATCGCGGTGGTCAGGCCTTCGAGGATGTCGACCTCGGGGCGCGCCAGCGTGGGCATGAAGCCCTGCACGAAGGCGCTGTAGGTCTCGTTGATCAGCCGCTGGGACTCGGCGGCGATGGTGTTGAACACCAGCGAGCTCTTGCCCGAACCGGAGACTCCCGTGAAGACCGTCAGGCGGCGCTTGGGGATCTCGATGCTCACGTCCTTGAGGTTGTTCTCGCGGGCGCCGTGCACGCGGATGAGGTCGTGGCTGTCGGCGACGTGCGGCACGGCTGCCCGGCTGCCCGCCCTCTTGGCGCTGCTCATCGTGTCTCCATCTGTCGGGGGCTCCATGTGAAGGCTGACGCCCGCGGTCCTCACACGCTAGAGGGGCCGACGTGACCCGCGCTTCTCGATTACTGATCCGGTGCCGGCCGGTGAAATCGGAGCGGACCCGTCCGGGTGAATCCGTGTCGGCCCACAGTGTCCGGGTACGCGGTCGGCACCCTGAAGATCTGGAGGGAGACATGCAGCGAGGCAGCGACCGGATGAGCGCCCACCGCGACGACGAGATGAAGCACGAGCTGCAGGGTCTGCTCAGGTCCGGGCACCCCACCCGGACCGAGGAGTGGCACGACCCGGAGCCGGTGGCGGAGGACGATCCGGACGTCACGCACGGGCCGGTGACACCGGGCCGCGGGCCGACGTATCTGGAGGCCCTGCGGCTGGAACTGGCCCGGAACCTGACCCGGGGCAGCTTCCCCGCGGGACCGCGGGAACTGACCCGCACCCTGCGCCACGGCAACGCGCCCGACGCCCTCGTGGAGGAGCTGGGCCGGCTGCCGGACAAGGCGCGCTACGGCAATGTCCAGGAGCTGGCGGTGGCGCTCACCGAAGCCGGCCCTTCGGGAGCGCAGGGCGCCTAGGCGTCAGGAAAGGAGTCCGAACCCCATGCGCATCGCATTTCTCACCGCGCCCGAGGGCGTGGAGCAGGTCGAGCTGACCGAGCCGTGGCAGGCGGCCGAGGACGCGGGGCACGAGCCGGTGCTGGTGTCCACGCAGACCGGCGAGGTCCAGGGCTTCGACCATCTCGACAAGGCGGACACGTTCCCGGTGGACGAGGTGGTGGGTGACACCTCGGCCGACTCGTTCGGCGGGCTGGTCCTGCCCGGCGGGGTGGCCAACCCCGACTTCCTGCGGACCGACGAGAAGGCCGTGGCGTTCGTCCGGGCCTTCTTCGAGCAGGGCAGGCCGGTGGCCGCGATCTGCCACGCGCCGTGGACCCTGATCGAGGCCGACGTGGTACGCGGCCGGGTGCTGACCTCGTGGCCCAGTCTCCGCACCGACCTGGTCAACGCGGGCGCCACCTGGGTCGACGAGCAGGTGAAGGTCTGCGACCACGGCGACAGCATCCTCGTCACCAGTCGCAAGCCGGACGACCTCGAGGCGTTCTGCGCGGCCTTCCTCGCCGAGTTCGCCAAGGCGGGCGGCTGACCGGTGCGGACGGCGGCCGGGCCGCCGCCCCGGAGACCTGGGAGACCTAGGCTCCCGGGGTGGCGGCCTGGCCGCAGCCGCGTTCCCGGGCGCCCTCGCGGGTGCGGCCGGCGGCGACCGGGCGCCGCGGGTTGCGGCGCAGCCACTCGCCCTCCAGCCGCGCCATGCGGTCGTTGTGGGCCCGCAGCGCGTCGTTCGACCCGTACAGCAGGGTGTCGTGGCGGGTCCGGTGGATGGTCTCCAGCTCCTTCATGAGCTGCTGGTCGTCCAGGCGACCCGGGTCCACTCCGGTCATGGTGTCCCCCATGTCGTGTTCGTTCATGCGGTCCGGGTACCCGCCCCCGCGGCAGTACCACCCCCCCCAGCGCCACCCGGGAGAGCGCCATGGACCTCGCGTTTCTGCATCCCCTCTACGAACACCAGGGGCCGTGGGCCTCCGTGTACGTCGATCTGTCCCGGCACACGGAGGACACCGCGCACGAGCGTGAGCTGACGGCGGCCGCGGTGGCCCGGGAGCTGGCGGAGCAGGGCGCCGACGACGCCACCTGCCAGGCGGTGCGGGAGGCCGTGGACGAGCTGCGGCACGCCTCCGACCCGCACGGCCGGGCGCTGTTCGCGTGCGCCGGGCGGGTGGTCCTCGATCCCCGGCTGGCCCGGCCCCCGTACGGCGGGACCACCGCCGACTGGGCACCGCTGCCGCACGTCGCCCCGCTGCTCGACCTGGCGGGCGAGGACCCGGTGTGCGTGGTGGCGTACATCGACCGCAAGGGTGCAGACTTCGAGCTGCGCGGGGCGCTGGGCAGCTCGGACGCGGGCGGGGTGACCGGCCGGCAGTGGCCGCTGCACCGCACGAGCAGCGCCGACTGGTCGGAGCGCCACTTCCAGCTCCGGGTGGAGAACACCTGGGAGCACAACGCGGCGGAGATCGCGGACGCGCTCGCGGTGTGCCAGGAGGAGACCGGCGCCGACCTGCTCATCCTGGTCGGTGACGACCGGGAGCGGCGGTCCGTGCACGAGCGGTTGCCGAAGCGGCTCCAGGAGCGGATCGCCGAGGCCTCGCGCGGCGCCGGGAGCAGGCTCCTCGACGCCGAGGTGGAGGGGCTGCGCGAGGACCACGTGCGCTCGCGGGCGCGGGAGGAACTGGACCGGTTCCTGGCCGCCCGCGCACCCGACGACGAGGGCCGGGCGGGCGCCGCCGAGGGCGTGCCCGCGCTGGTGGAGGCGGCCCGGGAGCACCGCATCGACGAGCTGCTGGTCATCCCGGACGCCCCCGACACGCACCGCGAGGTGTGGGTCGGCGAGGACGCCGACCAGGTCGCGGTGCACCGCACCGAACTGAAGACGCTGGGCGAGCAGAACTCCTGGTCGGCACGGGCGGACGACGCGCTGCTGCGGTCGGCGGTGATGACCGGCGCACCGGCGGTCTCGGTGACGCCGGCGCTGCCGTCGGAGGCCGCGGACAAGGCGCCGGTGGGCGGCCTGGGGGCGCTGCTGCGCTGGAAGTGACCGATGGGCCCCGCCCCCGTCCCCTACCGGGCCCGCTCCACCCGCCGCTCGTCCCAGACCGGCTCCGGCGTCTCACGGACGTGTCCGTCGCTGCCGAAGACCAGGTAGCGGTCGAAGGAGCGGGCGAACCAGCGGTCGTGGGTGACGGCGAGGACCGTGCCCTCGAAGCCCTCCAGGCCCTCCTGGAGGGCTTCGGCCGATTCCAGGTCGAGGTTGTCGGTCGGCTCGTCGAGCAGCAGGGCGGTGACGCCCTGGAGTTCCAGCAGGAGGATCTGGAACCGGGCCTGCTGGCCGCCGGAGAGCCGGTCGAAGGTCTGCTCCGCCTGGTGGGTCAGCTCGTAGCGGCGCAGCCTCGACATGGCGGCGCCCCGGTCCTGGGCGTGCTCGGACCACAGGATGTCCAGGAGGGTGCGGCCGAGGAGCTCCGGGTGGGCGTGGGTCTGCGCGAAGTGTCCGGGCAGCACGCGCGCCCCGAGCTTCCAGTTGCCGGTGTGGGTCACGTCGTCGCCGGCCAGCAGGCGCAGGAAGTGCGACTTGCCGGAGCCGTTGGAGCCGAGGACGGCGACCCGTTCGCCGTAGAAGACCTCCAGGTCGAAGGGTTTCATCAGGCCGGTGAGTTCCAGCTGCTCGCACGTGACGGCGCGGACGCCGGTGCGGCCGCCCTTCAGGCGCATCCTGATGTCCTGCTCGCGCGGCGGCTCGGGCGGCGGCCCGGCCTCCTCGAACTTGCGCAGCCTGGTCTGCGCCGCGGCGTACCGGGAGGCCATCTCGTGGCTGACCGCGGCTGCCTGACGCAGCGTCAGGACCAGCTTCTTGAGCTGTGCGTGCTTCTCGTCCCAGCGGCGGCGCAGTTCCTCGAAGCGGGCGAAGCGCTCGCGGCGGGCCTCGTGGAAGGTGGCGAAGCCGCCGCCGTGCACCCAGGCGTCGGCGCCGGCGGGTCCGGGCTCCAGGGAGACGATCTTCTCGGCGGCGCGGGCGAGGAGCTCCCGGTCGTGGGAGACGAAGAGCACGGTCTTGCGGGTCTCGGCGAGCCGCTCCTCCAGCCAGCGCTTGCCGGGCACGTCGAGGTAGTTGTCCGGCTCGTCGAGCAGCAGCACCTCGTCGGTACCGCGCAGCAGCGCCTCCAGGACCAACCGCTTCTGCTCACCGCCGGAGAGGGTGCTCACCCGACGCCACTGCGCCTTCTCGTAGGGCATCCCCAGCGCGGCCGTGGTGCAGATGTCCCACAGGGTCTCGGCCTCGTAGCCCTGGGCCTCGGCCCAGTCGGCGAGCGCCTGCGCGTAGCGCATCTGGGCGGCCTCGTCGTCCACGGTCATCAGCGCGTGCTCGGCGGTGTCCACGGCGTGCGCGGCCTCGCGGATCCGGGGCGGGGACACGGACACGAGCAGGTCCCGTACGGTCGTCTCGTCCCGGACGGAGCCCACGAACTGGCGCATCACCCCGAGGCCGCCGCCGACGGTGACGGTCCCGCCGTGCGGTTTCAGCTCCCCGGACAGCAGCCGGAGCAGCGTGGTCTTGCCCGCCCCGTTGGGTCCGACGAGGGCCACCACGGCCCCCTCCCCCACCCGGAAGGAGGCGTCGCCGAGCAGCGCCCTCCCGTCGGGGAGGTAGTACTCCAGGTGCGCGGCTTCGAGATGACCCATGGCACCGGATTCTGCGGGGCGGCCCCCGCCCCGGGCAAACCGATTACGGACGGCCGGTCCCACGCGGGGCGACGTGGCGAGCGCCACCGGCAGGAAACGCCGCGCACCGGGTAGGCGGGTGGCATGAGCCCCGACGTAGATCTCACCGCCCTGACGCCCGGCCCGCACCCCCTCCGCAACGGTTTCCTGCGGCTGGACCAGCGTGCGTTCGAGGCCGTCGCCGCCCGCACCTGGCCGGGCGCCGACCCGCTGCTGCCCCGGCTGAGCCGTTCCGCCAACCACGGAGTGCTGTGGTTCGGGGTGGCCGCCGCCCTGGCCGCGTCCCGCACCCCGAGGGCCCGGCGGGCCGCCGCGCGGGGCCTGGCCTCGCTGGGCCTCGCCTCCCTGACGATCAACACCCTCGGCAAGCGCTCGGTGCGCCGGGCCCGGCCGCTGCTGGACGCGGTGCCGCGGGTGCGGCAGTTGAAGCGGCAGCCGATCACGACGTCGTTCCCGTCGGGGCACGCCGCGTCGGCGGCCGCGTTCGCGACCGGGGTCGCCCTGGAGTCGCCGGCGTGGGGCGCGGCGGTGGCCCCGGTGGCCGCCGCGGTGGCCCTCTCGCGCGTCTACACCGGCGTCCACTTCCCGAGCGACGTGGTGGCGGGCGCCGCGCTCGGGGCGGGCGCCGCGTTCGCCGTACGGGGCCTGGTGCCGACGCGCGCCCAGCACATCCCGCCGGCCCGGCCGCGCGCCGAGGTGCCGGCGCTGCCCGGGGGCGAGGGACTGGTGATGGTGGCCAACGTCGCCTCCGGCACCTCGGACCGGGTGCGGGCGCTGTGCGACGCGCTGCCCGACGCCGAGGTGGTGGAGTGCGAGCCGGAGGACATCCCGGCGGAGCTGGAGAAGGCGGCGGACCACGCCCGGGTGCTCGGCGTGTGCGGTGGCGACGGCACGGTGAACGCGGCGGCCGAGGTCGCCCTGCGGCACGGTCTGCCGCTGGCGGTGCTGCCCGGCGGCACGCTCAACCACTTCGCCTACGACCTGGGCGTGGAGGACGTGCGGGATCTGTGCGGGGCGCTGGAGCGGGGCGAGGGGGTGCGGGTGGACGTGGGCCGGTTCGCCTCGGGCGGGCGGCAGGGCGTCTTCCTCAACACCTTCAGCCTCGGCGTCTACCCGGAGCTGGTGCGGGAGCGGGAGCACTGGTCGTCGAGGATCGGCGGCTGGCCGGCCGGGGTGCTGGCGGCGGTGCGGGTGCTGCGCGCGGACCGGCACCCGCTGGAGGCGGAGGTGCGCGGCCGCCGACGCCCGCTGTGGATGCTGTTCGCGGGCAACGGCACGTACCACCGCAGGGGCCTCGCCTCGGGCCGCCGGCTGGACCTGGCGGACGGGCAGCTGGACGTGCGGGTGGTGCACGGCGGACGGCGGCCGGCGCTGCGGCTGCTGTCGGCGGCGCTCGCGGGTCCGCTGACCCGCTCCCCCGCCCACGCCGCGGTGCAGGTACCCCGGCTGCGGCTGTCGGGCGTGGCACCGGGCACGCTGATGGCGTTCGACGGCGAGCTGACGGAGACCGAGGGCGACCTGACGCTGGAGAAGCTGCCGAAGGCGCTCACGGTGTACCGGCCGCTGCCGGGTGAGGGCGGGTTGCTGTCCTGACACATCGTGAGTCCAACATGTAAAACACGGGTCTCACCATTCGACCGACGGGCGTAGCGTGATCGCACCGTCGGAGAGGGGATCCACCATGCCGAAGCCGCGGGAGACCGCCGTCTACACGCACGGGCACCACGAGTCCGTGCTCCGCTCGCACACCTGGCGCACCGCCGCCAACTCCGCCGCCTATCTGCTGGGCTCCCTACGGCCCCACATGAAGGTCCTGGACATCGGCTGCGGACCCGGCACCATCACCGCGGACCTCGCGACCCTGGTCCCGGACGGGCACGTCACCGGCGTGGACCGGGCACCGGAGATCGTCGGCCGGGCCCGGGCCACGGCGGCGGAACGCGGACTCGGCAACACCGACTTCGCGGTGGGGGACGTGCACGCGCTGGACTACCCGGACGACACGTTCTGCGTGGTCCACGCCCACCAGGTGCTCCAGCACGTGGGCGACCCGGTGGGGGCGCTGCGCGAGATGCGGCGGGTGGCGCGGCCCGGCGGGATCATCGCCGTCCGCGACTCGGACTACGGGGCCATGACGTGGTACCCCGCGTCCCCGGGCATGGACGACTGGCTGGACCTGTACCGGCGGGTGGCGCGCGCCAACGGCGGCGAACCGGACGCCGGGCGCCGGCTGAAGGCGTGGGCACTGGAGGCGGGGTTCACGGACGTCACGGCGACCTCCGCGACCTGGACCTTCGCCACCGCCGAGGAGCGGGAGTGGTGGAGCGGGCTGTGGGCCGACCGGACCCTGGCGTCGGCCTACGCCGACCGCGCGACCGAGGGCGGCCACGCGACCGCCGAGGAGCTGCGCGCGGTCTCGGCCGCCTGGCGGGACTGGGGCGAGCGGCCGGAAGGCTGGTTCAGCGTGCTGCACGGAGAGATCCTGTGCCGCAAGCGGTGAGGACGGGCTGAGGCCGCGGCCCCGGGAGACTCACTCCCGGGGCAGCAGCGGTCCCAGCGGCCCGAGGTCCAGGTTCAGGTCCTCCGGCCGCAGTCCGTAGCGGTCGCGCAGCTCGGTCATACGGTCGTCGAGGAGCATCAGGGTGAGTCCGATCCGCTCCTCCTGCTCCTCGCTGAGATCGCCCTCGTCGACCCGGCGCAGCGCCTGGCGCTCCATGAGCTGGCGCAGCAGCTCGACCACGGTCAGCACCAGTTTCACCAGGTCGCGCTCGACCGTGTCGGGGTCGAGGTCGAGGCGTTTGCGGGGTTCGGGTTGTTCCGTCACGTCAGTCCCCGAACGGCGATGGGACGTTGCTGTTGACCGAGCTGATCAGCGCGTTCAGATCGATGCGGACCAGGTCGACGTCCGCGATGCGCAGCGTGACGTCGCCGGTGATGACGACACCGCCGGCCAGCAGCCGGTCGAGCAGGTCCACGAGAGCGATCTCCCGGCGTTCCACGACGGTCACGTGCCCTCCTCCTGCTGTTCCTCGGTGGCGGCTCCTTCGCCGGCGAAGGAGTAGGCGGCCCAGGGGCCGGTGAGTTCCACGCGGATTCCCGGGGCGTCGTCCTTGGTCCGGTCGATCTGCTCCACGAACTCCTCGGAGGCGTCACGCCGCACCAGGTAGGCGGCGTTGAGGACGTTCCGTCCGGCGGCACCGGACAGCCGCGGGTTCTGCGGCGCGTGCAGCCGCGCGTCGTCGGCCAGGGAGGACAGCGTCGAGTGGAGGCCCGTCGCGAACCGCTCGGCCCTCGACCACAGATCCTCGTTCGCCCGCGACTGCTGCCGCCGCTGCCGCAGGTAGTCCCGGCCCGAGGCGGGCTTGGGGGCGGGCCGCGCCGGCGCGGCCGCCTTCTCGGGCTCCGCCTCGACGTACACCTTCACCCCCCACTCCACCCGTCCGTCCAGCCGGGCGAGCGTGTTCCGGAAGGCCTCCTCGCGCTGCTCCATCATCATCCGTACGCCGCTGTCGTCCCGGAAGACGGTGGCCAGCCGGAGCGGCAGCGGCGTGGTGACCGCGGTGAGCGCGTCGATCACCTGCTGGTGGGAGCGGGCCGTGGCGGCCAGCCAGTCGAGGTCCTCCAGGTGCGCGCGCAGGGCCTCCTCGCTGAAGTCGGCCTCGGGCACACGGCTGACGACGGCGACCAGGTCGCCGTGGACCAGCAGCCGGGGCGGGTCGCCCGCCACCCCCGTGAGCTGGGCCTGGAGGGCCGCGCCGAAGGGGCGGCAGACGGCGTAGACGTACCGCAGTCCGTTCACGTCTCCTCCTTCGGTACGCGGCCCGGGTCCAGCTCACGCAGGCGTTCGCGCAGTGCGGCGTTCTCCCGGGTGAGTTCGTCGCGCCGGGCGCGCGAGGAGAGCGCGGGATCGCTCTCCCACCAGTCGATGCCCATCTCCTTGGCCTTGTCGACGGAGGCGACCACGAGCCGCAACTTGATCGTCAGCAGCTCGATGTCGAGCAGGTTGATCTTGATGTCGCCCGCGATCACGATGCCCTTGTCGAGCACCCGTTCCAGGATGTCGGCGAGGTTGGCGCTCTGTCCCTGACCGTAGGGTTCGGGCAGTCGGCTGGGTGTGGTCATCGACGGCTCCCGCCACCGGCGTCCTCGTACTCCTCACGGGACGCGTGCTCGTCCTCCCCGGCTTCCTTGTCCTCCTCGTACTCGCCCTCGGGCTCCTCCTCGTACTCCGCTTCGGGCTCTTCCTCGGGCTCTTCCTCGTACTCGTCCTCGTACTCGGCCTCGGGCTCCTCCTCGTACTCGCCCTCCGGCTCCTCCTCGTACTCCTCCTCGCCCTCGGGAGCTTCCTCCTCGGCCTCGGACGCTTCCTCCTCGCCCTCGGGCTCCCGCCCCTCTTCCTGCTCCTGTTCCTCCTCCGCCACGGCGTCCTCGTGGCTGCGGACGACCTCGCCGTCGCGGATCTCGCCGCGCCAGCCGTCGTCGGCCTCGCCCTTGAGGGTGATGTGCCGGACGTAGTTCTTCAGGTCCAGGCGGGCCCGGCGGCCCTGGGCGCGCCAGATGTTGCCGGTCTTCTCGAAGAGACCCTTGGGGTAGTACTCGATGACCAGGATCACGCGGGTCAGGCTGTCGGCCAGCTCGTGGAAGCTGACGACGCCCTTCGTGGTGCCCTTGGCGCCCTCCGACGTCCAGGAGATCCGGTCGTCGGGCACCTGCTCGGTGGTCTTCGCCTTCCAGCTGCGGTTGGACCAGAAGACCTTCAGCTGCCAGTCGGACGACGTGTCGTCGCCGCGGTTCGCGCTCTTGACGCCCTTCGCGAAGGTGCTGAAGTCCTGGTACTGGGTCCACTGGTCGTACGCCGTGCGCACCGGCACGCCGACGTCGACGTACTCGATGATGACCGTCGGCTTCTGACCGCCGCCGCCCTTCTTCCGGCCCCTGCCGCCGGTGAGGTTCTTGAAGGCGCCGACGACGTTGTCCTTCACCTTGCCGGCGCCGACCTCGAACGCGGCCCGCATCGGGCCCTTGCCCTCGGCGAGCTTGCGTCCGCCGTCGAGGGCGAGCTTGGCGAATCCGGGGCTGTTGCCCTCGGCTATGTCGTTGAGCTTGCCCGTGGTCTGGCCGAGCTTGGTGCCGACGCCCGTCAGCAGCCGCGTGACCTGTGCGGCGAGGTAGTCCTGCACCTCCGCCTTGAGGCGGTCCGCCGCCTCGCTCTGCGCCACGTCGGCCAGGGGGTTCTTCTTGGCGGCCTTGCCTGCCGTGGAGGCCGCGGATCCCAGGGTGTCGGTCATCACTCAGCACCGCCCTTCGTCCGCCGGGTCGCTCCGCGGGCGGCGCTCCGGGCACCGGCCGTCTTCTTGCCGGCCGCCTTCTTGGCCGGCTGGGCCCGCTTCGCGGCGGCCTTCTTGGCGGGGGCCTTCGCGGCCGCCTTCTTCGCCGGCGCCTTCTTCGCGGGCGCCTTCCTGGCCGTCTTGCGCGCGGCGGGCGCCGCCTCGCGCCGGTCGTCGCGGTCGTCCTGCTCGTCCTGCTCGTCGGCGGGCTCGTCGTGCTCGTCGTCGGCGCGCTCGTCGGACTCCGCGTACTCCTCCGAGTCCTCCGAGACCTCGGAGTCGCGGGAGCCGACGCCCGGCACCTGGGACGTCACGCCGGAGAGCTGGTCGCGGACCTCGGCGGTACGCCCGTGCAGGCGATTGGCCAGCGCGTCGATCTGCCGCTCGACCATGGCGCCCGAGGCCGCCTTGCCCACGCCCCGCAGGTCCGTGCGCAGCTGGTCCCCGATCTCCTTGAACTGGGGGTTGTTCTGCAGCTGCGTGCTGACCAGCTCGGCGATGCCCTTCGGGGTCAGGTTCATCTTCTTGCCGGCCACCATGGTGCCCACGGCGACGGCCAGTTTCAGTTTCTTCGTGCGTCCCAGCAGATATCCGGCCCCTACCGCGAGGCCCAGTCCCACTCGATTCATGGTGCCGTCCCGTTGCCCAATCCCGCGCTCGTGCGCGAAGCGATCTCCAACCGGTCCAGAAGCTCGTCCTCCTGTTGGTCGAACTCCTCCTCCGTGATCTCTCCGGCCTCCAACTGCTGTTCCAGACGGGCTAGTTCGGCCCGGATCGTGGCGGGGTCGTAGTAGATCCGCTCCGCCTCGTTCATGACCTGTCTGATGGCCCAGGCGCTGCCGCGCACCGGGGCGAACGGCAGCAGGAGGACCTCCGAGATCAGTCCCACGTCCTCACTCCGTTCCGACATCCATCCCGCCGGCCGCGGTGCCCGCGGGCTCGGCCGGGCCGGGCTCCACGAAGCTGTACGGCGGCAGCGGGCCGTTCACCCGCACCTCCAGGTGCGGCAGGTCCCTGCGGGCGCGCTCCACGGCGGCCAGGAACTCCTCGGCGGAGTCCCGCTTCACCAGGAACGACACGTTGGCCAGCCAGCCCGTGGACTCGGGGCCCACGCTCACCGCGTCGGCGCCCGGCTCCAGAGCGCGCTCCAGCACGGTGGCGTCCTCGGCCTCCTTGCCCTTGACGGCGGCCGCGACCATCTCGCCGAGCTGGATCTTGTTCTCGTAACTCCCGCCCCCCGCTTGCCGGTTGGCGTCCGCGAGGGCCCGGATCTCCGGGTGCTGGGCCATCACCTGGTGGAGCACGGCCTCCTCGTCGTGGGTGGCCTTGATGTTGTACTCGACCCGGCCGTCCAGCGCCCGGAGGCGTTCCTCGTAGTGCTCGGCGCGCTCGGCGAGCACCCCGGTCACCGCGCTGTCGTCCGGGGCGACGCTGCCGAAGCGCATCGGCAGCACGCAGCCTTCGGCGCCGATCTCGCTCAGCACGGTCTGGTGGGCGAGCAGCTCCCTGCGTTTGGGCCGCAGGCCCTCGGGGGCGTCGCTGACGACGGCCGCCAGCCCGCCCTGCTTCAGGATCCGTATCTCGCGCGGCGGGTCGCCGACACCGCCGGTGTCCTCCGGGAGGGCGGGATGGGTGGCGGCGGTGATGCCGTAGACGTACGTACTCACTCCTGCTCCTCCTTCCGGCGCGAGGCGGCGGTCTTGCGGGCACGCGGACGCGACGTGGTCTCGCGCTCGGAGTCGCCCTCTTCACGGGCCTGCTTGAAGGCGTCGGAGATCGTCTCCGCCGCGCCGGACAGGGCGCCCTTGGACTTGCCCTTGGCGCCGGACTCGGTCATCTTGCCGACCAGGTCGGGCAGGCCGGGGTCCTTGCGCGGCCCGGCCTCCAGGTCGAGCCGGTTGCACGCCTCGGCGAAGCGCAGATACGTGTCCACGCTCGCGACGACGACACGGACGTCGATCTTCAGTATCTCGATGCCGACCAGGGAGACCCGCACGAATGCGTCGATGACGAGCCCCCTGTCCAGGACGAGCTCGAGTACGTCGTAGAGGCCACTGCTGCCGCCTCCACCACCGGATTGCTGTGCCGGTACAACTGTCATGCCAGCCGTTCCTCCATCTCGGGTTTCGGTGTGCGTCTCCACTCGGTCCGGGTCGACCTAGCGGCCTGAGGAACCTCGCGCGTCGGACCGACCGCGCTCGTAACGCCTCACACGGCGGTAGCCCGTGAGCTGCCCCTCGGAATCAAGCTCCACCTGGTAGCTCGCCATCAGGCTCATCGTGTCGGGCACCCGCTCGAGTTCGAGCACCTCGACCTCCAGCGCCCAGCCCTCCTCCGTCTGCTCGAAGGACGACACCGACTCGGCGTGCATGCCGGTGAGCTCCGCGAGCTGCGCGCGCGCCTCACGCAGCACCTCCATCGGCCGGGGCTTGCGTGACTCCTGTGACTGCCGTGACTCCTGCGACTGCCGGGGCTTGCGTGTCCTACGTGAACTCTGTTGTGAGTCTTGTGATTCGGATGTGTTGTTCGTGTTCGTCATGGCCACCTCCCCCTCCGTGTGGCCGCAAGGATGTTCGCCAAACCTCCACGGGCGCGTGCATGTGCCACGCGCCGACGTGGCGCTCGTCTCCCCCCGGCATGGCGCGCTCGTCTCCCCCGGCGGCGGCTCAGCCGCGCAGCGCGTCCAGCCGTCGCCGGGCGGGGCCCAGCGCCCGGGCGCGGTTCATGACCCCGGCCCAGGGCCGGGTGCGGGCCTGCTCGACGGCGTCCGCGATCGTCCAGCGGCGGGCGTGCAGGGCAGGGTCGTCCAGTTCGTCCCAGGAGACGGGTGTGGCCACGGGTGCGCCGGGCCGGGCGCGGACGGTGAAGGGCGCCACGGCGGTCTGGGCGTAGGCGTTGCGCTGGATGTCGAGGTAGAGCCGGTCCCCGCGGTCCTTCTTGCGGGCGGCGGTGGTGAGGCGGTCCGGATGGGCCGCGGCCAGGACCTCGGCCGCGTCCCGCGCGAACTCCCGCACCTCGTCGAAGTCCTGACGTGCCGTCAGGGGAACCACGACGTGCAGTCCCCGGGATCCGGTGGTCATGAGCGCGGAGGGCAGCCTCACTTCGTCGAGCAGCTCGCCCACCAGCCGGGCGGCCTCCCGGACCGCCTCGAAGTCGTCGCCGGCCGGATCCAGGTCGAAGACCATCCGGTCCGGCCGGTCGATCTGCCCGGTCCGGGAGAGCCAGCGGTGCAGGGTGAGAGCGGCCTGGTCGGCGAGGTAGACGAGGGTGGCCGAGTCGTCGCAGACCGTGTGGCGGACGGTGCCGCCCTCCTTGCCGACCTCGACGCGGGCGACCCACTCCGGGTAGTGCTCCGGAGTGTTCTTCTGCATGAACCGCGGACCGTCGACGCCGTCGGGGTGCCGCTCCAGCATGAGCGGGCGCCCCCGCAGGTGCGGCAGCATGAAGGGGGCGACGGCGCGGTGGTAGTCGACGAGATCACCCTTGGTGTACTCCGGCGCGCCACCCTCGCCCGCGGGGAACAGCACCTTGTCGGGCCGGTGCACCTCCACCGTGTGGCGGCCCGCCCGCACCGTCCGCGCGCCGTCGCTCCCGCTCACGGCACGATCGCCTGCTCCACCAGCATCCGTCCGGCCGCGGCGATGGACTCGGCGTCGATCCCAGCCGCGTGCAGTTCCTCGGCGGGGGTCGCGGAGCCCGGCATCGTCCCGACGGCGAGCCGTACCAGCCGCGGCACGGGCCGGCCGTCGCAGAACGCGTCCAGGACCGCGTCGCCGATGCCGCCCTCCCGGCGGTGGTCCTCGACGGTGACCAGGCAGCCGGTCTCCTCCGCGGCCCGGCGCAGGGTGGCCAGGTCGACGGGCTTGACGGAGTACAGGTCGATCACCCGGACCGGGATGCCGTCCCCGGCGAGGGCGTCGGCCGCGGCCAGCGCCTCGTGCAGGGTGACGCCGGCCGCCACGAGGGTGAGCCGGTCGTCGGAGGAGGAGCGCAGGACCTTGCTGCCGCCGACCGGGAACTCCTCGTCGGGGCCGTAGACGACCTTGCTCTCGCCGCGCGAGGTGCGCAGGTAGCGGACGCCCTCCAGTCCCGCCATCTCGGCCACCAGGCGCGCGGTCTGGTTGGCGTCGCACGGGTACAGCACGGTCGAGCCGTGGACGGCCCGCATCATCGCCAGGTCCTCCAGCCCCATCTGGCTGGGCCCGTCCTGGCCGATGGCGACACCCGCGTGGGAGCCGACGAGGTTGATGCCGGCGCCGCTGACGGAGGCCATGCGCAGGAAGTCGAAGGCGCGGGTCAGGAACGCGGCGAAGGTGGTGGCGAACGGCACCCAGCCGCGTGCCGCCATCCCCACGGCCGCGGCGACCATCTGCTGCTCGGCGATGTAGCACTCGAAGTAGCGCTCGGGGTGCTCCTTGGCGAAGAACTCGGCGCGCGTGGAGTCGCCCACCTCTCCGTCGAGCGCGACGACGTCGCCGCGGGCGGTGCCGAGCGCGGCCAGCGCCTCACCGAACGCGTTGCGGGTGGCGACCTCCTCGCCCAGGTCCCAGCGGGGCAGCTCGGTCTGACCGGTACCGGCCGAGTGCAGCGACCGCGCGTCCTCGGGCTCGTGCACCCTGACCCGCAGGTCCCGCGGGCCGCCGAGTTCGGCGACCGCCTCCTCGGCGTCGGGCAGCGGCTTGCCGTGGTGGCCCTCGCGGTCCTCGACCGCCTTGACGCCCTTGCCCTTGAGGGTGCGGGCGATGACGGCGGTGGGCTGGCCCTTCGTGGACAGGGCCTCACCGTAGGCGCGGTCGATGGCGTCCACGTCGTGGCCGTCGACCTCGATCGTGTGCCATTCGAACGCGCGGAAGCGGCGCGCGTACGCGTCGAGGTCGTGGCCGTGCCGGGTGGGGCCCCGCTGGCCGAGCCGGTTGACGTCGACGATCACGACGAGGTTGTCGAGGTGTTCGTGCCCCGCGTGCTCGGCGGCCTCCCACACCGATCCCTCTGCCATCTCGCTGTCGCCGCACAGCACCCACACGCGGTAGTCGTTGTGGTCGAGGCGCTTGCCGGCCAGAGCGATGCCGACACCGACGGGCAGGCCCTGCCCGAGCGAACCGGTGGCCGTCTCGACCCACGGCAGCCGCTGCGGCGTGGGGTGGCCCTCCAGGCGGCTGCCCACCTTGCGGAAGGTGAGCAGTTCCTCGTCGTCGATGGCGCCGGCCGCCTTGTACGCGGAGTAGAGCAGGGGCGAGGCGTGTCCCTTGGAGAGCACGAAGCGGTCGTTGCCGGGGTGGGCGGGGCGCGCGAAGTCGTAGCGGAGGTGGTTGGCCAGCAGTACGGCCATCAGGTCGGCGGCGGACATCGACGACGTCGGGTGCCCGGAGCCGGCGGCGTTCGCCGCCCGTACGCTGTCGACGCGCAGTTGCTGTCCGAGGTCGACGAGTTCACCGGTGATCATGAGTCTCCTTCCGCGCGACGGCCGTCGGTGCGTTTGACCGGGCCGGGGGCGATGTCGGGTCCGGGGGGTGGCTGGTCGGCCGGGGGTTCGGGGCCGGGGTCGTCGGGCGGGCCCGCGGACCGGGTCGGTCCGGACGGGGCGGCGGCCCGGCCTCCGCCGGACGCGCGGGACGTCTTGCGCGCCTTGCCGGACCCCCGGGCGGGGCCCGTACCGGCGCCTTCGCCCGCCCGACGCGGCGTACCGGCGGCACGGGGCGGGTGCGGCTGGTTCTTGGCGGGCTCACCGTCCGGCTGGTTCTTGGCGGGCTCGGCGCCGGGCTGGTTCTTGGCGGGCTCACCACCCGGCTGGTTCTTGGCGGGTTCACCACCGGGCCGGCTCTTGGCGGGCTCGGCGCCGGGCTGGTTCCTGGCGCGCTCACCGCCCGGCTGGTTCTTAGCGGGCTCACCACCGGGCCGGCCCTTCTCGGACTCACCGCCCGGCCGGCCCTTCGCGGGCTCGGCGCCGGAGTCCTTCCCGGTCGTCGCGGTCGTCGGGGTCGTCCCGGTCGTCGCCGTCTGCTTCGCGGTCCGCTCCGGGCGCCCGGCCACCCGGGCCACCTCCGGTGACGACGACTCCAGCGGTACCGACCAGGAGCGGACGAGGCCCAGCTGCACCGCCTGACGGGGCAGTACCGCGTCCAGCAGCCAGTCGGCGGCCACCCGGACGCGGTTGCCCGGCATCGCCGCGAGGTGGTAGCCGCGGGTGACGGCGCCAGCCGCGGGACCGGACATCGGCAGGCCGAGGGGGTTGGCGGCGGCCTTGGCACCGCCGAGGTCCACGACGAACCCCAGGTCACGGTGGCGGTAGGGCCGCCGCGCGCCGATACCGAGCGACGCGGCGACGTTCTGCGCGCAGACCTTGCCGTGCCGCCAGGCGTGCTGCGCGGTCATCGGCGTGAACTGGCCGGGCTGCGTCAGGTCGGGCACCGCGGCCACGTCTCCGCAGGCGAACAACTCGGGGCGGCCCGGCACCTGGAGGTGCGGGTCGACGAGCAGCCGGCCGCGTTCCACGGGCAGCCCCAGGGACTCGACCAGCGGGTCCGGCCGCACGCCGACGCACCACACGAGCGTGCGCGTGTCGACGCTCGTGCCGTCGGTCAGCACCACCCCGTCGTGCGTGGCCTCCTTCACGGAGGTCCCCATCCGCACGTCGACGCCCCGCTGCCGCAGTACCCGGTCGGCGGTGCGGGAGAGACGTTCGTCCATCTCGGGCAGCACCCGGGGCGCCACGTCCAGCAGCATCCAGCGGGGCCGCATACCGGTGCGCATGGGGTGCTTGCGCACCTGAGCGTCGGTGTACATCGCGCCGTGCGCGGCGACCTCGGTGCCGGTGTATCCGGCGCCGACCACGACGAAGGTGCACCGCGCGGCGCACTCCTCTCGGTCGTCGTCCGCGGCGGCCAGCTCCACCTGGCGCGTCACGTGGTCGCGCAGGTACAGCGCCTCCGGCAGCCCCCGGAAGCCGTGGGCGTGCTCGGCGACGCCCGGAACGGGCAGCAGCTTGTTGACGCTGCCCGCGGCGAGCACCAGCCGGTCGTACGAGAGGGTGCCCTCGCCGCCTTCGGGCCCGGTGTAGCGCACGGTGTGCTCGTCGAGGTCGATGCCGTCGGCCTCACCCAGCACCAGCCTGACGTGCGGCAGCGAGCCCGAGAGGGACACGGTGACGCGGCGCGGCTCCAGGATTCCGGCGGCGACCTGCGGCAGCAGCGGCAGGTAGAGGAAGTAGTCGGTCGGGTTGAGCAGGGTGATGTCGGCCTGGTGCCGGGTGAGCCGGGACAGGGTGCGGGCCGTCCGGTACCCGGCGAAACCGGCACCGACGATCACGATGCGGGGTCGGCTCACGGTTCGCCTCCGGGCTGTCGCGTACCTCGTGAGCCTTCCGCGTCCCCTTGACCAGGGCACCCAAACGTAGCGAGCAGGCCGGTTTCCGGCACCGTCGCCGCGTGCGGCGGCTCAGCCGCGCTCGCGCGGGCCCTCGGCGTCGGTGCCGTCCCGGCGCGGCGCGGCCGGTCCCGTACCGCCCGCTGCGGGGGTGCCCGCCGGTGCGGTGGGGGCGACCGGCGGCATCGGCGGCACCTCGGGCGCGACCGGCGGCACGGGCGGCGCGTCGGCGCCGACGCCGTGGCCGGATCCCGGACCCGACGGGTGGGGCCGGGCCGCACCGCGCAGCAGGTACGCGGCGACGCCCAGGAGGGCGGCCGTGATCAGCGCGGCGGCCCAGTCGGGCAGTACCACGGCGAGCGCCAGACCCACGGCGAGCGCGAGGGCCGCGCCCGCGTACAGGGCGGAGGCACCGGACGCGGCGTACAGCGTGGCCTTGCGGCGCTGCTTGCGGGTCTGTTCGCGCAGCTCGTCGCGCACGGTCTCGCGTGCCACCTGTGCCAGTTCGTCGACCAGATGCTTGTCCAGGTGTTCCAAGTGATCCATGCGGTCCATGCCTTGCGGGTACCCGGCCGCGGAACTTCCATGGCCGAGGCGCGAGTCGGGTCCGGCCGTCGCCAACTAGGCTCGTCCCCATGGACATTCTGGGAGCCACACTGCGCGTCTACGTCGACGACCTGGAAAAGGCGATCCCCTTCTACGAGGGTCTCGCCGGCGGCCGGGCCATGCGTTCCGAACGCGGCGGGGTCGAGGTCGCCGCGGTCGGCTGCTTCCTTCTGATGAGCGGACCCGAGTCCCAGCTCGAGGTGTTGCGCAAGGTGGCGGCGACGATCGCGGTGACGGACGTCGAGGAGACCCAGCGGATCCTCACCTCGCTGGGGGGCGACGTCATCGCCGGCCCGGTCCCGACGCCCGCGGGCCGCAACCTGATCGCCCGGCATCCGGACGGCGCGATCTACGAGTACGTGGACCGGCGGGCGTAGCCCCGGGCGCCGGGCGGGCTCATCCCCCGTCCGGACGCATCCGGAAGTCGTGCCGGGCCGGGAGCGGTTCGTCGCCGAGCCGCTCCCACAGCGCTCCGATGCTCTCGTCGCCCTCCCGCAGGTCGGCGACCTCGAAGCCCTCGTCGAAGACGGCCCGCGCCTCCTCGCGCCGGCCCTCGGCGGCCAGCAACTCCCCCTCGGCCAGCCGGAACCGGCCGCGGGCCCGGGTCGCGGGGTCCAGCCGCTCCCACACGGCACGGGCGTCGGCGGTGCGTCCGACCGCGAGCAGCGCGCCGAGGGCCTCGCGGCCGAGGGCGGCGGCGACGGCCGTCCACCGTTCCTCCCGGTCCGGGGCGTCCGCGTCCGACGCGCCCTCGGGATCCGGCCGGCGCTCGCACAGGTCGTCGAAGGCCTCCGCGTACTGGTCGGCGGCCCGCTCGGGGTGGCCGTCCGCCTGGTCGGCGGCGGCGAGGCAGCGCAGCAGAGGCCAGCGGTCGGCGGCGTCTTTGAGGCCGCGCTCCCAGCTGCGGACCGCCTGGGCCCGGTCGTCGCCGTGCCACTGGGCGACCCCCAGGTGGTACTCGGCGAGCGGGGTGGCGGCGGTAGTCTCCAGCATGTCCCGCCAGGGCCGGGCGACCAGGGTGGAGCCGGGCGGCTCGCGGCGTCCGGTCTCGGGGAGGGTCCCGGCGCGCAGCAGGTGCAGCCAGGGTTCCTGCTCCTCGGCCAGGGTGTCCTCGTCGAACGGGGTGCCGGACAGCTGCCATCCCGCCCGCAGCACTTCCAGCGCGCCCCAGCCGGAGCCGGTGGCCAGTCGCTCGCCGGGCTCGGTGTCGGCGTGGGTCCGCCAGGCGTCGTACGCGGCGTCGACGTCGGCCCGCGGCAGGGCGCTCTCCAGCCGCTCCTCCGCGCCGCGCAGCACCGTGTGCCAGTCGCCGTCGGGGGTGGCTTCGAGCGGCCCGTACGCCTCCAGCCAGGACACCTCGCTCTCCGCGTCCAGCCTGACGTGCTCCAGCTGGGTGCGGGCGAGCCCGGCCTGGATCTCGCAGTAGCCGCCGGTGCCGGGCTCGGTGAGCCACTCCTGCCAGCGGCGCCCGCCGGGTCCGGTGCCCCACACGAACAACTTCCGGCCCCGCAGTACGTCGGTGGAGGTCTGCGCCAGCCCGTGGCCGTGCTTGTCGAGCGCGGCGACCCAGCGGCGCCGGCCGTCCGGCACGTCGTAGAAGTAGTCGGCGGCGTAGGTGCTGTTCAGGGGGTACGTCCGGTCGGTGCCGTCGTACTCGGGGACGGGCACGCGCCGCAGCCGCCGCTCGTAGCCGAAGTGGTACGCCTCGTCGGCGGGGGCGAGGACCCGGCGGTCCTCGGGCACGGCGATGTTGGACCACCAGTAGGTCGGCACCGGGCGTTCGTGCGGGTTGCGGACGCGGACGCCCACGTACAGGAAGTCCGAGCCCTCCGGGAGCCACAGGTCGACCTGGAAGGGCAGGTCGCGCAGCCGCTCCCACTCCCACAGGCGCAGCATCTCGCCGCCGTCCGGGGCGGGCACGCGGGCGGCGTGCACGGGTGAGCAGGAGAGGGTGGTGTGTCCGGTGGCGCCGATGTTCCACTCGATGCCGCCGGAGAACCAGGCGCCGTTGAGGGCGAAGTTGGCGGGCTGGAGGACGGGGTTGACGTAGAGGAGTTCGCGGTCGGTCGGCTTGTGGCGCAGGGAGGCGATCCGGCCGCCGAGCGCGGGCAGCACGGTGGCGCGCAGCCGGTCGTTCTCGATGACCAGCGCGTCCAGTTCCCGCGGCTCGCGGGCGCGTCCGTAACCGTCCCGGACCATGACGGGCAGCAGGCTGCGCAGCGGCTCGTAGTCGACCTGGCGGGCCATGTCGCGCGGCAGGCCGGCCCGGTCCCGGTCGTCGATGCGGTGCGCCTCGTCCAGCGGGCGCAGCGGCGGCAGGGGGTTGTCCGGGCCGTGTGGCGCGGCGGGCAGGGTCAGTACCTCACGTCGGATCATCGTCACGGTTCCCCATGGAAGCCGCTCCCCGCCCCGGTGAACAGGGTAGGAGCCGGTCACCGTCGCGCGACTTGGCTCACGTTTAATTCCGTGGGGCGCGGTGCGGGCGGGGGCTTAGGGTCGGGCGGTCGGCGTACGTACTGAGGAGTTGCACGTGAGCGAGCGGCACACCTACCGGGTGATCGTCCGGGGCACCTGGGAGGGTCTGACCGAGGAGGCGCGGGCCCGGCTGCTCGCCGAGGCCGGTGACCACGGGATGACGAGCATGCGGTTCACCGAGGAGGGGTCGCTGTCGTACGAGCCGTCGCCGCTGAAGCACTTCTCGATGCGGTACGTGGTGGTCTCGGAGGCGGCGGACGGCGACGAGATGGCGGCCGCGATCGCCGAGGACCGGGCCGAGGGCACGCTGCGCGGGCTCGGCCACGGGTTCGGTGAACTGCGCTCCACGGTGACGGACCTGGACACCATGAAGATCAACCGGAAGTCACGGTCTCGGCGGTGATCGCCCAGCGCTGATGGTCGCGCCAGGCTCCGCCCACGTGCAGCATCCTCGGTGAGAATCCTTCCAGGTGGAAGCCGCAGGAGCGGGCCAGTGCGATGGAGGCGGCGTTGCCCGGCTGCACGTTGATCTCCAGCCGGTGCAGCCGCATCGGCCCGAAGGCGTGCCGCACCACGAGGCCCAGCCCCTCGCGCATCAGCCCCCGGCCGGCCGCGTGCGCGAAGGCGCCGTAGCCGAGGGCGCCACTGAGGAAGCCGCCCTCGACGATGTTGTTGATGTTGACGAACCCCGCGATGGCCCCGCCGTCGCCGGAACCGCCCGCCCCGTCCTTCTCGCAGATCAGGAACCCGGCCTTGGTGGGGTCCTCGATCAGGCGCGACGCGTAGGCGTCGTACGCCTGGGGGCTGTCCGGCGGGAAGAGCCAGGGGTGGTGCAGGTCCTTGCTCTCCCGGGCCCGGGCGGTGAACTCGGCGGCGTCCTCGTAGGTGAAGTGCCGTATGCCCACGCGAGGGCCCTCGGCGAGGTGACGGGACGGGGTGTGCGGCATGGGATCAGCCTAAAGGGGCGTCACGGGACCCGCCGAGGTAATCAAAGATTTCTTTGATGCTGCCAATATCCATTGTGCTGTCGGCACTCCGTTGTTAGGTTGCCGTTCCATGGCGAACGAGCACCCCGCCCCCGCGGCCGGCATGGGCGGACGTCTGCGCCGCCGCAGAAGGGCCCTCCACCTGACCCTCAAGGACGTGGCGGACCGGTCCGGAGTCACCGAGGGCTACCTGTCCCAGGTCGAACGGGACCAGGCCAACGCCAGCGTGCGCACCCTCCAGCGGCTGTGCGAGGTACTCAGGCTCAACGTGGGTGACCTCTTCGCCGCGGGCGGCACCGCGGCCAACCCCGTACTGCGCTTCCGCGACGCCCGCGGCATGTCCTTCGGCGAGGGGGCCGCGAAGATCAAGCTCACCCCCTCGTCCTTCGACCACCTCGAGGTGCTCCTCGGCCATTTCGCCCCGGGCGGTTCCACCGGCGTCGAGCCCTACACCCACGGCAGCTCCGAGGAGATCCTCCTGGTCCTCTCCGGGGAGGTGGAGGTGCAGATCCGCGACCAGCTGCACCGGCTGTCGGCCCTGGACTCCGTTCACTACCGCAGCAGCGACCCGCACCGCGTCGCCGAGACCACGGGCGTGGACGAGGCCCGGGTCCTGTGGGCCATGGCGCCACCCACCTACTGAGCCACCGCACCGCCGCACCACGCACCGACCCAGCACCTCACCACCGGGAACCCGCCCATGACTGCGTACCGCAACGGTCAGATCTCGCACTGGATGACGGCGGCCCGCACCGCCGCGGACCCGGGCCGCGAGGCCCACCGCCCGACGACGGACCTGCCCGGCGAGGAGCAGGACCTCGTCATCGTGGGCGGTGGTCTCACCGGGTTGTGGGCCGCCTACCACGCGATCGCGGAACGACCCGAGGCACGGATCACCGTCGTCGAGGCCGAGGAGGTCGGCTACGGCGCCTCCGGGCGCAACGGCGGCTGGCTCTCCCCCCTGATCCCCGGCAACCGGGCGGTCTACGCCAAGGCCGCGCGCAGGCGGGGACGGGACGGAGCCGCGGCCGTCGTCTCGTTCCAGGAGGAGATGCACCGGTGCGTCGACGACACCCTGCGCATCCTCGAACAGGAGGGCATCGACGCCGACCAGCACCGGGGAGGGCACCTGCGGGTGGCCACCACGCCCGCGGCGATGAAGCGCCTGGAGACGACCTGCGCCGCGGACCTGTCCCACGGATACCCCGCGCAGGACCTGGAGCTTCTCGACGCGGAGGCCGTCAAAAGGCGGATCGCCGTCCAGCCCGCCCTGGGCGGCCTGCTCACCCGCAGCACCGTCCGGATCGACCCGGCCAAGCTCGTCCACGGCCTCGCGTCCGTCGTCCGGGCCAAGGGCGTGCGGATCTGCGAGGGCACCCGCGCGACCCGCATCGCGCCCGGCGTCGTCACCACATCACGCGGCACCGTGCCCGCCGGAACCGTCCTGGCCTGTGTCGAGGCCTACTCCGGACAGATCGACAGCGACGCCCGCGGCCTGGGCGCGCGCGACGTCATTCCGGTCAACTCCTCCATGGTCGTCACCAACCAACTGCCCGGGGAGGTCTGGGAGCGCATCGGCTGGGACGGCCGCGAGTGCCTCGGCGACGCGGCGCACACCTTCGTCTACGCACAGCGCACCGCCGACGACCGCATCGCCATCGGCGGCCGCGGCACGCCGTACGCCTTCAACTCCGGCACCCCCGGCGAGGGACGGGTGGACGCCCGCACCGTACGGACGCTCAGCGAGCGGCTCCGCCTGTTCTTCCCGGACATGCCGTTCTCCGTCGAGCATGCCTGGCGCGGTTCCATCGGGGTCACGCGCGACTGGTGCGCCGGCATCACCTTCGACCGGACCACGAGGATCGGTGTCGCACGCGGCTATGCCGGGCACGGTGTGACGGCCACGCGGCTGGCCGCCCGGACCCTGCTCGACCGGGCCGAGCACCGCGACACCGCGCTGACCCGGCTGCCGTGGAACGACCACGACTCCGGGCGCTGGGAACCCGAGCCGCTGCGGTGGACCGGCGTCCACGGCATGTACCGGCTCTTCGGGGTGGCCGACCGCTGGGAGGAGAGCCGGCACTCCCGGAACACCTCGCTCATCGCCCGTTTCGGATCCCGGCTGGCAGGACTGAGCGAATGAAACCGATACGGCGGCAGCACGCCACGCCCGCTGCCGCGGCATCCGGGAGGACGGCCGAACAGGCATCCGCCCGAGCGGACCGGAACGCCACCCGGCGCGCGGACCGGCGTCAGCGCAGCGCGGGCCGCTCCAGGGCCAGGGTGCCCGCGTCCGCGTCGAGTTCCGCCGTCACTCCGAAGGGGACGGTCAGCGCCCCCTCGCAGTGCCCGAACCCGAAGTCCTCGACGACCGGGACGCCGAGGCCGCCGAGCCGGTCGGCCAGCAGGGGCCGCAGCCGCTCGTAGGGCTCGCACTCCTGCCAGGAGCCCAGCAGCACCCCGGCGACCCCGTCCAGCCAGCCCGCGCGGAGCAACTGGGTGAGGTAGCGGTCGATGCGGTACGTCTCCTCCCCCACGTCCTCCAGGCACAGCAGCCCGCCGCGCGCGGAGGGCCGGGCGTGCGGGCTGCCCAGTTCGGCGGCGAGCAGGGCGAGGCAGCCGCCGAGGGTGACGCCCCGCGCCCGGCCGGGGACCATCGGGGAACCGCCGGACGCGATCACCCGGACGGTGTCGGGGGCGAACAGGGCGGCCCTCAGGTGCTCCTGCGCCCGCGCGTTCTTGATGAAGTCGACGCCCGCGGCCATCGGACCGTGCAGGGTGACCAGCCCGAGGCGGGTCGCGAACGCCTCGTGCAGGGCGGTGATGTCGCTGAAGCCGACGAACACCTTCGGCCCGGCCGCGCGCATCGCCTCCCAGTCGAGCAGGTCGGCCATGCGCTGGACGCCGTACCCGCCGCGGGCGCACAGGACGGCGTCCACGGACGGGTCGCACCAGGCGGCCTGGAGGTCGGCGGCCCGGTCGGTGTCGGTGCCCGCGAGGTAGTCGAAGGTGCCGTGGCGGTCCAGGACGTGCGGTGCCACGACCGGGTCGAGGTCCCAGCCGCGCAGGACGTCCAGGCCCGCCTGGAGCCGCTCCTCGGGCACCGGCCCGCTGGGCGCGACGACGGCCACCCGGGCGCCGGGGGCGAGCCGGTCCGGCCGGGTCAGTTCCACCGCGCCGCTCACCGGGTCAGCTCCAGGGTGGGGACGCCCTGCGGTTCCAGCCCGAAGACCTGGGCGTAGAGGGAGAGTTCGGCCTCCAGGGCGCGCACCATGGTCTCCGCCCGGCGGAAGCCGTGCCCCTCGCCCTCGAAGGTGAGGTAGGCGTGCGGCACCCCGCGGCCGGCCATGCGGGTGAGGAAACGCTCGCACTGCACGGGCGGGCAGATCACGTCGTCCAGGCCCTGGAGCAGCAGGAACGGGGCGGTGACGCGGTCGGCGTGCTCGGCGGGCGACCGTTCGGCGTACCGGCCGGGCACCTCGGCGTACGGGCCGACCAGGCTCTCCAGGTACTGGGACTCGAAGTCGTGGGTCTCCCCCGTGCCCCAGCCGGTCAGGTCGAGGATCGGGTAGATGACCGTGCCGCAGGCGTAGACGTCGGTGGTGGCCAGGGAGGCCGCGGCGGTCCAGCCGCCCGCGCTGCCGCCGCGCACCGCGAGCCGCCGCCGGTCCGCGGTGCCCTCCTCGGCGAGGGCGAGGGCGACGGCCGCGCAGTCCTCGACGTCGACCACGCCCCACTGCTCGCGCAGCCGGTTGCGGTACTCCCGGCCGTGGCCGCTGGAGCCGCCGTAGTTGACCTCGGCGACGCCGATGCCGCGGGAGGTGAAGTAGGCGATCTCCAGGTCGAGGACGAGCGGGGAGCGCGTGGTGGGACCGCCGTGCGCCCAGATGACGTAAGGCGGCAGGGTGCCCTCCGGGGCGCGGCAGCCGGGGTGGTGCGGCGGGTAGAGGTGCGCGTGGATGTCGCGGCCGTCCGGGCCCGTGAAGGTGCGGATCTCCGGCCGGGGATAGTACGCCGGGTCCACGACATCCTCGTGGAGCGAGCCGACGGCGCGGGCGCGGCCGGTGCGGGTGTCCAGCTCGACGACCTCGTAGCCGCTGTGCGGGCTCGCCCCGACGCCGACTACCCTCCCCCACCCTCCGGGCGGGGGGACCCCCATCCCGCTTCGCTCACCCTGCGCGGCCAGGGTGGGCGCGAACTCGGTCCAGGGGCCGGCCGCGTCGACGACCTCGCCGGTCTCCGGGTCGAGTATCCCGAGGACGGCGGCGCCGCGGCCGTGCAGGACGGCGATCAGTCCGCTGTCCAGGGGCGCGAACCAACGCTGGCCGAGCTTCCACAGCGGTCCGCCGAACTCCTCGTCGCGGGCGCACAGCGGCGATCCGTCGCGGTAGAGGTTCCACCAGCCGGTGCGGTCGGAGGCGTACAGCAGGGCTCCGTCCGGGGCCCAGTCCACCTGGGTGACCGACTCCTCGGGGCCGCCGGCGGCGGTCCGGGCGTCCCGGAAGGTGCCGTCGGGGCCGATGTCGGCGACGATCAGCTCGGTGCCGTCCCAGGGCATGCGCGGGTGGTCCCAGGCGAGCCAGGCCGCGCGCCGCCCGTCGGGCGAGACGCGGGGTCCGGTGACGAAGCGGTGGCGCGCGCCGGTGAGTTCGCGGAGCCGGTCCCGGTCGTCGGCCGCCGAACCGTCCAGCGGCACCGCGACCGGGAGGCGGCGCACGTCGGTGGGCCCGTCACCGGTGAACTCCTCCAGGACGCACCACACCTCGCCGTGCTCGGGGCGCACCTGCGGCTCGACCCAGCGCAGGCCGCCGCCGACCGGGGAGACCGGAGTCAGCGGACGCGGCTCGGCACCTCCCGGCCGGTAGGCGTAAAGCCGTTGGTCGGCGAAGTTCACGAAGACCACCAGCGGACCGGCGTCGGTGGTGACCGCGGCCCACGGCCGGCCGCCGTACTCGATGACGCGGCTGCGCACGTTCCACGGCGGGGGCAGCACCGGCTCCTCGGTGCCGTCGGGGTGCCGCCGCACCAGCGTGCGCCGCCCGCCCTCGGTGGGCCGGGGCGCGGTCCACCACACCTCGTCGCCGACGAAGCCCACGTCGTCGGGGCGCCCGTCGTGCGCGGCGGCGAGCGCCGCGTCGATGGGCGAGGGCCATGCCCCGTACGCAAGAGTCCGCACTGACTCCCCCACTTCCTTCTCTTCTCGGGCCGCCCGGTCGAAACGGCGCTAGGCCGTGCGCAGGAACCAGTCCAGGACCCGGACGCCGAAGTGCAGCGCCTCGACGGGGACGCGTTCGTCCACGCCGTGGAAGAGGGCCTGGTAGTCGAAGCCCTCGGGCAGCTTCAGCGGCGCGAAGCCGTAGCCGGTGATGCCGAGCCGCGAGAACTGCTTGGCGTCCGTGCCGCCGGACATGCAGTACGGCACCACGTGCCCCTCCGGCGCGAACTCCTCGACGGCGGCGCGCATCCGGGCGTACGTCGGCGAGTCCACCGGCGCCTGGAGGGCGACCTCGCGGTGGGCGAACTCCCAGTCCACGTGCGGCCCGGTGAGCCGGTCGAGGGTGTCGCGGAACTCGTCCTCGCCGCCGGGCAGGAACCGCCCGTCGACGTGCGCGACGGCCTCACCCGGGATGACGTTCAGCTTGTACCCGGCGTCCAGCATGGTCGGGTTGCTGCTGTTGCGGACGGTGGCCTCGACGAGCTTGGCGGCGGGCCCGAGCTTGTCCAGCAGCGCGTCGACGTCGCTCAGGTCGCCCTCGATGCCGTAGACGGCGGCGATCTCGGTCAGGGCGGCGCGCACGGTGGGGGTCAGCCGCAGCGGCCACTCGTGGTCGCCGATGCGGGCGACGGCGGCGGCGAGCCGGGTGACCGCGTTCTCCCTGTTCACCTTGGAGCCGTGCCCGGCGCGCCCGCGGGCCGTGAGCCTGAGCCAGCCGGTGCCCCGCTCACCGGCGGCGATGGGATAGAACTGCCGCCCCGCCCCGTCGTGGAACGTGAACGCCCCGGACTCGCTGACGCCCTCGGTGCAGCCCTCGAACAGCGGGGCGTGTTGGTCGGCGAGGAAGCCGGAGCCGTCCTCGGCGCTGGCCTCCTCGTCCGCGGTGAAGGCGAGCACGATGTCGCGCCGTGGCCGCACGCCCGCGCGGGCCCAGCCGCGCACGACGGCGAGGATCATCGCGTCCATGTTCTTCATGTCGACCGCGCCGCGCCCCCAGACGACTCCGTCGCGGATCTCGCCGGAGAAGGGGTGCACGCTCCAGTCGGCGGCCTCGGCGGGCACCACGTCCAGGTGACCGTGGACGAGCAGCGCGTCGGCCGACGGGTCGGTGCCCTCGATGCGGGCCACGACGTTGGTGCGGCCCTTGGTGCGCTCCAGCAGTGTGGGCTCGATCCCGGCCTCGGCGAGCCGCGCGGCGGCGTACTCGGCGGCCGGCCGCTCCTGGCAGTCGCCGCCGCCCCGGTTGGTGGTGTCGATCCGGATCAGCTCGGAGGTGAACCGGACGACCTCGTCCAGCGCCTCGGCGTCCGTACCCGTGTGCTCAGCCATACTGCTCCTCCACCGCCGCCGAGACGATCGTGGTGACCGCCTTGAAGGTCCTGATCGTCTCGAACATGGTGTCGTGGGTGTACGCCACCTTCCGCTCCCCCACCTGCGCCACACCCGGCACCACGGTCGCGGCCGCCGCCAGGTGCTCGGCGTCGAACTCCAGGGCGACGGTGAACGGCCCGCCGCGCACCGGCTCGTAGCGCACCGCGAGCGACGTCGCCTCCTTGGCGGCCGCGCGGATGTCGGCGGCGGTCCTGGCGGGCGTACGGCACACGGCCGCGTACCGCGACACATGGTCCTTGACCGCGACCTTCCGCGCCTCGGGCGCGTAGCCCAGCGCGTCCTCGCAGGCCAGGTCGTCCCCGGTGACCAGCACGACCGGCACCCCGTACTCGGCGACGACGTGCGCGTTGAGCAGACCCTCACTGGCCCGTACGTCGTTCAGCCAGACGCCCGTGATCTGGTTGGCGAGGTAGGTGTGCGCGAGGACGCCCTCCATGCCGGCGCCCGTGTGGTATCCGATGAACGCGATGCCGTCCACGTCCCCGTGCTGGACGCCCTCGACCATGGACAGCGTCTTGTGCCGCCCGGTGAGCATCTGGGCCCGCTCGTCGAGCCGCTCCAGAAGCAGGTTGCGCATGCTCCAGTGCGCCTCGTTGACCAGCACCTCGTCGGCCCCGCCGTCGAGGAACCCGAGCACGGCCGCGTTCACGTCGGAGGTGAACATCGACCGGCACCGCTCCCACTGCGGCGTCCCCGGCAGCACGTCGGCCGGCCAGGTGACGCCGGTGGCGCCCTCCATGTCGGCGCTGATGAGGATCTTCATGCGGAGGACGCTACATGCCGCTGAATATGCTGGCCAGGGGCCACACGACAGCCACTGGTCCATACCACTCGAGCGGCCGCTTCCGGCCGTCTCGCGGTCGGACGGCCGTGTCGGGAACAGCCGGACCGGCCCTCGCGGTTGGATCCGGCGGAGAGACCGGGGCGCCGCGCACCGGAACGAGACGTACTTACGCAGGAGGACTGCTTCATGACCGACCGGCCCCTGACCCTCATGGCCGTGCACGCCCACCCCGACGACGAGGCGACCGGAACGGGCGGAATCCTCGCGCGGTACGCGGCCGAGGGCATTCGCACGGTTCTGGTGACCTGTACCGACGGCGGTTGCGGTGACGGGCCGGGAGGTGTCAAGCCCGGCGATCCCGGGCACGACCCGGCGGCCGTCGCCCGCATGCGCCGGCAGGAACTCGAGGCCAGCTGTGCGGCCCTCAAGATCAGCGATCTGGAGACGCTGGACTACGCCGACTCGGGAATGGTGGGCTGGCCGAGCAACGACGCTCCCGGCTCCTTCTGGCGGACGCCGGTGGAGGAGGGCGCCGCCCGGCTCGCGGAGCTCATGCGGCACTACCGGCCCGACGTGGTCGTCACGTACGACGAGAACGGCTTCTACGGCCACCCCGACCACATCCAGGCGCACCGCATCACCATGGCGGCGCTGGAGACGACCGGGCTGACTCCGAAGGTGTACTGGACGACGATGCCCCATTCGACGATGCGGCGCTTCGGCGAGCTCATGAGCGAGCACCAGGAGGACATGCCGGAGCCGGATCCCGCCGAGGCCGCCGCGATGGCCGAGATCGGTCTGCCCGACGACGAGGTCACCACGTGGGTGGACACGACCGCGTTCAGTGACCAGAAGTTCGACGCGCTGGCCGCGCACGCCAGTCAGGGCGAGAACATCTTCTTCCTCAGGATGGGCAAGGAGACGTTCGGCGAGCTGATGGGCACGGAGACCTTCGTACGCGTCCGGGACACGACCGGCTCGGCCCTCCCGGAGGACGACCTCTTCGCCGGACTGCGCTGACCCGGCCGCCCGGCCACCGCCGGAGCCGCTACACCGCGCGGGCTCCCGCCACCACCCAGGTGGAAGGCAGCTCGATGCGGGCGCCGTCCGCCGTGTACTCCGTGGTGATCAGAGGGAGCTCGCCGGTCGCCAGGACGGTGAGGCCGGCCGTGCGCAGGTGCTCCGGTACCGCCTCGTCGGGGACCGCGCCGGGGGTGAGGCCGTGGCGGAGGACGGGGGCGAGTTTGGCGGGCGGGCCGTCGGGGCCCTGGGCCAGGTCCGCGAGGACGGTGCGGGCCGCCTGCACGGGCTCCACCAGGAAAGCGCGGCCGCGGGCGCCGAGGAGGGCGGCGAGGGCGTCGGCGAGGGGCTGGCGGTCGTCGGGCTCGCACTGGTGCAGGACGCCGCGCACGTAGAGGTTGGCGTCGCCCAGCTCGGCGTGCAGCGTCTCGACCTCGGCCTTGTCGGCGGCGTCCAGCTGCCGGTACGTCGCCCGGCCCTCGGAGTCGGCGCGGCGGGCGTGGTCGAGGGCGGCGGCGGAGAGGTCGGCGCCGACGACGTGCCCGAAGCGTTCGGCGAAGTAGCGGGTCTGGGTGCCGTTGCCGCAGCCGAGGTCGATCAGCGGCAGGGCGGGGTCGGTGAGGTGGGGCTCGAAGTGGGCGAGGTGGCGGCCTGCCGTCAGCACCGGCTCCGCGTCCCAGAACACCGCCCCCTGGCTCCCGGGTGCCTCGTTCCAGAAGTTCTCCCAGGCTGCCCGGTACCGACTCGTCACGCTCATGCCCGTCTCCCCAGGTGCGACGACGTACGGCCCGTCGAGAGCGACGGGTTCGTACGGTGTATCGCGCCCCGCGCACGGCCACAAGCGTCCGGCGCATTCCTTCACCGGACGTGCGAACTCCGTCAATCAGCGGCGGGGCAGGGTGAGTTCGAACCAGACGGTCTTGCCGGACGTCGTGCGGCTCGCGCCCCACTCCCGGGCGAGGGTGCTGACGACGCGCAGGCCCCGCCCCCTCTCGTCGTCCGGCCCCGCGTTCCTCAGCGCCGGCAGTTCGTGGTCGTCGTCGTCCACCTCGCACAGCAGCGTGTCCGCCCGCACCAGGCGCAGTTCGACGGGGCGGGCGTGGGAGTGCCGTAGGGCGTTGGTGACGAGTTCGCCGACCATCAGCCCGGCGGCGTCGGCCTGCCTCGCCAGGCCCCAGTCGTGGAGCTGCTCGCGGACCGCGGCGCGGGCCCGCCCGACCTCGGAGGGGTCGCGGGCGAGGCGCCACTCGGCGACCGCGTCGGGCTCGATGCCGTTGAGCCGCGCCATCAGCAGGGCGACGTCGTCCTTGCGGCCGCCGCGGGTGCCCAGCGCGCGGATGATGGTGTCGCAGGCGTCGTCCATGGACGCGGCGGGGTGGGCGGCGGACTCGCACAGGGTGGCGAGGCCGACACCGATGTCCTCGCCCCGCATCTCCACCAGTCCGTCGGTGCACATCACCAGCCGGTCGCCGGGCGCCACCGGCACCCGTACCGACTCGAAGGGCACCCCTCCGACGCCGATCGGCGCCCCGGTGGGCAGCTCGATCAGCTCGCTGGCGCCGTCCTCGGCGCGGACCAGGACCGGCGGGATGTGCCCGGCGTTGGCGAGGTGGAGTTCCCCGGCGATGGGGTCGTAGACGGCGTACAGGCAGGTCGCGAGGTGGGTGTCGCCGAGCCGCTGGGCGAGGTCGTCGAGGTTGCGCAGCAGTTGGACGGGCGGCAGGTCGAGGCCGGCCATGGTCTGGACGGCGGTACGCAACTGGCCCATCATCGCGGCCGAGTTGAGACCGTGGCCCATGACGTCGCCGACGACGAGGGCGGTACGGGCGCCGGGCAGCTTGACCGAGTCGAACCAGTCGCCGCCGACGCGGCCGAGGAGGGTGCCGGGCAGGTAGCGGGTGGCGATGTCGCAGCCGGCCATGCGCTCGGGGATGTGCGGCAGCATGCTGTCCTGGAGCGTCTCGGCGACGTTCTCCTGGTACGTGTACATGCGCGCGTTGTCGAGCACGAGCCCCGCGCGGGCGGCGAGTTCGGCGCCGGTGACCCGGTCCATGTCGTTGAAGACGGCCCGCTCCGGGTGCCGGAGCAGGATCATGAAGCCGAGGACAACCTGGCGTGCCTTCAGCGGCACCAGCAGCATCGAGCGGCCCGTGATGAGCGGCCGGATGTCCCGCTTCTCGAACTGCGAGGCGATGGCGTGGCCCATCTCCTCGGTGATGCGCGGCACCAGGACCGGTTCGCCGCTGGTCATGCACTGGAAGAAGGGGGTGTGCGCCGGGAACGGCATGGCCTCGCCGACCGGTACGACGTCGTCCCAGCGGCCGGGTTCGTCGGTGTGCTCCAGGGCGACCCGGTGCCACATCGTCGTCGTGTCCGGCACGCCGTCGGGGAAGCCCTCGCCGGCGACGACCTGTTCGCGCAGATAGGTGCCGGCGACGTCGGTGAAGCGTGGCACGACCGCCCTGCTGACCTCGACGATGGTCCGTGAGAGGTCGAGCGAGGTGCCGATCGCGCCGCTGACCTCGTTGAGGAACTCCAGGCGCTCGCGGACGGCCGCGTACTCCAGGTCCTCCGCCTCGTCGCGCAGGTCGTCCGGCACCGGATCGCCGGCCGCCGGCGCCCGGGCGGCCCGCTCGCGGCGCGCCCTGCGTTCGGCCCGCCGGGGCACGCCCCAGTCGGGGGTGACCGGCACGCGGTCGTTCTGGCTGAACTCCAGTACGGGGTAGCCCAGTTCGAGGACCTGCGAGACGATGCGGGCGCTTTCGCCGACGCTCATGCTGGGCAGGATCTCGGGGAGGCGGCGGGCGAGTTCCTCGGCGCCGGGGAAGTCGGTGTGCAGCGCGAAAGCGGGCGCGATCCGCTCCACCGTGGCCGCCGGGGCCGCACCGTGGCCGTAGTCCCGCCGCAGCCCGTCCGCGTCGGCGGCGAGCACCAGCAGTCGCTCCGGGCCCGGCCCCACCAGGGGGTACGCCCACCAGAGGACGTCGACACGCCCGTCGGTGGGAACGGTCAGCCGGGCGCGGCCCGCCGCCGGGTAGGACAGCCGCCCGTCGAGGGAGGACTCCAGGCCGGGCCCGAGGCCGTCGTAGTCGGCGTACGCACCGTAGGCCGGGGCGTCCTCGGTGCCGGCCCCGGGGAGTACGCCGGAGACGGGCAGCAGGTCGGGTGCGGGCCGCCCGATCGCCTCCTCCTTGGGCAGGCGGAACAGCCGCCGTGCGCCGCGGCTCCAGTGGGAGACCAGTCCGTCGCGGTCCACCACGACGACGGCCAGCGGGACACGGCCGGTCACGGGATCGGGCGGCACGGCGCCGCGTCCGGCCGGGCGGCCGTGAGATGTGTCCCGTTCGATGCCATGGTCCATGGCGTCAGGCCCTCCCTGCCCACGGCTCCGCAAGATCTGAGTAGCCGTCACCACCGTACGGCGGTGCCCGGTGACCATGTGCGGCAACGGGGGAATTGGTGGCGCGCGGACACACCGGCGCGCGCGCCCGCGCGCCGGTGGGCGTCTCAGTCCTCGTGTCCGAGCTGCAGGTCGCGCTCCGTGCGGCCGCCGCCGGCCACCTGGAGGACGGTGGCGACGGGCGGGTATCCGGCGGCGATGACGGTGTACTCGCCGGACGACAGGTCGACGAACCGGAAGGTGCCGTCGGGGCCCGTGGTCAGGGTGTCGACGACGTTGCCCGCCGCGTCGAGCAGCGTCACGCGCGCGTCCTCCACCGCCCGTCCGCCACTGGCCCGCACGGTGCCGCGCAGCACGGCGCCGCCGGCCAGCTCGACGTCCTGGCGGGTCTCGCGGGCGGCCTGGACGCTGACGGGCAGCGCGGCCGGGCGGAAGGCGGGGGCGCTGGCGGCGAGGGTGTACTCGCCGGCCACCAGCTCGGTGATGACGTAGCCGCCCTCGCGTCCGCTGCGGGTGGTGGCGACGACCTCGCCGTGGACGTTGGTGAGGGTGACGATCGCGTCGCGCACCGGGCTGCCGTCGGCGGTGAACACGCCGCCGGCCAGGCGCCCGGCGCCGCCGAGGACCACGTCCAGTTCGACCGGGCGTTCGCCGACGGTCACGGACACCGCCTGCGGCTGGTGGCCTCCGGCCGCGGCGATCAGCACGTACGCCCCGGAGCCGGGCGTGGCGAGGGCGTAGCGTCCGTCGTCGCCGCTGGCGCCCCGGCCGATCTGCTGTCCGCCGACGTCGATGAGGGTGAGCGCCGCGCGGGGCACGACGGTGCCGTCGGGGTGCTGCACGGTGCCGCAGACGGCGATCCCGGCGGCGTGCTGCGACCGTGCCTGCGGGACCTGGACGGTGGGCTGCGCGGTCTCCGGGTCGGTGACGGGGGCGTTGTGGGACACCAGGGGTTTCTCCTTGAGGAAGAGGGCGATGAGCAGTCCGAGGACGAGCACCGGCACCAGGTAGAGGAAGATCCGCGGCATGGCGTCGGCGTACGCCTCGATGTAGGCGTCGCGCAGTGCCGGGGGCAGGGAGTGGACGAGCTGGGGGGTGATGGCCTCGGCGTCGGGCAGGCCGGCGCCCGCCTCGGCGGGGACCCGGTCGGCCAGGGCGTCGGTGAGCCGGTCGGCGAAGAGGGTGCCGAAGATGGCGGCGCCGACGCTGCCGCCGATCTGCCGGAAGTAGTTGTTGGCGCTGGTGGCGGTGCCGAGGTCGGCGGGGCGCACGGAGTTCTGCACGGCGAGGACCAGCACGGGCATCACCATGCCGATGCCGGCGCCGAGGACGGCCATCCAGACGCTGTAGTGCAGCCGGGGGGTGTCGGCGTCGAGGCGGGAGAGCAGCCACATGCCGACGACGGACAGGGCGCTGCCGAGGATCGGGTGGGAGCGGTAGTGCCCGGTGCGGCTGATGAGCTGCCCGGAGACGATCGAGGCGACGACGATGCCGCCCATCATGGGCAGCATCAGCAGGCCGGACTCGGTGGCGCTGGCGCCGTCGACCATCTGCAGGAAGGTCGGCAGGTAGCTGGCGGCGCCGAACAGGGCCACGCCGATGACGAGGCCGACCAGGGCGGTGACGTTGAAGACGGAGTCCCGGAACAGCCGCAGCGGGATGAGCGGTTCGGGCGCGAAGCGCTCGGCGACCAGGAAGAGGAGGGTGGACCCGGCCGCTCCGGCGGCGAGGCCGAGGATGACCTCCGAGCCCCACGCGTACTCGGTGCCGCCCCAGCTGGTGAGCAGGACCAGGCAGGTGGAGGCGGCGGCGAGCAGCAGGGCGCCGAAGACGTCCAGGCGGGCCTTGACCCGCGGCCTGGGCAGCTTCAGGACGACGGCGACGACGGCCATGGTGACCAGGCCGAACGGCACGTTGATGTAGAAGCACCAGCGCCAGGAGAGGTGGTCGGTGAAGTAGCCGCCGAGCAGCGGGCCGGCGACCGAGGCGAGTCCGAAGGCGGCGCCGATCAGGCCCATGAAGCGGCCGCGCTCGCGGGGCGGGACGATGTCCGCGATGATCGCCTGCACGCCGATCATCAGGCCGCCCGCGCCGACGCCCTGGACCGCGCGGAAGGCGATCAGCTGGTCCATGGTCTGGGCGCGGCCGGCCAGTGCGGAGCCGACGACGAAGACCAGGATGGCGAACTGGAAGACGCCCTTGCGTCCGAAGAGGTCGCCGAGCTTGCCGTAGATCGGCAGGCCGACGGTCGAGGTGAGCAGGTAGGCGGTGATCGCCCAGGACATCTTGTCCAGGCCGTGCAGCTCGCCGACGATCTTCGGCAGCGCGGTGGCGACGATCATCTGCTCCAGCGCGGCGAGCAGCAGCGCGAGCATGAGTCCGACGAAGACCAGACGCACCCGGCGAGGGCTCAGCGCGGCCCCCGGCTCCGGGTCGGGGGTGGGAGGCTGGGGAGGCGCCTGGGGTGCGGTGACCGGTTCGTCCTGCACCAGAGTGATCCCGCCCACGTCCCGCTCCCCTCGTCACACCTGCTCACAATTGCCGCCTGAGGCGACAACTGCGAACAAGTGCGACGAGTTACGGAAAAGCGGCCGGTTCGACCGGAGATCACTCGAACCGGTGAGACGGCCAACGGCCGCCCGCGGCTTGCCGTTTGGTCACTCCGGACGGCCTGCCGGGACTAGTTCTTCTCGACCTCGGCGGCGAGCCTGGTGAGCATCGCGTCGTAGATCCGGGCGAGCCCCTTGGGCGCGAAGGTCTTCTCGAAGAAGCCGCCGACGCCGCCGGCGCCCTGCCAGGTGGTGACGACCACGACCCGGGACTTGCCCTCGCCCGCGGGGGTGACCCGCCAGGTGGTCACCATGGAGGAGTTGCGGTCCTTCTCGACCAGCTCGCCGTCGGTCGGCTCGGTGACCTCCAGCAGGCAGTCGCGGACGCGCTTGCTGGTGGCCTGGAGCTTCCAGTGCACGAGGGTGCCCTCGCCGTCGCCGCCCTCCCGGACCTCGTACTCGCTGAAGTGCTCGGGGAGCAGCTTCTCGCGGGTGCCGCTGTAGTCGGCGAGGGTGTCGAACACCGTCTCCGCGTCCGCCGCGACGATCCGCTCCGTCTCCGCCTCGACCTGCGCCATCGGGTCCCTCCAGGGCCTGGTTCTCGGGGTCGGGGCAAGCCAACCACCCCACCGCCCGGCCACCAAATCGGGGGGCGCGAAGCGGCCCCGCGCGACTGGGCCGCACGATCAAGGGAACAAGTGTTCTATTGTGTGGCCAGTGCTACCGAGGAGGCGTCCATGCGCTGGGAGAACCTCACCGACTCCGACCACGCCCGAGCGGCCGACCCCGCGCTGTTCGGGGCGGACGCGGTGACCACCCGCACCTTCGACACGCCCGAGTTTCGCGGCGTCACCTTCCACGAGGTCCGGGCCCGCTCGATCCTCAACCGCGTGCCGGGGGCCTCGCGCATGCCGTTCGAGTGGACCGTGAACCCCTACCGGGGCTGCACGCACGCGTGCGTCTACTGCTTCGCGAGGAAGACGCACAGCTACCTGGACCTCGACACCGGACTGGGCTTCGACTCGCAGATCGTCGTCAAGGTCAACGCGCCCGAGCTGCTCCGCCGCCAGCTGGCCTCGCGCCGCTGGCAGGGCGAGCACGTCGCGATGGGCACGAACGTCGACTGCTATCAGCGCGCCGAGGGCCGCTACCGGCTGATGCCCGGCATCATCGAGGCGCTCACCGAGCGGGCGAACCCCTTCTCGATCCTGACCAAGGGCACCCTGATCCTGCGCGACCTGGACCTGCTGACGCGCGCGGCCCGGGTGACGGACGTGGGGATCTCGGTCTCGGTCGGCTTCACCGACGCGGAGCTGTGGCGCACCGTGGAGCCGGGCACGCCCGCACCGGAACGCCGGCTGGAGGTCGTGCGGACCCTCGGCGAGCACGGCATCGGCTGCGGTGTCCTGATGGCGCCGGTGATTCCCTTCCTCGGCGACGAACCGGCCCAACTGCGCGCGACCGTGCGGGCGATCGCCGCCGCCGGGGCCACCTCGGTGACGCCCCTGGTGCTGCATCTGCGGCCGGGCGCCAGGGAGTGGTTCATGGCCTGGCTCGCCCGGCACCACCCGCACCTGGTGCGCCGGTACGAGCGGCTGTACGCGGAGGGCGCCTACGCCCCGAAGTGGTACCAGCGCCGGATCACGCGCCAGGTGCACGATCTGGCCCGCGAGTACGGCATCGGGCCCACGCGCGGGGGGATGCCGCGGCGGATCGCGGAGCCCGAGCCCGCACGGCCCTCCGAGGCGACCGACGCCACCCCAGAGCCGACCCAACTTTCGCTCATCTAGGCAGATTCAGGGGCATTAGGAGGTATCTTCCGGCCCGATTGGGTCAAGTATGAGCAGAATATGTTCCTCCGGGGGCGCTCCCCGGGACGATCCGGCGAGGACCGCGACGCACGCGGACCGCAAGCCCGTCGCCGGAGGACGCCATGAGACAACGCGCAGCCGTGCTGTGCGGCGCCGCAGTCATCGCCGCCGGAAGTGTCACGGCCGTCCCCGCCGAGGCGAACACGCCGCACTCCGCCGGGACCCCTGCCGCCGCGTCCGCCGCGAAGCTCCCGTGGAAGAAGTGCGCCACGGAGGACTACCCGACGCTCCAGTGCGCGTCCCTCGAGGTGCCGCTCGACCACGCGCGCCCGCGCGGGAGGCAGATCACGCTCGCGCTGTCCCGCGTCCCGCACACCGCCGCGACGTACCAGGGCCCCCTGCTGGTCAACCCCGGCGGCCCCGGCGGCAGCGGGCTGACGCTCGCCGGGTTCGTGGCGTCCTCGCTGCCGGAGAAGGTCGCCGCGCAGTACGACGTCATCGGCTTCGACCCGCGCGGAGTGGGGAAGAGCAGCCCCGCCCTGAACTGCCGGCCCGGCCACTTCGACCCCGTGCGCCCCGACTCACTGCCCGACACGCCCGGCGTCGAGCGGGCCAACCTCGCCCGCGCGGAGGCGTTCGCCGAGGCGTGCGGCGACAAGTACGCGGATGTGCTGCCGTACATCGACACCGTCAGCGCCGCCCGGGACGTGGACGCGATCCGCGCGGCGCTCGGCGCGGAGCGGCTCAATTACTTCGGCTACTCCTACGGCACCTATCTGGGCGCCGTCTACGCCAAGCTCTTCCCCGCGCGCGTGCGGCGCCTGGTCCTGGACTCCGTCGTCGGCCCGGACGACGTCTGGTACGACGCGAACCTCAACCAGGACCTCGCCTTCAACGACCGCCACCGGGCGTTCCTGGCATGGATCGCCGAGCACGACACCGCGTACGGGATGGGCACCGACCCGGAGCGGATCGAGCGGCAGTGGTACGCCATGCGGACGGCGCTGGCGAAGAAGCCCGCGGGCGGGCGGGTCGGCGCGTCGGAGCTGGAGGACACCTTCATCCCCGGCGGCTACTACAACGGCTACTGGCCCTATCTGGCGGAGGCATTCGCCGCCTACGTGAAATCCGGGGACACGGACCCGCTCGTCGAGGTGTACGAGAACTTCGGGGCCCTGGACGCCCCGGGCGAGAACGGCTACAGCGTCTACACCGCGGTGCAGTGCCGCGACGCGGCCTGGCCGCGCGACTGGGACGAGTGGCGCGGCGACAACTGGGGCCTGTACGAGAAGGCGCCGTTCATGGTCTGGAACAACGTCTGGTACAACGCGCCGTGCGCGTCCTGGCCCACGAGCGCGCGCCGACCGGTGGACGTCGCCAACACCGAGCTGCCGCCCGCGCTGCTGTTCCAGGCGACCGGCGACGCGGCCACCCCGTACGAGGGCGCGGTCACCGCGCACCGGCTGCTGCGCGGCTCCGCCCTCGTCGTCGAGGAGGGCGGCGGCAACCACGGCATCACGCTGAGCGGGAACTCCTGCCTGGACGAGCGCCTGGCCGCGTACCTGACCGACGGCACCGTGCCGCGCGGCAAGGGTGCGGCGGACGCGGGTGAGCCGGACGCCGTGTGCGCGGCGCTTCCCCAGCCCGAGCCGCTGGAGTCCAAGGCGGCTTCGACGTCCGCCCGCGGCGCGGCCCTGCACAAGCTGCTCGGCTTCCGCCGCTAGCCGACCGCTCCCCCGGCGGCCCGCGGACGACGGCCCGCCGGGGGCGTTGTCGGTGCCATGGTCCACGATGGGCGCATGAGTGAGCTGACCAGGATCCACGCCCCCGACGGCGTCGCGCCCGCCGCCCAGTACACCCATGTCGTCCTCGGCACCGGGCGGTTCGTGGCCGTCTCGGGTCAGCTCGCCCTGGACGAGGACGGCAGTCCCGTCGGCGTGGGCGACCCCGCGGCCCAGGCCCGCCAGGTCTTCGAGAACCTGCACCGGTGCCTGTCGGCAGCCGGCGCCGGTTTCGACGACGTGGTGAAACTGACGTACTTCGTCACGGACATGGCCCACATGGACGCGATCCGTGCCGCACGCGCCGCCCACATACCCGCCGACCGGCTGCCGGCCGCCTCGGCGGTGCAGGTGGCGGCGCTGGTCCGGCCGGAGTTCCTGATGGAGATCGAGGCGTTCGCGGTCGTGGCCCCGTGAGCGGGCCGCTGGTGCGGGAGATGACGGTCGCCGACTGCGACCGGGTGGCCCTGATCCGCGTCCGGGGCTGGCAGACCGCCTACCGGGGCCTGGTCCCGCAGGTGTACCTGGACGGCATGGACGCCGCGGGGGACGCCGAGCGGCGCCGCGTCCTGTTCGCCGCCGCCCCGGCCGGCGTGGTGAACCTGGTCGCCGAGGACCATCGCGGCGAAGTCGTGGGCTGGGCCTGCCACGGCCCCTACCGGGACGGGCAACGGCCGACCGGGGACGCCGAGTTGTACGCGATCTACGTCGACCCGGAGCGGCTCGGCGCGGGCATCGGGCAGGCCCTGATCCGGGAGTCGGTGCGCCGGTGCGCGGCGGCCGGGCACCCGCGGATGCTCCTGTGGGTGCTCAAGGACAACGCCCGCGCCCGGCGCTTCTACGAACGGGCGGGCTTCGGCGCCGACGGCGCCGAGGAACCCTTCCGGGTGGAGGGGGTCGAGGTGCCCGAGGTGCGGTACGCCGCCGACCTGGCGGGCTGACCGCTCACCGCTGACCCGGGATGCGCGCCAGCGCCCGGACCGCCGCCTGGGCCAGCGCCGGGTGGGCGAGGGCGTCGTTCAGCACGGGGCCGGCCCGGTCGTCGCCGAGGGCGCCCAGGCCCTCGACGCAGGCGAGCGCGACCCGCCGGTGGGGGTCGTGCGGGCGCAGCCGGCGTTGCAGCGTGGTGATCAGGGCGGGTACGGCCTCGGGGGCCCGCAGCTCGACCAGCAGCCGCACCGGGTGCAGGGCGTAGGCGACCCGCAGCTCGTTGGTGGCGAGCGCGGCGGCCGCGCGGGCGGTGCGGGGGTCGCCGAGGCGGGCCAGGGCATGGGCGGCGGCGGCGCAGCGCGGCGGGTCCCGGTGGTTGAGCAGCAGCACGAGGGACTCGAAGGCCCGCCGGTCGCCCGCCGTGCCGAGCCGGAAGGCGGCCAGTTCCCGTGCCCAGAGCGGGTGTCCGGGCTCGGTGAGCACCGCGGCCAGTTCGTCGTGGTCCCCGGTGGCCACGAGCCGGTCGTGGGCGCTCGGGGCGCCCGGCACCCCCGAGGTCGCCGCCTCGGCCCGTAAGCGCTCCGTGACCACTCGCAACTCTTCGTCCATGACACCGAGGTTAGGCGGGTCACCCTGCGTGTGGGACGTACATCACGAACACGGGGGGCTGGCGCGCTCGTTACTCGCGAGTTAATCTCAGACGAGCGGGTCACCCACTCGCAGCAACTCCTCACGGTGGTCTGGTGACGCGGCCACCGGGAGAACAGTCGGTTCGGTACCTCGGGTACCGCAGGACGATTCGGCCCCGGGACAGGGCCGGTCGGAGAGAGCCGCCGGGCGGGCGTGTGCACGCCTCCGCGACGGCACCGGGCGTGTGCGATCCCAGCCCGGCAACACCCGCACTCCGCACTCCTTCCTCTTTCACGCATCAGACGCGCCCCTCGGCGCGTCCGGGCGTGTTCCGTCGTCACCCTCATTCCTGGAGTCCCGCGATGGCCACTCCCCTGTCCGACACCCCTCTGTCCCCGCTCCGGACCATCGCCGTCATCGGCCTCGGCACCATGGGCACCGGCATCACCGAGGTCCTGGCCCGGGCCGGCCGCGCCGTCGTCGGCGTCGACGTCAGCGAGGCGCAGGCCGCCAAGGCGCTCTCCGCGCTGGAGTCGTCCACCGCCCGTGCCGTCGAGCGCGGACGCCTCACCGAACAGGAGCGCGCCGACGCCCTCGCCCGCGTCCGCACCACCACCGACCTGCGCGCCGCGGCCGACGCCGACCTGGTGATCGAGGTGGTCCCGGAGTCGTACGAGGTCAAGCAGCAGGTCTTCAGGGAACTGGACGGGATCGTGCGTCCGGAGACGATCCTGGCGACCGGCACCAACGCCCTGTCAGTGACGCGGCTGGCCGCCGACTCCTCCCGTCCGGAGCGGGTCCTCGGACTGCACTTCTTCAACCCGGCCCCGGCGATGAAGCTGGTCGAGGTCGTCTCTTCGGTGCTGACCGCGCCGGCCGCCGTCGCGGCGGTCACCGATCTCGCCCTGGACCTCGGCAAGGAGCCCGTGGCGGTCGGCGACCGGCCCGGGTTCGTCGCCGACGGCCTGCTGTTCGGCTACCTCAACCAGGCCGCGGCCATGTACGAGGCGAACTACGCCTCGCGGGAGGACATCGACGCCGCGATGCGCCTCGGCTGCGGTCTGCCGATGGGGCCGCTGGCGCTGCTGGACCTGGTCGGCGTGGACACTGCGCGCACGGTCCTGGAGGCCATGTACGCCGCCTCGCACGACCGGCTGCACGCCCCCGCCCCGATCCTCAGGCAGCTCAGCGAGGCGGGCCTGACGGGCCGTAAGGCGGGGCGCGGCTTCTACACCTACGAGGCGCCCGGCAGCGCGGTCGTGGTGCCGGACGCCCTGACCCCGCGCGCGGACGCCACCCCCGTCGCGGGCCGTCCGGTGCGCGCGGTGGGCGTCGCCGGGTCGGGCACGATGGCGTCCGGCATCGCGGAGGTGTTCGCCAAGGCCGGGTACGAGGTCGTGCTCGCCGCGCGCAGCGCGGAGAAGGCGCAGACCGCGAAGGCCCGGGTCGGCAAGTCGCTGGCCCGCTCGGTCGACAAGGGGCGGATGAGCGCCGAGGACGCCGCGCGGGCGCTGGAGCGGATCACGCCGACGGGGACCTACGACGACTTCGCCGACGTCGACCTGGCCGTGGAGGCGGTCGCCGAGGACCTGGAGGTGAAGCGGCAGCTGTTCGCCACGCTGGACAAGGTCTGCAAGCCCGGCGCGGTGCTGGCCACCACCACCTCCTCGCTGCCCGTCGTCGCCTGCGCCCGCGCCACCTCGCGCCCGCAGGACGTGATCGGCATGCACTTCTTCAACCCGGCGCCGGCCATGAAGCTGGTCGAGGTGGTCCGCACGGTGCTCACGGCGGACGACGTCCACGCCACCGTCCGCGAGGTCTGCGCGAAGATCCGCAAGCACGCCGTGGACTGCGGCGACCGGGCCGGGTTCATCGTGAACGCGCTGCTGTTCCCGTACCTGAACAACGCGGTCAAGATGGTGCAGGAGCACTACGCGACGCTCGACGACATCGACGCCGCGATGAAGCTGGGCGGCGGCTACCCGATGGGGCCCTTCGAGCTCCTCGACGTGGTCGGCCTGGACGTCTCGCTGGCCATCGAGAAGGTCCTGCACCGCGAGTTCCGCGATCCGGGGCTGGCCCCGGCGCCGTTGCTGGAGCACTTGGTGGCCGCGGGCTGCCTCGGCCGCAAGACGGGCCGCGGCTTCCGCGAGCATGCCCGCCGCTGAGCGTCCGGGCGACTGGTTCCGGTCACCGGAGGACTGGGGCGGACTGCTCGATCCGGCCGGGTCTCCCCCGCCCCCCGCGGGCGGGTAGATCCCCGGTCACGCGCATGATTGCGCACACATGCAGTACGTTCGGGTCATGCCCCAGCCCGCCAGGTCCTCACGTACACCAGCCACGCCCGACGCGCCGGAGAGCGCGGCCGGCAGCCGCGCCGCCGCCCAGCGGCTCAAAATGCGCCGGGAACTGGCGGCGGCGGCCATGGAGCTGTTCGCGGCCAAGGGGTACGAGGCGACCACCGTCGACGAGATCGCGGCCCAGGCCGGGGTCGCCCGCCGCACCTTCTTCCGCCACTTCCGCTCCAAGGAAGAGGCGATCTTCCCGGACCACGACGACACCCTGGTGCGCGCCGAGGCGGTCCTCAACGCGGCGCCGGCGCACGAGCATCCGCTCGACACGGTGTGCCGCGGCATCAAGGAGGTCATGAAGATGTACGCGGCGCGGCCGGAGATCTCGGTCGCCCGCTACAAGCTGACGCGCGAGGTGCCCACCCTGCGCGAGGCGGAGATCGCGTCGGTGGCCCGCTACGAGCGCCTGTTCACCCGCTATCTGCTCGGCCACTTCGACGAGCACGCGCACGACGACGACGCCAACGACGACCCGCTGCTGGCGGAGGTGGCCGCGTCCGCCGTGGTCACCGCGCACAACCACGTGCTCCGGCGCTGGCTGCGGGCGGGCGGGCAGGGAGACGTCGAGGCACAGCTCGACCACGCCTTCGCGATCGTCCGCAGGACGTTCGGGACGGGCATCGGCGCGGGGCGCGGTACGGCCTCCACCGAGCGTCCGGAGGGCGCCTCGGCCTCGGTGCACGGCGACGTGCTGGTGACGGTGGCACGCACCGACGCACCGCTGCACGAGGTCATGCGGACCATCGAACAGGCTCTCAAGGAGCACTGAGCCCACCCTTCCCCTTGTGACGACGGCCACCCTTCGGGTGGCCGTTTTTGCATGTCAACGCCCCTTTTCCCGCCTCTCGCGACCCCCGTTCGATCGATCATCGCTCATCTGTCGCGTAAAGATTTCATCTGAGAGCAAGTTCTGGCACCGAGTGCCTTGCGGGGTGACACGCGGTGCCATACGTTGAAGGTGTCCGGGCTGTCCCCGCGAGCCATCGCCCGCGTGCCCGGCGCCTGCGTCACAGGCACCCTCCGCGCCACAAAGCGCCGCCGAAGCACCACACCCGCCGAACCGACGGCACCCCTCACCCAACCCTCAGCAGCACCGACGTAACCCTCAGCGCCCCTCCCTCAGGGCGCTCGACGCCGGAGGCAACACCGTGACCATGAAGGACATCCTGGCCGCGATCCAGTCGGCCGACTCCACGCCGGACGACTTCGCCGCCCTGCAGCTCCCCGAGTCGTACCGCGCGATCACCGTGCACAAGGACGAGACCGAGATGTTCGCGGGCCTCGAAACCCGCGACAAGGACCCGCGCAAGTCGATCCACCTCGACGAGGTGGCGCTGCCGGAGCTGGGCCCGGGTGAGGCCCTGGTGGCCGTCATGGCCTCCTCGGTCAACTACAACTCGGTGTGGACCTCGATCTTCGAGCCGCTCTCGACCTTCGGCTTCCTGGAGCGCTACGGCCGCACCAGCGACCTGGCCAAGCGCCACGACCTGCCCTACCACATCATCGGCTCCGACCTCGCGGGCGTCGTGCTGCGCACCGGCCCCGGCGTCAACTCCTGGCACCCCGGCGACGAGGTCGTCGCGCACTGCCTCTCCGTCGAGCTGGAGTCCTCCGACGGCCACAACGACACGATGCTCGACCCCGAGCAGCGCATCTGGGGCTTCGAGACCAACTTCGGCGGCCTCGCCGAGATCGCGCTCGTCAAGTCCAACCAGCTGATGCCCAAGCCGGGCCACCTCAGCTGGGAGGAGGCCGCCGCACCGGGCTTGGTCAACTCCACCGCCTACCGGCAGCTGGTCTCCCGCAACGGCGCCGGCATGAAGCAGGGCGACAACGTGCTCATCTGGGGCGCCAGCGGCGGCCTCGGCTCGTACGCCACCCAGTTCGCGCTGGCCGGCGGCGCCAACCCGGTCTGCGTCGTCTCCAGCGAGCAGAAGGCCGACATCTGCCGCTCGATGGGCGCCGAGGCGATCATCGACCGCAACGCCGAGGGCTACAAGTTCTGGAAGGACGAGCGCACCCAGGACCCCAAGGAGTGGAAGCGCTTCGGCAAGCGCATCCGCGAGTTCACCGGCGGCGAGGACATCGACATCGTCTTCGAGCACCCCGGCCGCGAGACCTTCGGCGCCTCGGTCTTCGTGACCCGCAAGGGCGGCACCATCACCACCTGCGCCTCGACCTCGGGCTACATGCACGAGTACGACAACCGCTACCTGTGGATGTCCCTGAAGCGCATCATCGGCTCCCACTTCGCCAACTACCGCGAGGCCTGGGAGGCCAACCGCCTCATCGCCAAGGGCAAGATCCACCCGACCCTCTCCAAGGTGTACGCCCTGGAGGAGACCGGCCAGGCCGCCCACGACGTCCACCGCAACGCCCACCAGGGCAAGGTCGGCGTGCTCTGCCTCGCCCCCGAGGAGGGCCTGGGCGTGCGCGACCACGAGAAGCGGGCCCAGCACATCGACGCCATCAACCGCTTCCGGAACATCTGAGGAGCGCCGCATGACCGATCGTCAGAAGGACCGGCCGTGGCTGATGCGCACCTACGCCGGTCACTCCACGGCCGAGGCGTCCAACGAGCTGTACCGGCGCAACCTCGCCAAGGGCCAGACGGGTCTGTCGGTCGCGTTCGACCTGCCGACCCAGACCGGCTACGACTCCGACCACATCCTCGCCCGCGGCGAGGTGGGCCGGGTCGGCGTGCCGGTGGCGCACCTCGGTGACATGCGCCGGCTGTTCCAGGACATACCCCTGGACCAGATGAACACCTCGATGACCATCAACGCCACGGCCATGTGGCTGCTGGCGCTCTACCAGGTCGTCGCCGAGGAGCAGGGGGTGGACATCACCAAGCTCCAGGGCACGACCCAGAACGACATCGTCAAGGAGTACCTCTCCCGGGGCACGCACGTCTTCCCGCCGGGGCCCTCGCTCCGCCTGACGACGGACATGATCGCCTACACGGTCTCCCACATCCCGAAGTGGAACCCGATCAACATCTGCAGCTACCACCTGCAGGAGGCGGGCGCCACGCCGGTGCAGGAGATCGCGTACGCGATGTCCACCGCGATCGCCGTGCTGGACGCCGTGCGCGACAGCGGCCAGGTGCCGCAGGAGCGTATGGGGGACGTCGTCGGCCGCATCTCCTTCTTCGTGAACGCGGGCGTCCGCTTCGTCGAGGAGATGTGCAAGATGCGCGCCTTCGGCCGCATCTGGGACCGTGTCACCCGCGAGCGGTACGGCATCGAGAACCCCAAGCACCGCCGCTTCCGCTACGGCGTCCAGGTCAACTCCCTGGGCCTGACGGAGGCCCAGCCGGAGAACAACGTCCAGCGGATCGTCCTGGAGATGCTGGCGGTCACCCTCTCCAAGGACGCACGCGCGCGTGCCGTGCAGCTGCCGGCCTGGAACGAGGCGCTGGGCCTGCCCCGGCCGTGGGACCAGCAGTGGTCGCTGCGCATCCAGCAGGTGCTGGCGTACGAGAGCGACCTGCTGGAGTACGGCGACCTCTTCGAGGGCTCGAAGGTGGTCGGGGCGAAGGTGGACGAGCTGGTCGAGGAGTCGCTCGCGGAGATGGAGCGCATCGAGGAGATGGGCGGCGCCATGGCCGCCGTCGAGTCCGGCTACCTCAAGTCCCAGCTGGTCTCCTCGCACGCAGAGCGCCGGGCCCGGATCGAGTCGGGCGAGGAGAAGATCATCGGCGTCAACGCCTTCGAGGGCACCGAGCCGAACCCGCTCACCGCCGACCTGGACACCGCGATCCAGACCGTCGACCCGGCGGTCGAGGCACGCGTCGTCGCCTCGCTCCTGAACTGGCGGGACACCCGATACCAGCCGCCCTTCAACCACCCGCGCCCCTGCAAGGCGCTGGACAAGCTGAAGGAGGCCGCCAAGGGCACCGACAACCTCATGGAGGCCACCCTGGAGTGCGCCCGCGCCGGCGTCACGACCGGCGAGTGGGCCGGGGCACTTCGCGAGGTCTTCGGCGAGTTCCGGGCACCGACCGGGGTCTCCTCGGCTCCGGTCGCCGTCGCCGCCGAGGAAGGATCGGCGATGGCCGGTGTGCGCCGCAAGGTGGAACTGACGGCCAAGGACCTCGGAGTGGGCAAACTGCGCTTCCTGGTCGGCAAGCCCGGCCTCGACGGCCACTCCAACGGCGCCGAGCAGATCGCGGTGCGGGCCCGCGACGCCGGGTTCGAAGTGGTCTACCAGGGCATCAGGCTGACTCCGGAGCAGATCGTGGACGCCGCCCTGGCGGAGGACGTGCACGCGGTGGGCCTGTCCATCCTGTCCGGGTCGCACGCCCAGCTCGTCCCCGACGTGCTGGACCGCCTCCGTGTGGCCGGTGCCACGGATATACCGGTGATCGCCGGTGGCATCATCCCCAACGGTGATGCCGAAGCGCTGCGGGCCGCCGGAGTGGCCGCGGTCTTCACCCCGAAGGACTTCGACATCACCGGAATCATCGGCCGGATCGTCGACGAGATCCGGTACGCGAACAAGCTCGACCCCCTGGAGGTCCCCGCATGACGACTGTCAACCGCCTTCGCCCCCGCCGTAGCTGTCTGGCGGTACCCGGAAGCAACCCCCGCTTCCTGGAGAAGGCCCAGGGCCTCCCCGCCGACCAGGTCTTCCTCGACCTGGAGGACGCCTGCGCGCCGCTCGCCAAGCCGGAGGCGCGGCACACCATCGTCAAGTTCCTCAACGAGGGCGACTGGACCGGCAAGACCCGCGTCGTGCGCGTCAACGACTGGACGACCGAGTGGACGTACCGCGACGTCGTGACGGTGGTGGAGGGCGCGGGCCCGAACCTGGACTGCATCATGCTGCCGAAGGTGCAGGACGCCCAGCAGGTGGTGGCCCTCGACCTGCTGCTCACGCAGATCGAGAAGACGATGGGCTTCGAGGTCGGCCGCATCGGCATCGAGGCGCAGATCGAGAACGCGCAGGGGCTGAACAACGTCAACGAGATCGCGCAGGCCTCCCCGCGCGTCGAGACCATCATCTTCGGCCCGGCCGACTTCATGGCGTCCATCAACATGAAGTCCCTCGTGGTGGGCGAGCAGCCGCCCGGCTACCCGGCGGACGCCTACCACTACATCCTGATGAAGATCCTGATGGCCGCCCGCGCCAACAACCTCCAGGCGATCGACGGCCCCTACCTCCAGATCCGCAACGTCGACGGCTACCGCGAGGTCGCGCAGCGCGCCGCCGCCCTCGGCTTCGACGGCAAGTGGGTGCTGCACCCCGGGCAGGTCGAGGCGTCCAACGAGATCTTCTCGCCCTCCCAGGAGGACTACGACCACGCCGAGCTGATCCTGGACGCGTACGACTACTACACGTCCGAGGCGGGCGGCAAGAAGGGCTCCGCGATGCTCGGCGACGAGATGATCGACGAGGCCAGCCGCAAGATGGCGCTGGTCGTCTCCGGCAAGGGACGCGCCGCCGGCATGAAGCGCACCAGCAAGTTCGAGATCCCGGAGGCGTGACGGCGATGCAGTTCGGACGGACCTACGAGGAGTTCGAGGTCGGGGCCGTGTACAAGCACTGGCCGGGCAAGACGGTCACCGAGTACGACGACCACCTGTTCTGTCTCCTCACCATGAACCACCACCCCCTGCACATGGACACGAACTACGCCGAGAAGACGACGGACTTCGGCAAGAACGTGGTGGTGGGGAACTACATCTACTCCCTCCTGCTCGGCATGTCCGTGCCGGACGTCTCCGGCAAGGCGATCGCCAACCTGGAGATCGAGTCGCTGAGGCACGTGGCGCCGACCTTCCACGGCGACACGGTCTACGGCCAGACGACCGTGCTCGACAAGTGGCCGTCCAAGTCGAAGAGCGACCGGGGCATCGTCCACGTCGAGACAAAGGGCTACAAGCAGGACGGCACGCTCGTGTGCGTGTTCCGCCGCAAGGTGATGGTGCCGACCGAGACGTACATCAAGGAGCGCGGCGGCGAGCAGCCGGGCCGGCCCGAGCTGAAGGAACAGGAGAAGTAGATGAGCCGCCTCGCCCAGACCCACGGCCTGACGGACGTCCAGACGGAGATCCTCTCCACCGTCCGGGACTTCGTGGACAAGGAGATCATCCCGGTCGCGACGGAGCTGGAGCACCGGGACGAGTACCCGCAGGACATCGTCGACGGGCTCAAGGAACTCGGCCTGTTCGGGCTGATGATTCCGGAGGAGTACGGGGGCCTGGGCGAGTCGCTCCTCACCTACGCGCTCTGCGTGGAGGAGATCGCCCGGGGCTGGATGTCGGTGTCCGGCATCATCAACACGCACTTCATCGTGGCGTACATGCTCAAGCAGCACGGCACCCAGGAGCAGAAGGACCACTTCCTGCCCCGCATGGCCGCGGGCGACATCCGCGGCGCCTTCTCCATGTCCGAGCCGGCGCTGGGCTCCGACGTGTCGGCCATCTCCTCGAAGGCGGTGCGGGACGGCGAGGAGTACGTCCTGAACGGCCAGAAGATGTGGCTCACGAACGGCGGTACGTCGTCGCTGGTGGCCGTTCTCGTGAAAAGTGACGAGGGTCACCCCGAGGGGACCGCGGCCCATAAGTCGATGACGACCTTCCTGGTGGAGAAGGAGCCCGGATTCGGTGAGGTCCGCCCCGGACTCACCATCCCCGGCAAGATCGACAAGATGGGCTACAAGGGCGTCGACACCACCGAGCTCATCATGGACGGCCTGCGCATTCCGGCCAATCGGGTGCTCGGCGGCGTCACCGGGCGAGGTTTTTACCAAATGATGGACGGTGTCGAGGTCGGCCGCGTCAATGTGGCGGCCCGTGGTTGCGGCGTCGCCCAGCGTGCCTTCGAACTCGGTGTCCAGTACGCCCAGCAGCGCCACACTTTCGGCAAGCAGATCGCCCAGCACCAGGCCATTCAGTTCAAGCTGGCCGAGATGGCTACCAAGGTGGAGGCGGCGCATGCGATGATGGTGAACGCTGCACGCAAAAAGGACTCGGGCGAACGAAACGACCTGGAAGCGGGTATGGCCAAGTACCTCGCATCCGAGTACTGCAAAGAGGTCGTGGAGGACGCCTTCCGGATCCACGGCGGGTACGGCTTCTCCAAGGAGTACGAGATCGAGCGCCTCTACCGCGAGGCTCCGATGCTCCTGATCGGTGAAGGCACCGCCGAGATCCAGAAAATGATCATCGGTCGCCGACTGCTCGAAGAGTATCGATTCCAGGGTTAGATGTCCGGATACGGGGTGTTTTCTTGGAGAACAAGGTCACACCCCGTAGGCAGTGTTCGGCCGCCGACTCGGCTTCCTGGCTTACCCAGTTGCGGCTGAGAGCCGCTACGATCGCCGGAAAGCCGCCGTCCCCCGTCAGTGTGCGGCATCATCCGCTACGAAGGTCATCCATGCCCCACAGCCAAACCTCTGCACCTCGCGACAGCCTCGCCGGCGTACGCCTCGCGCGCGGAGCATCGCCGTGGCTTCTGCCGACCGTCGCCACCGCAGCCGTCAGCCTCCTGCGCGCCCGCCGCTCCGGCGCGGCCAAGGCCGTCGCCGTCCCCGCCACCGCGCTCGCGGCCGGGATGCTGTGGTTCTTCCGCGACCCCGAGCGCGAGATCACCCAGGGCCGGGTCATCTCGCCCGCCGACGGTGTGGTGCAGAGCATCATGCCGTGGAAGGACGGCCGCACCCGCGTCGCGATCTTCATGAGCCCGCTCAACGTCCACGTCAATCGCGCCCCGCTGTCGGGCACGGTCACGTCGGTCGAGCACGTGCCGGGCGGCTTCGTTCCCGCTTTCAACAAGGAGAGCGAGAACAACGAGCGCGTCGTGTGGCACTTCGACACCGAGCTGGGCGACATCGAGATGATCCAGATCGCCGGCGCGGTGGCCCGCCGCATCGTCCCCTACGTGCCGCAGGGCACCAAGGTCGAGCAGGGCGACCGGGTCGGTCTGATCCGCTTCGGCTCGCGCGTCGACCTGTACCTGCCCGAGGGTGTGGAGGTCGATGTCGAAGTGGGTCAGAAGACGGTGGCTGGGGTGACTCGAATTGACCGTGATTGATCCACAGACGCAGGCCGGATGGGTGCCCGAGGCCGACGAGGTGGACGAAGAGGAGGAGATGCCTCTCTCGCTCCGTCTGTCGATAGCGGACACCCTCACTCTCGGCAACGCCACGTGCGGGTTCATGGCGGTGTACTTCACCACCACCGGGATCCTCATCCCGCACCTCATGGGCAGCGACGAGTCGGGCATGGCCCGGCACAGCGCGGCCACCGCGGTCATCCTTATGCTGTGCGCGGCGATCTTCGACCTCTGCGACGGCCTGGTGGCCCGCAAGCTGCGGTCGTCGCCCATGGGCGCGGAGCTCGACAACCTCTCCGACCTGATCAGCTTCGGGCTGGCGCCGGCGTACTTCGTCCTCGTCTACGGCATGGTCGCGGACGACGCCTACCAGCGAGTGGCGGCGGTGGGGGCGATCGTGGTGCTGCTGGCGGTGGTGCTGCGGCTCGCGCGGTTCTCCTGCGTCACCGTCAAGGACGGCACCTTCCAGGGCATGCCGTCCCCGTTCGGGGCGCTGACGGTGGTGTCGATCGTCCTGCTGGAGCTGCCGTTCGTGGCGACGCTGCTGGCGATCATCGGGACGGCGTGGCTGATGGTGAGCCGGGTCGAGTACCCGAAGCCGCGGGGGCGCCTCGCGGTGGCGATGCTGTCGTGGATCGTGCTCTCCATGGGTCTGCTGGCCGCGTGGGCCTTCGACGCGCCGAGCGGGCAGCTGCTGCTGCAGACGGGGTGCGCGTTGCAGCTGGTGATGGGGGCGGTGATCCCGCTGTTCGCGACGGCGCGGCGGGTGAACAACTTCCGTGACAATCGGCGGGAGGCGCGGGCGGCTCAGCCGTAGCGGCTGCGCCGGCTTGAGTGGGCCCCGGACCGGGTTGGTCCGGGGCCCCTCGCTTTTGCCGGGCCCGGCACTCTGTCGCCCTTGCTGGGGGCTCCGCCCCCAGACCCCCGGCCTACGCCCACCCACCACCCGACTCGGTGGGATGAAGAGGACCGCAACGGCCCACCCAGCCCGTCCGGCGTTTGCGGACGAGGCCGTTCAGGCCGAAAGGGGGGTCTGGGGGCGAAGCCCCCAGGGCGGGAGCGGACTCAGCTCAGGAAGTCCCTGGCGATGCCCTCCGCCACCCGCTCCAGGATCGGCCCGGCATCGGCAATGCACTTCTCCACGTCCGGTTCCACGGCCGTCAGCGGGTACGCCCGGCGAATGCCGGCCCGCCCCAGTGCGTCCGCGGGCAGTGCCAGCCGCCCGCACACCGCGACGACCTCCTTGCCCGCGGCCCGTGCCGCCGCGGCGACGCCCGCCGGGGCCTTGCCGTGCAGGGTCTGCTCGTCCAGCGAGCCCTCGCCCGTGACCACCAGGTCGGCCCGCTCCAGCGCCGGCGCGAAGCCCAGCACGTCCAGCATCACCTCGATGCCGGGCCGGAACCGCGCCCCGAGCAGCAGCGCACCGTATCCGATGCCGCCCGCCGCACCGGCCCCAGGCGACGCCGCGTACTCGGCGGCCCGCGCGCCCACGCTGTCCGTCTGGGCCAGTACCTTCGCGAAGTGCGCGAGGGCCGCGTCCAGGGCCGCCACGTCCTCCGGCGACGCACCCTTCTGCGGACCGTAGACCGCCGGGGCACCCTTCGGCCCGGTCAGCGGATTGTCGACGTCGCTCGCGAGCACCAGCTCGACGTCGGAGAGCCGCGGGTCGAGGTTCGACAGGTCGGCCGAGGCCAGAGAGGCGAGACCGCCCCCGCCCGGCGCGACCGGCCCGCCGTCCGTGTCCAGGAACCGCGCGCCCAGCGCGGCGAGCATCCCGGCACCGCCATCCGTGGTCGCACTGCCGCCGACCCCGAACACGATCGTCCGGGCCCCCGCGTCCAGCGCGGCCCGCAGCAGCTCGCCCGAGCCGTACGTGGAGGCGGTCAGCGGCGCGAGGACGCCCTCGGGCAGCCGCTGCAAGCCGCTGGCCTCGGCCATCTCCACGACCGCGGTGTCCTCGCGCAGCGCGAACGCCGCCGTCACCTCGTCACCGAGGGGCCCGGCGACCCGCACCTCACGGCGCTCGAACCCGGCCGCGACCGCCGCGGCCACGGTGCCGTCGCCGCCGTCGGCCACGGGCAGCGCCTCGACCCGGACGTCCGGCACGACACGGCGCAGCCCGGCCGTCACCCGCTCGGCGACCTCCACGGCCGTCAGCGACCCCTTGAACTTGTCCGCGGCGACGAGCACCCGACGGGCCCCGTCCACAGCAGCGTCAGCCACCTTGATCTCCCCTTGCTCTCCGAGCCTTGCGCACGTCAAGGCAGTCGCGCCGCTGCGACCATAACCGGAGGACACCCGCGTCGTCATGCCCTGCCCGCACCCTGGAACGACCGCGCCGGGGGCGGGCCCGGCTCTCGCTACGCTTTCGGGATGACCACTGCTGACTACGCCACCTACATCGCCGGTCTCCCCCGTGTCCTCGCCGGTGCCGCCGCGCTCTTCCGGGACACCGAGGGACGGGTGCTGCTCGTCGAGCCGAACTACCGCGAGGGATGGGCGCTGCCCGGCGGGACCATCGAGTCCGACGACGGGGAGACCCCGCGGCAGGGCGCCTGGCGGGAGACCCTGGAGGAGATCGGTCTCGACGTCCGGCTCGGCCGGCTGCTCGCGGTGGACTGGGTGGGCGGGACGGGCCGCCCGCCGATCGTGGCGTACCTGTACGACGGCGGGGTGCTCTCCGAGGACGACCTGAAGGCGATCAGGCTCCAGGAGGAGGAACTGCTGTCGTGGCGGCTGGTGCCGCGCGGCGAACTGGGCACCCACCTGCTCGGGACACTGCACGGCCGGGTCCTGGCCGCGCTGGACGCACTGGCGGACGGAACGGGCCCGGCGGAGCTGGAGAACGGCGTCCGGGTCGGCCGATAACCGTTCGCCGGGCGGACCGTGGCCGCCCTACCCTCGACCGCATGACCAGCAAGCCGCTCGTCGCCATCCTCAGCGGGGCCGGCGTCTCGACCGACTCCGGCATCCCGGACTACCGCGGCCCGAACGGGCTGTGGCGGCGCGACCCGGAGGCCGAGAAGCTCGTCACGTACGAGTACTACATGGGCGATCCGGAGATCCGCCGCCGCTCCTGGCTGATGCGGCGGGCGAACCGGACGCTGGGCGCCGAGCCGAACGCGGCGCACCGGGCGGTGGCCGAGCTGGAGCGTTCGGGGGTCCCGGTCCGCGTGATCACGCAGAACGTCGACGGCCTGCACCAGCTCGCCGGGCTCTCCGCCCGCAAGGTCCTCGAACTGCACGGCACCGCGTTGAGCTACGTGTGCACCGGCTGCCGGGTCCGCGGACCGATGGCGGACGCGCTCGCCCGGGTCGACGCCGGTGAGGACGACCCGCCGTGCCTGGAGTGCGGCGGGATCCTGAAGTCGGCGACCGTGATGTTCGGTGAGCGCCTCGACCCGATGGTGATGGGTGAGGCGCTCGCCATCAGCAAGGCCTGCCAGGTGTTCGTCGCCGTCGGCACCAGCCTCCAGGTGCAGCCCGCCGCCGGGCTGGCCGGCGTGGCCGCCGACCACGGCGCCCGGCTGGTCATCGTCAACGCGGAACCGACGCCGTACGACGACATGGCCGACGAGGTGGTCCGGGCACCGATCGGCACGGCCCTGCCCGAGCTGCTGCGGGGGCTGGGTTAGGGCCTGGAACAGCGGCGCCCTAGAACAACGGCGCCGGTCCCGCCGTGCCCCGTTCGAAGTCCAGCAGCCGGCGCTTGCGTTCCAGGCCGCCGCCGTAGCCGGTGAGGCTGCCGCTCGCGCCGATGACGCGGTGGCAGGGGACGATGATGCCGATCGGGTTGCGGCCGTTGGCGAGGCCCACGGCCCGGGAGGCGGCCGGGTTGCCGAGGGCGTCGGCGAGTTCGCCGTAGGTGCGGGTCTCGCCGTAGGGGATGGAGCGGAGTCGGTCCCAGACCGTGCGCTGGAACGGGGTGCCGTTCAAACGCAGGTCGAGGGTGAAGTCGGTGAGCCTGCCGTCGAAGTACGCGGTCAGTTCGTCCTCCGCCTGCGCGAACGGCGCGTCGTCGGGCGTTCCGAAGGTCTCCTCCGGCGGGCGGTGGCGCTGGTCGGTCATGTAGAGGCCGCACAGGACGCCGTCCTCGGCCACGAGGGTGAGGGCTCCGTACGGGCTGTCGATCACGGTGTGCTGCTTCACGGTGTGCTGATTCTTGGTGTGCTGTTTCACGGGTCCGGTTCCCACGGGTCGTCGTTACACGGGCAGGAAGTTGATCGGGTGGCTGTCGGTCGCCCACAGGTACTGGACGGCGTACGCCCGCCAGGGCCGCCAGGACGCCGCGCGGGCGGTGAGCGCCGCCGGGGTGGAGGGCAGGCCCAGTTCCCCCGCGGCGCGGCGGATGCCGAGGTCGGTGGGGAGGAAGGCGTCGGGGTCGCCGAGGGCGCGCATGGCGATGACGTCGGCGGTCCAGGGGCCGAAGCCGGGCAGGGCCAGGAGCCGGGCGCGGGTCTCGGACCAGTCGCACTCGACGCCCAGGTTGACCGAGCCGTCGGCCAGGTGGGCGACCAGGGTGGTGAAGGTCGTGCGGCGGGTGCCCGGCATCGCCAGGGTCTGCGGGTCCACCGCCGCCAGTGCGGCCGTGGACGGGAAGAGGTGGGTGAGGCCGCCCTCCGGGTCGTCGACCGGGTCGCCGTGCGCCGTGACCAGGCGGGCGGCGTGGGTGCGGGCGGCGGCGGTGGAGACCTGCTGGCCGAGTACCGCCCGGACCGCGAACTCCGCCTCGTCCACCGTGCGCGGCACGCGGCGTCCGGGCGCCTTGTCGACGAGCGGTGCGAGCAGCGGGTCGGAGCGCAGTTGGCCGTCGATCGCCGTCGGGTCCGCGTCCAGGTCGAGCAGGCGGCGGCAGCGGCTGATGGCGACGGTGAGGTCGCGCGGGTCGCCGAGGGTGAGGCGGCAGGCGATGTGGTCGGGGCCGGGGGTGAGGGCCACGATGCCGTGACCGTACGGGAGGCGCAGGGTGCGGCGGTAGGCGCCGTCCCGCCACTCCTCCACCCCGGGTACGGCGGTGGCCGCGAGGTGGCCGAAGAGGTTGTCGGGGTTGAGGGGGGTGCGGAAGGGGAGGCGGAGGGCGAGGGTGCCGGGGGTGGTGCCGGCGACGCGGTGCTTCGGGGCGCGGGTGCGCAGTTCGCTCGGGGAGAGCGCGAAGACCTCGCGGACGGTGTCGTTGAAGGTGCGCACGGAGGCGAAACCGGCCGCGAAGGCGACGTCCGCCATGGGCAGCGGGGTGGTCTCGATCAGCACCCGGGCGGTCTGGGCGCGCTGCGCACGGGCGAGCGCGAGCGGGCCGGCGCCCAGCTCGGCGAGGAGCTGGCGTTCGACCTGCCGGGTGCTGTAGCCGAGGCGCGCGGCGAGGCCGGGCACGCCCTCGCGGTCCACGACGCCGTCGGCGATCAGCCGCATGGCGCGGGCGGTGAGGTCGGCCCGCTGGTTCCACTCCGGGGAGCCGGGGCTGGTGTCCGGGCGGCAGCGTTTGCACGCCCGGAATCCGGCCTGCTGGCAGGCCGCCGCGCTCGGGTAGAAGGTCATGTTCCGGGGCTTGGGCGGCACCACCGGGCAGCTGGGCCGGCAGTAGATGCGGGTGGTCAGGACGGCCGTGAAGAACCAGCCGTCGAACCGCGCGTCCTTGGACCGGACGGCGCGCACGCAGCGCTCGGTGTCGGTGTGCATTCCCGTCTGCATGGCTCCAGGATGGTCCACCGGCGGGGCAGGTGCTGGCGAGAATCCGACATGGACCTCGTGCTTGCTGGGCCTGCCCGGATCACCGTGGGGAGGGGGAGCCCGGTTGCCCCGGGCTCCCCGTTCGTCCCCGGTTACTCGGTGGCCGTGGGCCGCCGCGAGGCCGCCGTCGCCGTCTTCACGTCCGTCAGCGGGCGCAGCCGGTACGTGTAGGCGTAGTCCCGGTCGGCGAACAGCTTGAACTCGTCGTGCGTGTGCGCGCCCCAGCTGTTGTCACCGCCGACTCCCATCTGGCGGTGGTTGAGGCGCAGGACCACCTCGTCCCGCGGCGTCAGCTGGTAGTCGTGCCGGACACCCGCCGACAGGTCCTCCGGCGTGAAGTGCGAGGCGTTGGCCTCCAGCAGCGGTTCGCCGGACGCGAGCAGGCCCACCCCGTGGCGGTCGGTGAGGGCGATCCAGCGGACGTCGGTCTTGTTGCCGTTCTCCTGCGGGCGGATGTAGGGGGTCCACTGCTCGGCGACGGTGCCGGAGTAGAGGCCGACGTCGGTGCCGGTGTTGCGGTCCCAGTGGTTCTCCTCGGGGCCGCGCCCGTAGTAGTGCAGGCGGTCCAGGCGGCCCGGCAGGAAGAGCAGGGTGCCGATCTCGGGGATGTAGGGCAGGGTCGCGGCGCCCGGGTGCAGGGTGTTGTCGACCTTGATCTCGCCGTTGCCGAACACCGTGTAGGTGGTGGTGTACGTCGACTCCACCGTGGTGGGCAGGGTGCCGCTGACCTTGATCTCGACGGCGCGGTCGCCCACCGGCCGCACGGCCACGTCGGTGACCGCGCGGCGGGCGCCGGCGTCGCGCCAGGTCTGGTTGCGGGTGTGCTGGCCGTTGCCCTTGTCGTTGTCGGTGGGCGCCCGCCAGAAGTTGGGCGCGGGTCCCGAGGTGAGCAGCCGGGTGCCCTTGGCCTCGAAGGAGGTGATGGTGCCGGTGCGCTTGTCGACGGTGACGGAGAAGTCCTTGCCGCGGACGCGCACGTCCTTGTCGCGGTCGTCGTGGCGCAGGGACGGGACGCTCGCGAGCCGTACGGGGGCCGTCGCGGGGGCTTCGGGGCCGGCGGGGAGCTGCTGGCGGGCCACCTCGAAGCCCGCCTTCGCCCACGGCGTGGAGTCCTTGGTGGTGAAGGACAGCTCCAGGAAGTACTCGGTGCCGTCGTCCGCGCCGTCGGGGAGGCGGACGGGGACGGTGATGTCCTTGGCGGCCCCGGGCGCCACGTCGAGCTGGTCCCGGGTCAGCCTTCCGCGCCGCACCACCCGGCCGTCGGCGACGAGCTCCCACCGGCCGTCGAACTCGCGCAGGCCGGTGAAGAGGTACTCGTTGGTGAGGGTCACCGCGCCGGGGTCGCCGCCGGGCCGGCGGGTGGCGTGGATCGCCTGGTAGACGCGCTTGACCTCGGCGGCCTTGCCGGTGTGGCCGCGGTCGGCGGTGACGATGCCGTCGGCCACGAAGGCGCCGTCGTTGGGGTTGTCGCCCCAGTCGCCGCCGTACGCGAGGAACGTCTTCTCCCGGGGCCGCTTCCGCTCGGTCCGCACCGTGGCGGCGTCGAACCAGAACCGCACGCCGTCGTCCTTCGGACCGCGGTCGTCCCGGGCGAGTTCGCCGGCGGAGAGCGCCCGGGCGTAGACGCGGGCGCGGCGGATCCGGCCGCTGAACTCGCGGGTCTGCGCGTCGGCGTCGGTGGCGAGGGCGAGGGGCGCGGTGTTGCCACTGGGGCGCCGGTCGGTGGTGCGGGTGGCCCGGACCACGCCGTCGACGTAGAGGGTCAGCGTTCCGGCGTCCGCGTCGAAGACGCCGGCGAGGTGGTGTTCGCGGCCGGTCCAGTCGTCGGGCACGTCCCAGTTGGCGGTGATCCACTGGCCGTCGGAGTGGATGAAGAACTCCAGCTTCCGGTCGTTCTGCTTGAGTGCGTACTGGGTGTCGCCCTTGGCGATGAGCGGCTGGTGGTAGCCGGTCACGTGCGGGGTGATCCAGGCTTCCAGGGTCAGGGAGTCGCGGAGGTCGAGGCTGTCGTCGCGCTCGAAGACCGTGATGCCGGACAGGCCCTCGTCCCGGTCGAGCGCGCCGCGGGTGGCCAGGATCTCGCCGCGCAGTGCGGCGGGTCCGGACTCGGTGAGCAGGGTGCGGGCGGGGACCGGGGTGTACAGGGACTGGTCGACGAAGTCCCAGATCCAGCCGCCCTGCAGCACGTCGTGGGCGCGTACGACGTCCCAGTACTTCTTGAAGTTGCCGGTGGAGTTCCCCATCGAGTGGGCGTACTCGATCATGACGTACGGCCGGGTGTCGGAGGTGTCCCGGGCGCGCTGCTCGACGCGCTGCGGGGTGTCGTACATCTCGGAGCGGATGTCGCTGATGCCGGGGCGGTCGTCGCCCTCGTACTGGATGACGCGGGTGGGGTCGTAGGAGCGGATCCAGTCGTGCATGGCGGTGAAGGTGCTGCCGCCGCCCGCCTCGTTGCCGAGCGACCAGATGACGACCGAGGCGTGGTTCTTGTCGCGGTGGACCATGTTCTGGGCGCGGGCCACGCACGCCTCGGTCCAGTCGGGGTGGTCGCCGGGGTACTCGTCACGGATGCCGTGGGTCTCCAGGTTGGTCTCGTCGACGAGGTAGAGGCCGTACTCGTCGGCCAGTTCCAGCCAGTACGGGTTGTTGGGGTAGTGCGAGGTGCGGACGCTGTTCATGTTCATCCGCTTGATGATCTTGGCGTCCTCGACCATGTCCTCGCGGGTGAGCGCCGTGCCGCGGGACGGGTGCATCTCGTGCCGGTTGGTGCCGCGGAAGGAGACGGGCCGGCCGTTGATCCGCATCAGCCCGTCCTTGAGCGCGAACTCGCGCAGGCCGATCCGGTGCGACAGGGTCTCGACCACCTTGCCCGCCGGGTCTCGCAGCCGCAGCACCGCCGTATACAGGTACGGCTGCTCGGCCGACCAGAGCCGGGGCTCCGGCACCGCCTTGGCGGCCCGTACGGTGACGTCCTCGCGGGGGCCGGCCGAGCCGAGGTCGGCGGACTGCTGGAGGGGCCGGGACCACACGGCGTGGCCGCGCGCGTCGTAGAGCTGGGTCTCGACGGTGTAGCGGCCGGTGGCGCCGTCGCCGTACGCCCGCACGCTCGCGGTGACGGCCAGCTCGGCGGCGGTGTACGTGTCGTTCAGCGGGGTGTCGAGCTTGAAGTCGCGCACGTGCACGGCCGGGGTGGAGTAGAGGTAGACCGAGCGGAAGATGCCGCTCAGCCGGATCATGTCCTGGTCCTCCAGCCAGTCGCCGTCGGCGTAGCGGTAGACCTCCACCGCGATCTGGTTGGTGCCGGGCTTCAGGTGGTCGGTGATGTCGTACTCGGAGGGGGTGTAGGAGTCCTCGTCGTAGCCGACCAGTTCGCCGTTGATCCACACGTAGTGGGCGGACTTGACGCCCTCGAAGTGGAGGAAGGTGCGGCGGCCCGTCCAGTCGCGGGGGACGGTGAAGGTGCGCCGGTACTGGCCGACGGGGTTGTAGCGGGTCGGCGCGGTGGGCGGCTGCGGGTCCTCGCCGAGGCCGTTGGGGCCCCAGTACGGGTAGGTGATGTTGAGGTAGATCGGGAAGTCGTGGCCGTGCAGCTGCCAGACGGACGGGACGGGGATCGTCTCCCAGTCGCCGTCGTCGGTGTCGGTGCGGTGGAAGTCGGTGTCCCGCTCCTCGGGGCGGTCGGCGTAGGCGAACTTCCAGGTGCCGTCCAGGCTGAGCCGGTGGGGCGAGCGGGTGCGGTCGGCGGCGAGGGCCTGCTCGACGTCCTGGTACGGCATGAGCGTGGTGTGCGGGGGCTCGGTCCCGAGCCGGAAGACGCCGAAGTCGTTCCACTCCGGGGGCGCCGCGGGCTGCGGCCGCCGCCCGGCCGCGTGCGCTCCGGCGGGCGACGCGGACAGGGCGAGCGCGCCGAGGACGGCGGCACCGCCCTCCATGAGACGGCGGCGGCTGACGACGGGGCGGGGCAGGCGGGCCGGGGATCCGGTGGGTGACACGGGCGAGTGCGGCATGACCGTGGCCTTCCGTGGGCTTCGGGGGCGGCTCAACACACGGTGCTGTGGAAGCAGTTGACATTGGGATGGTTCACAACTGCCGGTGACGCGGCGACTACTGAGTCAAGGTCACCCTAGGACCCGAACACAACCGAATCAATTATCCCGTCGGACTCTGTTGGTTCCTGAGCGAGAGGCCGGGGCTCAGGGGGCGCGTGAGGGTGTCCCACTCGACGGTGCGGTCGCACCAGCGGTCCAGGAGGACTCGGTCGTGGCCGACGGCCAGCAGCCCGGCGCCGGTGGCGGCCCGGTAGTCCTCCACGACCCGCACCAGGGCGGCCGTGGTCGAGGCGTCGAGCATCGCTGTCATCTCGTCGCACACCAGCCAGCGCGGGCGCAGCACCAGGGCGCGGGCCAGGCAGGCGCGCTGCAACTGGCCGTCGCTGACCTCGTGCGGGCGCCTGGTCAGCAGGTCGGTGGTCAGTCCGACGGTGGCGGCCAGTTCGGCGACCCGGACGGCGGCGTCCGCGCGCCGGCCGGTGGCCCGCAGCGGTTCGGCGATCAGGTCGGCGAGGGTCAGCCGGGGGTCCGCGGAGAGCCGGGCCTGCTGGAAGACGACACCGAAGGCGGTGCGGCGCTCGCGCGGGGCGCGGTGGCGCCAGCGCCGCACGGGCGTGCCGTCGACGACCAGGGCGCCGGCCTCGGGCTGGTGCAGCAGGGCGGCGACCCGGGCGAGGGTGGACTTGCCGCAGCCGCTGGGGCCGAGCAGTCCGACGGCCTCCCCCGGCGCGACGGAGAGGGTGACGTCCCGGAAGACGGGCGCGTTGCGGGCGTATCCGGCGGTCACGGTGCGCAGTTCAAGCACGGTCGGCGGCCTCCGGGAGCGCGGCGTGGGGGTGGTGGCAGGCGACCGTGCCGGTCAGCGGCGGCAGGACGGCGCAGGCGTCGGTCGCCCGGTCGCAGCGTGCGGCGAAGGCGCAGCCGCCGGGGAGGGCGCCGAGCTCGGGCGGCAGGCCGGGGATCGGGGTGAAGGCGCGGTCGGGCAGCGCGTCGAGCAGGCCCCGGCCGTAAGGGTGGCGGGGGCCGGGGGCGCCGAAGAAGTCGGTGGCGTCGGCGAGTTCGACGATCCGGCCCGCGTACATCACGGCGATCCGGTCGGCGACGCGCTCGGCGGCGGCCAGGTCATGGGTGATCATCAGCAGGGCACGACCCTCGCCATCCGCCTTGTTGTCGACATGTCGCCTCAGCTCGTCGACGGTGCGGTCGACCAGGTCCCGGTCGAGTCCGGTGGTGGGCTCGTCGGCCAGCAGCAGCGGGGCGTCGCCGACCAGGGCGAGGGCGGTGGCGGCGCGCTGGGCGAGGCCGCCGGAGAGTTCGTGCGGGTGGTGGTCGAGGTGGTCCACGGGGAACGCGGCGCGTCCGGCGGCGGCCTCGGCGGCCTTGCGCAGGGCCGCGCGGCCACGGACGCCGGTGAGTTCGGCGACCGTCTCCTCCAGCTGGGAGCGGATGGTGCGCACGGGGGTGAGGTGGGCGGCCGGGCTCTGCGGGACGAGGCCGACCAGCCGGCCCCGCACGGTACGGGCGAAGGTGCGCTCGTCGGTGGCGAGCAGGTCCAGGTCGCCGAGCAGGGCGGCGCCGGCGGTCTGCGCGTTGCCGGGCAGCAGGCCGAGCAGGGCGGAGGCGAGGACGGACTTGCCGCAGCCGCTCTCGCCGATCAGGGCCAGGCACTCGCCGGCCGCCACGTCGAAGTGGGCGTCGGTCACGGCGGCGACGCGGCGCCCGCCGGGCATCAGGAAGCGCACCGACAGACCGCGTACCGACAGCACGGGGGCTCGCTCGGTCACAGCATCAGCTCCGATCGGCGGCGGGGGTTGATCCGCTCCCGCCAGGCGCCCGCGAGTCCGGCGACCGCGAGGGTGGGCACGATGATGAACAGTCCCGGGAAGAGGGTCGGCCACCACTGCCCGGCGAGCAGCGAACCGCGCGCCTCCTGGATCAGGTTGCCGAGGCTGGCGGTGTGCGTGGGCAGCCCGAGCCCGAGGAAGGACAGCGCCGACTCGTGCCACATGGCGTGCGGCACCATCAGGACGGCGGCGAGCGCGGCCTGGGGCAGCACGCCGGGCAGCAGATGCCGTACGGCCACCCGCCACCGGGAGGCGCCACCGGAGACGGCCGCGTCGACGTAGGGGCGTGAGCGCAGGGACAGCACCTCGGCGCGGACGATGCGCGCGGTGGACAGCCAGTGGGTGAGCGCGACGGAGGCCACCACCGGCCAGACGCCCGGCCGGAACATCGCCACGATGAAGATGCCCAGCAGCAGGTGGGGCACGGAGGAGATGGTGTCGACGACCCGCATCACGCCGCGGTCGACCCAGCCGCCCAGCGCCCCGGCGGTGGCGCCCACGGCGGTGCCGACGACCGTCGCCGTCAGCGCCGCAGCCACCCCGACCAGCAGGGAGACACGCAGTCCGTACACGCAGCGCAGCAGCAGGTCGCGGCCGACGTCGTCGGTGCCGAAGGGGTGCTGCCGGCTCGGTGGCCGCAGCTTCGCCGCGAGGTCGACGGCCTGCTGGTCGAGCTGGACTAGCGGCGGCACGAGGAGCACGGCGAGGACGGTCAGGGCGAGCAGCGCGGCGGAGGTGCGCAGGCGCAGGGTGCGGGTGGAGCGGCGGGCGGTGCCCTGGGAGCGCCAGGCGGGGTCGGGCGCCGGGGTGGGCGCGGGCACGGTGGGTGGCGGCGCGGCGGGGTCACATGTCACTGAGCTTCACCCTCGGGTCGAACAGTCCGTAGAGCAGGTCGGCGAGCAGGTTGCCGGCGAGTACGGCGGCGGTGGCGAGGGTGGTCAGGGCGGCCAGCAGCGGGAAGTCGACGGCAGTGGCCGCCTCGACGGTGGCCGCGGCGATTCCCGGCCAGCTGAAGACGCTCTCCACCAGCAGGGCGCCGGTGATGAGTTCGGGAACGCGCGAGCCGATCAGGGTGAGCACCGGCAGCAGTCCCGAGCGCAGGGCGTGCCCGAGCAGGACGGTGCGCTCCCCCAGGCCGCGGGCGCGGGCGCCGCGCACCGGGTCCTCCGCGAGGGCGTCGCCGACGCCTTGGCGCACGTACAGCGTGAACCACGGGAGTTGGGAGACGGCGAGCACACCCGCGGGCAGCGCGACGTGGCTCGCGACCTGGCCGGGGGTGACCCGCTCGCTGGCGGTGTCGGTCAGCCCGCCGGCCGGCAGGACGTCCCACTGGAGGGCGAACAGCCACACGGCGAGCAGCGCGATCCAGAAGACCGGTGCCGCCTCCAGGGTGTACGCGAGTGAGGTGACCGCCCGGTCGAGCATCGAACCGGGGCGGCGGGCGGCCAGTACGCCGAGGACCGTGCCGGCCAGGACGGCGGCGGCGAAGGCGACGGCGCACAGCAGGGCGGACCAGACGAGGCGTTCGCCGATGACCTGGGTCACCGGCTGGCGCATCACCCCGGAGTGGCCGAGGTCGCCGGTGAGCGCGGAGGTCAGCCAGTTCCACCAGCGGACCACGAACGACTGGTCGACGCCGAGGTTCTCCCGCAGCCGGTCCAGGGTCTCCTGGTCGGCGCCGAGCGCGGCGGTGCCGGCGTACGCCTTGACGGGGTCGAAGGGGGAGGCGGCGGCGATCGCGAACACACCGAAGGTGACGACGAGGACGACGGGGGCGGCGAACAGCGCCCGCCGCCCCGCCAGCCGTGCCATCGCTCCCCAGGGCACGCGCCGGGAAAACCGGGTCACTTCTTGGGCTGCCAGTCCTCGATGTTCCACCAGGGCCCGCTGGCGAAGCCGTGCTCGTGCGGCTCCAGTTGGGTGGTCAGGCCGTCCCAGCGGTCGGCGAGGACGTACAGGTGGTCGATGTGGGTGAGGAAGGTGTAGCCCGGGTTCTCCACGAGGGCATTCTGGAGCTTGTCGTAGGCGGCGGCGCGGTCCTTGGCGTCCTGGGTGCGGCGGCCGGTGTCGAGGGCCTGGTCCACGGCCGGGTTGTCGTAGTGGGCCATGTTGTTGAAGCCGTCGCCGGCGAGCGAGGAGTGCAGCAGGGTGTAGAGGCCGAAGTCGGGGTCGCCGACGCTGCCGAAGCCCGCGAGGACGGCGTCGCGTCCCATGCGCGGCTCGATGACCTCCCAGGTGGCGCCCTCCACCTTCACCTCGATGCCGGCCTTCTTGGCGTCGGAGGCGTAGGCGAGCGCGTGGTCCTGGCGGACCTTGTCGCCCGAGGGGTAGTACAGGGTGAACGAGGCGCGCTGTCCGTCCTTGGCGCGGATGCCGCCGGAACCGGCCTTCCAGCCGGCCTGGTCCAGGACGCGCTCGGCCTTGGCGAGGTCGTGCGGGCGCTCGATGCCGCGCTCGTACCAGGGGTCGTCGACGGGCAGCGGCCCGTACGCCGGGCGGCCCGCGCCGTCGAGGATCTTGTCGACCATGGCCCGGCGGTCCACGGCGGCGTCCAGGGCCCGCCGGATCGCGCGGTCTCCGGTGACCTTGCCCGAGGTGGGCAGGGTGACGGCCCGGAAGTCGTAGGACCGGGCCTCGTAGGTGCGCCTGCCCTCGTCGTTCTTGAAGGTGGCGGCAAGGTTGGGCGGCAGGACGGCGCCGTCGAGGTCGCCGGAGCGCAGCCGGGTGGCGCGCACGTTGTCGTCGGCGATGACCGCCATGGTGAACGACTTCACGGTGGGCTTGTCGCCCCAGTAGTGCGGGTTGGCCTTGAAGGCGAGCTTCTCGCCCTTGCTCCAGTTGGAGAGCACGTACGGCCCGGTGCCGACGGGCCTGGTGTTGAAGTCACCGGTGTTGGGGTCCTGCCCGCCCGCCACGTGTTCGGGGACGACGGGCAGCACCGTGCGGTCGGCGAAGGCGGCGTAGGGGTACTTGAGCGTGAAGACGACGGTGTCGTCACCGGTCGCGCGGACGTCCTCGACGGCGTCGAGTTCGCTGCGGGCGGTGTTGTTCGTCTTCTCGTCGAGGACGGTGCGGTACGTGTAGACCACGTCCTTGGCCGTGAGCGGTTCGCCGTCGCTGAACTTCACGCCCTTGCGGAGGGTGTACGTGTAGGTCCGGCCGCCGTCGGCGATCTTCGGCAAGGCGGTCGCGAGGGCCGGCTTCAGCTTCAGGTCGGTGTCGCGGGCGAGCAGCCCGTCGAAGATCTTGGAGTTGCCGTCCTTGCCGTAGCCGAGCAGCGGGCTGAGGGTGTCCGGTTCGGAGCCCACCCCGATCACCACGGACTCGGCCGCGGCGGCGTCGTCGTCCGTTCCGCCACCGCCGGGCGCGGAGCAGGCGGTGACGCCGACGGCGACCGCCGCCGCGACCGCGGCACTTCGTATCCGCCGGGTTGTCATGTCTCCCCCACACTTGTTGTCGATGCGGGGTTATTGCACATCAGAGGCATTAAAGCGTCAAGCCAGGTGAGGACGTGTGCGGGGCGGGGTGGCGGAGCACCCGACCGCTCGCCGCGCGGAAACCGGGATGCCCGCTCGGGAAACGGTCGGGTAGCGTGCGGGCCATGTCGAGCCCCGAGTCGGACAGGGTGGGGGCCTTCGGTCACGCCGTCGGCCCCTGAACCACTGGTCCGCAGTTCACAGCCCCTTGGCTGCCCCACTCCCGTCGTCGCACCGCCTTCCGCGGTCCGACGGGTGGTCTTTTGACGGGTGCGTCCTCGGGTCGGGGCCGGCCGCGGTGACGAGACGACTCCTCGTTCCTCTCCTCACCCCGGAGCCGCTCGATGCCTCTCCCCCTGTACCTGCTCGCCGTGGCCGTCTTCGCCATGGGCACCTCGGAGTTCATGCTGGCCGGCCTCCTGCCGGACATCGCCGCCGACCTCGACGTGAGCGTCGGCACCGCGTCCACCCTCACCTCGGCCTTCGCGGTCGGCATGGTCGTCGGGGCGCCGCTCATGGCCGCCCTCGCCCGCGACCTGCCCGCACGGGCGAGCCTGTTCGGCTGCGTCCTGGTCTTCCTGGCGTCCCACGTCGCGGGCGCCGTCACTTCGAGCTTCGCCGTCCTCTTCGCGACGAGGGTCGCCGCGGCGCTCGCGAACGCCGGTTTCCTCGCCGTGGCCCTGACGACCGCCGCCGCGCTGGTCCCGCCGGACCGCAAGGGCCGCGCACTCGCCGTCCTGCTGTCGGGCACCACGGTGGCCACGATCGCCGGTGTCCCCGGCGGATCGCTGCTGGGCACGCTGCTCGACTGGCGGGCCACGTTCTGGGCGGTCGCCGCCCTCTGCCTGCCCGCGGCCGTCGGCATCCTCACCGGCGTCCCGGCCCGCCCCGGACCGCGGGACCCTGCCGCCGGCCCGCCCCTCCGCCGGGAACTCGCCCAGCTCGGGAACGCGCGGCTGCTCGTGGTCATGCTGCTCGGCGCGCTGGTGAACGCGGCGACCTTCGCGAGCCTCACCTTCCTCGCACCGCTCGTGACCGACACCGCGGGGCTGGGCGAACTGTGGGTCACGGTGGCCCTGGTCCTGTTCGGCGCAGGCTCCCTCACCGGGGTCACCGTCGCCGGCCGCCTGTCCGACCGGCGCCCCGATGCGGTCGTCGCCGCCTGCGGCCCGCCGCTGCTCCTCGGCTGGCCGGCCATGGCCGCCCTGGCGGACCGGCCGACCGCGCTGCTCGTCCTGGTCTTCACGCAGGGCGCCCTGTCCTTCGCGGTGGGCAGCACCCTGATCACGCGGGTCCTGTACGCGGCCGCGGGTGCCCCCACCATGGCCGGCTCGTACGCGACGGCGGCCCTCAACACCGGCGCGGCCACGGGTCCGGTCATCGCGGCGACGACCCTCCACACCCAGGCCGGCGCGGCCGGACCGCTGTGGGTGAGCGGGGGGCTGGTGGCGGCGGCGTTGGTGGTGGGGGTGTCGCTGGGAGGCGCGGTCAGCCGACCCGCGCCGTGAACGCCTCGTACGCGCGGTCGTCGAAGAGGACGAAGCGGGCCTCTGCCACCGAGGTTCCGGTGGCGCGGACCGTTTCGACGGCGATGCGGGCCGCGTCGTCCATCGGCCAGCGGTAGACGCCCGTGGAGATGGCCGGGAAGGCGACGGTGCGGGCGCCCAGTTCGTCGGCGAGGTGGAGGGACTCGCGGTAGCAGGAGGCGAGGAGGTCGGAGCGGTCCTCGGTGGTGCTGTACACCGGGCCGACCGTGTGGATGACCCAGCGCGCGTCCAGGTCGCCGGCGGTGGTGGCGACCGCCCGGCCGGTGGGGAGGCCCTTGCCGAGGTGACCGGCGCGCAGGCTCCGGCACTCCGCGAGGATCGCGGGGCCGCCGCGCCGGTGGATGGCGCCGTCGACGCCGCCTCCGCCGAGCAGGGAGGAGTTGGCCGCGTTGACGATCGCGTCGGCGCTCTCGCGGGTGATGTCGCCCTGGACGAGGGTGATGGTGGTCATGAGGTACCCCTTCCCGGTCGTCGGCGATTCCCGCGGGCCGTCATGTCTGCCGCAGCCTGCGCCACACGGCCCTGGCCGCGTTGTGGCCCGACATGCCGTGCACACCCGGGCCGGGCGGGGTGGCCGACGAGCAGATGAAGACGGCCGGGTGCGGGGTGGTGTACGGGGACAGGGAGAGCTTGGGGCGGAGCAGGAGCTGGAGGCCGGAGACCGCGCCGGAGGCGATGTCGCCGCCGACGTAGTTGGCGTTGCGGGCGGCCAGTTCGGGCGGTCCGGCGGTGGCGCGGGCGAGGACGCGGTCGCGGAAGCCGGGGGCGAAGCGCTCCAGTTGGCGTTCTATCGCGTCGGTCAGGTCGCCGGTCCAGCCGTTGGGGACGTGGCCGTACGCCCAGAAGACGTGCTTGCCGGCCGGGGCGCGGGTGGGGTCGGCGACGCTGGGCTGCACGGTGATGAGGAACGGCGCGTCGGGCGCGCGGCCCTCGCGGGAGGCGGCGTTCAGCGCGGCGCCGATCTCCGCGCTGTCGGCGCCGATCTGCACGGTGCCCGCGCGGCGCGGTGCCTCGGCGGTCCACGGCACGGGCCCGTCCAGCGCGTAGTCGATCTTGAAGACGCCGGGTCCGTACCGGTAGCCGGCGTAGTGGTTGCCGAGGCCGGCGATGCGGGCGAGGGCGGTGGGCGAGGTGTCGAAGACGTAGGCGCGGGCGGGCGGCAGGTCGTCGAGGCGCTTGACCACGTAGTCGGTGTGGACGGTGCCGCCGAGGTCTTCGAGGTGTCCGGCCAGGGCGTCGGAGATGGCCTGGGAGCCGCCGCGGGCCACGGGCCAGCCGCGGGCGTGCGCGGCGAGGGCGAAGACCAGGCCGATGGCGCCGGTGGCGAACCCGCCCAGCGGGGCCATGACGTGCGCGACGAGGCCCGCGAAGAGGGTCTTGGCCCGCTCGTCGCGGAAGCGGCGCATCAGCCACGTCGACGGGGGCAGCCCGACCAGGCCGAACCGGGCGAGGGTGACCGGGTCGCGGGGCAGCGCGGTCAGCGGCAGGGACATGAAGTCCCTGGCCAGGGTGTCCCACCGGGGCAGGAAGCGCTCGACCAGCCTGCGGTACGTGCCCGCGTCGCGCGCCCCGAAGGAGGCGGCGGTCTCGCCGACCGACCGGGACAGCACGGCGGCGGAGCCGTCGAGGAAGGGGTGCGCCATGGGCAGCGCGGGGTGCAGCCATTCCAGTCCGTACCGCTCCAGGGGGAGGTCGCGGAAGGCGGGCGAATTGATGCCGAGGGGATGCGCGGCGGAGCACGGGTCGTGCCGGAAGCCCGGCAGCGTCAGCTCCTCGGTGCGGGCCCCGCCGCCCACCGCGCCCTGCGCTTCGAAGACGGCGACCGAGAAACCCCGGCGGGCCAGCTCCACGGCAGCGGTCAGCCCGTTCGGCCCCGCACCCACTACGACCGCATCGAGCATCGACGGCACCTTCGGACCCCTTCGTCAGCCGATGGCAACTCCCGATCAGGATATGCCCGGGGTCCGACGGTCGGCGGTCGCGGGTGGGGCGGGCGGGGCAGGAGGCGAGAGGCGAGGGTGGGCCTCCGGTCGCCGGGCGCCGGGGGCGGGGCGCCCCCGGCGCCGGGATCAGGCTTCGCCGGACAGCAGCCCCACCACCCGGCGGGCCGTGGCCGCGTCGCGGGCCGCGGTGAACGGCAGGTCATTGCCACCGGTGATGCGGAAGGGTACGCCCGTACGGGTCAGGTGGACGCCGCCCGCCTCCTCGACCAGGAGCAGTCCGGCCGCGTGGTCCCAGGCGGCCTCCCACGAGAAGGCGGTGGCGTCGGACTCGCCGCGGGCGACCGCGAGGTACTCCAGACCGGCCGAGCCGCAGGCCCGCGGCGCGACACCCGGGGTGCGCAGGCCGAGCAGGTCGTGCTTCTGCTCGTCCGTCGTGTAGTCCGGGTGGGAGGTGGCGACGCGCAGGTCGCGGCCGGGCTCGGGCACGCCCGCGTACAGCCGCTCACCGTCCAGGTACGCGCCCCGGCCCCGTACGGCGGTGGCGAGCCGGTCGTCGGCCGCGGCGTAGGTCCAGGAGGCGTGCACGACTCCGTGCCGGGCGAGCGCGACCAGGGTGCAGAAGCCCCGCTCGCCGCGCACGAACTGCCGGGTTCCGTCGACCGGGTCGACGATCCACACCGGTGCGTCGCCCCGTATCGCCTCATAGGAGGCGGGGTTGGCGTGCACCGCCTCCTCGCCGACGACGACCGAGCCGGGCAGCAGGCCGGCGAGGGCGTCGGTGAGGTACAGCTCGGCCTTGCGGTCGGCGTCCGTCACCAGGTCGTGCGGGCCGGCCTTCTGGTCGACCTCGTCCGCCGCGAGCCGCCGCCAGCGCGGCATGATCTCCTGGGCTGCCGCCTTGCGGACGGCCTCCTCCACGTCGTCGGCGTGCCGGGCGAGAAACTCGTCGATGGTTTCGTTGTTCTCGATCATGGCTCCATGAGAGCACGTCCCACTGACAATCCCCGCCCGGGTGGTGTACTCCGGGTGGAATCGACACGAACATGAGGTGCGGGGGTCACCGGCCGACCGCGTACCCCTGCATGCCGCGCGGGTTCGCCGCGGCCGACAGCACGCCCGTCTCCGGGTCCCGCGCGACGGCGCACAGCCGGCCCTCCGACCAGGCGTCGCCCACCGTCACGTCGTGCCCGCGTTGCCGCAGCTCCGCCACCACCCCGGCCGGCATCCGGGACTCGACGGTGACGCTGCCGGCCCGCATGCCGCGCGGGAAGAAGGAACCGGGGAAGCCGTCGTTGTGCCAGTTCGGCGCGTCGATGGCGCCCTGGAGGTCGAGGCCGCCGCGGATCCGCGCGCGCAGGGCGACCGCCAGGAAGAAGTGCAGCTGCCACTGGTCCTGCTGGTCGCCGCCGGGCGTGCCGAAGGCCATGACAGGGACGCCGTCGCGCAGGGCGATGGAGGGCGTGAGGGTGGTGCGGGGGCGGCGGCCGGGGGTGAGCGAGTTGGGCAGGCCCTCCTCCAGCCAGGTCATCTGCAGCCGGGTGCCGAGCGGGAAGCCCAGTTCCGGCACGACGGGGTTGGACTGGAGCCAGCCGCCGCTGGGCGTGGCCGAGACCATGTTGCCCCAGCGGTCCACGATGTCGAGGTGGCAGGTGTCGCCGCGGGTGCCTCCGTCGGCGGCGACGTCCGGCTCTCCCGTGACCTCCGGTTCGCCCGGCACCGGGGAGGCCGGGCTCTTGGCGACCGTCGGCTCGCCGACCCCCAGGGCGTCGAAGCCCTCGGCCTCGTCCGCCGCCAGCAGCGCGTGGGCGCTGAGCCGTGGGGTGCGGCCGCCCGGAGCGCCGGGCCGCAGTTCGAAGGACGCCTTGTCTCCGACGAGGTCGCGCCGCTCGGCGTTGTACCCGGCCGAGAGCAGGTCGTCGAGCGGCACCCGCTCCGCGCCGTCGGCGTCGCCGTACCAGGCCTCCCGGTCCGCCATGGCCAGCTTGCAGCCCTCGACCAGCAGGTGGACGTAGTCGGCGGAGCCGTACGCGGGCAGTTCGGGCGGGAGCAGCGCCAGCTGCTGAAGGAGGACGGGCCCCTGGCTCCAGGGGCCGGCCTTGCACAGGGTCCAGCCGTTCCAGTCGTAGGTGGCGGGAGCCTCGTAGTGCGCGGACCAGCCGGCGAGGTCGGCGGCGGTCAGCGTGCCGGTGTGGCGTTCTCCGCTGGTGTCCGTGGTGGGCCGTTCGGCCTGTCGTACGAGGGCCTCGGCGATGAACCCGGAGCGCCAGACCTCCCGCGCGGCGTCGATCTCCGCCTCCCGGTCCCCCGCGCCGGCCGCCTCGGCGAGCAGCCGCTTCCAGGTGGCGGCGAGGGCGGGGTTGCGGAACAGCTCGCCGGGGCGGGGCGGTCGGCCGTCCGGCAGGTAGACCTCGGCCGAGGTCGTCCACTCCGTCTCGAACAGGTTCCGCACGGTCTCGACGGTCTCCGCGACGCGCTCCACGGGCGCGTGCCCGTGTTCGGCGTAGCCGATGGCGTACTTCAACACGTCGGCCAGGGGTTTGGTGCCGTGGTCGCGCAGCAGGAGCAGCCAGGCGTCGAAGGCTCCGGGCACGGCGGCGGCCAGGGGGCCGGTGCCGGGTACGAGGTCCAGACCGAGCCCCTTGTAGTGGGCGACCGTCGCTCCGGCGGGCGCGACGCCCTGCCCGCACAGCACCCGCACCTCGCCGCCCGCGGGCGCGAGCAGGATCGGCACCTCCCCGGCGGGCCCGTTGAGATGCGGCTCGACGACGTGCAGCACGAAGGCACCGGCCACGGCGGCGTCGTAGGCGTTGCCCCCGTCCTCGAGGACGGCCATGGCCGACTGCGAGGCCAGCCAGTGGGTGGAGGACACCATGCCGAAGGTGCCCTGGAGGGTGGGTCGGGTGGTGAACATCGGGCCTCGCACCTCGCTGTTTACGTGTCGCCGCCCGGATGTTGGGCGTTTGGGACAAGTTCCGGGGGAATCTCGGGAGTTTGCGTCAGCGGCTCCTCCGCCCGCTCCTCAGGAGGCTATCGACTGCCCTCCCCCCTTCTTCCTCCCCCTTCTTCCTCGCCTCCGCATGAAGTGGGCACAGTGGTCGAGGGTGATGGCAGCACCCTCGACCTCGACGAACTTCCCCGCCCCGAGCCGGAAATGCACGGACGCGAGGCCCTTCTGGCCGTCATCGAGCGAGTCCTCAGCGGACTGATGTGCCTCACGGAGCCTTCAACGGACCGGCGGGGCCGACCCGGCGAGAGCCTTCTCATGCTGTGCGGCGGTCAGTCGACGCACGAAGAGCTTCCCATCATCGCCCGCATGTTGAGCGATGCCGCGACGATCAGCAGATCAGCAACCATGACGACGCCAAGCAACGCGGTGACGGCGTGCGCGAGGCCGATCGGCGAGCGCAGCACGCGGCCGGGCACGGGCGGGTGCGGACTCGGCGTGGGTATCGACGCACACGTCATGCCGGCACGGGATCACGATGACGGACCGGAGTCTCGCCGTCGCCCGCGACGTGGCCCACCGCCACCGAGGCACTCTCCCCCCGCCCCCGAACCCTCCGACCGGCTCGGCGCCGCACCCGACGGCCTGGGCGGTCACAATTTCCTCACATGAGCACCATCTTATATTCACTCTGGATAGGCTCCGGGGGCTCCATTCGCACCACTGAGGGGGGATTCCTCATGCGCACCCGCCGCCTCATGACCGCTGCCTCCGCCATCACGGCCGTCACCGCGTTGGGTCTGGCCGCGGCCGCACCGGCACAGGCCGCCGAGTACTCCTCGGCCCTGAAGATCAAGGGCGTCCAGTACGACGCCCCCGGCCGGGACTCCAACAAGTGCTCCGGCGGCAACACCAGGAACGAGTACCTGACGATCAAGAACTACTCGAAGACGACGACCGTGAACCTGAAGGGCTACAAGGTCAAGGACGCCGTCGGCAACACGTTCACCTTCAGGAACAGCCACACGCTGCAGCCCGGGGATCTCGTCAGCCTGCGCGGCGGACGCGGCACCGACTCGGACGCCGGGAACGTCGTCTACCGCCAGAACTGCAACTTCATATGGAACAACGACAAGGACACCATCTACTTCTACAAGCCCACCGGGGCCCGTGCCGACGTCCACGCCTACACGAAGAAGGCCAACGACAAAGACGGCAACGGCTACATCACGTACCACGGCTGACCTGCCGCCACCTCGGTGGGAGCCGAGTGGGGAATCGGGGCTCTTGCCCGAAAGGTCATACGCCGTTGCACGCGCGACGCCGTTGACGGGCGTGGCCCCGAGTTTCCGGGTCCGCTCGTTTCTTCACCGAAACTCCGCACACGTCCGCCCGTGCGCCGCCGCCCGGCGACGCGCGGGCGGGCGTGTGGTGCGGGGTGTCAGGCCCAGCAGCCGTTCACCGTGGCGGCGAGGCCGTCCATGGCGTCCTTGATGTCGCTCGGGTCGGCCGACGAGTCGTTCTCGATGAAGGAGAAGATCCGCCACTCGCCGTCATCGGTCCGCGTGACACCGCTCAGGGCGATGGCGCCGGTCAGTGTGCCGGTCTTCGCCTGCACCTTGCCGACGGCGCACTTGGAGTCGGCGTCGTCGAAGCGGCCCCACTCCGGGCCGAGGCTGGCACCGGCCTCGCCGGCCACCGGCAGACCTTCCAGGATCGATCCGAGGGCCGGGGATTCCGTGATCGCGTCGAGGAGCTGCGCGAGGGTCGCGGCGGGGATGCGGTCGGCGCGGGAGAGGCCGCTGCCGTCGTACATCTCGAAGTTGTCGAGCGACACCCCGTACGAGCTGAGCACCTGGCGGACGAGTTCGGCGCCGCTCTCGAAGGTGGCCGGCTTCCCCAACTCCACCGCGGACATCCGCAGCAGGGTCTCGGCGATGTTGTTGTCGCTCGTCTTGAGCATCTTCTTGACGATTTCCGACAGCGGTGCCGACTTGTGCTGCGCCACCGGTACGTCGGACTGCTGTGCCTTCGCGCGGCCGACCTCGCCGTCGACGGTGACGCCCAGCGCGGCGAGCTTCTCGGCGAAGACCTTGCCGGCGTCGATCGCCGTGTCGTTCACCGCGGCGCCGTCCACGACGAGCGAGCGGACGGGTGCGACCTCGGTGGGGTAGTAGCCCTCGTTCCAGCCCTTGGCGAGGCTGGGTTCGGCGAACAGGCTGTCGTCCACCCGGACCTTGACGCCGGTCAGGCCCGCGGCCTTGAGCCCGTCGACGGCGGTCCTGGCCATCTCGGCCACGTCGTCGCTGGTGAGGGTGCGGTCACCGCCGCCGACGAGGGTGAGGGTGCCGTCGCCGTACACGACCTTCGTGGTGAACTCGTGGTTCGCGCCCAGCAGCGTCAGTGCGGTGGTCGCCGTGGCGAGCTTGGCGTTGGAGGCCGGCATGAGGGTGGTGGAGCCGTTGTGGTCCCACAGGGCGGTGTCCGAGTCGGCGTCGAGGACCACGCCGCTGACGTTCGCTCCCAGGCGCTCGTCGGCGACCCGCTCGTTGAGGTTCTTGACCAACTGGGCGTCGTCGGCGTCCAGGCCGTCGACCGCGATGCCCCGCGGTGCCGCGGCGCTGTCGTCGGCGGCGAAGGCCGAGGTTCCGGCCAGCGTGGCGGAGGCCACGGGCACGGCCATCGCGAGCACGAGGGCCCGTCGCGCGCCGATCCGGCCGGCTCTCGCCCGGCGGTGCCGGCGGCGTCCGCCCGGGGCGAAAGTGTTCGTGGGGGTTTCGTCTGGCGTACCAGTCATGAAGTGAATTCCAAGGATCGGGTACATCGTTCTGTGGGGGTGGAACGGCGGGCACGCTACCAGCCGTCAAGTAGGCGGCCTGAGCTGGAAATCATTGACTGTGAGCGTCCTGAAAAACTTCTCCGGGCAATTCCGCTGCCCCTTCGGGCAAGGGCGGCGGTTCATTCACTGTTGTCAGTGGTTCACGCCGGCCTCGTCGGTCCCCAAATCCGCAAGCGGTTCCAGCTGTTGACCGACGCCCTCGGCGGCCCGGCGGCGGGCGTCCGCGTCCGTTCGGGCGTCGTAGCTGATCAGCTTGGGCAGGGCGGCGGTGAGCAGGCCCACCGCGGCGACGCAGGCCAGGCCGCCGCTCCAGATCGCCGGACGCGCGCCGGTCCAGCCGGCCATCGCCCCGGCGCGGACCTGGCCGAGCTGCGGGCCGATGCTGTACGAGAGGACCTCGATGCCGGCGAGCCGCCCGCGCAGACGGTCGGGAATGGTCTGGTTCCAGATCGTCGAACGGCCCAGCCCGCTCAGCATGTCCCCCGCTCCCGCCAGCCCGAGGCACACCAGCACCAGCCAGACCTGCGAGGTCCAGCCGGCCGCCGCGACGGCCAGGCCCCACCCGGCGGCGCCGCACACCACCAGCAGCCCGTGCCGCCGGGTCCGGGACACCCAGCCGCTGGTCAGGCTGACCAGCAGCGAGCCCACCGCTCCCGCGGAGTACATCAGCCCGAGCGCCCACTCGGCGTCGAGGTCGTCGGCGAGGAAGGGGAAAATGGTGTTCGGAAAGGCGAAGAACATCGCCGCCAGGTCGATGGCGTACGTGCCGAGCAGCACCGGTCGCGACCACGCGTACCGCGCGCCTTCCGCGATGCCGCGCAGTGACGGCCTGGCGGCGTGCTCGGCGGGCGGCACGGGTGAGAGCCGACGGCACATCAGGACCGACCCGAGGAAGCAGGCCACGGTGGTGGCGTACGCCGGGACGTTGCCCGCGTAGGCCACCACTAGGCCGGCCAGCGCGGGACCGGCGATCGCGCCGGCCTGCCAGCGCAGTGCGTTCAGCGCGGCGGCCGCCGCCAGTTGGCCGTGCGGGACGATCCGGGCCAGCAACGAGTCCAGCGCGGGCCGCTGGAGTCCGGCCAGGGCGGCGACCCCTGCGGCCACCACGTACAGCGGCCACAGCATGGGCCGCGGCAGCATCGCGTTCACGAGCAGGACGACCGCCAGCAGGCCCAGTCCCGCCTCGGTCACCACGATGACCTTGCGCCGGTCCACCGCGTCGGCGAGTGCGCCGCCGTACAGCCCGAAGACGACCAGCGGTACGAGTTCGACGGCGCCCATGACGCCGACCGCGAGCGGGGATCCGGTCAGGTCCTTGATCTGGAGCGGCAGCGCGATCAGGGCCATGACGCTGCCGAGATAGGTGACCAGCCCCTGCACCCACAGGAGGCGGAAGTCCCGGGAGGTGCGCCAGGGGGCGAGGTCGGGAAGCAGGGCGGTGAGCTTCGGACTCATGACGCCGTCGAGTGGTGGCGGCCGATGGGCAGCACGAGGGGCCGGCCGGAGACCGGGTCCTCGATGACGCGGCTCTCCATGCCGTACACGGTCCTGACCGTGTCCTCGGTCATCACCTCCTCGGTGGTTCCGGCCGCGTGCAGCCGGCCGGAGGCCAGGGCGATGAGCCGGTCGGCGTAGCGGGCGGCCAGGTTGAGGTCGTGCAGGACCATGACGATCGTGGTGCCGCGGGTCCGGTTCAGGTCGGTCAGCAGGTCGAGCACCTCGATCTGGTGGCTGATGTCGAGGAACGTGGTGGGTTCGTCGAGCAGCAGCAGGTCGGTCTGCTGGGCCAGCGCCATCGCGATCCACACCCGTTGGCGCTGGCCGCCGGAGAGTTCGTCGACCGAGCGGTCCACCAGGTCCGCGGTGTGCGTGGCCTCGAGCGCGGCGGCGACCGCCGCGTCGTCCTTGGCCGTCCACCGCGCGAAGGCCCGCTGGTGCGGATGACGGCCCCGGCCCACCAGGTCGAGGACGGTGATGCCCTCGGGGGTGACCGGCGACTGGGGCAACAGGCCCAGGGTGCGGGCGAGTTCCTTGGCGGGGGTGCGGTGCACCTCCCTGCCGTCCAGGACGACGCGGCCCGCGCGGGGGACGAGCAGCCGGGACATGGCGCGCAGCAGGGTCGACTTGCCGCAGGCGTTGGCGCCGACGATCACCGTGACGCGCCCGGCCGCGAGGGTCAGGTCCAGGCCCTCGATGACGGCACGGTCGCCGTAGCCGAGCGTGAGGTCCTCGGTGGAGAGGGTGTGGGACGCGGTCACAGTGAGCCTCCGGCCCGGTTGGTGCGGACGATCAGGTAGACGAGGTAGGGGGCGCCGAGGACGCCGGTGACGACGCCCACCGGGTAGCGGGTGTCGAAGGCGTACTGGCCGGTGAAGTCGGCCACCAGCACGAGCAGGGACCCGACCAGCCCGGCGGGCACCAGCAGGGAACCTCCGGTGCCGACCAGCCGGGCGGCGATCGGACCGGAGAGGAAGGCGACGAAGGCGATCGGTCCGGCGGCCGCCGTCGCGAACGCGATCAGCCCCACGGCCGCCACGATCACCGTGACACGGGTGCGCTCCACCCGGACGCCGAGCGCGGAGGCCGTGTCGTCCCCGAGGCTCAGCGCGCTCAGGTTGCGGGCCTGGGCGAGCAGCACCGGGCCGAGCACCAGCAGGGCGACGACCGTGGGCACGGTCTCTTGCCAGGTGGTGCCGTTGAGGCTGCCCGTGAGCCAGCGCATCGCCTCCTGGAGGTCCCACTCGGCGGCCTGCGACAGGACGTAGGAGGTGACGCTGTCGAGCAGCGCGGCGACACCGATGCCGATGAGGATGAGCCGGGTGCCGGCGACCCCGTCGCGGAACGCGAGCGTGTACACGAGCAGCGCCACCCCGAGCGCGGCGGCGATCGCGAGGACCGACACCGCGGTCCCGCTCAGGGAGAGGATCACGATGGCGATGGCCGCCGCGGCGCTCGCGCCCGCGCTGATGCCGATGACGTCGGGGCTGGCCAGCGGGTTGCGGAGCATCGTCTGGAAGGTGACACCCGCCATGCCGAAGCTGAATCCGGCGGTCAGGGCGAGCACCGCGCGGGGCAGCCGCAGCCTGCCGACGGTGAAGGACGCGCCCGGCACCTCCTCCCCCATGACCACGCGCAGCACGTCGTGGGCGGGGTAGAAGGTGTGTCCGGCCATGAGGGTGGTGGCGAACGCGGCGGCGACGAGCAGCAGCAGGGCCAGGACGAGCAGCCGCCGCCGGTACGCGCCGCGGATCCGGGCGCGGGTGACGGTCCGCAGCGCGGACGGGACGCTCGCGGCAGGGGCGCTCACAGGGATCTGACCTTCTGTCGGCGGACGATGTGGATGAAGAAGGGGGCGCCGATGACCGCGGTCAGGATGCCGACGTCGATCTCGGCCGGCCGGGCCACGATCCGTCCCACCACGTCCGCGGCCGTGAGGAGCACGGCCCCGCCGAGTGCGGAGAACGGCAGCAGCAGGCGGTGGTCGACGCCCACCAGGAGCCGGCAGGTGTGGGGTACGACGAGGCCGACGAAGGCGATGGGTCCGGCGACGGCGGTGGACGCGCCGCACAGGACGACCGCACCGAGCGCGGTGGTGGCCCGCACGAGCGCCACGCGTTCCCCGAGTCCGGCGGCCAGGTCGTCGCCCAGCGCCAGCGAGTTGAGGGCCCGCGCGGAGGCGAGGCAGAGCACGAAACCTACGGCGAGGAACGGCAGCACCGTGCCGAGCTGAGCGTAGGACGCACCTCCGACGCCGCCGATCTGCCACAGCCGGAAGGTGTCGGAGATGTCGTTGCGCGGCAGTACGACGGCGGTGACCAGGGAGGCGAGCGCGGCCGAGATGGCGGCACCGGCGAGGGCCAGTTTCAGCGGGGTGGCCCCACCGCGGCCCAGCGAGCCGACGGCGTACACGAACCCGGCGGTCAGCGCCGCCCCGGTCATCGCCACCCAGATGTACCCGGACACCGACGCGAGGCCGAAGTGGGCCATGGCGATCACCACGGCCAGCGAGGCGCCCATGTTGACGCCGAGGATGCCGGGGTCGGCGAGCGGGTTGCGGGTGACGCCCTGCATGACCGCGCCGGCCAGCGCGAGGGCGGCGCCGACCGTGACGGCGAGGAGGGTGCGCGGTACGCGTTTGGCGACCGCCGCCTCCTCCAGGGTGTGTTCCGCCCCGCCGAGCGCCGACCACACGTCGGACCAGGCGACGTCGCGGGAGCCGAGGGCGAGGGAGGCGGTCATCACGGCGAGCAGGACCGCGGCGAGCGCCAGGAACCAGATCACGCGGACGCGCGCCGGACGCCGCACCGGGACGGCGTTCGACGCGCGCGGGGTGTCGGTGACGGTCACGCGGCCTTGTCCGCGGCCGCGGCGAGCGCCTTCACGTAGTCGTCCAGGACGTACGGGATGGACAGCGGGGTCGGGTTCGCGGCGGTCGCGAGGGGGGTGGTGCCGGGCAGCAGGTAGACGGAGCCCTGCTTGACGGCGGTGAGCTTCGAGGTGAGCGGGTCGTTCTTGAGGGCCTTCAGCAGTTCGCCCTTGTCGTCGCCGTAGCCGGTGACGACGTCGACGTCGTTGAAGTCGTCGATGCGCTCGGCGCTCTTGCTGAGCACGAACTTCTTGGTGTCCTCGGACGGCTCGGAGATGCTGGCCGGGATCTTCATGCCGAGGTCGGTGAAGAACTGGGTGCGGGTGTCGTGGGTGGTGTAGAAGCCGACCTCGCTGACGTCCTTGGAGGACACGTGGGTCATGAACATCGCCGACTTGCCCTTGATCTGGGGGTACTTGGCGACGGTCTTCCCGATCCGCCCCTCCAGGTCGGCGATCAGCTCGTCGCCCTCGTCGGCCATGCCGATGGCCTTGCTGTTGAGCCGGATGATGTCGCGCCACGGGGTGGCCCAGGCGGCCTCGGGGTAGGCGACGACGGGCGCGATCTGGCTGAGGGTCTCGTAGTCCTGCGCGGTCAGTCCGGAGTACGACGCCAGGATGACGTCGGGCCTGGTGTCGGCGACGGCCTCGAAGTCGATGCCGTCGGTCTCGTCGAACAGGACGGGCGTCTTGGCACCGAGTTCCTTGAGCCGGTCCTCGGTCCAGGGCAGTACGCCGTCCGCGTCGTCGTCGCCGAAGTTGGCCTTGGCCATGCCGACGGGGACGACGCCGAGGGCGAGCGGCACCTCGTCGTTGGCCCAGTTGACGGTGGCGACGCGCTTCGGCTTGTCGGGGATGACGGTGGTGCCGAGCGCGTGCTTGATGCTCACGGGGAACCGGCCGGAGCCGTCGGTGCCGGCGGCGGCGCTGTCGTCCTTGGTGTCGTCCTGGCCGCCGCAGGCGGTGAGACCGAACAGGAGGGCCGCCGCGAGGGCGAGCACGCGAAGGCGGGGTGTTCTCATCGACCCGGGTTTCACTCTCAATGGGAAGGTGGGCAGGAAGTTAGGTAAGGCTTACCTGCATAGATTAGAGAGCGGATGTGCGCGCATCAATCGAGACTTTTCGACAGCCCTTGTAGCGATCGGGACACTCGGCGCGTTCCTGCGTCGCCTTCCCCCGGCGTTCCCCGGCGCCGTCAGCCCGCCCGGAACCTGCCCGGCGTGGTGCCGGTGGTCCGCCGGAAGGCGGCGCCGAAGGCACTGGCCGAGTGGTAACCGACCGCGTCGGCCACCACGTCCACCTCGAAGCCCTGGGAGAGCAGCTGCACGGCGTGCTGGGCCCGCACCGAGGCGACCCACCGGGCGAAGCTGGTGCCGGTCTCGGTCCGGAACGCCCGGGTCAGGGTGCGGGCGCTGCACCCGAGGGCGGTGGCCCAGCCGGTGAGCGTCCGCTGGTGGGCCGGGTCCGCGCGGACCGCGTCCACGATCGGCCGCAGCAACTCCGACGTGGGCAGCTGCACCAGCAGGGCGCGGGGCGAGGGCCGCAGGACGTCGAGGACCATGGCCTCGGTCACGGCCCGGGAGCGCGCGGACAGCTCGGGTTCCTCGAGCCGCTCCAGGAGGAGCCGGAGCAGCGGGGTGATGTCCACGGCGACCGGCACGTCGGGCAGCGCCGACTCGGTGCCGTGCCGGAAGAAGTGGGCGCGGTAGGAGGTGCCCGCGACCGCGGACGCGGAGTGCAGCTGTCCGGCGGGCATCCAGAGCCCCAGCGTCGGCGTGATGCACCACACCTGGGTGCCGACCACGGCGGTGGACGCGCCGCGCTCGTTCCACAGCAGCTCGTGCCACGGGTGGGAGTGCTCGTTCCAGGCCGTGTCGGCGGCCACGACCTCCTCGTACCCCTTGATCACGAAGGAGACGTCGACCTCGCCGGCGGCGAGCGTCGGCAGTTCCCTGGTCACGCGCATGCGGCCAGGCTAACCGGGCCCCGGACCGGCCCGGCACGCGGTGGGAACACACCGGTCGGCCGGGCTGTTGCCCCGGATGCGGAACGGAGGCGCGACGGTGCACGGTGAATACAAGATCCCCGGCGGCAAGCTGGTCGTGGTGGACGTCGAGACCGAGGACGGCGTGCTGCGGCACGTGCGGGTGGCCGGTGACTTCTTCCTCGAACCGGACGAGGCCCTGGAGGCTGTGAACCGGGCGCTGGAGGGCGCACCGGTGGCGACCGACGCGGCGGGGCTCGCCGCGCGGATCGAGGCGGCGCTGCCCGAGGGCACCGTGATGTACGGGCTGACCTCCGAGGGCGTGGCGGTCGCCGTGCGCCGGGCGCTCGCGCACGCCACGGACTGGACGGACTACGACTGGCAGCTGATCCACGAAGGGCCCGAGTCCCCGGCCCTGCACATGGCTCTGGACGAGGTACTGACCGCCGAGGTCGCCGCGGGCCGGCGCCCGCCTACGCTGCGGGTGTGGGAGTGGGGCGCCCCGGCAGTGATCATCGGGAGTTTCCAGTCGCTGCGCAACGAGGTGGACGCCGAGGGCGCCGCACGCCACGGCATCGAGGTGGTGCGCCGGATCTCGGGCGGCGGCGCCATGTTCGTCGAGCCCGGCAACACCATCACGTACTCCCTCTCGGTGCCGGACGCGCTGGTGCAGGGGCTCTCCTTCCAGGACAGCTACGCCTACCTCGACGACTGGGTGCTGGGGGCGCTCGGCGAGATGGGGATCCGCGCCTGGTACCAGCCGCTGAACGACATCGCCACCGACCAGGGCAAGATCGCCGGCGCCGCCCAGAAGCGCGTCGTCGGCCCCGGAGGCGGTCCCGGCGCCGTGCTGCACCACGTGACCATGTCCTACGACATCGACGCGGACAAGATGCTGGAGGTGCTGCGCATCGGGCGGGAGAAGATGTCCGACAAGGGCATCCGGAGCGCGAAGAAGCGGGTGGACCCGTTGCGCCGGCAGACCGGGCTGGCGCGCGAGGACGTGATCGGGCGGATGATCGCCTCCTTCGGCGCACGGTACGGGCTGAGCCGGGGCAAGGTGACCGACGACGAGATGGCCCGGGCCCGGGAGCTGGCGGAGACGAAGTTCTCCTCCCCGGAGTGGACCGCGCGAGTGCCCTGACGGGCGGGGGCCCCAGGGCTAACGGATGCCGCCCCGGGCCGTGACCATGCCCGACTCGTAGGCGAACACCACGAGTTGGGCCCGGTCCCGGGCTCCCAGCTTGGTCATCGCCCGGCTGATGTGGGTCTTGGCGGTGAGCGGGCTGATCACCATGTGCGCGGCGATCTCCTCGTTGCTCAGGCCGCGGGCGGCCAGCGCGGTGACCTCGCGTTCGCGACGGGTGAGGCAGTCCAGGCCGGGGGCGGTGGAGCGGTCCGGGGGACGCGCGACGAACTCACCGATGAGGGTGCGGGTGACCGACGGGGAGAGTAGTGCCTCGCCGCGCGCGACCACCTGGATGGCCTGGAGCAGGTCGGCCGGCTCCGTGTCCTTCAGCAGGAAGCCGCTCGCGCCCGCGCGCAGGGCCTCGAAGACGTACTCGTCCAGGCCGTAGTTGGTGAGGATGACCACGCGGACGGCGGCGAGGGCGGGGTCGGCGGCGATGCGGCGGGTCGCCTCGATGCCCGTCATCACCGGCATCTGCACGTCGACCAGGGCCACGTCGGGCACCTGCTCGCGCACCAGCGCCACACCCTGCTCGCCGTCGGCGGCCTCACCGACCACCTCGACGCCGTCCTCCGCGTCGAGGAGCGCGCGGAACCCGGCCCGCATCAGCGCCTGGTCGTCGACGAGCGCCACGCGCAGGACGTCACTCATACCGTCTCCCCCATCGGCAGCCTGGCGCGCACCGCGAAGCCGCCCTCCGCGCGCGGGGCGGCGCGCAGAGTGCCGCCCAGCGCCGTGACCCGCTCGCGCATGCCGGTCAGCCCGGTGCCCGGCGCCGGCGGGCGGGCCGGGTCGGCGGCTCCGTCGTCGTCCACGTCTATCGTCAACTCCCCGTCCCCGCACCCGCCGTAGTCGATGCGCACCGTGATCTTCGCCGGGCCCGCGTGCCGGGCCGCGTTGGTGAGGGCCTCCTGGACGATGCGGTAGACGGCCCCGTCCACCGCCCGCGGCAGCGGGCGCTCGTCGCCGGTGACCGTCAGGTCGACGGCCAGTCCGGCCGCGCGGGCCCGCTCCACGAGCAGCGCCGGGCTGCCGGACGGCTCGTCGGCGCGCAGCACCTGGAGGGCCGAGCGCAGTTCGCGCATCGCCTCGCCGCTTGCCTCCTGGATGGCGAGCAGCGCGGGCGGCACCTCCTCGCCGCGCTTGCGGGCCAGATGGACGGCCACGCCCGCCTGGAGCTTCACGATGGAGATGCTGTGGGTCAGCGAGTCGTGCAACTCCCGGGCGATGCGGAGGCGTTCCTCACCGGCCCGGCGCAGGGCCGCCTCCTCGCGGGTGCGCTCGGCCTCCTGGGCGCGTTGTTCGGTCTGGCGCAGATACGCCTGCCAGTTGCGGTCGGCCAGGCCCGTCACCACCGCGCACAGGAACCAGCCGGCGAGCAGTCCGGCCCGCTCGGCCACCTCCTGCGGGCCGGGCCCGGTCGCCACGTACCCCGCGAGGAACACCGTACTGGCGGCTGCCGCGAGGCCCCGGTGGCCGACCCGGGCTGCGGTGTGCACGGCGCCGAGGACGGGCAGCGCGGAGAGCGGCCCGGGGTGCGCGTGGACGACGTACGCCGTGCCGAGGAGCGTGGCAGCGGCCAACACCGCGCGCGGGGCGGCGCGGTGGAGGGCCAGGGAGGCCGACGCGAGGGCGATGAGCGTGAGGTCGAGCGCGTCCGTGCCGTCGTCGAAGGCGGCGACGCCCATGCCGAGGGCGCCGACCACGGCCGCCAGGACCACGTCGGCGAGCACCCTGCGGTCGACCTGACGCCCACTCATGCCCGCAGACTAGACCGGCCCGCCGACAGCCGCATCGGCCCTGTGGACGGCCCCCGGACTACTCCCGGCGAAGTAGTGCGCCCGGTGAGCGCGACCGTCGGCGCAGTGCGGACCGTATCCGCCCGGACGACGACCACGGGGGGTCCCGCGGCGCAGGCTGCTGTGCATGCCCACACCCTTCCGTCACACCGAACCGCCGTCGCCGAAGGCGGCCACCGGCCGCGTCGCCGAGGCCTACGCCCAGATGGCGCGGGACTTCGGTATCGCCGAACCCTCCACCTTCGTGGTCCTCGCCTCCGCCCCCGCCCTGCTCGCCCCCGCGTGGGCGCTGATGCGCGAGTCCCTGATCGCCGGCCCCGGCGACCGGACCGGCAAGGAGGTCGCGGCGTTCGGGGTGTCGTCGGCCAACAAGTGCCCGTTCTGCGTGGACGCGCACACCGTCCTGCTGCACGCCACCGGCGACCACGCACTGGCCGAGCGGCTGGCCCGGGGCCTGGAACCGGAGGACGAGCGGCACGCGCGCGTACTGGACTGGGCGCGGCGCACCCGCGAGCCGGGGGCGGCGCGGGAGCCGTACCCGTTCCCGCGCGCGGAGGCGCCCGGCTATCTGGGCACCGTGCTGGCCTTCCACTTCATCAACCGGGTGGTGTCCGCGCTGGTGACCGAGAACCTGCTCCCGGCCGACGCGCAACGGCTGCGTCCGGTGCGGAGCCTGGCGGGCCGGTCGCTGTCGCGCACCGTGCGCCGGATCGCCGCACCCGGGGCCTCGCTTCCCCTGCTCGACGATCCCGGGCCGGGGCCCGAGTGGGCCGCGGGCACACCGGTGGGCCCGGCGTACGCGGCGCTGCGCACCGCCGCGCTGTCCGGCGCGGGCCTCCTGGACACCGACGACCAGGCCCTCGTGCACCGGACCCTGGACGCCTGGGGCGGGGCCCATCCGCCCCTCGCGCCCGACCCGTTCCCGGACCGGCGGACCCGGCCCGGGGCGCGGCTGGCGCTGCTGGCCGCCTGCGCGCCGTACCGGATCACGGACGCGGACGTGGCGGCGTGGCGCCGGCCCGAGCACACCGACCACTGCCTGGTGCACCTCGTCGCGTACGGCGCCTTCGCCGCCGTGGACCGCGTGGAGCGCGGACTGTCCGCGCCCGCCGCCCGTCCCGGCCTCCGCCCGACCGCTCCTTCCGCCCCAGCTTCCTCCTCGAAGGAGAACTCATGACCCTCGTCGCCAACTCCCGCCAGGCCGAGGCCTGGAACGGCCCCGTAGGCGCCCACTGGGCCACCCACCAGGCCCGTTACGACACGATGCTGGCCGGGGTGAACGAGGCCCTGTTCGGCGCGGCGGCCGTCGCGCCCGGCGACCGGGTCCTCGACGTCGGCTGCGGGGCGGGCGCGACGACCCGGATCGCGGCGCGGCTCGCCGCCCCCGGGCACGCCGTAGGCGTCGACATCTCGGCGCCCCTGCTGGAGCGGGCCCGCGCGAGTACGGCGGCCGAGGGGGTCGCGAACGCGGCGTACGAGTGCGCCGACGCTCAGGTGCACCCCTTCCCGGCGGGCGCCTACGACGTGGTCGTCAGCAGGGGCGGGGTGATGTTCTTCGAGGACCACGCCGCCGCCTTCCGCAATCTCGCGCGGGCCCTGCGTCCCGGCGGCCGGCTCGCGTTCGTCTGCCCGCAGCCGCCGGGACCGCACTCGCCGGAGGCCCGGACGCTCGCGCTGTTCGCCCGGCTCGTAGACGAGGAGCCCGGTGCCGAAGCGGTCGCCGCGCGGACCGCGATGGCCTCGCTGTCCGACCCGGACCGCCTCCGGGAGGTCCTCGCCGGGTACGAGGAGGTGACGGTGGATCCGGTCACCGTGGAGGCCGTCTGGGGCCGCGACGTCCCGGACGCCGTCGAGTTCCTGCTCTCGCGCTACCCGGGCCGCCCGCTCCCCGCGGGCCGCCTGGCCGAACTGGAGGCGGCCCTGCGCCCGTACGCCACCGACAGCGGCGTCCGCATGCGGGCGGGGGTGTGGTTGGTGACAGCGGTCCGCCCTTGAGGCGAACGCGCCCCCGGCGGCGCCGGTCCGTCTGCGTCACCGCCCGGCCACGCACCGAGTTCGGGCTTCCGCCCCACAGGGAGTCGTGTGAGACTGACGTCCCGTCCGCAGTGCGGACCCCCCTCCGCACCATCCCCCACGAGAAGTGCGCCGTGCGTTCTCTTCCCCTGCCGCTCGCCCTGACCGCGCGTCTGGCGCCCGTCGCCGTGCTCGCCACGGCGGGCTGGGCGCTGTCGTCCGGGCCGGACACCTCACCGGCCGCGACGGACAAGACGCCGCCCGACACCGCCGAGCGGTCCGCCTCCGCGCCGGCCACGGAGGCCGAGACCAAGACGTACGCCACCGCCCCCGCGCCGTGCGGGAGCCTGGCCACGAAGACGGTCGCCTCGCTGGTGCCGGGCGCCAAGGCGGCCGGCAAGGAGATCCCCTCGACCGACACGGACGTGCGCCGCACCTGTTCGTGGAACGCGCTCAAGGGATACGACTACCGCTGGCTCGACGTCTCCTTCGAGGTGATGGCGTCAGACGAGGCGGCGCAGAAGTCGTACAAGGAGCGGGTCGCCGACCGCAGCGGGGGCGGCGAGGTCCCGGGGCTCGGTGACGGCGCCTACTCGGTGGTGAACCTGACCACCGAGGACAAGCAGCAGACGCGCGAGGGCACCGTGCTGGTCCGCGCGTCCAACGCGCTGGTGATGATCACGTACAACGGCAGCGACTTCGAGTCCAAGAAGGCGCCGTCCTCGGACACCATCAACAAGGGCGCCATCAAGGCGGCCAAGGAAGCCGTGGCGGCCCTGTCCAACGGGCAGGACTGAACCGGAATACGCGGTTCCGTGACATCCGTCACGTCGCCAACCGATCTCCGCGGGCACCTTAGTAGACACCTCCTCCGCGACAAATAGGACTTTGTCCGGCTTGCCGCAGGTGCGGTACGGGCCAGCGGGAGTGGTGGTCCAGACCATGCGGGAGAGTGCGCGGTTCGTCGCGCACGGCGGTCTTCTGACGAGGCGGCAGGTGTCACCGGTCGCCGATCGGGACCGGGCCTGCACGCCCGACCGTCCGCCGCAAGTACCGAGCCCGCCTACTAAGCGCAATAGTAGAAGGGCCCTTTGCCCCTGCAACGACCCGTCCCAAGAATGACCAACCTCAGGATGTCGCCACCGAGTGAGGTCACGCATGGGAAAGCATCGCCACCAGCAGCACTACCGGCGGCCGGTCGTCGCGGCACTGGTTGCGGGGGCCATCGGCATACCCTCCGTCGCCCTGGCCTGTTCCGACTGGCCCGGCGGCGAGGAGCAGGAGCTGCAGAGCACCGCCGCCTCGACCACGGCCAAGGACAGGTGGGGCGACGCGAACTGGTACCGGGAGTGGAGCAGCCGGCAGAGCGGTGAGCCCTCGGCGGCACCGTCGACGAAGCCGACCGCCACCAAGCCGGCCACACCCGAGCACCAGGACGCCGAACCGACACACAAGCGGCACAAGCAGCACAAGCAGCGGTCGACGGCCACCCCCAAGGCTCCCGCCGCCAAGCCCTCCGACGGCGGCTCCAAGCCTTCCACCGGCTCCTCCAAGCCCACGGCCGACGCCTCCAAGCCCGCCACCACGAAGCCCACCCCCTCGGCCCCCGCGTCCCCGAGCACCCCGCCGGCCACCACCCCGGCCTCCGGTGACGTCGCCAGGGTCGTGGAACTCGTCAACGCCGAGCGGAGCAAGGCCGGCTGCTCCCCGGTGACGGTGAACTCCGCCCTGACCAAGGCCGCGCAGGCACACAGCGAGGACATGGCGGCCACCGGCACCATGTCGCACTCCGGCTCGAACGGATCGTCCCCGGAGGACCGCATCACCAATGCCGGGTACAACTGGAGCACCTACGGCGAGAACGTCGCGTACGGCTACGAAACACCCGAAAAGGTGATGGCGGGCTGGATGTCCAGCCCCGGCCACAAGGAGAACATCCTCAACTGCGACTTCAAGGAGATCGGCGTCGGCCTCGCGCAGCCCGGCTCCTACTGGACCCAGGACTTCGGCACGGCCCGCTAGGCGAGCGGGGACGGGCGAACGCGGCCGCAGGCGCTCAGGTACGCCTGCGGCCCGCCGTCAGCCCGACGTACACGACGAGCGACGCCCCCAGCCCCACCGCCCAGCCGTAGTCCGCGAGGGGCTTGAGGAAGGGGATCAGCCCGTCCTCGGGGAAGGGTCCCTTGCCCGGTGCCGAGTGGGAGCCGCCCACCGCGAGCACCCCGCCGGCCACGAAGGCGGCGACGGCGCGCAGGTTCCAGCCGGAGGTGTACCAGTAGCGCCCCCCGGGTGTGTACAGGGCGGGCAGGTCCAGCACGGTGCGGCGGATCAGCCAGTAGTCGGCGATGAGGATGCCGGCGACGGTGCCGAGCAGCCCGCCGACCAGGCCGAGCCAGGTGAAGATGTACAGCTCGGGTGTCTCGGTGAGCTTCCACGGCATGATCAGCACGCCGACGACGCCCGTGATCAGGGCACCGGTGCGGAAGTTGATCAGCCGTGGCGCCAGGTTCGCCAGGTCGTACGCCGGTGAGACGACGTTCGCCGCGATGTTCACCGAGATGGTGGCGACGAGCACCGTCACGAGGGCGAAGAGCAGTCCGAAGACGTTGTCGGTCCGGGCGGCGAGCGCGACCGGGTCCCACACTGCGACCCCGTACACCGCCTGCGAGCCGGAGGTGACGAACACGGACAGCAGCGCGAACAGCGTCATGGTCGTGGGCAGTCCGAGCGTCTGCCCCCAGACCTGGGCCCGCTGCCCCGCACCGAAGCGGGTGAAGTCGGGAATGTTCAGACTCAGGGTGGACCAGAAGGCGATCATGCCCATGAGGGACGGGAAGAACACGGGCCAGAAGTCCGCGCCCCAGCCCAGGCGCGACGGCTGGTCGAGGAGCGGCCCGAGTCCCCCGGCCTTGTTCGCGATCCAGACCAGCAGCACCAGCGCGCCGACGATGACGAACGGCGCGGCCCAGTTCTCGAACCGGCGCAGCGCCTCCATGCCCCGGTAGATGATGGCCAGTTCGAGGGCCCAGAACAGGACGAAGCACACCCACAGCGTCCAGGGCTGGCCGCCGACCTCCGACGCCTCGGCCCAGCCGCCGAACAGCTTGCCGAGCAGGACGAAGATCCCCTGGCCGCCGATCCAGGTCTGGATGCCGAACCAGGCGCACGCCACCCCGGCCCGGATCAGCGCCGGCAGGTTGGCGCCGCGCAGCCCAAACGAGGCACGGGCCAGGACCGGGAACGGGATGCCGTACTTGGGCCCGGCGTGCCCGGTCAGCAACATCGGTGCGAGCACGATGACGTTGGCGAGCGCGATGGTGAACACGGCCTGTTTCCAGTCCATGCCGAGCGCGACGAGGCCGGAGGCGAGGAGCCAGGAGGGGATGTTGTGCGCCATCCCCACCCACAGGGCGGCGAAGTTGTACGTCGTCCAGCGGCGGCGGGCCAGCGGCACGGGCAGCAGGTCGTCGTTGACGAAGCGGTTGTCGGTGAGGACGGTGCCGGGCGGGAGCTCGACGCGTCCCGCCTGCTCGGGTATGGGACTGTCGGACGGCGTGGGCGGGACGGTCGCGGTCATGGGCGTTGACCCTTCGGCGGCGGGTTCCGGAACGGGTTCCGGTCAGCGGTGGAGTGCCGGGATGATCTCCGCGCCGTACGCGTCGATCGTCGCTTCCTGCGCGTCGTGCATGTCGTACACGGCGAACTGGTCGACGCCGAGGGCGCGCAGGGCCTGGAGCTTCTCGATGTGCTGCTCGACCGGCCCGATCAGGCAGAACCGGTCGACGATCTCGTCCGGCACGAACTGCGTGTCCGGGTTGCCGCTGCGTCCGTGGTGGGCGTAGTCGTAGCCCTCGCGGGACTTGATGTAGTCGGTGAGTTCGCCGGGGACGGCGGCGGAGTGCTCGCCGTACTTGCTGACGAGGTCGGCGACGTGGTTGCCGACCATGCCGCCGAACCAGCGGCACTGCTCGCGGGCGTGGGCGAGCGCCTCGGGCGAGTCGTCGGCGGTGACGTAGGCGGGGGCGGCGACGCAGATCGTCACCTCGTCCGGGTCCCGCCCGGCGGCCGCGGCGGCGTCCTTGACGGCCTTGACCATGTACTCGGTGAGGTAGAGGTCGGCGAGCTGGAGGATGAAGCCGTCGGCCTCCTCCCCCGTCATCTTCAGGGCCTTCGGCCCGTACGCCGCCATCCACACCGGCACCTCGGCGCCCGGCCTGATCCATGGGAACCTGACCGCGGTGCCGCCGCCGAGGTCGGCCTCCTCGCCGCGGCCCAGGGCCCGGATGACCCTCATGGCCTCGCTGATGCGGGCGAGGGTGTTGGGCTTGCGGCCGGCCACCCGCATCGCGGAGTCGCCGCGGCCGATGCCGCAGACGGTGCGGTTGCCGAACATGTCGTTGAGGGTGGCGAAGGTGGAGGCGGTCACCTCCCAGGTGCGGGTGCCGGGGTTGGTGACCATCGGGCCGACCTTGAGGCGCGTGGTGTTGGCCAGGATCTGGCTGTAGATGACGAACGGCTCCTGCCAGAGCACGGCGGAGTCGAAGGTCCAGCCGTGGCTGAAGCCGTTGCGCTCGGCCCGCTGCATCAGGCTGACGACGCGGGAGGCCGGCGGGTCGGTCTGCAGGACGAGTCCGAAGTCCATGGGCAGGGCTCCTAGCTGAGGTACTGACAGGTGGAGCGCGGGACGTACGCGCCGTGGCCCTTGTGTCCGGTGTACTCCCGCTCGGTGACGACGAGTTCGCCGCGCGAGAGCACGGTCTCCACGCGCCCGGTGACGCGCTTGCCCTCGTAGGCCGAGTAGTCGACGTTCATGTGGTGGGTCTCGGCGGAGATGACCTGCTCGGCGTGCGGGTCGTAGATGACGATGTCGGCGTCGGCGCCGGGCGCGATGGTGCCCTTCTTCGGGTACAGGCCGAACATGCGGGCCGGGGAGGCGCAGGCGATCTCGATCCAGCGGCGGCGGCCGATGTGCCCGTCGACGACGGCCTGGTGGAGCAGGTCCATGCGGTTCTCGACGCCCGGCATCCCGTTGGGGATCTTGGAGAAGTCGCCGCGGCCCAGTTCCTTCTGGCCGCTGAAGCAGAAGGGGCAGTGGTCGGTCGACACCACCTGGAGGTCGTTGGTCCTGAGGCCCCGCCACAGCGCCGCCTGGTGCTCGCGCGGGCGCAGCGGGGTGCTGCACACGTACTTGGCGCCCTCGAAGTCGGGCTCCGCGAGGTTGTCGGTGGACAGGAAGAGGTACTGCGGGCATGTCTCGCCGAAGACGTTCAGGCCCTCGTCGCGGGCCCGGGTGAGCTCGGCGACCGCCTCGGTCGCGGAGACGTGCACGACGTAGAGGGGCGCGCCCGCGACCTGCGCGAGCTTGATCGCGCGGTGGGTGGCCTCGGCCTCCAGGAGGGCCTTGCGGACCTCGCCGTGGAAGCGCGGGTCGGTCTCGCCGCGGGCGAGGGCCTGCTCGACCAGGACGTCGATGGCGATGCCGTTCTCGGCGTGCATCATGATCAGCCCGCCGTTGTCGGCGGCGCGCTGCATGGCCCGCAGGATCTGGCCGTCGTCGGAGTAGAAGACGCCGGGGTAGGCCATGAACTGCTTGAAGGAGGTGACGCCCTCCTCGACCAGCAGGTCCATCTCCTTGAGCGTCTCCTGGTTCACGTCGGAGACGATCATGTGGAAGCCGTAGTCGATCGCGCAGTTGCCCTCGGCCTTCGCGTGCCAGGCGTCGAGGCCCTCACGCAGGGAGTGGCCGACGCCCTGGATGGCGAAGTCGACGACGGTGGTCGTACCGCCCCAGGCGGCGGCCCTGGTACCGGTCTCGAAGGTGTCGGCGGCGTACGTGCCACCGAAGGGCATCTCCATGTGGGTGTGCCCGTCGACACCGCCCGGGATGACGTACTTGCCGGTGGCGTCCATCACGCGCTCGGCCGTGAAGGATCCGGCGGCCGGGGTGCCCGTCGCGGCGAGGGCGGCGACCCGGCCGTCCTCGATCAGGACGTCGGCGTGGATCTCGTCGGACGCGGTGATGACGAGGCCGCCGCGGATGACGGTACGGCTGCTCATGCTGTTCCCTCCTGTCAGGGGCGGTCCGGGCCCGGTCGGTCAGGGCGCGGTCAGCGGGGAGTACGCGCCCGGCGCGCGGTCCCGGTAGAACTGCCAGCGGTCGCGGACCTCGCGCAGCTTGGCCAGGTCGAGGTCGCGCACGACGAGTTCGGTCTCCTTGTCGCTCGCGACCTCGCCGACGAACTGGGCCTCGGGGTCGACGAAGTAAGAGGTGCCGTAGAAGTCGTTGTCGCCGTACTCCTCGACACCGACACGGTTGATGGCGCCCACGAAGTACTCGTTGGCGACGGCCGCCGCCGGCTGCTCCAGCTGCCACAGGTAGCCGGAGAGGCCGCGCGAGGTGGCCGACGGGTTGAAGACGACCTCGGCGCCCTGAAGGCCCAGCGCCCGCCAGCCCTCCGGGAAGTGCCGGTCGTAGCAGATGTACACGCCCACCTTGCCGACGGCGGTGTCGAAGACCGGCCAGCCGGAGTTGCCGGGGCGGAAGTAGAACTTCTCCCAGAAGCCCCGCACCTGCGGGATGTGGGTCTTGCGGTACTTGCCGAGGTAGGAGCCGTCGGCGTCGAGGACGGCGGCGGTGTTGTAGAGGACGCCGGGCTGCTCCTCCTCGTACATCGGCAGCACCAGGACGATGCCGTGTTCGCGGGCGAGCCGCTGGAAGCGCTCGACGATCGGGCCGTCGGGGATGCGCTCGGCGTAGGCGTAGAACTCGGGGTCCTGGACCTGGCAGAAGTACGGGCCGTAGAACAGCTCCTGGAAGCACAGCACTTGGGCCCCTTGCGCGGCGGCATCGCGGACCGCCTGCTCGTGGACCTGGATCATCGATTCCTTGTCGCCCGTCCAGGCGGTCTGGAAGAGCGCGGCACGGATCACTCGGCTCATCTTCGGCCTCCACTCGCTCGGTGTGGCGCTGGGTGTGGCGCTCGGTGTGGAGCGAGCCTAGGGAGCGCGGACGGCCGGTTCGATTGGCACGGTGTCACGTCTGCGGGGGTCGGGCATTGCACGGTGTCACCCCTGCTGTGCGTCGTGGGCGAGGAGCGCGATGTGTACGGAGGCGGCCTGTTCGAAGTCGTCGAGGTCGACGCCGAGGCGGCCCTGTATCGCCTCCAGCCTGCGGTAGAGGGCGGGCCGGGAGACGTGGTGGAGCTGGGCGGTGCGGGACTTGTTGCGGCCGGTGGCGAGGTAGGTGCGCAGCACGCCCAGCAGGTCCTCGTCAGGGCTCCGCAGCAGGCCGTTCAGTTCCCGCTCGGCGAAGGACTGGACGTGCGGGTCGTCGCGCAGCAGCCGGACCAGTCCGCGCAGGTGGACGTCGCGCAGGCGCACCACGGGCGGCAGCTCGAGGGCGGCCGGGGAGTCGGCCACGGCGTCGGCGACGTGCCGGGCCTCGCGCAGGCCGGCCGGTACACCGGCCCAGTCGGTGCGGGCGTCGGCCGCCGCGACGACGGTGTGCGCGGCGTCCGGTTCCGTCCGCAGCCGGGCCGCGAAGTGTGCGGTCAGCGCCTTGGCGTCCTGGTCGGGGGCGAGGCTGAGCAGCACGGCGACCCGGTCGTCGGCGAGCCCGGCGGCGATCCCGGACAGACCCAGCAGCCGCAGCACCCGGTCGAGACGCGCGGTGTCGTGCTCGCGGACGACGAGCGGGACGAAGACCCGGCGGTTGACCGGCAGCCCGGCGGCGCGCGCCCGGGGAAGCAGTTGCCGCGCCGGGACGGCACCGCTGACCAGGTCGGTGAGCAGACTCCGGGCGGACTGCTCCTCCCAGGAGTCCCAGGAGCCGCCCCTGCCGCCGGGGCCGCCGGAGTGCGTGCCGTCGCCGCCGAGCATGCGGTGCAGGACGAGCGCCTCGGCGGAGCGCTCGGCCAGCAGCCGTCCCGCGGCCCGGTCGCCGCGGTAGCCGCACAGCACCAGGCGGCCCCACCGCTCCCCCCGGCAGGTCAGTTCGGCGCGGATCCAGCCGTCGGCGGAGCCGGCCCCGGCCTGGCGGGCGATGCGCTCCCAGTCCCGGAGCACGTCGTCGACCGCGGGCCGCTCCCCCGCCGTGGCGAGGACACGGTGGGCGAGGTTGGTGACGACGACCGGACAGCCCCCGTGCCGGGCGACCTCGTCGAGCAGGCGCTGCACCGGGGCGCCCGCGGTGATCAGGCCGGTCAGTTCGGTGCGTACGGCCTCGGAGAGGCTGACGGCGGCGAACTTGCGCCGCAGCAGCCGGGACTGCACCTCCTCGGTCAGCTCGGCGAAGGGGAACGGCCGGTGCAGGACGACCATGGGCAGCCCGCACCGCTCGGCCGCCCGCCGCATCACGTCCGGCGGGGCGGGGAAGGCGCGGCCGAGGCCGAGCACGACGGCCGCCGCCTCCGCCCGGTGCAGGGAGCGGATGTACTCGCCCTGCTTGTCCTCGTCACCGGCGAGCAGCACCCCGGTGGTGAGGACCATCTCGCCGCCGCTGAGCATGACGCCGACGTCGGCGGCCTCGGCCACGTGCACCCAGCGCACCGGCCGGTCGAGCCGGTGGGCGCCGGCCACCACCTCGGGCTGCCCGGCCAGCACCCGCTCCAGGCCGAGGACCTGACGGACCGACAGTGCAGGTTCCCAGGGCTGCTGCTCCAGGGTGACGGGTGTGTCCGGGGTGGAGGTCATGGCGGCGGTTCCTCTGCTCGGGACGCTGCTGTCAGATGCTCCGCAGGGCGCGTTCGAGGATCGCCGCGCCCTCCTCGGCCTCCGCGACGGTGAGGGTCATCGGCGGGGCGACGCGCAGGGCACTGGTGCTGTGACCGCCGCCCTTGCCGATGAGCAGCCCGCCCGCGCGGGCCTCCTCCAGCACGGTGGCCGCCGCCTCGGGCGCCGCCTCGTCGGTGCCGGGCCGGGTCAGCTCGATGCCCAGCATCAGCCCGCGCCCGCGGATCTCCCGGACGTGCGGCACCTGGGCGGCGACCGCCCGCAGCCGTTCGAGGAGGAGTCCGCCGACGCGCCGGGCGTTGCCCTGGAGGTCGTGCTCCAGCAGGTACGTGAGGTTGGCGAGGCCGGCCGCCATGGTGACCTGGGTGCCGCCGAAGGTGGAGATGCTGTTGGCGTCCAGGCAGTTCATGATCTCGGCGCGGGCGACGACACCGCCGACGGACATGCCGTTGCCGATGCCCTTGGCGAAGGTGACGATGTCCGGCGGGCCGCTCCGCGCGTGCGCCTGCCAGCCCCAGAAGTGGTCGCCGGTGCGGCCCCAGCCGGTCTGCACCTCGTCGGCGATCCAGAGGACGTCCCGCTCGTGCAGCACCTCGCGGAAGGCCGCGTACAGGCCGTCCGGCGGGGAGGTGAAGCCGCCGACGCCCTGAATCGGCTCGGCGATCAGCGCGGCGGGGGCGCGGGTGTGGCCGAGGAGGTCCGTGAGGTCGTCGACGCAGGCGGCGATGAAGTCGCGGTCGTCCAGGTGCGCGTAGGGGCCGCGGGTGCGGACGCCTCCGTGGACGTAGAGCGTCTGGAGCGGGGACAGCGAGGTCGGGGACCAGCTGCGGTTGCCGGTGATGCCGACGGAGCTGAAGGAGCGGCCGTGGTAGCTGTTGCGCATGGCCAGGACGGTGTTGCTGCGCCGGTACGTGGTGGCGAGCAGCAGGGCGGTGTCGTTGGCCTCGGTGCCGGAGGTGGTGAAGAAGACGCGGGCGTCGGGGATGCCGGACACGTGGGCGATCCGCTCGGCGAGTTCGACCATGGGCCGGTTGAGGTAGAGGGTCGAGGAGTGGATGATCCGTCCGGCCTGCTCGCTCACCGCCTTGGTCACCTCGGGCAGGGCGTGCGCGGTCATCGTGGTGAGGATGCCGCCGAAGAAGTCGAGGTACTTGTTGCCGGCGGCGTCCCAGACGTGCCGGCCCTCGCCGTGCGTGATCTCCAGCGGGTCCTCGTAGTACAGGGCGAGCCATTCGGGCAGGACGGCGCGGTGGCGGCCGAACAGGTCCTTCGTCACGGCCGCACCAGCCCTTCGTAGGCGTCGGGGCGGCGGTCGCGGTAGAAGGCCCACTGCTGCCGCACCTCGTCGATGAGGCCGAAGTCCAGGTCTCGGACGACGAGTTCCTCCTTGGTGTCACTGGCGCGCTCGCCGACGAACTGCCCGCGCGGGTCGACGAAGTACGACGTCCCGTAGAAGTCGTTGTCCCCGTACTCCTCCTGGCCGACCCGGTTGATCGCGGCGACGAAGTACTCGTTGGCGACGGCCGCCGCGGGCTGTTCGAGCTGCCACAGGTGGGCGGAGAGTCCGCGGTGGGTGGCGGAGGGGTTGTAGACCAGCTGGGCGCCGCCGAGGCCGAGTTGGCGCCAGCCCTCCGGGAAGTGCCGGTCGTAGCAGATGTAGACGCCGATCCTGCCGACGGCGGTGTCGAAGACCGGCCAGCCGAGGTTGCCGGGCCGGAAGTAGAACTTCTCCCAGAATCCCTTGACCTGCGGGATGTGATGCTTGCGGTACGTCCCCAGGACGGTGCCGTCGGCGTCGATCACGGCGGCGGTGTTGTAGTAGAAGCCGGACTGCTCGACCTCGAAGACGGGGACGACGATCACCATGCCGGTCTCGCGGGCGAGCTCCTGCATGCGGCGGGTGGTCGGGCCGTCGGGCACCGGCTCGGCCCAGCGGTAGTGCTCGGGGTCCTGGACCTGGCAGAAGTAGGGGGCGTTGAAGACTTCCTGGAAGCCGATGACCTTGGCTCCCCGCCGGGCCGCCTCGCGGGCGTGCTCCTCGTGTTTCGCCACCATGGACTCGGTGTCGCCGGTCCAGGTGGCCTGGACGAGAGCGGCACGTACGACGTTGGCCATGAGCTGCTCCTTCGACGCGACGTCAGAGCCTCTACGCCCGTAGAGCGGGCGGTAGAGGGACGAACGTAAGCCTGGCCGGACGGGCTTGCCAAGACCATCGTCGCCACGGCGCGGTGTCGATCGCTTTTCGCACCCCTGTGGGTGAGTGGTGGGGGCGGTGGGGCCACGGGGGTGGATCTCACGCGGTGAACCCGGCGACGCGCAGGGCGTGCACGAGGTCCCAGTGGCGTTCCTGGGAGACCTCGTGCGCCGCCGCCAGCAGCAGCGGTACGAGTGTCTCCGGGTCCGGTGCGGCGCTGCGAGCGGCGTCCTCGGGGGTACGGGAACGGACGCAGGCGTCGAGGAGCGCGCGGGCCTCTCGGTGCCGGCCTTCGGCGACCAGGCCGACGACGGCCGCGCCGATCTCGGGAGCGGGCCGTACGACGCCCTGCCGCAGCACCTGCTCGGCGTCGGCCGCGCGCCCGGCGACGGCCAGTGCGTCGGCCGCGGCGACCAGGGGGCCGGCGGGCAGCGAAGCGGTCTCCCACAGCAGGGTGGCCCAGTCGGCGCCGAGCCCGGCCCGTTCGAGCCGGGCGGCGAGCAGCGGGAAGCGGGCGGCGGGCCCGAGGGCCGCCTCGGCCAGCAGCGCGTGCGCCTCCCCGCTCCTCCCTGCGGCCCGCAGCCGCGCCACCCCCTCGACGACCGCATCGACGGCGGCCCGATCCTCCTCCCCCGGCACGTCGGGGGCCCTCGACACCGGCTGCTCCACCGTTTCATCGGCCCCCGCGAACCGCGCTCCGCGTGGCGTACGCCCGCCCGGCGCGGCCGGAACCGGCACCTGCCCGGGCACGAAGGGGCTCACGTCCGCGTCGACGCCCCCGGCGAAACGGGCACCTCCACGGCGGCGTTTTCGCTGTTTGGGCGTGGAGGGCGGGGATGCGGCGGGGGTGGGGGCCGGGTTCGGGGGCGGCGTGCTGGGCGCGGGCGCGGCGGGACGGCGTGCGAAGTCCTCCGGTGGCGCGGAGCCATCCGCGGGCGCGCCGTCCGTCGACGTCCGAGCCGCGCCCCCGGGCACCCGGGGCAAGTAATCGGGCGGGGACGCGTCGGAGGCGAGGGCGGGACCCTCGCGCGGCTCGGTGGGCGCGGAGCGCTGCGCGGGGGCGCCGAAGGCGGAGGCGGAGTCCTCGGCCCCCGGTGAGCGGTACAGGGGATCACCGTCCACCGGCATCCGGGACACGCCTCCGGGCGCGGGCCCGCCGAAGACGGAGGCCGGGGCCGACGGCGGCGCGGCGGGAGCGGAGCCGACGCCCCCTGGCCCCGCGGACGCACCCCCGGGCGGCGCGGGCACGCCGAAGGCCCAGTCGTCGATCACCGCAGGGCGGCGCGCGAGAGCGTCCTCCCCCGGCCTCCCGGACACACCTCCGGGAGCGAACCCGGAGGATGCGGGGGCGGAGTCCACGGGCTCCGCAGCGGGCGCGAGGCGGTGCGCGGGACCGACGGTCCCCGGCGCTTCGGACACACGCCCGGGCGCCGACGCGTCCAAGGCAGAGGCCGGGGTCTCGGGCCCTGCCGTGTGGGCGGTGGCGTCGGCTTCCGGTGGCCCCGGCCGCGTGGGGCCGCCCACCGGGGAAGGTGGGTCGCCGTCCCACCGGGCACCCCCGCCCTCCCGCCGGACGGCATCCAGTGCCGTCAGCCGGGATCGGAGTTCGGTGCAGCGGGCCGTTGCCCGGGTGTGGTCGTCGTGGGCCCAGGCGAGGTCGAGCCGGAGCGAGGCGGCCGTCTCCGGGGGCGTGCCGGGGTGCGACAGCGTCCGGGTCAGCCGGGTCTCGCGTTCCGCGGCGTACCGCTGCTCGCGGAGCATGACGTCGAGCCGGTCCCGGAGGGCGTCGCGCGCACCCGGCAGGGCGTCGTACGAGGTGAGCGCGGCGGCGTGCAGGGCGCGGGCCGGTTCCGTCCCGGCTTCCGCGGCAGCGGCACCGTACCGGCCGGCGAGGTCCTGGAGCAGCGCCTCCACCACGTCCCAGGGCGGGATCTCACGCCCGTCGAGACAGGCCCGCATGCCCTCGGGGTCGCGCTGCCAGAACACCCCGCACCAGCCGGCGCCCTGGTCCAGACGTGTCAGCAGTCCGGTCAGGTACCGGGTGAAGTCCCCGACTTGACCCGGCAGTTGTTCCACGGCCATGGTTCGACTCCCGCCCGACCGGAGGACTCCGGTCCGTCCGGTCACGTAGGGAACACCAGCCGTGTTACGGCGCCGCTACAGGGAGTTTTCGTAAAGGGGCGTCACCGCAGGCGTCACCACGCCCTCACACCCCGGCGAGGACGCACAGCCCGGCCAGCTCGTCCATGGACAGCCCGAGCGCGCGGGCCAGCGCGGCCACCGTGAAGAACGCCGGGGTCGGCGCGCGGCCGGTCTCGATCTTGCGCAGCGTCTCGGCGGAGATGCCGGCCTCGGCGGCGACCTCCGTCATACTCCGCTCGCCGCGGGCCTCACGCAGCAGCCGGCCGAGCCGCTCGCCGCGCTCGTGCTCTTCGGGGGTCAGAGGGGTGCGCACCATACCGTCATTGTAATACCGGCTTCCCGTACCGGACCCAATTAAAATACCGGTATAGTAATTGGCATGGTGGAGCTCAAGACAGACACATCGATCGACGCGATGCACACGGCCGGCCAGGTCGTCGCCCGCGCCCTGACCGCCGCCCGGAACGCGGCCGCCGTGGGCGTCTCCCTGCTGGAACTGGACGAGGTGGCGCACGGCGTACTGAAGGAGGCGGGGGCGGGCTCACCGTTCCTCGGTTACCGGCCCTCCTTCGCGCCGACCCCCTTCCCGGCCGTCCTCTGCGCGTCGGTCAACGACGCGATCGTGCACGGCGTCCCGGACGGCTACCGGCTGCGCGACGGCGACCTCGTCTCACTCGACTGCGGGGCGACGCTCGGCGGCTGGGCCGGCGACTCAGCGATCAGCTTCGTCGTCGGCACCCCGCGCCCGGCGGACGTCACCCTGGTCGAGACCGCGGAACGGGCCCTCGCGGCGGGCATCGCGGCGGCCGTCGTCGGCAATCGCATCGGCGACATCTCGCACGCGATCGGCACGGTGTGCCGGGCGGGCGGCTACGGCATCATGGACGACTTCGGCGGCCACGGCATCGGCCGGCAGATGCACGAGGACCCGGGCGTGCCCAACGAGGGCCGGCCGGGACGCGGGCTCCCGCTGCGCCACGGCATGGTCCTCGCCATCGAGCCGATGCTGATCGCCGACGGCCGGGACGACTACCACGCGGCCCCCGACGGCTGGACCCTGCGCACCAACGACGGCTCGCGCGCGGCGCACGTGGAGCACACCGTCGCGATCACGGACAGCGGCCCGCGCGTCCTGACCGCACGGGACGCCCTTCAGGTCCGGTAGGCCCCGGCCCCGGGCCCGCCCGCCTCCGCGGACATGCCCACCGGCACAGAACGTGTCATGTTGGGGCATGAGCGCGCGCCGACCGGGTTACCCGGCCCCGGTACGCCGATCAGCGAAGCAGCGGAGGGCCGGAAACGATGACCAGCGGCTTCATGGGCCCGGAGGGCGACCCGTTCGCGGAATTCCTGGCACGCTTCTTCGGCGGGCCGAAGCCCAGGCAGATCGACATCGGCAGGCTGCTCAGCCAGCCGGCCCGGGAGCTGGTGCGCGGCGCCGCCCAGTACGCGGCCGAGCACGGCAGCCGGGACCTGGACACGGAGCACCTGCTGCGGGCCGCGCTCGCCACCGAACCGACCCGGGGCCTGCTGAGCCGCGCCGGTGCCGACCCCGACTCGCTGGCGTCGCAGATCGACGAGCGGACCGGCCCGGCGCAGCACGCGCCGGGCGAGGCCCCGCCGCCGACGTCGCTCTCGCTGACCCCGGCCGTCAAGCGGGCACTGCTGGACGCGCACGAACTGGCCCGGACGACGGGCACCGGGTACATCGGCCCGGAGCACGTGCTCAGCGCGCTGGCCGCCAACCCGGACTCGGCCGCCGGGCACATCCTGAACGCGGCCCGGTTCGCACCCTCCGGCCTGCCCGCGGAGGCGCCGGAAGCCGGCAAGGCCCGCCCCGAGGGCGCGCGGGCCACGAACACGCCGACGCTGGACAAGTACGGCCGCGACCTCACCGACCTGGCCCAGCAGGGCCGGATCGACCCGGTGATCGGGCGCGAGGACGAGATCGAGCAGACCGTCGAGGTGCTCTCCCGCCGCGGCAAGAACAACCCGGTGCTGATCGGTGACGCGGGCGTCGGCAAGACCGCCGTCGTGGAGGGGCTGGCGCAGCGCATCACCGACGCCGACGTCCCCGACGTACTGCTGGGCCGCCGCGTGGTCGCCCTGGACCTGACCGGCGTGGTCGCGGGCACCCGCTACCGGGGCGACTTCGAGGAGCGGATGAACAACATCGTCGGCGAGATCCGCGCCCACTCCGACGAGCTGATCATCTTCATCGACGAACTGCACACCGTGGTCGGCGCCGGCGGGGGCGGCGAGGGCGGTTCGATGGACGCCGGGAACATCCTCAAGCCGGCGCTGGCCCGGGGTGAGCTGCACGTCGTGGGCGCCACCACGCTGGAGGAGTACCGCAGGATCGAGAAGGACGCGGCGCTCGCCCGCCGCTTCCAGCCGATCCTGGTGCCCGAGCCCACCCCCGCTGACGCCATCGAGATCCTGCGCGGTCTGCGGGACCGCTACGAGGCCCACCACCAGGTCCGCTACACCGACGAGGCGCTGGTGGCGGCGGTGCAGATGTCCGACCGCTACCTCACCGACCGCCGGCTTCCGGACAAGGCGATCGACCTGATCGACCAGGCGGGCGCCCGCGTCCGGCTCCGGGCGCGCACCAAGGGCACGGACGTGCGGGCCATGGAGCGCGAGGTCGACCAGCTGCTCCGGGACAAGGACCAGGCGGTCGCGGACGAGCAGTACGAGCAGGCCACCCAGTTGCGCGACCGGATCGGCGAGCTGAAGCAGCGGATCACCGAGGCCGACGGCGCCGGCGAGGCCGACGAGGGGCTGAACCTGGTCGTCGGCACCGAGTCCATCGCCGAGGTGGTGTCCAGGCAGACCGGCATCCCGGTCAGCAGCCTCACCCAGGAGGAGAAGGACCGCCTGCTGGGCCTGGAGTCCCATCTGCACGAACGCGTGGTCGGCCAGGAGGAGGCGGTGCGGGTGGTCTCCGACGCCGTACTGCGCTCGCGCGCCGGGCTCTCCAGCCCCGACCGGCCGATCGGCAGCTTCCTCTTCCTCGGCCCGACCGGTGTCGGCAAGACGGAGCTGGCCCGGGCGCTGGCCGAGGCGCTGTTCGGCAGCGAGGACCGGATGGTCCGCCTCGACATGAGCGAGTACCAGGAGCGCCACACGGTCAGCCGCCTGGTGGGCGCCCCGCCCGGTTACGTGGGGCACGAGGAGGCCGGTCAGCTCACCGAGGTGGTGCGCCGGCACCCGTACTCGCTGCTCCTGCTGGACGAGGTGGAGAAGGCGCACCCCGACGTCTTCAACATCCTGCTCCAGGTCCTGGACGACGGCCGGCTGACCGACTCGCAGGGCAGGACCGTGGACTTCACCAACGCGGTCGTCGTGATGACCAGCAACCTGGGCTCCGACGTGATCACCCGGCGCGGCGCGGGCATCGGTTTCGGGTCCGGCGGCGCGGAGGCGGACGAGGAGGCGCGGCGCGAGCAGGTGCTGCGTCCGCTGCGCGAGCACTTCCGGCCGGAGTTCCTGAACCGCGTCGACGAGATCGTGGTGTTCCGCCAGCTCAGCGGGGAGCAGCTGCGGCAGATCACCAGCCTGCTCCTGGAGCAGACCCGCCGCATGGTCCGCGCGCAGGGCATCACCGTCGACTTCACCGACGCGGCGGTGGACTGGCTCGCCGAGCGCGGCTACCAGCCGGAGTACGGCGCCCGTCCGCTGCGCCGCACCATCCAGCGCGAGGTCGACAACGAACTGTCCCGGCTGCTGCTCGACGGCCGGGTCGCGGAGGGCGGCCGGGTGACGGTCGACGTCGAGGACGGGCGGCTGGCGTTCCGGACGCCGCAGCGGCCCGTCCCCGACCTGTGATCCGCGCTAGCGCTGCCGCGTGGGCCACACCACCATCGCCGAGCCGCCGCCGCGCCGCTCCTTCTCGGCGGCGGCCAGCCACTTGCCGCCCGGCAGCCGCTGCACGCCGGTCGCGGCGCCGATCTCCGGGTTCTCCTTGAAGGAGTGCCCGAGCGCCTCGAGACGTTCCCGCAACCCGCTGTCGTAGAGGCCGGGTTCGAGTTCGGTCTGGGCCGCGTTGCGCTGGCTGGCGCGCGGGGCGGCGATCGCGTCCACCAGGGGCAGCCCGCGGTCGATGAAACCGGTGAGGGTCTGGAGCACGGTGGTGATGATGGTGGCACCGCCGGGCGACCCGACCGCCACGACCGGCTCGTGGTGCCGGTCCAGGACGATGGTCGGGGCGATCGAGGACCGCGGGCGCTTGCCGGGTCCGGGCAGGTTCGGGTCGTGGACCGCCGGGTTCGCCGGGGCGAAGGAGAAGTCCGTCAGCTCGTTGTTGAGCAGGAAGCCGCGGCCGGGCACGGTGATGCCGCTGCCGCCGGTCTGCTCGATGGTGAGCGTGTAGGCGACGACGTTCCCCCACTTGTCGGCCACGGTCAGGTGCGTGGTGTTCTCGCCCTCGTAGGTCGTCGGCGCCGCCCTGCCGCCGGCCGCGCAGGCGGCGGGGTGCCGGGGGTCGCCGGGCGCGAGGGGGCTGGTGAGCGCCGCGTCGTCCTTGATCAGGCATTCCCGCGAGTCGGCGTACCGCTGCGAGAGCAACTCCTTCGTCGGTACGTCCTCGAAGGCGGGGTCGCCGACCCAGCGGCCCCGGTCGGCGAAGGAGATGCGGCTGGCCTCGATGAAGCGGTGCAGGTACTGCGCCTTGCTCGCCTCGGAGAGGTCGGTGCGCTCCAGGATGTTCAGCGCCTCGCCGACCGTGGTGCCGCCGGACGAGGAGGGCGCGATGGAGTACACGTTCAGGCCGCGGTACGAAGTCCTGGTGGGCGCCTGGAACTTGGCCTCGTAGGCGGCGAGGTCCTTGGCGGACAGGTCGCCGGGGCGGGCGTTCCAGCCGGAGTCCGGGTCGACGGGCGGCTCGTTGACGGTGTCGACGATGTCCTCGCCCAGTTCGCCGCGATAGACCGCGTCGACGCCCTCACGGCCCAGCTCCTGGTAGGTGCGGGCCAGGTCCGGGTTCTTGAACGTGGAGCCGACGACGGGGAGTTGCCCGCCGGGCAGGAACAGCTCCGCGGTGTCCGGGAAGTAGCGGAACCGCTGCTCGTTGGCGGCCGTCTGGGTGCGGAAGGTGTCGTCGACGGTGAAGCCCTGCCGGGCCAGGCGCTCGGCGGGCCTGAGCACGGAGGCGAGCCCCCGGCTGCCCCACTTGTCGAGGGCCGCCTGCCAGGTGGCGGGCGTGCCGGGCGTGCCGACGGCGAGGCCGCTGCTGACGGCGTCGGCGAAGGCGATCGGCTTGCCGTTCTCCGTGAAGAGCTTCTCGTCGGCGGTCAGCGGCGCGGTCTCGCGGCCGTCGATGGTGCGCACCGTGCGGGACTTGGCGTCGTAGTAGACGAAGTACCCGCCGCCGCCGACCCCGGCGGAGTACGGCTCGGTGACACCGAGGGCGGCCGCGGTGGCCACGGCGGCGTCGACGGCGTTGCCGCCCTTGCGCAACACCTCGATGCCGGCGGCGGAGGCGTCCGGGTCGACGCTGGCGACCGCGCCCCCGTACCCGACGGCGACCGGGGCTTTCGGGGCGCCGGGGCTGCCCTGGGGCGTGGGCGGCGCCGCGGCCCCCACCGACACCACGGCGGCCGAGACCGCCAGGACCGTCAGATTCCGTGCGACAGGGCGACGCATCCGCACCTCCAGGGAAAGGCCGTCCGGGCAGCTTAGTTGATCGTCATGGTCGCGTCAGGAGCACCGAGGCCACCGTCGTCGGCGTCGCCACCCGAGCGGGCGGCCCGGCGGCCCGTCGAACACGGGTACGCCGACGCCCGCTAGCATGCGCGCCCATGACTGACGACGTACGCAACATCGTCCTGGGCGTGGTCGCGGCCGGCATCAGCGCCGCGCTGGGCTGGTTCACCCGCACGTACCTGTCCAAGCGCAGACTCCGCCGCAAGCAGGCGTTCTTCGGGCTGCCGGACAGCTCCGAGTCGCTGCTGGTCGTCAACCGGGACCCGGCCGCCTCCGAACCGGCGGTCCACCGCTTCGACGTCTTCGCGCTGCTGGAGCTGGCGGCACTGATCAAGGACTGCGGCGCGCACATCCAGGTGGTCACGCAGGACATGGTCGGGCAGGGCTTCGGCGAGCGCACGGAGTTCTGCGTGGGCGGCCCCGGCTCGAACCGGCGCATGGTCGCCCACATGGCGGCCATGCTGCCCGGGGTGCGGGTCAACGTCGACCCCGAGCCCGGTCCGGACCGCGGTGCCTTCCAGATCGGCAGCGAGCGCTACCGACTGGACGCGGGCACGACGGAGTACGTCCTGCTGGCCCGCCTCACCGCCGGGGACCGGCGCGAGGCCCGTCCCGCCTTCCTGTTCTGCGGACAGCGGGCGATCACCAACCAGGCCGCCACCCGCTACCTCGCCCGGCACCACGAGAAGCTGGCCCGCAAACACGGCACCAGCTCCTTCGTGCTGCTGCTGAAGGTGGTCAACTCTCAGGCGTACGGCCCGGACGTCGTCGAACTCGTGGGGGACGTCACCCGGGCGGCGACCAGCCCCCTGCCGGCACCGGCACCGGCACCGGCACCGACGTCCCGCAACTCCCACCGGGCTTAGGGGGTGTGTGCAGCTGACCTTCTCCTCGCCCGCGGACACCCTTGCGTGTCCGCCGTGTCGCGCGAGCAGTGATCTCCGGCTGCACTCTGCGATTCCCCCTGGCCGTTCGTGTGCCCTGACCACAGCAACGTACCGAGACAAACGGCACACATGCCAACGACACGCACCATTCGGGCATTAGCCCCTTTTAAGGCGATTATCGTGCCGAGGGTTCACGCCTCGGCGACCTCGCCGTACAGCTGCGAGAGTTCGGGCGCCCCGTCCGCCGCCCATGCGTGCCCGGACGCCACCACGTCGAACTCCCGGCAGGAGGCGAGCCGGACGACGGGCTGGCCGTCGGACCGGATGGCCCAGAGGGCTCCGGGGACGGTCCGCACGATCACCGTGCCGAGGTACAGACCGGCGTCGTTGCCCAGCCAGGTCTGGATCTCCTCGTCGGCGCGCCAGCGCGGCAGGATCTGGTCCAACTGCTCCAACGAGACCGCGGAGTCGTCGAGTCGGACCCCCTCCCGCAACGCCTGGGATCGCAGCAGATCACAGTCGGCGAGCAGCTCGCCGATGCCCTCGGCGTCATGCGCCCGGGAATCTTCGCGCCGCTTGCCCAGGAAGGGGAAGTTCATACCTCCACACTGTCATTCGTACCGCCCCGCGCACCACAGGGCGCGCAGGCCCGGCGCGCTCACACGCCGAGGTCGACCACGACCGGCGCGTGGTCCGAGGCGCCCTTGCCCTTGCGCTCCTCACGGTCGACGTAGGAGTCGGTGACGGCCTTGGCGAACGGCTCGTTCCCGTAGACCAGGTCGATGCGCATGCCGCGGTTCTTGGGGAAGCAGAGCTGGCGGTAGTCCCAGTAGGTGAACGGGACGTCGTACTTCAGCGGGCGCGGGACGACGTCGGACAGGCCGGCCCCGCGCAGGGAGGCGAGGGCGGCGCGCTCGGCGGGGGTGACGTGGGTGGCGCCCTCGAAGGCGGCGCGGTCGTAGACGTCGTCGTCGGTCGGCGCGACGTTGTAGTCGCCCATCACCGCGAACGGCCGGTCGCCGGCGGCGTCGCCCTCGACGGCCGCGCGCAGCGCCTCGAACCACTGGAGCTTGTAGGCGTAGTGCGGGTGGTCCACCTCGCGGCCGTTGGGCACGTAGACCGACCAGACGCGGACCGGGCCGCAGGTGGCGGAGATCGCGCGGGGCTCCTGGACACCCTCGTAGCCGGGGTCGCCGGGCAGGCCCTTGACGACGTCGGTGAGGCCGACGCGGGAGAGCACCGCCACCCCGTTCCACCGGCCGGTGGCGTGTACGGCGGCCTCGTAGCCCGCCTCGCGCAGCTCGTCGAAGGGGAACTGCGCCTCGGCGACCTTGGCCTCCTGGAGGCACAGCACGTCGGTGCCGCTGCTCTCCAGCCAGGCGAGGAGCCTCGGCAGGCGGGCGGTGATCGAGTTCACGTTCCAGGTCGCGATGCGCATGTCCCACAACCTACCGGGCGGCACTGACAACCCGGTCCCGGGCCGTGGGGGCGCCCTCAGAGCCGCGCGGAGTCGCCCGGGGTCAGCCGCAGGTGCTCGGTGCCGCCCAGCTCGCCGATCTGCCGGTCGTAGATCGGGCGGGCGAGGTCGGTGAGGAGCGCGTCGTGGATGTCGTAGGCGCGCTGCGGCTTCACCTCACGGACGTACTCGATGACCTCGGCGATCTTGTTCCAGGGCGCCATGACGGGGAGCATCAGCGTCTCGACCGCCTGGTCCGGGACGGTGAGCGCGTCGCCGGGGTGGAAGACCCTGCCGCCGTCCACGAGGAAACCCACGTTGGTGATGCGCGGGATGTCGGGGTGGATCACGGCGTGCAGCTCGCCGTGGACCTGGACGTCGAATCCGGCGGCGGTGAACGTGTCGCCGTGGCCGACGGTGTGCACGCGGCCCGGGAACGCCGCCGAGATCTTCTCCGCGACGGACTTCAGCGTCCAGATCTCGGCGGCCGGGTTCTCCTCCATCGCGGCCCTCAGCCGCCGCTCGTCGAAGTGGTCGGGGTGCTCGTGGGTGACGAGAACGGCGTCCGCGCCGAGGGCGGCGTCCTCCTCGCTGAACCCACCGGGGTCCAGGACGAGCGTCCGCCCGTCCTTTTCGAGGCGGACGCAGGCGTGCGACTTCTTGGTGAGCTTCATGACTCCATCCTGCGCCCTCACTCCGGGGGTGTCGTCTCCTCGCGGATGACCTGCTGCGCGACCCGGAAGGCGCTGTTCGCGGCCGGTACACCGCAGTAGACGGCCGCCTGGAGCAGTACTTCCTTGATCTCGGCCGGGGTGAGGCCGTTGCGCAGGGCGGCCCTGAGGTGGGGGGCGAGTTCGTCCGTGTGCCCGCCGGCGACGAGGGCGGTGAGCGTGACGCAGCTGCGGGAGCGCCGGTCCAGGCCCGGCCGGTCCCAGATCTCGCCCCACGCGTACCGGGTGAGGAATTCCTGGAAGTCCCCCGAGAACTCGTCGGCCTGCGCGAGAGCCTGGTCGACGTGCGCGTCGCCGAGCACCTCGCGGCGGACCTTGAGCCCCGCGTCGTACGGGTCGGGCCGCCCCTGCCCCTGGCGCGGTACGGCGGCCGGGGCGATCTCGGCGATGGGCGCGGTCTGCGCCGGCGGGGCCAGGGCCGGCTGCGCGGGGGCCGGGGCGGCCACCGGGGCGACGGACGCCGGGACGGGGATCTGCCCGGTGGAGGCGGTGTCGTGCGGGGTCTGCCAGGCGGTGGTGAAGTGCCGCACCAGCAGGTCGGTGACGGCCGCGGGCTGCTCGACCGGGACCAGGTGGGAGGCGCCGGGCACGACGGCGAGGCGGGCGTCGGGGATGCCGGCGACCAGGGTGCGGGCCTCCGCGGGGCCGGTGACCTGGTCGTCGGAGCCGACGAGGACCAGGGTGGGGACGCCGACCCGGCCGAGCTCGCCCCGCACGTCGAAGGCGGCGAGCGCCTCGCAGGCGGCGATGTAGCAGCCGGGGTCGGTGGTCCGCACCATCTGCACGGCCCACTCGGTGATCGCGGGCTGGGCGGCGGCGTACCCGCCGGTGAACCAGCGCTCCGGCGAGCTGCGGGCGATGGGGTCGAGCCCGTTGGTGCGGACGATCACGCCGCGCTGGCGGAACTCGTCGGCGGTGCCGAAACGGGGCGAGGCGGCGATCAGCGCGAGGGAGGCGAGGCGCTCGGGATGGCGCAGGGCCAGCTCCATGCCGACCGCACCGCCGAACGCGCAGCCCGCGTAGCCGAAGCGCTGCACGCCGAGTCCGTCGAGGGTGGCCAGCAGCCGCCGGGTGAGCTCGGCGACGGACCCCGCCGGCCGGGCGGGGGCGCCCCCGTGCCCCGGCAGATCGAACCGGAAGACCCGCCAGTGCTGCGTCAGCTCGGGCACCTGGCGGTCCCACATGTGCCATGTGGTACCCAGTGAGGGACCCAGGATCAGGACCGGAGCGTCTTCTGGCCCGTCAAAGCGGTATTGCAGGGTGTTGGGTGGTGTCTCGCTCACGCCCCAGACCCTCTCACGTCTCACGAAATCTCACACAGCCCGGGGAAGCCGGCGGCTCGATGCACCCGCGGCTCGACTCGTCGGGCTCCGCCGACGGCCTCGTCGATCGAGTCTGAGCCTTTCAGCGTGTACACGCGCCCCTGACGCAGCGTGACCTGCGGACCGCACTCTCTCCTGGTCCTCGCGTCGACGCGCTGCCTCCTCCATCAGTACAGCTGCCAACTGTTCCGAGTTTGCAGCAAAGCATGTGGTGCCGTCCTGAAGGACGGGACGACGTAGCGGGAGACCTTTCGGGCCGCTCCGATCGCCACCTGAGAACCACCCTCGGGAAACGCCGTCGAACTCACGCACGCCCCTCCGCCTCACCGTGCAGGCCATCCCATGTGGTGGCGGCTTCGCGGAGGTCTTCCACGTCTGGCTTCACGTACCACTTCTTCGTGGTCTTCACGTTCGTGTGCCCAGCCCACCGGGCGAGGATGTGATCCGGCACGCCGTTGTTGGCAAGGAAGGTGAGGCAGGAGGCACGAGCGTCGTAGAGACGTACTCTGCGCAGGCCAAGAACCTCCATGAGCCGGTACGCGCGCCTGCGGAGTTGCTTGATCGTGAAAGCCTCCCCGGTCTCGTGCACCACGACGTACCCGGAGTCCGAGTAAGCCTCACCGAGGACGAGCCTCTCCTTGGCCTGGAGGGTCTTGAACGTCCTAAGGGCCATCAGTACTGGGCCAGGCAAAGGAAGATCACGTTCTCCGGCCATGGACTTGGTGTCCTTTTCCACGACGTATCGATTCCCCATCATCGTCCGGGTGTTGGCTATGGTGATCGTGGCATTGCCCAAGTCGACGTCCTCCCATCGAAGTCCGCAGACTTCAGCAGGACGCAGACCCATGAGGGACAGCAGAAGGGGGGCATAGAGCCGTTCCGTCCTGACGCCGTGAATGAACATCTGGACTTCCTGAACGTTCCACGGCTTCACTTCCTGCTTCTTCTTCCGATCCTCCTTACGCGCCCTACGTGGAATTGTGACGTGCTGGGCCACGTTCACGGTCAGCAGCCGCCGCGTCACTGCGCGATTCAAGGCATCCTTCAATCGCGCAAGGCTCATTTCCACACTGGTCACCCCGAGCGGAGTGCCAGCTTTTCCGCCGCGTGCGCGTCCATACCTCAACGCCCAATTCATCCACTCTTCTACGTCTTCCTCCGTGAGCTCTTGAAGCCGGATGTGGCCCAACTTCCCGCGAACCCGATCCAAGGTAATCCGGTAGTTGTAGATCGTGGTTCCTTCCAGATCATCCGCTTTCATGGCCAGCCATCGATCCAGCCACTCATTGACAGTGATCTGCTTGGGAGGAACGAACGTCCCTTCCTGGCGACGGTTGGTAATGCGCGCGTACTCAACCTTCGCTTCCTTGAGCGTGGCGAACGTACGAGTCAACTGTCTGCGCTTTCCGGTAGCAGGGTCGACTCCCACGTCGACCACAAACCGGTACCGCACCTGCCCCTTCGAGTTGGGTGGGAGCTTCTTGATCGGATCGGACAGGAGGTACTCACTCTCCTTCTGTGCGTGACCTACGCCGGCTAGGCACTGAGCTCATCTGATTGGCAACAGACCAGCGACGCTCCGCGCCCCATGGCGCAGAACGGTGTCTGCAGGTTCGCGCAGCTCCACTGCCAAGCACAGCCGCGCATGCGAACGTACTTCAAGGATCGTCACGATCGCCGGTTTTGCTAACCGGCGATCGTCGTCTATGTTGCGCTCGCCGTCCGCACGCGATCCACGCTCGGAGTGCGTCTCGTACGTTGGTGGGGCAAAGAGAAGGCGGACACATCGGCAACTTTCACGGACAGGGCGAACTCCTCGTTACGTCGGGGACGGGCTGACCGGCCACATGGTTTAGGGTGTTGTACGTTGACATACTCCTACGGCGTCTTCCAGCTTTTCCAGCACCTTTCTCTTCTGCCGTGGGCGAATAGGGAAAGGCAGCTACTGAACCGGGGCCAGTTACCGCGCTGCTACGACGTCAGTAATGCGGCCCGGCGTGACGACTCGAAGCGGCCCCGGTTCGTGAAGATCCATGACGGCTCGAAGCGGTCCCCGTGTCGGCATGGGTAGGTCTCTGCCGGAGTCTGAAAAAGCCGCCGATACTCAAGGGAGGGCCGATTCCAGCCGCCCGGGCGGCGTCGCCGTCAATGACGTGTGCGCGAGTGAGGGCCGGTTGGGCCTGGGCTGAGGGCCTTGTCCCACCGCGAGCCGGCGGGGATCATCACCGCGTGCGGCACCAGAAGAAGCTCCACGAACTACTCGAACGCGCCGGTCTCACGGTCGTCGAGGACGTGCGCCCGGGCAGTCTGTTCCCGCCGGAGGCCGGCTGGCGGATCGCGCGGGGGATCGCGGCGCCGGACGGCGTGGCCCGGGAAGCGCTCGATGCCGCGTGGTGGCGCCGTCTTTGCGACGTCGACGGCGAGTTTCTGGTGGCCGTCCTCGGGCACCGGATCGGTGGCAACGACTCCTGGTGGACCCGGGGCCGGCACGCCGGGAGCGGCGTGCCGGAGTTGACCGGCGACCCCGGGTTCGTGGCGCTCTCCCTCGACGGGCAGGTGCTGCTGGCCGAGGTGCCCGGCGAGGGCGGGCCTCGGGTGACGGCCCTCGACCGACTGCCAGAGCGGCTGCAGGAGGACGCCGCGGCTGCCGGGCGCGAGACGGAGGTCGAGCGCGCCGAGGTGTGGGCGGCGGTGCCCGGCCGACATGCGTAGCCCCTGCACTGGGCGGAGGGGATCGGGTTCAATCCGGCTGCGACGGACGAACTGCTGATCCGGCTGCTGGATGTGGAGGAGGGCTTCCTGCACGGATGCGACCGGCCCTCCGTCCTCGACGCCGCCGTGGCGCACCCCGATCCGCGGGTGCGGTCAAGGCCCGCCGACACCTTCCGGCCCAAGCTCACGTCCGATCAGTGGGTACGTCTGGTCCGCGCCGAGCTGTCGCCCCATCGACGCGTGCTCTGGGCGGAGCGCGCCTGCGTCTGGGGCGCCGAACTCCCCGAGGACCTGTACGACGACCTCCTCGCCGGCCCGTCCCGCGCGCAAGCCGCCGAACTCCCGGGGCTCCCCGCACAGCACCTCCCTGGCCTCGCGGCCGACGCCGATCCCCGGGTGCGGGCGGCCGCCTGTGCCCGGTGGGAGGACCTCGCCGCGCCCCTGCGGGAACGGTTGCTGGCCGACACCGACTACGCGGTGCGCACGGCTGCGCTGCTCGCCCACCACACCGGCGTACCCATGCCTAGCGAGGTTTTCGCCGCCCTGCCCGACCCGCGGCAGGCGCTCGAACGGTGCCGCCTCGCGCCCGACCTGGAGGCGGAGCTGGTCCGGGACGGGGACGCGGAGATACGTCGGGCGCTGGCCGCCAACCCGAGCCTGGGCGCGCACAGCGTCGCCGTGCTGGCGCAAGACCTGCAGGACGACATCCGCTCCGCGGTGGCGCTGCGCCCCGACCTCACCGAGGAGCAACGTGCCACGGTCCGCTACGACTTCGACCCGACGTCGATGTCGCACACCCTGCCCTGGGTCGAGGACCTGCACGACGACGTCGACGCGATGCGCCGTCTCGCCACGTCACCCCACCCACTGGTCCGCCGCAGTGTGGCTCGAGTCCGGCACCTCCCGCCGGATGTCGTGGCGCGCCTGGCGCAGGACAAGGACCGCGTGGTCCACCTGTTCCTCGCCGAATCGTGCCAGGACGCGCCGGCCGACATGCTGCTGGAGGTCTGGCGCTGGTGGGACGGCAGCTTCAGCCAACCCGACCGGCCCCGCAGCCACCCCAACTTCCCCCGTGCGGGCCTGCTGCGCTACACCGCCGATCCCAGCGGGTGAATGCGCCGCCTGGCCCTGGACGATCCGGAGTCGACACCGGCCGACGTCGCACGCCTGGCCCGGGATCCCGACGCCGAGGTGCGCCGCCGCGCGGCTGAGGACCCCCGGCTGTCCCCGGCCGACGCGGTGCGGCTGCTGAACGACCCGGAGGCCCACGTCCGCGACACCGCGGTGCGCAATCCGCAGCTACCGGCCCGCGTCCTGGCCGGGCTGCTGCACGACCGCGACACGGCATGCGCAGCGGTCACCAACCCGGCGATCCCGATCCCCGTCCTGCACCGCATCCTGACCGCGGCTGCGGCAGCCGTGGCAGCCCGGCACTGAACACCGACACCCCGCACGGCGGCCGTGGTGGTCCGACGCTGAACTCCGGCACGCCTTCCGTTGTACGCCAAGCGGGCTGTGATCCTCGGCTCCGTTCCTGGGCCGCTGTCCTCCCAAATCTGCCACCACACCTGGCTGAGCACCGACATCGCGGCTGCCAAGTGCAGACCAGGCATCCATGTCGCCCAGTGCTGACCGCCCGGCCCACCTGGTGTTCCCGCATGCCGAACACCGGTACCGCCCCTGCTTGAGTATCTGGTTGTCCGCCTGTCCGCGGGCTACACGATTGCCTTCCATCGCCACGGCCGTGCCCCTGCCCGGCCGCGCAGGCAGTCGATGCGGTACTGCGCCTCGCGCCGCCACTCCGGGCGGGTGGCGGCGTGCTGCGCGGCGTACGTCGTCATCCGCAGCTCTCGCGCGCCGGCCAAAAGTTCATACCCTTCCCACTCCGTGACGTCAGCGCCGTAGGTCTCGCAGAATGCGGCGTACTCATCGGCAGATACCGCGCCGGTCGTGGTGAGCTTCACCGCGGTCGACACGAGATCCCACTCCGGCGGGCCAAACGAAGCGCGCTCGAAGTCCATCAACAACGGGCCGGTCTCCGTGCGCGCCACGTTGCCGACCCATGCATCCCCGTGGACTACACACTCCGGCAGGCCCTTCGGCCTCGAAGCCCATTCCTGCTTGAGATCCTCAAGTCGGCCCTTCAGCCACAGCCGGTCATCGTCAGAGATTGTGATCGCTGCGTCGATGCGCTCAACCAGCCGGACGAATGGGTCCAACTCACCAAGTGGCAGGTCTGGTTTGGGCAGGGCGTGCAGTTGCTTGAGGAGCACAACGACGTCGGTGACGGTCCCGATTGCGTGTGGCGGCAGCTCTTGCCAGAACGTCACCGGGTGCCCGCTGGCTGCTACCGGCTGTCGCAGGTCAAGGGCGCGTACGGCGGGCACGTCTTTGGCGGCCAGCCAGTGGGCGACCTGAACCTCGCGCGTTGCGGCGGCGGACTGTCCGGGCCGGGCGATTCGCACCACCACTCCCCCGGGCAGACGCCATATGGCGTTCTCGGCGATCCGTATCGGTTGGGCGTTGGTCGCGTCGAGGCCGACTGCAAGGCACGCCTCCTCAAGTACGGCTTGGGTGGGCGTGGGCGAAGTGGTCACGCCTGCACCGTAGCCGCGATGCGCTCGCGCAGGTCGCTGGCCTCGGGGAGGTTCCGGTGTCGGCCTGTGAACCGGGCGAGTTCCCGCAGGTCCTCGGCAGCCCGGCAGGAGGTCAGCTTGCCGACGTCATCCAGCGCTCGGTGGCCAAGTACGACCGCGTGCCGCGGATCGTCGCCCTTGGCCATGACCAGGGAAGCGAGTTTTGTCTCGGAGATGGCGCGCGAGCGGGCAAAGGCGTTGCCGTGCCCTTTCACCGCGATTTCGAAGCGGCGGGCCGCCTGCCCGGGGTCCTGATCCGCGTGGACCGCGAGGTCGAACAGCGCGTGGGCGGTGTCGCCGTGGTGCTGGGCGTAGTCGTAGTAGGCCATCCACGGCGGATCCTGTGCCGGGTCGGACTGTTCGAACGCGGCGTCGGCTTCTCCGACCGCGCGCAGGGTGTTGGCTACGTCGCGCATCTTACCGAAGGCGCGGGCGCGTGCCGTGTGCAGCATGGCACGCTCGGTGGCGGTGAGCCGGTCGGAGCGCACCAGACCCTTCTCTGCGTGGGTTAGGCCAGTATCCGGATCTCCGACCCAGATTTCCTGCCGGGCCATGAACGAGTACGTCTTGGCGCGCAGGTGCCACTCCCCGGCTTCTTCCGCGCACTCAGCGGCTAGCCGGAAGCTGACTCGGGCATCATCGTGGGCGTACGCGTCGAACTGCGAGGCGCCGACGACAATCCCTAACCGAGCTACGGAGGCCAGGAGTTCGGGCCGCAGGGGCTCTGGGCAGGGCACAGGTAGCAGGGAGGCGCCCCACATGATGGCACCGCGGGCGAGTTCTCGCACCGCGCCGCCGCCTCCGTACTCGTTGTCCTGGCGATGGATGACATCGGCCAGCGACTTCAGCTGCCTGATCTCGTGCGGGCGGATCCGAGTCGGGATCTCCCGGGGAGCTGCTGGGGTCACGAGGTGGACGAGGTCTATGGGGGCGATGGCGGCAAGGCCGCTCGTGGCGAGGAAGGCGCGACGGTCCACAGAGGCAGGGCTCCCGCTTGGAGTTGTGCTACCTCTGCCCAGGATGCGGCCTTCATGGACCTGAATCGGCACCTCCACCCTGCCAGGGGGTGCACTTTCCGTTTCAAGACGGGCTTTTTCCGTTTGCCCGAACACCATCCCCCACGCCCGGGTGAGGACTCCGCCCGTCTGCAGGACCTCGTCCAAGCGCTCAGCCAAGTCCTTCGAACAGGTAGCAGTCCCCTTCTCGATCTTCTCAATGAGTGAACCGCTGACCTGCACTTTCGCGCCCATCTCGGCGTGCGTGAGAGGGCTGCGCTTCTTACGCCAGGTCCGCAACTCATAACCGAACCAGTCACGCGGGGACGCGTCCGGAGTCAATTGCTTCTCGGGTCTTGGCATGGGCTGTTCCTCGCTCGCGAAACGGAAGATCGAGGTTTCCGAATCAAGATCTGCACGCGGTCCTGTCGGCCTGGCTCAATGGTTGCTCACGGCCGCCACCCCAGTACACACCGCATCCGGCGCCGGTTGGAGAGATTTCGTCGAACGAGGGACTCCCCGTGAAAGCAGACCTGATGGAGGCTCAACGGCCCGTTGCAGAGGGCACAAGCGCTGCGGTCCGGACGCGTTCCGGAGCGTGCGAAATCGACGTCGCTCTGACAGCCGCAGCTGTCTCGGGCGTACGCGACCTCGTCAGTGCGTGCCTCCGTCTGTGGGGCCTGACCGAACTCGACTGGCGGGTCACTCTCACTGCGTCCGAGCTACTGACGAACGCCTTCCAGCACGCCCGCAAGGAGGACGAGTCCTCGGTTCCAGTGAAGGTCGTCCTCACCCGGACCCCCGACGGGGTCTTCCTGTGCGTCCGTGACCCGCACCCCTGGCTCCCAGCCGCCGTCTCGGCAGGCGACAACGACGAGAGCGGTCGCGGCCTGACGCTGATCAAGACGCTCAGCGACAGATACGGCTGCTCCTCCACTGCCCACGGCAAAGACGTTTGGGTCACGATCCTGCACTGCGCGTAGTCGCATTCCCCTGCCTCTGACGAGACCCGAAAGGACCACCATCATGTGCCGGCATTCGACGCCGTTCCCCAGCGCCGACACAAAGGCCGACAGCGGTTCATCGTCAGCGAAGCTGCGCTCGGAAGAATCGAATGAGAGTTTCGAGTTGGGGCACGGCCCTCACGCGAGACCTCTTTTGGTAGGGCGGCGTCAGCGAGGTCGCTCGTACTTCCTGGTCTACCTTCAGCGTCCCCGCGGGCAGGACGTGGTGTACGCCCGCAGGGGCTGTAGCGTCGTGGAGTTACGGCAAGCCTGCCTCCGGGCGCTCCGCTGCGTCGCGCCAGTAGTCGACGAGCATCTCGCCCGGCCAGGCCGGCTGACGGACGGAACCTCGGGGTCCCATTTCCTGAAAGTAGGGGGCCAGGTCAATCACCGGCGTCCCGTCGACTGCGTCGAGGTCGGTCACCAGAAGGTCGCGGCCGTCCACGCTCAGCAGCCTCGGGTAGCTGATAGCCAGCTGGTTGGGGCGCCGATGGTTTCGGTGGACGAAGGTTCCGGTCGCTGGCCACTGCACGTTGCCCCTGGGGCTGCGGGCGTGGAGCTGCACGTCCTCGGGCTGTGCCAGGTGGAAGCGCCACATCACAGTCAGATGGGAGAACTCGTCGATTCCCTGCAGGGTTTCCAGGGGGTACGCCTCATTGAGCCGGATCACCGACTCAATCCCGCCCTGGTAGTCGTCCTGGACGCGGGTATGGCCCCCGACGACCGTTGCGATCGATTCGACCTCGTACGTCGCCATCGGCGCTCGTTCCTCTCCCATGAAGTCGCGTGTGCAGCAACCGCCGGCCGCACCTGCGGACCTGCCCTGTGGTCAGCCTATGGCGCGCAGCATTTCCCGTGCCCGGCGGTCCAATTCGACAACGTGGCGGCCTCCGCGTTGCCGGACGGGCGACAGGTCGCTCTGCATGCGGATGATGACGTCGCGGGCGCGGCCGGACTGGACGCCGGTCATGGCGTCGAGGGCTTGTGCCCAGGTGCCGCATGCCTCGTCGAGACGTCCTTGCTGGACCTGGACGGCGCCCAGGTAGCCGAGGGTCACGCTGTGGGTGCGGGCGTACTGCTGTCGGCGGCGGGTGCGGACGCTGCGCTGGAAATGGATCTCCGCGTCGAGGGGGTTGCCCAGGTCGCGCAGGGCGCAGGCAGTTTCGTGGGCGAGAGAGGCTTCCTGGAAGAAGCCGACGCGGTCGGGGGCGTCCTCGTTGTCGGCGCGGGCGAGGTCCCGCTCTGCTCGGCTGATGGCCGCGAGGGTGCCGGGGCGGTCGCCGTCGGCGGCCAGGGCGCGGGCGTGGACGATGGAGAGCAGGGCCTTCTCGCGCGAGCTGGCCTGGCCGTAGTGAGTGTGGGCCATGGAGGCGTCGGCCAGGTCGAGGGCCCTGCGTGGGTGTCCGAGGTCGACTGCTTGGTGGGCGAGGGCGCGCAGGATGTGGCCGCCGAGCGGTCCGTCTGCGGCTTCGGCCGCGATGCGGGCGGCGAGGGTGAGGTAGCGCTGGGCGGTGCGGTGCTCGGAGGCGTCGAACGCCATCCAGCCGGCGATGTAGGTCATCTCTGCGACGGCCGAGTATGTGTCCCGGCGGTGTCGTTCCGTTCGGAATCTGCTGCCCAGCAGGGGCGCCGCTTCGTCGCGGAGGTGGCCGGCCAGGGCCGAGCGCCCCGAGGCTCCGCCACGCTGCTGGTCCCGTGCGGAGTAGAAGGCTGTCAGGTTGCGGACGTCTTCGATGTCGGCCTGCGTGACCAGCCGTGGGGAGACTGCTGGGCGCGATGCTGCTGCGGCTGGGGCGGTTGTCCACCACGAGCTGACGGGCAGGGTGAGGCCGGCGGCCGAGTACGCGGCGGTCGCCAGCAGCTTGCGTCGGTGCATGTCCAGGTCGTCGCTTCCCAGCTCGGCCAGCACGGTCAGAGGGTCGACGCTCCAGTCGGAACTGCTGTCGGGCGAGCCTGTCGGTCCGTCTTCCAGCCCGAGGTCAGCGAGGGTGAGGCGGCGGCTGAGCCTGCGGGACAGCGTCTCACGCAGGATATGGGGCGCTCGTCCGCTGGGCTTGGTGCCCTGGACCCACATGGCGATGTGCGAGCGGGAGATGGCCTGCAATTCGCGTGCACCGCTTTCCGCAGCGACACGAGCGACCGCGGCGGCTGCTTGGGGCTGGGACCAGCCCGCTTCGCGCAGGAGTGCGGCGAGGGCGACGTTTCGCTCACGGGCCATGGGCTGCCCCTCGGGTCCGAAATGATCTTTGACGCCTTTGACGGCCTTGAGGGCCGCGCAGGCATACCCCCCAGCGGGGATTCGCGGTTCGCTCAACGTAGCGGCCGGATCACTCACCTTGCACGCCGACCGACTGTGGTGCACGGCGTTTCTCACTCAACTTGGCTTGATCCACTTAGGAGTTGTGTCATGCGTCTCTCGCTGGCCCCTCGCCGGGCGTTCTGCCAGCGCAGTGGTCAGGACCGGAGCCTCGGTGATCCGGGTGCCGGGCGTGACCAAGCGGTGTCCGCGACGGAGACGGTGACGCTCGTGCTGGGCGAGGACTCCCCGGTGCCCGAGACCGCCGCCGATGTGGAGGACCTCGTCCTGCGGCTGCGAGGGCACGTCAACCAGCTCGGAACCCTGATGCTTTCGCAAGAGCCGGTTTTGCTCCGTGCGCAGCAACTCTGCTCGGTCGGGCTCCCGGAGGGCTATCTGCCCAGCCGGGTGCACCTCGTCAGACTCGCCGAGGCAACGCAGGAACTCATCGCGAAGATCCGGCTGGACGACGTCGGAGGGAGGCGACCGGCACGGAGGTTGGCTCGATGGAAGCCGCAGATCAACGTGCTGCGCGGTGCGGTCTTCGCCGTCGCCCTCACCTGCCTGGTGTGGGCCGCTTCGGTGCCCCGGACATGACCCTCACCGGAGCGCTCCTCATCGGACTGATCTTCGTCGCGATGGCGTGGCTGGTGTGCCGAGGCACTCGTGCGACTGGCCTCGATCCCGCAGACAGGGCCTCTACACACCTCCGAGCGAGCCTGCGTCCCCGCAGTGACCGCTGACTCCTTGACTCCCGGCCTGTCCCCGGCCGCTTCGGCGGCCCCGATACCCCCCCCCAGACCAGCGGGGCTTAACGGAGATCCACACACGATGAAACGCCTTCCGCGTATCGAGCAGTACGGCCTGATCGGCGACACGCAGACCAGCGCCCACGTCTGCGACGACGGCACGATCGACTGGCTGTGCCTGCCCCGCTTCGATTCACCGGCCGTGTTTGCCGGTCTGCTCGGCACACAGAAGCACGGCACCTGGCAGATCGCCCCGGCCTCGTCCGCAGGCCGGTCCGGCTCCGGAAGAGTGGCTGAGCGCCGGTACCGCGGCGACTCGCTCGTTCTCGAATCGCTGTGGCGTACCCCGACTGGTTCGGTCCGGGTCTTGGATTTCATGCCGCCGCGCGACGGTGCCCCGCAGGTGATCCGGATCGTGGAGGGCCTGAGCGGCGAGGTGGAGATGGTCTCGGCCATGCGTCCTCGGCCGGGGTACGGCAGTGTCGGCCCGTGGATCCACGAGGTCGGTGGGCGCATGGTCGCGGAGGCCGGCGCGGATGCTCTGTGGCTCGACACCTGCGTTCCGCAGGTGGAGAAGGACGGCGTCGTCGTCAGCGCCTTCACCATCGCCGCCGGACAGAGTGTGGCGTTCGTGCTCAGCTGGTGCCCGTCGCATGCAGCCGCCCCTGACGTTGCTGCCCCTGAGGCCGCGCTCGCCGAGACGCTCGCCTTCTGGCAGGACTGGACGCAGGAGTGCACCTACGACGGGCCCTATCGCGAGGCCGTGGTCGGGTCTTCGATCACGCTGAAGGCCATGACCTACGGGCCGAGCGGCGGGATCGTCGCGGCGCCGACCACGTCGCTTCCCGAGGAGATCGGCGGCGACCGGAACTGGGACTACCGCTTCACCTGGCTGCGCGACGCCGCCACGACGCTTGCCGCGCTGCTGGGGACCGGATACCGGCAGGAGGCGCAGGACTGGCGTCGATGGCTGCTGCGCGCTGTGGCCGGGGACCCGGAGAACCTGCAGATCATGTACGGGATCACCGGGGAGCGTGACCTGCGGGAGCGGGAGCTTCCCTGGCTTCCCGGGTACGAGGGATCGGCTCCGGTACGGGTCGGGAACGGGGCTGCGGACCAGCTGCAGCTTGACGTGTACGGCGAGGTGATCGACACCCTGTACCTCGCGCACCAGAGCGGAGTCGCCCACTGCGCCGACACCGCGGTCCTGCACCAGCGGCTCATCGAGCACCTGGTCCAGCGCTGGCGGGAGCCCGACGAGGGCATCTGGGAGATCCGCGGGGCCCGCCGGCACTTCGTCCATTCCAAGGTGATGGCCTGGGTGGCGGTCGACCGCACCATCCGCCTGGTCGAAGCCGGCGCCCTCAACATGGACGTGGCCCCTCTGGTCGAGCTGCGGGCGGCGATCCACCGGGAGGTCTGTGACAAGGGCTTTGACCCGGTGCGCAACACCTTCACGCAGTCCTACGGCTCGCAGGAGCTGGACGCTGCCACGCTGCTCATCCCCCGCATCGGCTTCCTGCCGCCCGATGACCCGCGCGTCATCGGCACCGTGGATGCGGTCCGTCGTGAACTTTCCACGGACGACGGGCTCGTGTACCGGTACCCGACCTGCGGTGAGGACGTCGGGGTGGACGGCTTGACCGGGGACGAGGGCGCCTTCTTCCTGTGCAACTTCTGGCTCGTCGACGGCCTCGCCCTGACCGGCCGCCCCGACGAGGCCCGCGCCTTGTTCGAACGCCTCCTGGCTCTGCGCAACGACCTCGGGCTCCTGGCGGAGGAGTACGACCCCGTCCAGCAGCGCCAGCTCGGCAACTTCCCGCAGGCGTTCAGCCACATGGGTTTGATCCAAAGCGCCCTGCTCCTTCAGCAGATGGCGACGCAGTCCTCACCCCGCCACGACGCGATCGCGGTTCCCGCACCTCGCTCAACCTCCCGCAGCACGCGCCAGTCCACCGCAGACCTGACGCCGCAGCACGCATAGCCACCCCACCCCTGACGAGGATTCCCATGCCCGACAGCGCCTTCCCGGCACGGCTGGCCGCTACCGGCCACCGCAGACGGCGGCCCCCGGCCGACGCGACCACGCTGTACCTCGCCCGTCGCGCCGTGGCACTGCCCCTGGCACTTCTTGCCGCGCTGCTGCTCGCCGCCTTCGCTCTCCGGTCGGGGTCCGTCGTAGGCCCCGGCTGGGTCCTGGCCGGCCTGGTCTGCGGCCTGGCGGCGGTCGTCGCGGTGGCGGCACACGGAACACGCACCGTCGCCAGCGCCGTGCAGTCGGCCGTCGAGGAGTCCCAGGCAGCAGCGCTGACAGCGGTCACAGGGGCAGCGGCAGCCGTTGAGAAGTCGGTGCAGTGGTCGGCGGACGAGCTGTGCCGCGGAAAACGTCCACCGTTGCCGGACCCGCACACCGCGCAGTCGCCCACTCCGAACGCCGGGATCGACAACGCGCTGAGTGCCCTCCAGGCGCAGGCCATCATGTCTCTGATCCGCGTGCACGACGAGTCCCAGTCCGTGGTCCTCCTGGAAGTGCTGCGCCGCCTGGCCATGCGCGAGCACGCCCTGGTCAGCAAGGCACTCCAGGCACTGAGCCAACTGGAGATGCTGACCGACGACCCGGAGCTGCTGGCCAAGATCTTCGAGATCGATCACCTCGTGACGCGGATGCGCCGCCAGGTCGAGAGCACGGCGGTCCTGGGCGGACAGTCCCTGCGCAGCGTGCGCCGACCCGTTCCCGTCACGACGGCCCTGCGCGGCGCCATCTCCGAAGTCGTGCAGTATCCGCGGGTGGCCGTCGCGGCCGGATCCGTGGGCGCCGAGCTGGGGTTGCCCGGCCATGTGGGGCCGGACCTGACGCACCTGCTAGCCGAGCTGATCGAGAACGCCTGCGAGTGCTCGGATCCAGAGACGCGGGTCATGGTGCGCGCGCAGCGGGTGCCACACGGGCTGGCCATCGAGATCGAGGACCGCGCCATCCCCATGCACCCGCAGACGCGGGCACAGATGAACCACCTGCTCAAAGCCCCGGACGAGGTCGACGTCAGCGGCCAAGTCCGGGCCGGACAGCTCGGCCTGCTGGTCGCCGCGAAGATCGCCCAGTCACACGGGCTGACTGTCCTCCTGCAGGAGAACGCGACGGGAGGCACCACCGCCCTGGTCGTCGTACCGGCACGGCTCCTGGTAGCAATTCCATCGGTCGAGGATGCGGGCGCACCGCCGCCCGGGAACGCTCGCGTCTCCGGGCGGCAGCCGCAGCAGGTCACCGCGACTCCCGCCGCCCCGAGGGCAGCGCAGGTCGCACATCCCGGCGCCGCTGAGGCACCGACCGCAGAAGCGGGCCATTCGGCTGACGCGCCCCGTCTGCCGACCCGGACAAGCCGGACGAAGTCTTTCCGTCCACCGCACGAGCGGGAGCAAGCCCCCGTGGCCGCGGCGACGCCCGGGCTGGCAGCCGCCTTCCGCAACGGCCTCCAGGCCGGCGGCACCGCTGGCCCCCCTCCCGCCTCGTCAGAACACCCCACTCCCTGACCCGTCCGTTCCCGGTGACCCGGCACATCCACTGGCCCTTCCCCCTTCTGGAGCGATCCCTATGAGCACCCAGCCCGCGATGAGCAACGTGACCGACGGCACGCCCGCATCCGCGACGACGACAAGCGAACAGCGGGACAGCATGGCCTGGCTGCTGCGGCAGTTCGCCGTCGAGACGCCGGGCGTTCTGCACGCCGTCCTGATCTCGCGGGACGGACTGCGACTGCTGGACAGCGACGTCGACAAGGACTGGGCGGACGAACTGTCGGCTGCCTTCAGCGGGATCGCCTCCCTCGCGGCGAACACCACCGGCCCCACCTCCAGGAAGAGGCCGGTCCGGCAGGTCATCATCGAGCGGGACGACGCGCTTTTTTTCGTCCAGAGGGCCGGGCGCAGCGCGGCCTTCGAAAACCACCCCGGTAACGAACGCGGTGAGGTGGACACGATCCTCGCCGTCATCGCCACCAGGGACGCCGACGTGGGCACCGTCGGCTTCGAGATGGGGCGCCTGGTCCAGAAGTTCGCCCCGTACATGGTGATCCCCGTCCGGGTCGGCACGGGCGGAGATGTCCGGTGAGCACGTACGGCCGCGCGGCCGAGGAGTCGGCGTTCGTGCGGACCTACGCCGTGACGCGCGGGCGTACCAAGCCGCGGCACCTGCTCGCTCTGGAAACCGTCCTGGAGGCCGGGCAAGGAAGGCCAGGCCCGGCGCAAGCCGAGGAGTGCGAGGAGATTCTCGCCCTGTGCCGGGAGCGCCGGCGGTCGGTGGTCGAGCTGGCGGGCCGCCTCGGCCGGCCCGTGACCGCCGTCAAGATCCTCGTTTCCGACCTCCTGGACGCCGACGCCCTCGTCGTCCCCCTGACCCATCCCTATGCCGATACCTGCGCGGGCTCCGGCCCGTCTGTCCAACTGCTGGCAGCCGTAACAGCTGGCTTGAAGAGGAAGTGGCCTGATGCCGTTGCCTACTCCCGGGCCGGATGATCCGGCCGCGGTGCTGCATAGTTCGCCGCCCCCGCGGGCCGGTGCGCCGACCGTGCTGAAGATCGTGATCGCCGGCGGTTTCGGCGCGGGCAAGACCACCGCCGTGGGCGCCGTCAGCGAGATCACGCCGCTGAGTACGGAGGAGTACCTGACCGAGGCGAGCGCGGACGTCGACAGCCTGGCGGGCGTCGAGGCGAAGGAGACCACGACGGTCGCCTTCGACTTCGGCCGACTGAGCCTGCCCGACGCGCCGATGCCTTTGGAGCTGTTCCTGTTCGGCACACCGGGTCAGGACCGGTTCGTCGACCTCTGGTACGACCTCTCCCGCGGCGCCGTTGGCGCGGTCGTCCTGGTCGACACCCGCCGCTTGGAGAGCAGCTTTACGCCCGTCAGCTTCTTCGAGGACATCGGCCTGCCCTTCGTCGTCGCGGTCAATCAGTTCGACGGGGCGCACCGCTACCACCCCGAGCAGGTCCGCGCCGCTCTCGAACTCCCCGCTGCCGTGCCGGTGGTCACCTGCGACGCCCGCGACACGAATCACGTCGCCGGCGTTCTGCTGGCCCTCGTCGACCACGCCGTGAATTGCGCCGCCACCACCAATCGCGCTGGTCACGCCCCTTCTACCACCCTCCAGGACGCCTGATGTCACAGCACCCCAGCGACCCCTACCGCACGCCGCAGACTGCCCCGCCCGCCCGGTCCTTGCCTCGGCGCGACATGCGGGACACCAACCGTGGCCCGTTCACCCCGCCCGCCACCGCCCTCACCAGCCAGCGACCTCAGCAGTCGCTGGAGCTGGCGCAGCGTTACGAGCTGCTCAACCGCCTGGGCGTGCCCCCGGTGGCCAACGAGGACTTCGACGAGCTGGCCCGCGACATGGCCACACAGGCCGGGTTCTTGTACGGGTTCGTCAACCTGTTCCTGGAGGAGCAGACTTTCGTCGGGCTGCACCAGCCGCCGGCGGACAGCGGGTTCGTGATCGTCGGCCGCACCATGAGCCGGGACCACGGCTGGTGCCCGGAGGTCATGGCCCGCAGGAAGGCCCTCCCGCTGCACGACGTGCACGCGTCCCCGCGCTTCAGCGGCAACGCGGTGGTCGACGCCGTCGGGATCCGCTCCTACTTCGGCGCTCCGTTGATCCACGACAGCGGCACGGTGCTGGGCACGGTGTGTGTGATCGACCCGGAGAAGCGGCCCCTGGCCGAGGCCCGCCGTCTGCGGGACATCGTCATCAACGCCAGTGCACAGGTGATGGACCACATCGCCCGCGCCCCCGTCCGCTAGGCCGTTCCACAACTTCCCACCCGGGAGCCGTAGGCGTTCCCCGGCCGCTCCACGCGTTGCGACCTTCATCCAGGGAGAGGGAGACCATGTCCGCCACACCCACCACGCCTCCACCAGCACTGCATCCCTACCTCACCGCCCGCCACGACCTGCTGTGGCAGGAGGCGGACGCCTTCGCGGCCGAGCACGTCGCGCCGCGCGCCGCGCGGATGGAGGCCGCTCCGGGCAGGGTGGAGCGCAAGGTCGCCGACCTGATGGCCGCCCGCCGGTGGTTCGCCGTCACCGTCCCGGCGGTCTTCGGCGGGCTGGGCGCCGGACACGTGGCCAGGACCGTCTTGGTCCACCGCATCGCGCGGGTCTCGGCGGCTGCCGCGGCCATCCTGCAGGCCACATTGATCCCCGTGGGCGCTCTGCTGCACTTCGCCACCTACGAGCAGAAGGGCCGCTGGCTTCCCCGGGTCGCGGACGGGTCCGTGCTGTTGTCGATCGCGGTGACCGAACCGCTCGCCGGCGGATACATCGGCGGCATAGAGACCTCCGCCGAGCGCGACGGCAACCAGTGGGTGATCACCGGCAGCAAGATCCATATCGGCAACAGCCACATCGCGGGGGCCCACCTCATTGTCGCCCGCACCGCCAGGCCCGGAGTGCGCACCTCGCAGGCGCTGACCGCGTTCATGGTTGAAGCCGACCGCCCCGGGCTTTCGGTCTCCGACCATCGTGCCGGGCTCGGTCTGCACGGCTTCTCCGCCGGCCGCCTCGACTTCGATCACGTCCGCGTCCCCGACGACAACGTGGTCGGCGAGGTCGGCCAGGGACTGGCCGTGGCCCAGAGCAGCAGCATCCTCTACGGCCGCCCCAACCTGGCCGCCGTCAGCCTCGGCATCCACGAAGCAGTCGTGGACACCACCACCAGCCGGCTTAAGACCCGCCCCCGCTACCAGGGCACCCTGTCCGACCTGCCCGTCCTGCGGGACCGCGTCGGCGACATGGAGGCCCGCCTGCGCGCCGCCCGGATACTCGCCTACCAGTCCGTGCACCTCCTCGACCAGGGCCTGCCCTGCGACGCCGAACTGATCAACTCGAAATACCTCGGCCACCAGTGGGCCATGCAGTCCACCCAGGACGCCATGGAACTGCACGGCGCCCACGCCCTCGATGGCGATTACATCCTCCAGCGCCTGTGGCGCGACATCCAGCACACCTACCCACCGGCCGGAACAGGCGAAGTCCAGCGCATAAACCTGGCCGACGCCGCCTTCGACGAGGACCACATCCAGTGGTCCGAACGCCTCGCCGCCGAAGCCGCCTGGGCACGCCCCGACCCGACGGCCGCATAAGCCCCCGTGCGCGGCGCCCCGTGACTCCCTACCGCCGCGCACGGGCCCGTGCCGCCGGCCCCCGTCCCCCGCGGGGACCGGCGGCACCCTCCCAGTGACCATCCAGCCAGCCGAGAGAGACGCCGTGACCCCGCCCGTGACGACCAGCGCACCGATCACACCCCTGACGCCGACCCTGCAGCGCGTCGCCCAGCGCCTCGCGAACGGCCTCACGGCCCAAGAGATCGCCACGCAGACCGTCTTGTCACCCGTGACCGTCCGCCAGTACCTCCGCGACATCCGCGAGAGTCTGCACTGCCCGCCCCGCTGCAAGCCCCCGGTGATCGTGCACCGCCTGTTCGCCACCCGGCAGGTGGCCTCGCCCACGGCGGACCGGCCGGCACCGACGCTCAGCCGGGATCAACTGCTGCTGCTCCGGGCCGTCGCCGAGCACAGCGACCCCCGCGATATCGCCGTCGCCGCCAAGCTCGCCCCCGCCGACCAGCGCGCCGCACTCGACCAACTCCTCGCCGACACAGGCGCGCGGGACGCCATCCGCCTGGTGATTTTGGCCCACGGCTGGAATCTGCTGCCGGCCGACCCGGCGGCGCGGAGCGGAGCGAGCCAGTGAACAAGCCTCCCACTCCCCTGGCCAACGAGGAGCGACCGGCTGCTACCTCGGTCGCGGCACAGTACCCGGGTGCCGTATACGCGGTGCGCACGTTACGTACGGACGCTGAGCGCGCGGAAGCCGCTGCTCTCGTGCAGGACCGGCAGCGCTGGCTCACCCTTCGCGGTCTTCCCGTGCCCGCTCAAGCCGACGTTCCGGCCCTGTTCCGCGACCGGCAGACGAGGTCGGCCGGTCTTTTCGAGGACGGAAAGCTGCTCGCCTGCATGGTCCCCGCGCGCGACCCCGGACTCAGCTGGGGCCAAGGCCCCTGCCTCCGCCTGGGACGCGTCCACACCCTGCCCGACCAGCCCGACGACATCACCCGGCTGATCACCCTGTGGGCCTCCGACCTCGCCGCCCGGCAGGGCCTCCCGCTCGTACGGGCCGAAATCCTGGCCCGTCACGCCCTCCAAGCCGAACCCATCGCCGCCCTGCTGCGCCGGCTCACGGACATGGGCTGGGACGTGCGGGATTCCGGCCCGGGACGGGAGGGGGACCGCGTCGCCCGCCTCGAACTGGCCGCCGAGCACCGCCCCAGGCTCAGCACATTGATCAGCTGCCAGACCCATGCACCTGATCTGGCCGCGGACGATCGGAGCAGCGCGTGACAACCGACGAACCGCAGCGACCCGACCTTGCCCGCGAGCTGATCGCCCGCGCAACGGAATCGGCCGTGCGCCGAGCCAAGCGCGTGCGCGACGAGCTCGACGCAGTCCAACTCGGGCAGGGCCGGCACACCGACCACGCCAACACCAAGTTCCTGCGCCGCGTCCTGGGCGAATACGAGTGGCCCGGCCACCGCCTCGTCGGCCCTGCTGCTGCCCGCGCCGCCTGGAGCATCGCCCTGCACAGCGACCACGATCTCACCCTCCAGCGCGCCGCCACCATCCTGCTCGGGCGTGCGGTCCAGGCCGGCGACGCGCTCGTCGAGCACTGGGCGCACCTTCACGACCGCGCCCTCATTACCGGCGGGTGCGCCCAGGAGTACGGCACCCAGCTCCTGCTGACCGCCAATGGGATCGAGCTGTGCCCGCTGCGCGCGCCGGCGTCCGTCGACGCACGCAGGGCCACTGTGGGTCTGCCGCCGCTAGCCGTCGCGCTCAAGGCGGTGCGCCGCCGCTACACGCCGGACAGCTCCGCCGACGAAGCCCCGACCGTCGTCCTCGCGGGGGCCGCGTGAACAGGCGGAACTCCACGTTTTCCCTCAGTCGGCCCACTGGCCGCATCCCCGATCTGCGAAAGGTCCGTTGACCGATGAAGCTCACCACCGCCGTCCTCGCTGCCGGTGCTGCCGTCTCCCTCACCACCGCCGTGGTCGGAGCCACCCGGCTCAGGCAGAACGCCCGGCACCAGGCCGAGCGCAACGAGGCGTTCCTCACCCGCAACCAGCTCGACTGGCTGGCCCAGATGTCCACCAACCCCGACCTCGCCAAGCTCTGGGCTCCCGAGGACATGGCCGTCGAGGAATACATGCAGCTGCTCGCCGCCAACCGGCTCATCTGCATTCTCAGCGTCCACGACCGCCTCGGCTTCGTCCGCACCGGACACCTTCCGTGGCACGCCGCGAAGCTGATGGAGAACGACGTCTGCCGACGCTATTGGCAGCGGTTCGGCGGCCTCCGCGCCGAGGAGGCCGAGGGCGATGAGCAGGGCGAGCACTTCACCCGGGTGCTGGACCAGGCCGCCAAGCAGCACCCGCGGGCACAGGCCGCTGCGACCTGACGGCACCACACCGACTCCCAGGCGAGCGACCGCTCAGGCGGCTTCGCCGCTGGTCGCCGTCTGGTAGCAGACCCCGAGGTCCGACCGGACCTCGGCCATCCCGCACCACTCACTCCTAGGAGGCATGCATGCCCGCCATCCAGGCCGAAAGGCCGACCGTCCCCGCGAAAACGGACCTCGTGAAGGCCGACGACGACCCGTTCAAGCTCGACATCACCTTCATCGAGGGCACGCCGGCGACCGAGACGGTCCTGATGTGCAGCACGGGCGACACCTGCGGCAGCTCCTGCCCCAGCGCCTGCACCACCTCGTAAGCCGGATCACCCCGGCAACGCGGGCCGGACGGGGCTCTCCCCGTCCGGCCCGCCACGCCCCCCCCCCCCCCCCCCCCCCCCCCCCCCCCCCCGCGCCCCGGGGGCGGGGGGGCCCCCCCCCCCCCCCCCCCCCCCCCCCCCCCCCCCCCCCCCCCCCCCCCGCCCCCCCCCCGGCCCCCCCCCCCCCGCGCCCCCCCCCCCGCCCCCGCCCCCCCCCCCCCCCCCCGGGCGGCGCCCGCGCCCCCCCCCCCCCCCCCCCCCCCCCCCCCACCCCGGGGCACGGCTTACTTCGCGTCGGAGCCGCCGTCGGACTTCTTCGCCTGCTCGTCGGCCTTCGCCTCGGCGGGCGCGGCGTCGGCCGCCGGCTCGCCGGCCGGCTCGTCGTCCGCGTCCTTCTTGCCGAGGTCGACGGGCTGGTCGTCGGTGGCGGCGTCGGACTCGGTGAGGGAGGAGGCGTCGTCCGGGACGACGTCGGCGTCCGACTTCAGGTCGTGCTCGATGCCGTGGACGATGCGGTTGTACTCGTCGTCGGTCAGGACGGCACCGATGCTGTTCTTGGCGAAGAGCAGGTCGACACCCGGACCGGCGTCGAGGAGGACCGTGTCGTCGTTGACCTCCTTGACGGTGGCGTACATGCCCCCGATGGTCCGGACACCGGATCCGGGCTGCATCTCGTTCCGCATGTTGGCGGCCTGCTGCTGCTTCTTCTTCGCCGACCGGGTCATCAGGAACATGGCCCCGATGAGCACGATGAACGGGAGGAGGGTCACGAGACTCACGGGTCGGTACTTCCTTCACACGACCGCGATGGTGAGCGGCCTGATGGTTGGGGGTGTGTACGCCGCCGACAAGGGCGGCATCGGCGGAGTCTAAGCGAGTCCGCGCGCATGGAACAACGCTCAGCATGGCACTGGGGTTCCTGCTCGGGCGAATGTCCTCGTCGTGACGGGGACGTCACGTCCCGAACAAGTCCTGTTATCCGTTTCCGGTGGTGTGCGCACCGGGCGGGGTGAGCCCGAGATGCGCCCAGGCCGCCGGCGTCGCGACCCGCCCCCGTGGGGTGCGGGCGAGGAGGCCTTCCCTCACGAGAAAGGGTTCGGCGACCTCTTCCACTGTCTCACGCTCCTCCCCCACGGCGACGGCGAGCGTGGACAGGCCCACCGGACCGCCGCCGAACAGCTTGAGCAGGGCCTCCAGGACACCGCGGTCGAGCCGGTCCAGGCCCCGCTCGTCGACCTCGTAGACCGCCAGGGCGGCCGAAGCGATCTCGCGGGTGATCAGGCCGTCGGCCTTGACCTGCGCGTAGTCGCGTACGCGGCGCAGCAGGCGGTTGGCGATGCGGGGGGTGCCGCGGGAGCGGCCGGCGATCTCGGCGGCGCCCGCGGGGTCGATCTCCACGTCGAGCAGGCCGGCCGAGCGGTGGATCACCCGCTCCAGTTCGCCCGGTCCGTAGAACTCCATGTGGGCGGTGAAGCCGAAGCGGTCGCGCAGCGGCGGCGGCAGCAGTCCCGCGCGTGTGGTGGCGCCGACCAGGGTGAAGGGGGGCAGCTCCAGGGGGATGGCGGTGGCGCCGGGCCCCTTGCCGACGATCACGTCGACGCGGAAGTCCTCCATCGCCATGTAGAGCATCTCCTCGGCGGGCCGCGACATGCGGTGGATCTCGTCGAGGAAGAGGACCTCGCCCTCCTGGAGCGAGGAGAGGATCGCGGCGAGGTCCCCGGCGTGCTGGATGGCGGGGCCCGAGGTGATGCGGATGGGGGCGCCCATCTCGGCCGCGATGATCATCGAGAGGGTGGTCTTGCCGAGGCCGGGGGCGCCGGAGAGGAGCACGTGGTCGGCGGTGGCGCCGCGCGCGCGTGCGGCCCGCAGTACGAGGTCGAGCTGTTCGCGGACCTTCTCCTGGCCGATGAACTCGCCCAGGTCCTTGGGGCGCAGGGCGGCCTCCACCGCCTGGTCCTCGCCGTCGGCGACGGAGCCCACCAGCCGCTCCTCGGCGGAGCCGACGAGCCCTTCGGGGGCGTCGGACGGGTCGGTCGTGTCGTCCCAGTTCATGTGGTGTGCCTCGGGGGTCGGTGGTGGCGGTTCAGCGGGCGCGGTTCAGGGTCTGCAGGGCCGCCTTCAGCAGTTGCCCCACCTGGGGCGTGCCCCCGGCGGCCTCGGCCTGGGGGGCCACGGCGGACACGGCCTCGTCGGCCTCGCGGGTCGCGTACCCGAGGCCGATCAGGGCGGCGTGCAGCTGGTCGCGCCAGCCGGTGCTGACGGGGGCCCCGACGGCGGGGGCTCCGACGGGCTCGCCGAGGCGGTCCCTCAGCTCCAGGAGCAGCTTCTGCGCGCCCTTCTTGCCGATACCGGGGACGGCGGTGAGCGCCTTCTCGTCGCCGGTGGAGACGGCTCTGCGCAGGGCGTCGGGGCTGTGCACGGCGAGCATCGCCTGGGCCAGGCGGGGGCCGACGCCGCTGGCCGTCTGGAGCAGCTCGAAGACCTGGCGCTCGTCGTCGTCGGCGAAGCCGTACAGCGTGAGCGAGTCCTCGCGGACGACGAGGGAGGTGGCGAGTCTGGCGGGCTTGCCGAGGCGGAGCGTGGAGAGGGTGTTCGGCGTGCACTGGACGGCCATGCCGACGCCGCCGACCTCCACCACCGCGGCGTCGGGGGCGAGGGCGGCGACGGTGCCGCTGACGAAGGCGATCATGCCGTGGTGCCTTTCGACGGATGAGGGGTGTGCGGGCTCCGGGGGCCGGCCGGGCCCCGGGAGGTGTGCAGGGCGACGGCCTGCTGGAGCCGGTTCTGCGCGGGGGCGCGCCAGATGTGGCAGATGGCGAGCGCGAGGGCGTCGGCGGCGTCGGCGGGCTTCGGGGGCGCGGAGAGCCGCAGCAGCCGGGTGACCATGGCCCCGACCTGTGCCTTGTCCGCCCGGCCGCTGCCGGTGACGGCGGCCTTGACCTCGCTGGGGGTGTGCAGGGCCACGGGGATGCCGCGGCGGGAGGCGCAGAGGATCGCCACGGCGCTGGCCTGGGCGGTGCCCATCACGGTGCGCACGTTGTGCTGGCTGAAGACGCGCTCGACGGCGACGCGGTCCGGCCGGTGCTCGTCCAGCCACTGCTCGATGCCCTGCTCGACGGCGACCAGGCGGTGGCCGAGGTCGTCGTCCGCGCGGGTGCGGACGACGCCGACGCCGATCATGGTGAGCGGCCGGCCCGCGACGCCCTCCACGACACCGACCCCGCAGCGGGTCAGCCCCGGGTCCACCCCCAGAACGCGCATGCCCGCCCCCCTCTCCTCGATCACCTGTTTGTGCAGGCTATCGGGTGCCACCGACAAAGCGACGGGCCGACGGGGTGTGTCCCCGCCGGCCCGCTGAGCTGGGGCGCGCTACGCGTCGACCTTCTCCATGACCTCGTCGCTGACGTCGAAGTTGGCGAAGACGTTCTGCACGTCGTCGCTGTCCTCCAGGGCGTCGATGAGCCGGAAGATCTTCCGGGCGCCTTCCTCGTCCAGCTCCACCTGCATGGTGGGGACGAAGTTGGCGTCGGCGGACTCGTAGTCGATGCCGGCCTCCTGGAGGGCGGTGCGGACCGCGACCAGGTCGGTGGCCTCGCTGAGCACCTCGAAGGACTCGCCGAGGTCGTTGACCTCCTCGGCGCCCGCCTCCAGGACGGCGGCGAGGACGTCGTCCTCAGCCAGCTCGCCCTTGGGGACGATCACGACGCCCTTGCGGTTGAACAGGTACGACACGGAGCCCGGGTCGGCCATGGAGCCGCCGTTGCGGGTCATCGCGACGCGGACGTCGGAGGCGGCGCGGTTGCGGTTGTCGGTGAGGCACTCGATGAGCACCGCGACGCCGTTCGGCCCGTAGCCCTCGTACATGATCGTCTCGTAGTCGGCGCCGCCGGCCTCCAGGCCGCCGCCGCGCTTGACCGCGGAGTCGATGTTCTTGTTGGGCACCGACTGCTTCTTCGCCTTCTGGATGGCGTCGTACAGGGTCGGGTTGCCCTCGATGTCGACGCCGCCCATGCGGGCCGCGACCTCGATGTTCTTGATGAGCTTCGCGAAGAGCTTGCCGCGCTTGGCGTCGATCACGGCCTTCTTGTGCTTCGTCGTAGCCCATTTAGAGTGGCCGGACATCTGCCTGTCTCCTTCGCGTAACCCGTCTTTGTACGAACTCCCCCAGCGCTCGAGGCCCCTGGGAGATACCCGGGGAATCCTACAAGGACTCCGCCTCCCCGTTCGCGCGCACCATGTCGGCGAAGAGGCGGTGCACACGGTGGTCGCCGGTCAGCTCCGGGTGGAAGGACGTCGCCAGCGCGTTGCCCTGGCGGACGGCGACGATGTGGCCCTCGTGCTCGGCGAGCACCTCGGCCGTGGCGCCGACGGACTCGACCCAGGGGGCGCGGATGAAGACGCCCTCCACGGGGTCGCCCGGCACGCCCTTGAGGTCGACGGCCGCCTCGAAGGACTCGTTCTGGCGGCCGAAGGCGTTGCGGCGCACGATCATGTCGATGCCGCCGACCGTCTCCTGCCCGGAGCGCGGGTCGAGGATCTTGTCGGCCAGCATGATCATGCCTGCGCAGGTGCCGTAGACGGGCAGACCGTCCCGCACGCGCGCGCGGAGGGGCTGCATCACTCCGAAGAGGACGGCCAGCTTCGAGATGGTGGTGGACTCGCCGCCCGGGATGACCAGGCCGTCCACCTCGGCGAGCTCCTCGGGTCGCCTGACCGGCCTGGCCACGGCGTCGGCCGCGGCCAGGGCCACGAGGTGCTCCCGTACGTCGCCCTGGAGGGCCAGAACGCCGATGACGGGGGTGTCGTTCATGTGATCGGGTGCCTTACCAGCCGCGGTTGGCGTAGCGCTCGGTCTCGGGGAGGGTGTCGCAGTTGATGCCGACCATGGCCTCGCCGAGGTTGCGGGACGCGTCCGCGATGATCTTCGGGTCGTCGTAGAAGGTGGTCGCCTTCACGATGGCGGCGGCGCGCTTGGCCGGGTCGCCGGACTTGAAGATGCCGGAGCCGACGAAGACGCCCTCGGCGCCGAGCTGGCGCATCAGCGCGGCGTCGGCCGGGGTGGCGACGCCGCCCGCGGAGAAGAGCACCACGGGGAGGCGGCCCAGCTCGGAGACCTCCTTGACCAGCTCGTAGGGGGCGCGCAGGTCCTTGGCGGCGGCGTACAGCTCGTTGTTGTCGTAGCCGCGCAGGCGGGCGATCTCGTTCTTGATCTGGCGCAGGTGGCGGACGGCCTCGACGACGTTGCCGGTGCCGGCCTCGCCCTTGGAGCGGATCATCGCGGCACCCTCGGCGATGCGGCGCAGGGCCTCACCGAGGTTGGTGGCGCCGCAGACGAACGGGGTGGTGAAGGCGAACTTGTCGCTGTGGTTGACCTCGTCGGCCGGGGTGAGGACCTCGGACTCGTCGATGTAGTCGACGCCGAGGGACTGCAGGACCTGGGCCTCGACGAAGTGGCCGATGCGGGACTTCGCCATCACGGGGATGGAGACCGCGCCGATGATGCCCTCGATCATGTCCGGGTCGGACATCCGGGCCACGCCGCCGTCCTTGCGGATGTCGGCCGGGACCCGCTCCAGGGCCATGACCGCGACGGCGCCCGCGTCCTCGGCGATCTTCGCCTGCTCCGGCGTGACGACGTCCATGATCACGCCGCCCTTGAGCTGCTCGGCCATGCCGCGCTTCACGCGCGCGGTGCCGGTCTCGGGGGCCTGGTTTTCGGAGAGCGTGCTGGACACGGGTACCTCGCTGAGGGAAGGGGGTTTGTGCAGCAACGAGGAAACGCGAGGGGACCAGGCCACAGCAAGGGCCAATGGGAAGCCGGTGGATCGTTTTGGCGCGGGCGGCGGCGCAGGCGGGGTGAGCGGCGCCGCTTCAGGCGGCCCGGTCCACCAGGGCCGCCGGCGGCTCGTCGTCCATCTCGAAGGCGAGCGGGAAGGGGGCGTGGCCCGCGAGGCGGAACCAGCGGACCTTGCGGTGCTCACGCAGCCGGCGGGCCGCGCCCACCGCGTCGTTGTGGAAACGCCGCGCCATCGGTACCCGCCGTACGGCCTCGGCCAGCTCGTGGGCCGCCTCCTCTCCCCCGGGTGCCTCGCGCAACGCGTCGACCTGCGGCGGATCGGCGAAGACGGCCCGCAGGGCCTGGCTCAGCTCGCTCTCGGCCACCTCCCGCAGCTCCTCCTCGGCCTGCCGGGCGGCGTGCGTGGCCTCGTACAGCACCATGGAGGCGGCCGGGTCGAGCACGCCCGAGGTGGCGAGTTCCTGGGCGACGGAGGCTCTGCGCAGCAGTTGCGCGTCGAGGGCGGCGCGGGCGGCGTCGATCCGGGCGTGCAGCCGGTCGAGCCGTCCCGCCGTCCAGCTGAGATACAGGCCGACGGCGACGAGGACGACCAGGATCCAGATCAGGGTTGCGGTCACGGGCCGCAACCCTATCGGTGGGGCCGGCCGGTCAGTCCCGGGCCAGCCCGAAGCGTGCCCTGAGCCCGGTCGCCCGGTCGTCCGCCGCCACCGCCGCGGCGCCCGCCGTCACCGTCTCGTAGACGGAGAGGATGTCCGCGCCGACCGTGGACCAGTCGAAGCGCCGTACGTGGGCGCTGCCCCGCTCCCGCAGCGCGGCGCGGCGCTCCGGGTCGGCGAGCAGCCGCAGCGCGGCGTCGGCCAGCGCGTCGGCGTCCTCGTTGGGGAACAGCTCGCCCGCGGCGCCCCGGTCGAGGACCTGGGCGAAGGCGTCGAGGTCGGAGGCGAGGACGGGGGCGCCGGCCGACATGGCCTCGACGAGGATGATGCCGAAGCTCTCGCCGCCGGTGTTGGGCGCCACGTACAGGTCGACGCTGCGCAGGAAGCGGGCCTTGTCCTCGTCGCTGACCATGCCGAGGAACTCCACCCGGGAGCGCAGCTCCTTCGGCAGGCTCTCCACGGCCTCCTCCTCGTCTCCGCGCCCGGCGACCAGCAGCCGGGTCTGCGGACGGGCGGCGAGGATCTTCGGCAGGGCCCGCATCAGCACCGGCAGCCCCTTGCGGGGTTCGTCGATGCGCCCCATGAAGCCGATCGTCTCCCCCTGCCACTCGGACTTGGGCTCGGCGCCGGCGAAGAAGTCGACGTCGACGCCGTTGGGGATGACGACCGCGTCCCCGCCGAGGTGCTCGACGAGGGTGCGGCGGGCGTACTCGCTCACCGCGATCCGGGCGCTGATCTTCTCCAGGGCGGCCTGGAGGATCGAGTACGCGGCGATCATCGCGCGGGAGCGCGGGTTGGACGTGTGGAAGGTGGCCACGATCGGGCCCTGCGCCGCCCAGCAGGTGAGCAGGCCCAGCGAGGGCGAGGTCGGCTCGTGGATGTGGATGACGTCGAAGGCGCCGTCGTGCAGCCAGCGCCGCACCCGGGCGGCCGAGAGGAAACCGAAGTTCAGCCGGGCCACCGAGCCGTTGTACGGCACCGGCACGGCGCGCCCGGCGGAGACGACGTACGGGGGCAGGGGCGTGTCGTCGTCCGCGGGGGCGAGGACGGACACCTCGTGGCCCAGGCGGACGAAGTACTCGGCGAGGTCCCGGATGTGGAACTGGACGCCGCCGGGCACGTCCCAGGAGTACGGGCAGACGATGCCGATCCTCACGAGGCGCCCTGTCCGTCGGCCGCCGCGGGTGCCTTGGCGGGGTCGAGGTCCTTCAGCCACAAGCGCTGGAGCATGTGCCAGTCCTCCGGGTGGTCGGCGATCCCCGTGGCGAAGGCGTCGGCCAGCGCCTGTGTCATGACAGACGTCTTCTCGGCCCGGGTGCCTGACTCCGGGACCGCGACCGGCGGGTGCACCCGGCCGCGCATGATCGGTGAGTCGTCGTACCAGAGCGTCACCGGCAGCAGCCGCGCGCCGGTCTGCTGGGCGAGCAGGGCGGGCCCGGCCGGCATGCGGGCCGTCTCGCCGAAGTAGTCGACCTCCACGCCCGAGGCGGACAGGTCGCGGTCGGCGACCAGGCAGACCAGGCCGCCGTCGCGCAGCCGCCTGGCCAGGGTGCCGAACGCCGTGCCGCCGCTGTGCGGGAGCACCTCCATGCCGAGGGACTCGCGGTAGGCGACGAAGCGGTCGTACAGGGTCTCGGGCTTGAGGCGTTCGGCGACCGTGGTGAAGGGGATGCCCAGTTTCGTGGTGACCCAGGCGCCCGCGAGGTCCCAGTTGGCCAGGTGCGGCAGGGCGAGGATCACGCCCTTCCCGGCGTCCATGCCGTCGGTGAGGTGGTGCAGGTCCTCGGGGGTGAAGCCGGTCTCGATCCGTTCGCGGCTCCACGCCGGGAGCCGGAAGGACTCCATCCAGTAGCGCAGGTACGAACGCATGCCCGCGCGCGAGAGGGCGGCGAGGCGTTCCGGGCTCGCGCCCGGCACCACACGCGCGTAGTTGCTCTCCAGGCGCCGCACGCCCGCTCCGCGCTGCTTCCAGGCCAGGTCCGCGACGGTGCGCCCGAGCCGTACGGCGGCCGGTTCGGGCAGCTTCTTCACGGTGCTCCAGCCGGCTCCGTACAGGGCGTCGGTCAGCCGGTCGCGAGCGCTCACTTGGCCGCCTCGGTGCCCTGGCTCTCCTGCGCGGCGGCGTCGGCCTCGGCGGCCTCCCGGCGGACCGTGACGACCCGCTGGACGAGCGTGACGAGGCTGCCGACGGCGACGATCCACAGGGCGATCGGCAGGAGGTACTGGATGCCGGGGACGCCGAACTTGTGGAGGCCCGCGAATCCGGCCGCGACCAGGGAGACGACCAGCCTCTCGGCGCGCTCGACCAGGCCGTTGACGGCGACCGGCAGGCCGATCGACTCGCCGCGCGCCTTGGTGTACGACACCACCTGGCCGCTGGCGAGGCAGAAGATCGACACCGCGCACAGGATGATGTCGTCGCCGCCGCCCGCGTACCAGAGGGCGAACCCGCCGAAGATCGCGCCGTCGGCGACCCGGTCCAGGGTGGAGTCCAGGAACGCGCCCCAGCGGCTGGAGCGGCCGAGCTGGCGGGCCATGTTGCCGTCGACGAGGTCCGAGAAGACGAAGAGGGTGATCACCACCGTTCCCCAGAAGAACTCACCCATGGGGTAGAAGACCAGCGCACCCGCGACCACACCGGCGGTGCCCAGGAGCGTGACCGTGTCCGGGCTGACGCCCCGGCGGATGAGAAACGCGGCGAACGGTGTGAGGACACGCGTGAAGAATGCACGCGCGTACTTGTTCAGCATGGCCTTCCCGACGGTCGGTGTGGCCGCGGCCCCTGCTGGCCACCGGCTGGCCCATCGTAGTCACGCGCGCGCGTGGGCGTGGGCCGGGCACCCGGACCCCCCGCCCCGGAGACCGGCGGGCGGTGGGATCGGGTCCTTCGTATGGACGCGGCGTGAAGGGAGTGGAAAGCTCGAAGGACCGCGGGCGTCGCCGGAGCCGCCAGTGCACGCGGTCCCGCGTGTCCGCGCCCACAGGGACCTCACCGTGCACGGGAGGCAGGACATGGGCGACAAGGCACACCACACCCATCCCGGAGCCGCCGGAAGGGCAACGGCGGCCGACCATCCCGCATCCGTACGGAATGTGGTGCTGGTCGGCCACTCCGGATCGGGCAAGACGACTTTGGTGGAGGCTCTCGCGCTGACCGCGGGAGCGGTGAACCGGGCGGGCCGCGTCGAGGACGGCGGCTGCGTCTCGGACTACGACGAGATGGAGCACCGGCAGCAGCGCTCCGTACAGCTCTCCCTGGTGCCGGTCGAATGGGACGGCATCAAGATCAACCTCCTGGACACTCCCGGGTACGCCGACTTCGTCGGTGAGCTGAGGGCCGGTCTGCGCGCGGCGGACGCGGCCCTCTTCGTCGTCTCGGCCTCCGACGGGGTGGACGGCTCGACCCGCATGGTGTGGGAGGAGTGCGCCGCCGTCGGCATGCCGCGCGCCATCGTGATCACGCATCTGGAGGCCGCCCGCGCGGACTTCGAGGAGATGACGCGGATCTGCGCGGAGGCCTTCGGCGGGGACGATCCGGACGCGGTGCTGCCGCTGTACCTGCCGCTGCGGGGAACGCCGGCGCCCGACGGGCACGCGCCCGTCACCGGGCTCATCGGCCTGCTGTCGCGGAAACTGTTCGACTACGCGTCGGGCGAACGCGAGGAGTCCGAGCCGGGCGAGGCGGAGCTGCCCGTGATCGACGAGGCCCGCTCCATGCTGATCGAGGGGATCATCTCGGAGAGTGAGGACGAGACCCTCATGGAGCGCTATCTCGGCGGTGAGCAGGTCGACGTCAAGACGCTCATCGAGGACCTGGAGCGGGCCGTCGCGCGGGGCGTGTTCTTCCCGGTGCTGGCCGCGGCTCCCGCGGCGGAGGGCGCCCGGCAGGGACTGGGCACGGTCGAGCTGCTGGAGCTGATCACCCGTGGCTTTCCCACGCCGCTGGAGCGGGAGGCACCCCGGGTGACCACGCCCGAGGGCGCCGGGCGCGAGCTGCGGATGTGCGATCCCGGGGAGTCGCTGGTCGCGGAGGTCGTCAAGACGTCGTCCGACCCGTACGTCGGCCGGATCTCGATGGTCCGGGTGTTCTCCGGCACCCTGCGCGCCGACCAGACGGTGCACGTCTCCGGGCACGGGCTGGCCGACCGCGGCCACGAGGACCACGACGTCGACGAGCGGATCGGCGCCCTGTCGACGCCGTTCGGCAAGCAGCAGCGGCCGGTCTCGCACGTGATCGCGGGCGACCTGGCGTGCGTGGCCAAGCTGAGCCGCGCGGAGACCGGGGACACGCTCTCCGCCAAGGAGGACCCGCTGCTGATGGCCCCCTGGGAGATGCCCGATCCGCTGCTGCCGCTCGCCATCCAGGCGCACAGCAAGCCCGACGAGGACAAGCTGTCCCAGGGGCTCGCGCGGCTGGTCGCCGAGGACCCGACGATGCGCCTGGAACACAACCAGGACACGCACCAGGTCGTCCTGTGGTGCCTGGGCGAGGCGCACGCCGACGTGGCCCTGGAGCGGCTGCGCAGCCGCTACGGCGTCCAGGTCGACGTCGTACCGCACCGGGTGTCCCTGCGGGAGACGTTCGGGGACCGTGCGGGCGGGCGCGGGCGGCACGTGAAGCAGTCCGGCGGGCACGGGCAGTACGCCATCTGCGAGATCGAGGTGGAGCCGCTGCCGAACGGCTCGGGCGTCGAGTTCGTGGACAAGGTGGTCGGCGGCGCCGTGCCCCGGCAGTTCATCCCGTCCGTCGAGAAGGGCGTGCGCGCGCAGGCCGCCAAGGGCGTCGCGGCGGGCCATCCGCTGATCGACGTGCGGGTCACGCTGCTGGACGGCAAGGCGCACTCGGTGGACTCCTCCGACGCCGCCTTCCAGACGGCCGGCGCCCTGGCGCTGCGGGAGGCCGCCGCGCAGGCCAGGATCCATCTGCTGGAGCCGGTGGCCGAGGTGGGCGTCCTGGTCGGCGACGACTACGTGGGCGCGGTGATGAGCGACCTGTCGGGGCGGCGCGGCAAGGTGCTCGGCACCGAGCAGACGAGCGGGGGCCGGACCCTGATCCGGGCCGAGGTGCCCGAGATCGAGATCGGCCGCTACGCGGTCGACCTGCGCTCCCTCTCGCACGGCACCGCGCGCTTCGACCGCCGTTACGCGCGCCACGAACCGATGCCGCAGCAGGTCGCCGACCGGCTGCCCGAGGAGGTGCGCGCGGCGTCGTAGCGGCGCCCGGCCGTCCGGCGCGGGAACGCCCGCGCCGGCGGCACTCCGCCCCGCGCGCGACGGCGCGCCGGGCGGCTCGACCCGCGCGCGTGGGGGCGCCTTCCGGCGTCCGGTGACGCGCACCGCCGGCTGCGGATACGCTGATGACCAGATCAACAGGTGTGCGGGGCAGGGAAGTCGGGAAGGCCGCAGGAGCGACAGTGGTGGCGATCGGGGGCGGGAATGGCCGTTGACGGCGGTTACGCGGACTTCTTCGGGCCGCAGGTGCCGCGCACGGACGACGGTGGCCAGACGGCCACCTTCGCGCTGGCGTCGGCCGCCTACCGGGACAGCGAGCTGGCGGACATCAAGAAGGCCGACAACGAGTGGCACCAGACGACCCTCAACGCGGGCCGCTCCTGGGCCACGATCTTCCGCCCCAACCTCGGCGAGGCCTTCTCCCGCGCGGTGGCCGACCGCATGCTGGGCAGTGGCCGCAAGCCGCTCATCCAGTCCTTCGGGGCGGAGCCGCAGGTGGTCGTCGAGCACTGCCTGGCGGCCAACGGCATCCGCAGGGCACGCGACGCCCGGCTCTCCGTGGTCATCCTGCTGTGCGGCGTGCTGTTCCTGCCCGGGATGCTGATCTGGCTGCTGGGCTTCCAGATCCGCACCACCGTCGCCAAGTCGGAGAACAAGCAGGCCGGTGCGCTGGGCACCGCGGTGCTGCTCGCGATCGCCGCGCTGGCCGTGCTCTTCCTCGTGAAGATGCCCTTCACCGGCTTCTGGGCCTGGTACGCCCGCGCGGCGGTCGTCCTGCCGGTCGTGGGCTGGTTCTGGGCCAAGCGGATCTGCGAGGGCACCGCGAGGGACCTCCGCGAGCGCTGGGACGGGCTCCTGTCGGGCAGCGGCGTCGGCGCCAAGGTGCCCGAGGCGGTCCCCAGCAACCCGAACGAGACCTCTGCCGAGCAACTGCGCCAGTCCCTGGCCAAGCTCGGTGCCGAGCAGCAGTCCAACTCCGTGTTCTACGCCGGGCCCAAGGGCATACTCGGCATGGGCACGCGCTGGGGCGGCTGGCACCTCGCCGAGGACCTGGCACCGGCCGACCCGGCGCGCGAGATCCACCCCTTCCGCAGCTGGGACGTCGTGAAGTCCATCCACGACCAGCTGCGCATGCTGGAACGCGGTCCGCTGAACACCGGCGGTTTCACCAAGCCGTCCATACGGCACTGGGTGGTCACGCCGATCGGGGAGAACGCGAAGGCGGTGTCCCGCCCGGAGGGCACGGACGTCGAGGCGTACCAGGTCAAGACGCACGCGATCCAGGAGATCTGCAACAAGCAGCAGTTCGGTGCCGGTGACCGGCACTACCTGGGAGTGCAGTGGACGCTGTGGGACGGCCAGTTGGTCATCACCATGCTGATCACGGTGACCGTGCTGCACGAGACGCTGCGCATCGAGGTCACCGGCCATGCGCTCGGTCCGGTGAACCCGCTGTTCACCGCCAAGCCCGAGGCGCCCTCCAAGGAGGTTGCCAAGTCGTTCAAGCCGTGGGAGACGCGCAAGGTGATGCTCCCGCTGGTCACCGCGGGCGAGGTGGTCCGCCTCGCCGTCCGCGCACCGCTGACCTGGTATCCGCCGCTGCTGAACTGGCTCGGCGGCACGATCGGGCTGCCGGAGCCGTTCGGGCTCCGGCACGCGTGGGCGGACCAGCCGTGGCGGCACCGCTTCATGGCGGACGACGCGCTGCGCGCGGCGGCGCCGGTGCTGCGGGTGGTGCACGCGGCGTCGATCAAGGTGCTGGAGGAGAACGGCGTGGACACCGAGAAGTTCGGCATGCGGTCGGCGTTCCTGAGCACGGCCGTGCAGGACGCGACTCCCGGGAAGGCCGACCTCTACAACGCGTAGGTCCCGTGGGCGGGTCACACACCTAGGCGTTGGGCCAGGCCTCCGCCAGCATCTTGCGGGTGTCGCCCAGAAGCTGCGGCAGCACCTTCGTGTGGCCCACCACCGGCATGAAGTTGGTGTCGCCGCCCCAGCGGGGCACGATGTGCTGGTGGAGGTGGGCGGCGATGCCCGCGCCGGCCACCGTGCCCTGGTTCATGCCGATGTTGAAGCCGTGCGCGCCGGACGCGGTGCGCAGCGCGGTCATGGCCTGCTTGGTCAGCTCGGCGAGTTCCGCGGTCTCCACATCGGTCAGGTCGGTGTAGTCGGCGACGTGGCGGTAGGGCACGGTCATCAGGTGGCCGCCGTTGTACGGGTACAGGTTGAGCACCGCGTACACGTGCTCACCGCGGCGGACGACCAGCCCGTCCTCGTCGGATTTGGCCGGGATCGAGCAGAAGGGGCAGCCGTCGCCGGCGCCCGGGCCGCTCGGCTTGTTCTCGCCCTGGATGTAGGCCATCCGGTGGGGCGTCCACAGGCGCTGGAACGCGTCCTGCGTCCCCACTCCCAGCTGCTGCTCCGGCTCACTCGTCATGCGTGCAGCATATGGCGTCGGGTACGGCGACAGGGAAAGGCCCCCGGGAGATCCCGGGGGCCCCGCAAGCCCGCGATCAGACCTGCACCCGCTCCTCGACCACCTTCGCGATCTTCGCGATGGCCTCGTCGACGGGGATGCCGTTCTCCTGCGAGCCGTCGCGGTAGCGGAAGGAGACCGCGTCGTTCGCCATGTCCTCGTCGCCCGCGATGACCATGAAGGGCACCTTCTGCTTCTGGGCGTTGCGGATCTTCTTCTGCATCCGGTCGGAGGAGGTGTCGACCTCGACGCGCAGGCCCTGCCTGCGGGCCGCCGCGGCGAACTTCTCCAGGTGCTCGACGTGCGCGTCGCCGATCGGGATGCCGACCGCCTGGACCGGGGCGAGCCAGGCCGGGAAGGCACCCGCGTAGTGCTCCAGGAGCACCGCGAAGAACCGCTCGATCGAGCCGAACAGCGCGCGGTGGATCATGACCGGGCGGGTCTTGGTGCCGTCCGCGGCCGTGTACTCCAGGTCGAAGCGCTCCGGCAGGTTGAAGTCGAGCTGGATGGTCGACATCTGCCAGGTGCGGCCGATGGCGTCCTTGGTCTGGACGGAGATCTTCGGGCCGTAGAAGGCGGCGCCACCCGGGTCCGGGACCAGGGGCAGCCCCTGCTTCTCGGCGACCTGGCGCAGCGTCTCGGTGGCCTCTTCCCACGCCTCGTCGGAGCCGACGAACTTCTCCGGGTCCTTGGTGGACAGCTCCAGGTAGAAGTCGGTCAGGCCGTAGTCGCGCAGCAGGCCGAGCACGAAGGTGAGCGTCTTGTCGAGCTCCTCCGACATCTGCTCACGCGTGCAGTAGATGTGCGCGTCGTCCTGGGTGAAGCCGCGGGCCCGGGTCAGGCCGTGCACGACGCCCGACTTCTCGTACCGGTACACGGTGCCGAACTCGAACAGGCGCAGCGGCAGCTCACGGTAGGAGCGCCCGCGCGCGTCGAAGATCAGGTTGTGCATCGGGCAGTTCATGGGCTTGAGGTAGTAGTCCACGCCCTCGTCGAGCTGCATGGGCGGGTACATGCCGTCGGCGTACCAGTCCAGGTGGCCCGAGGTCTCGAAGAGCTTCCCCTTGGTGGCGTGGGGGGTGTAGACGAACTCGTAGCCCTCTTCCTCGTGGCGGCGGCGCGAGTAGTCCTCCATGACCCGGCGGATGATGCCGCCCTTGGGGTGGAAGACGGCGAGGCCGGAGCCGATCTGCTCCGGGATGGAGAAGAGGTCGAGCTCGCTGCCGAGCTTGCGGTGGTCGCGCTTCTCGGCCTCGGCGAGGAACTCCAGGTGCGCCTTCAGCTCGTCCTTGGTCGGCCAGGCGGTGCCGTAGATGCGCTGGAGCATCGGGTTCTTCTCGCTGCCGCGCCAGTAGGCGGCGGCGTTGCGCATCAGCTTGAACGCCGGGATGTTGCGGGTGGTGGGCAGGTGGGGGCCTCGGCAGAGGTCCTTCCAGCACAGCTCGCCGGTCTTGGCGTCCAGGTTGTCGTAGATCGTCAGCTCGCCGGCGCCGACCTCGACGTCCGCGCCGTCGTCGTGCGACGCGGAGCCCTTGAGGCCGATCAGCTCCAGCTTGTACGGCTCGTCGGCGAGCTCCTCGCGGGCCTCGTCGTCGCTCACCACGCGGCGCGAGAACCGCTGCCCGCGCTTCTGGATCTCCTGCATCTTCTTCTCGATGGCCTTGAGGTCATCGGGGTGGAAGGGCTTCTCCACGTCGAAGTCGTAGTAGAAGCCGTCCTTGACCGGCGGGCCGATGCCCAGCTTGGCCTCGGGGAACAGCTCCTGCACGGCCTGCGCCATGACGTGCGCGGCGGAGTGGCGCAGGATGTTCAGGCCGTCCTCGGAGGAGATCTCGACGCCCTCGACGGTCTCGCCGTCACCGACCTCGTAGGCGAGGTCCTTGAGCTCACCGGCCACCCGCGCCGCGACGATCGAGCGCTCGCCGGCGAAGAGCTCGGCGGCCGTAGTGCCCGTCGTCACCACGCGTTCTTCCCGCTCGGAATCGCGTTGGATGATCACACGGACGTCTGACACCGGTCTCTCCTGACTGAAGTGGGGCCGCGGCGCCATACCGGAGCGCACGCATGAGGGCGATCGTACCGACCCGGACCCGTGCACCGCGAAATCATTCCCGGCGGCGGCCCTCACCCCGCGTCGTCGTCCTCGGCGCTCTCGCCGTCACCGTCACCGCCGCACGTCTCCTCGAAGAAGGCCGCCACCTCCACGTGCTCCTGGACCGCCTTGAGCAGCCGGTCCCGCTCCGCGTCGTCGACCTGCACCGGGGCGATCTCGCAGGCCCCGGTGAGCCGGCGGAAGCCGCCCCGGCTCTCCAGCCGGCCGAGCACCCGTACCGGCAGTCCGACGAGGTGGGCGTGGCCCGCGATCCGGTAGGCCTCCTCGTCCAGCGTGATCCGCACGTGCGGCACCTCGGCACCGGCCAGCACCCGCAGCCGTACGGTGCCCGTGCCGCGCGGTCCGGAACGGCGCATGCGGACGACGGTGCCGGTGATCCGCACCGGCACGGAGGGCTCCGCGCGCAGATATCGGGCGGCGGCCTCGCGCAGGGCGGGCAGGTCGCCGGGCGAGAACTCGACGGGTTCGGCGAGGGCGCCGCAGCCCTCGGGGACGCCCGCGGCCGGCGCCCAGTCGACGGCGATCCCGGCTCCCTGGGTGCCACGGACCAGGGCGACCAGCGCCTCGGTCAGCTCGTGGCTGACGCCGGCCGCGACGGCGGCGTCGAAGGCTTCCATGCCGCCGGTGGCCCGCCGGTAGTCGACGGCCTCACGCGCGGCGTACAGGGCCTGGTGGAGGGTTAAGGCGAGCGGGCGGCCGGTGGTGACGGGCACGAACGCCGTCAGTCGGCGACCGCCGGGGGCCGTGCCGACCAGGACGTTCTCCAGGGCGGTGGCGGCGGTGCGCCGGTGCCGGGCGCCGAAGTAGCCCGCACGCGCGCGTGTGGCGAGCGCTCCGGCGAGCAGCATCCGGCGGGCGGCGGCGCGCAGCTGTTCCTCGGCGGTCCAGGAGGCGGTGTCGCCGGGTCCGGCCGGCACGTCGCGTGCCCAGCGGATCTCGTCGCTGGGGACGGCGAGTGAGACGAGGATCTCGCGGGCGGCGGGGGTGGAGCTGCGGGACAGGGCGAGCAGCGCCTCGCCGAGCAGGTCCTCGCTGTCGGGGAAGGCGCGGCTGACGGGCACCAGCAGGCTGGTGGCGCCGGCGGCCGGGCCGGGTGGCGTCCAGCGGCCGTAGCGGCCGGGGGCGCCGCCGCGCCGCTGCCAGCCGTGCCGGTGGAGCAGCGCGGTCAGGACGGCCGGGTCGACGGCGGCCGACTCGGGCGGGCGGCCGTCGTCCCAGTCGGTGTCGTCGCCGGCGGGGTGCGGCCGTACGGCGCGCAGGGGTTCGCCGGTCGGGCGGTGCGTCATGGTTTCCCTCCCGTACCGACCCGCGTCATGATCTCGCACAGCGCCCGGTCGTCGAAGACCCGCGCGGTCGGTATCCGCACGGTGGTGCGCCGCCGGCCGGTGACCGGGTGTCCGGCGAGGTTGGTCCAGTAGCAGCAGTGCCTGAGGTCGAGCCGGTCGTGGCCGGCCCGCAGCCACTGCTCCCTGGACCGGGGGACGATCATCACGACCAGGATCTTGTGCACGGAGACCGGGGTGCGGGCGAGCTTCGCCAGGTGGGCGTTGTCGAGCGTGAACGAGAAGAAGCGGCCGGGCGGCTGCGGCGGGATCTGGTACGTCGCCTTGAGCTGCACCTTGATGGTGACCTCGTCGTCGACCGTGTGCCCGGGGGCGCTGTGGCTGACGTGCCAGTCGATGCCGTTGTCCGGGAAGGGCTGGGAGAGCGAGCAGCCCGCGGCGGCGGCGACCGCGTGGAGGTAGCCGACCTGCAGGGTCTCCATGCAGGCGGTGGTGGCGAGGGAGCCGCGGGTGGGCGCGGTGCGCTCCGGCAGCAGCCCGCCCCGTTCGGGCTGCGCGATGGCCATGACCAACAGCCTTCCAGAACTGGTGTGTCCGAGTCGCGGGTCGCTGAACTGCGAGGACCCGTAATCCTGTTGTGTCCTTCCGGCGTACGTCGCAAACAGCCCGGGTATCACCGAACCGGGACAGAGGACGGCGCGTCAGCCGGTGTGTGTGGACGAGGAGTTGAGTGCCCTATGGCGAGCTGGTTCGAGGGGCCGCTGGCCGCCTTCGACACGGAGACGACGGGCGTGGACGTCGAGACCGACCGGATAGTGTCGGCGGCGCTCGTCGTCCAGGACGCGCCCGGGCTCCGGCCGCGCGTCACCCGGTGGCTGGTGAACCCGGGAGTGCCGGTGCCGGAGTCGGCGACGGCGGTGCACGGGCTGACCGACGAGCATCTGCAGCGCCACGGCCGCTGGCCGGCGCCGGTGATGTACGAGATGGCGGAGGCGCTGGCCGAGCAGGCCCGCGCCGGGCGTCCGCTGGTGGTGATGAACGCGCCGTTCGATCTCACGCTGCTGGACCGCGAGTTGCGCCGCCACCGCGCCTCGTCCCTGGGCCGCTGGCTGGAGCGGACGTCGCTGCACGTGCTGGACCCGCGAGTGCTCGACAAGCACCTGGACCGGTACCGCAAGGGCCGCCGCACCCTGACCGACCTGTGCGCGCACTACGGCGTCGAGCTGGCGGAGGCGCACGACGCGGCAGCCGACGCGCAGGCCTCGCTGGAGGTGGTGCGGGCGGTGGGGCGGCGCTTCCCGGGCCGGCTGGAGCGCCTGTCCCCCGCCGAACTGCACACGCTCCAGGCGGTGTGGCACGCGGGGCAGGCGCGGGGACTGCAGGCATGGTTCGCGCTCAACGGCACCGAGGAGCCGGTGGACCCGGCCTGGCCACTGCGGCCCGACCTGCCCGCGGCGGCGTGAGGCCGGACGCGCACGGGTGGGCATACGAAGAAGCCGGTCCGTCGTGTGACGGACCGGCTCTTCCCGGGTGGGCGATACTGGGTTCGAACCAGTGACCTCTTCGGTGTGAACGAAGCGCTCTCCCACTGAGCTAATCGCCCGGGAACGCACCGAACAATACAGGGCCCGGCGCGCTTCCATCAAACCGCTTGCCGACCGCCTTCCAGGTACGCGGCGAGGCCGCGCCGCCCCGCCCGCATCATCAGCCGGTGGTTGGCCCGGAACAGGGGCCGCCCCGGCACGGCGAACCGGCGCAGCAGCGGCTTGTGCACTTCGACCTCCTGGTCGTAGCGGGCGAGGGTGCCGGAGCCGCGTGGGGTGACCGTCCAGCGCGCCCACCCCTCCATGTCGCCGCGCATCGCGACCTCCAGGACCCCGGCCGCCGGGTCGCGATGCCCCTCGTACAGGGTCGCGGTGAGGTCGTACGGCAGCAGGGAGCGGAAGCGGAGGAGTCCGCTGGTGTCGTCGAGCCGGGTGACCTCACGCACCTGCGGCCACCAGCGGGGGTAGTCCTCGATCCGCTCCAGCGCGCGGTAGACGTCCGGGGCGGGCGCGGGCAGGGCCCACAGGCTGCGGAATCGGTACTGGTTCCAGTCCACCTGTGGAGTGTGCCCGTACCCGTCCGCGTCACGTGCCGTCTAGGGCATCCTGTCGCCGAGGAGCGCCAGGTGCTCGATGGCGGCGAGGCCGTAGAGGGCGGTGTCGTTGGTCGACACCCAGCTCGCCTCGCTGCCCGCTACCAGGGTGACGGGGCCGGTCAGCCTCTCCGTCGTCCAGGGCGCCGACTCCTTGTAGCCGTCTGAGTCGTAGAACTTGGCCCACGCGCGCGTGGCGAGCTTCTCGTCGCCGGTCCGCACGGCCGCGTAGGCGTCGAGGCGCGAGTGGCCCTGGAAGAGAATCAGGCTGCCGAAGTCCTTGCCGTACCGGGCCGCTTGTTCGGCCTTGGAGGCGTTGAAGTAGCGGCAGTAGTCGTAGTACGCCTCGTGGAACGCGGGCATGTCGACGAGGTCGATCAGCTCGGCGCACAGTTCGTTCAGTCCGAAGACGGCCGACAGATGGGAGACCTCGACCTTCGGCGTGTCGGCGACGGCGAACCTCCCGGTGTCCAGGTCGTACAGGCCGCTGCCCTGGACGAAGCCGTTGGGCTGGGCGGCGATGGTCTCCATGGTGGACAGGACGCGGTCGCGGGCCTTCTCCCACTTGGGTCCCCGGCGTTCCCACTCGGTCAGCCAGGCCGACACCAGGCCGCTCCAGTCGGTGCCGAAGCCGATCGACAGGGCGTGCCGGTCGGGTGTGTACGGCTCGGTGCGGATCTTTCGCAGCGGGTCGAGGGCGAGGAAGGTCTCGTCGGAGTCGACGTTCGCGTGCATGAGGTCGCCGACGCGTTCGTCGGCGGTGAGGAAGTAGTAGAAGCGGCGGTAGGTGGTGTTGGCGATGCGCTGCTGCTTGGCGCTGTCGGCGTAGTGCTGGACGCCGTGCCGGGTGCCGAGGCCGGCCCATTCGCCCAGGTGGTAGACGTCGACCTCGCCGGTGTGGCGGGTCATGGCCTCGGCGAAGCGGAAGATGTCGGCCCGGCCGGAGCGCAGGTAGGCGTACCAGAGCCACAGGTCCGGGGAGAGTTCGGAGTTGTCCCAGGCGTAGCCGCCCACGTCGTAGCGCCACTGGTGGCGGGCGGTGTCGTAGGAGTGCATGACGTCGCCGTGGTCCCAGAAGCCGTACCAGCGCCGCTGCTCCACCTGGTCCTTGTAGTAGGTGAAGAGGAAGTCGAGGTGGTCCTCGATCCTGGCCTTGGCGGGCGTGGAACGGTCGGGTTCGGAGTAGAGGCCGGGACCGAAGACCCCGGACCTGATGAGCTGTGCGGGCGGGGCGGCGAGCTGCGGCGGTGTCCGCACGGCCCGGACCTGTCCGGCGAGCGTCTCCGCACTCGGGGTGGCGGCGTTGGCCCAGAACATCAGCTCGCTGGTGCGGGCGATGCCGTAGGGGGTGCCGAAGCCGGGTTCGTAGTCCTCGTAGGTGATGTTGAGCCCTTCGAGCTGTTCGGCGTGGCTGTCCTGGCCCATGCCGTCGTGGTAGAAGCGCAGGTCCATGGGCTGGGCCTCGGGTGACCAGAGCCAGAGGGTGACCTCGGCCGCGTCGGTCCGGGCGTCGCGGATGTCGAGCTGGGCGGGGTGCTTCTCCCAGAAGTCGCGCAGGCCGAAGGAGAGGCCGCCGCTCACGCCGCCGACGTAGCCGAAGCCGGAGGCGCGCCGTCCGCCGCCGGCGCCGATCCAGCCGTGGCCCTTCTTGGTGCGCTTGCGGACGGTGAAGCCGTCGGCGGACAGCTGGGCGAGGGTGTGGTCGCCCCACTCGGGGATGTACTGGAGCCGGGTGGTGACGCGCTGGTCCCAGGTGGCGGGGTCGGGCAGCTTCTCACCGGCGAACTGGGCCGCCTGTACGGCCGCCCCGGGGTCGCGGCGCAGTCCGGTGATGCCCTTGACGGCCTCGCGCAGCAGGCCGGTGCCCTCACCGCCGAGGCGGATGTGGCGGTCGTAGGACTCGTCGCGCATCGGGACGGTGAAGCGGACGCCGAGGCCCCGGACGAAGTCGCCGTTCGCCTTCCCGGGCTCCTGCTTCCCGTCGAACGTGATGGTGTGCACCATGCGGAAGGAGTCGGCGCCCGCGTAGAAGTAGAGGCGCACGGAGAAGGGCAGCAGGCCGCGGCCCCCCTTGCGGTGCTCGCCGTCGACACGGACCACGGCGCGAACGGGGCCGTCCTGTTCGACCTTCACCTCGTGGATCGCGCCGTCGAAGCGTTCGGACCTGACCGTGCCCTGCTCGTCGTCCTCGATCTCGGGCCGGCGCAGCACGACGAGGCGGCCGTTCCTGGCAATCTCGGTGGAGCCTCGGACGACCGACTTGACGATGGTCGATCCCGAGGTGCCGATCCTCGCGGTGATGACGCCGGTCGATATGTCGATGGTGGAGCCGCGCCGGTCGACGGTGATCCTCCGGGTGGGCGCGGCGGGCGTACCGGCGGCCAGGGTGAGCCTGCCGGTGCCCGAACCGACGGCGTGCGCGGTCCACTTCAGGGAGCCGTCCGGCCACTGGGCGAGCGGCCAGGACTGGACCGGTACGTCCTTGCCGTCGGCGTCCGTGACCGCGAAGGACTGGTCCGCCCGGAAGGTGCCCCTGGGCCAGGGGACGCCGACGGTGGAGCCGGGTGCGGCGCCGAGGCCGCCGTCCTCCAGCCAGGTCAGGGTGACGGGGCTGTCGTCGGCCACCGCGGCCTGCGCGTTCTTCGTGCCCAGCGCCCAGCTGAACTGGGCGGCGGCGCCGGCGACTGCGGCCGCCTTGAGGAGGGACCTGCGGGGGATGCGGGACATGGCCTTCCTTTCTCGTGACAGGGCTCTTGGGGCAGGGCTCTTGGGGCAGGACAGGACTGGCAGGGGCATGACAGGCAGAGAGGGAGCCGCGGGCTGGGAACGCCGGTCGGAACGGGCCCGTCAACGGCGCCGGTGGCGCTCCTCCACGGCGACGGCGGCCGCCGCCACCGCGCCCAGGACGGCGACCGCCAGCGGTGCGCTGAACCAGGCGGCGCAGACCACGAGGGCCAGTCCGCCGACGAGGAGGAAGGAACCGGCGGGGTCGAGCACGGTACGCCGGGCGGCACCGGCGAGCAGCGAACGCCAGGAGGCACCCGGGTGCCAGGCCGCCGCCGCGCGCAGCCCCGCGACGGATGCGCCGATGAGGGCCAGCACCCCGACGGCACCCACGAAGGCGCCGCCCGGCAGTCCGTCCCGGACGGCCCGCACGTCCACCCACACCACCGCCAGGGCGGCCCATCCGCCGACCCCGACGAGCCACCCGCGGCGCGCCGCGGCCCGGAAGTCGGCCGCGAACTCCCGCAGTCCGCCGCGTTCGTGGGCGAGCCGGCGTCCGAGGTGGCGCGCGCCGGCCGCGAACGCGGCGGGGTAGGTGACCAGCGGCAGCGCGGCCACCGCGATCCACACACCGGTGAGCAGGCACTCGGCGAACAGGGCGAAGCCCTCGGCGAACCGCGACTCGCCCCGCTCCCCCGCCCGCTCCGTACGGGCCTTCGCACGCGCCTGGGTCATGATCGCTCCCCTCAGCCCTTCAGGCCGGACGTCGCCATGCCGTCGATCAGATAGCGCTGGAAGGCCAGGAAGAAGGCGAGCACGGGCAGCAGCGCGACGAGGGACATGGCGATCATGCCGCCGTAGTTCGCCAGCCCTTCCTGGTCCACGAACATCTTCAGACCGAGCGAAACGGTGTACTTGCCGGGCTCGTTGAGGTAGATCAGCGGGCCCATGAAGTCGTTCCAGGAGTTGATGAAGGTGAAGATCGCGCTGGTGATCAGGGCCGGCCGGCACAGCGGGAGCACGATCGACCAGTAGATGCGGAAGTGCCCGCAGCCGTCGAGCCGGGCCGCCTCGTCCAGTTCCCTGGGCAGGTTGCGCATGAACTGGACCATCAGGAAGACGAAGAACGCCTCGGTGGCCAGGTACTTCCCCAGCAGCAGCGGGGTGTACGTGTTGATCATGTCCAGGTTGCGGAAGAGTACGTACTGCGGGATCAGCAGCACGTGGTACGGCAGCAGCAGCGTGCCGATCATCAGTGTGAACAGCAGACTGCGCCCGGCGAACCTGATCCTCGCGAAGGCGTATGCCGTGAGCGAGCAGGACACCACGATCCCGATCACGGAACCGACGGCCAGAAACAGCGAGTTGAGGAAGAAGGTGGAGATCGAGATGTCCGCGATGCCGTCGGCGAGGCTCGTGTAGTTGGAGACGATCGGGTCGCCCGGGAAGAGGTCCAGGCTGCCGACGATGTCGCCGCTCTCCTTGAAGGAGCCGCCGACGACCCAGAGCACCGGGTAGAGGATCACCGCGAGGATCGCCAGCGACCCGAGGTGCCAGGCGAGCGAACCCGGCAGCCGGCGCCGCACGGCTCCCTTGGTGGCGGTGGCCGGCGTGACGTCCGTGGCCTGCGCGCTCATCGGCCGCCCTCCTCGTAGTGCACCCAGCGCTTCTGGGACCAGAACAGCACCGCGGTGACCAGGGCGACCGCGACCAGCAGCATCCACGCCATGGCGGAGGCCAGGCCCATGCGGCTGTTCTCGAAGCCCTGGACGTACAGGTAGCAGGTGTAGACCATCGTGCCGTCCGCGGGACCGCAGGCGTTGCCCCCGGCGCCGCCGCCGACGATGTAGGCGGAGCTGAAGATCTGGAACGAGTGGATCGTCTCCAGCAGCACGTTGAAGAAGAGCACCGGGGAAATCATCGGCAGGGTGATGTTCCAGAACTGGCGCAGCCTGCCCGCACCGTCGACGTCGGCCGCCTCGTACAGCTCGCGCGGCACCTGCTTGAGGCCGGCCAGGAAGATGACCATGGGGGCGCCGAACTGCCAGACGGTGAGCGCCACCAGGCTGTAGATGATCAGCTCCGGGTCGCCGGTCCAGCCCCCGGCCCCGATCCCGAAGAACTGCTGGGTGCGGTCGACGACCGCGTCGTCCGAGAAGATCGCCTTCCACACGATGGCGATGGAGACGCTCGCGCCGATCAGCGAGGGCGCGTAGAAAGCGGCCCGGTAGAAGGCCTGCCCGCGCCGCTTCTGCGCCAGCAGCAGCGCAACGCCGAGCGCCGCGAGCAGCTTGATCGGCGTTCCGACGACGACGTACCACAGGGTGATCCGCACCGAGTGGCGCCAGCGGGGGTCGCCGAACATCTCGGAGAAGTTGTCCAGGCCGATCCACCTGGGCGCGTCGAACAGGTTGTAGTCGGTGAACGCGAAGTAGAGCGAGGCCGCCATCGGTCCCGCCGTCAGCAGCAGGAATCCGGCGATCCAAGGGGACATGAAGAGGTAGCCGGCCAGGTTCTCCCGGCGGCCCCGCCGTTTCTGCGCGGCGGAGCGCGCGGGCTTCTGCGGGGCGGGCCGCAGCCGGGAGTCCCGGGCCGGGCCCGCCATCGCGGGGGCGTGTGTCACGGTGCTTCCCCTCAGCCGGCGAGGGCCGTCTTCGACTCGGCGAAGAACTGCCCGACGGCGTCCCCGACGGATCGCGAACCGAGCGCCATCTCCTCGGCGATGCGCAGGAAGGCGGCCTCGCAGATGTCCGCGCCGTTCGGGTGCGGGGTGATCGGCTCCAGCACGCCCGCCTCGACCAGCGACTCCTCGTAGGCGGCGATGGCCTTGTTCACCGGGTCGGTCGGCCGGTAGGCGTCGTACTGCGCCTGGGTCGTGGGAACACCGCGGTCATAGCCCATGATCTTGGCGACCTCTGGGTCGTGGACCATGAAGTCGATGAACTGGGCGACCTCCTTGGGGTGCTGGGTGCGCTTGTAGGCGCTGAGCATCAGCGAGCCGAGGTACTGGCCGGTCCTCTTGCCGTCCGTGGTGGGGATCGGCGCGAGTCCGTACTCGCTCTTGCCCTCCGACGTGTAGCGGACGGTGAAGTTGTCCCAGGTGAACTCGGAGCCGGCCAGTTCGGCGGAGAGCGCCGACTTGGGCTTGATCTGGGCGACCTTCTTGGGGTCGGCGAAGAGGCCGGACCGCACGGCCTTGTCCGCCTTGGTCCACCAGGCGGTCAGATCGGCCTCGGTGAAGCCGAGTCCGTCCTCGGTGAAGAAGGCCTTGCCGTTCTGCCGCAGGTACAGGTCGTAGAGGTACATGACTCCGTACATGCCGCTGTCGCCGGCGCGGCCCGTGCGGTCCCGTACCCTCGTCATCGCCTCGTCGAAGTCGTCCCACGTCCAGCCCTGTTCGGGCTTGACGCCGGCCCGGGTGTAGACGGGCTTGTCGACGACCAGGGCCATGGAGTTCGAACCGACGGGCACGCCCAGGAGTTTGCCGTCGATCTCGCCGAACTTCTCCAGGCCCGCGCGGAATCCGTCCATGGAGAGGTTTCCGGCCTCGACCTGCCCTCCGAGATCGAGCAGGACATTCTTCGCGTCGTATTTGCGAAGAAATCCGACGGCATTCTGGAAGACGTCCGGCGGATTCCCCCCGGAAGCCTGCGTGTTGAACTTCTTCCAGAAGTCGGTGTACGGCTGAAAGTCCGTCTTGACCTTGATCTTGGGGTACTTCTTCTCGAAGAGCGCGATGGTCTTGTTGATGCGCTCGGCCCGGTCCTCGGCACCCCACCAGGAGTAACGGATCGTCACCGAACCGTCTCCCGAACCGCTCCCGCCGCCGCACGCGGTGGCCGTGGCCCCCAGCCCCGTGACGGCGAGGGAAGCCCCCGCCGCCTTGAGGACCGTGCGCCTCCCGACCTGCCTCCGCGCAATCCCGCCCTGCTGCATACGAGCCTCCCCGCGACGCGGCCTTCGCCCCATGAATCGTTTCAAGTAAGCGCTTGCTGGCACAAGGTACGGAGGGCCCGTAAGCGCGTCAACGATTCGGACAGGAATTTGCGGGCGCCCGGCGCGACGAGCCGGAGGCGTCATTTCGCGGGCGGCGGCGGAAGCGCCGGAGAACAGCCAGGTGGGCGCCGCGCGACCGACGGGCCGAACACCGGGAAGTCCGCCGGCACGCGGGGCACGGAAGGTCACGGTTGGATGACGGGACACGGAAGCGGAACCGTCGCGCGAGCGCTCGGGCGGACACCGGGAGCGACCGGCACACCCGTCGCCGCCCCGCCCGGGGCGGACACGCGCGCACCAGGTGACGCACACGTACGCACCGGCTGCGGAAGCCGACGTACGCACCGGACGACGGACATGACAGAACGGCCCGGCTCACCATCGTGAGCCGGGCCGCCTGATGATCCGGTGGGCGATACTGGGTTCGAACCAGTGACCTCTTCGGTGTGAACGAAGCGCTCTCCCACTGAGCTAATCGCCCGGACGCAGGAAGAACATTACCCCATGTCAGAGGCGCTCGTGACCAGCCGGTACCGGGACGCCGCACCCGTCGCGGGCGGTCACTGGTCCTTGATCTTCCAGGGCATCACGAGGCCGAACTTCCACAGGTAGATCCCGGCGAGCACGGCGAAGATCACCACCCCGATCGAGGTCAGGATGATGTTCCTGCGGCGCACCCTGGGGTCGAGGGCGCGCTGCGCCGCCTCGGTGACCTTGCGCTTGGTCCAGCGCAGCACCAGCTGGGCCCAGACGAACTCGGTCGCCCAGATCGCCATGCCGCCGAAGATGACGACCCAGCCCGGTCCGGGCAACGGCAGCATGATGATGCCGGCCACCACCACGGCCAGGCCGACGATGAACACGCCGACCTGCCAGCTCAGGTGCAGGGCGCGGCGCGCCTTGACGAAATCCGGTGCCCGCGAGCCGAGCGCGCGCTCGCCCGTGGCTTCGTCCGTCCCCGTACGGTCTTCCGCCACGGCCGCCTCGCCGGGCTTGTTACTCCCCGTGTTCATACGGCCAAACACTACCCGAGCGAAACCTGTCACCGGAATGGGCGCAGGACTCGAACGATCACTCGGCCAGAAGAGTTACGTAAACACACGCAAAACACTCAGAGGGGTTTACAACGGCACCGTAGGTGGCATGTCGATTTCGCCGACGTGCGAATCCCCGAGCGCACACTGAGCGAAAGGCCCTGGCGCTTATGAACACCACGGTCAGCTGCGAGCTGCACCTGCGCCTCGTTGTGTCGAGCGAGTCCTCCCTGCCTGTCCCCGCAGGCCTGCGGTACGACACGGCCGACCCCTACGCCGTGCACGCCACCTTCCACACCGGAGCCGAGGAAACCGTCGAGTGGGTGTTCGCCCGCGACCTCCTCGCCGAAGGTCTCCACCGTCCCACCGGGACCGGCGACGTCCGTGTCTGGCCGTCCCGCAGTCACGGCCAGGGCGTCGTGTGCATCGCCCTCAGCTCTCCGGAGGGCGAGGCACTGCTCGAGGCCCCCGCGAGGGCCCTGGAGTCCTTCCTGAAGCGCACAGACGCCGCCGTGCCCCCCGGCACGGAGCACCGGCACTTCGATCTCGATCAGGAGCTCTCGCACATCCTGGCGGAAAGCTAGGGAGGGGGCTCCGAGTGAAGCCGCCCGTCGCCGTCGACTCGGGGTGACGGCACGGGCCGGGACAACCGCATACGGCACACACGGCGTCGTCGCCGCGGTTCTCCGCGGTGACGGCGCCGACGCGCGTCCCCGCCGGGGAACGAAGCCCGGTCCGGCCGCGTTGTAGGGGCAGCCGGCGGCCGGGGTGGCGATCGCGGCCGGTCCGCCCGCCGCGGATGGCACTACCATCGGCCAGCATCGGCGGGCGCCCGCCCGACCCCAGGCCAGGGAGCTAAGTGTGCTGATCACCCACGACACCCGGTGCGCGCTCGACACCGTGGTCGATCTGGTGAACTCCGTACCGGAGGACGACACCGCTCCGGACGGTCTGCCGGACGTCGCCGCCCTCCAGGAATTCGTGGGAACGCACGAGATCAGCGACGTCGGCATGCTCTCGGAACTGGACCTCTCGGCCGTCCTCAAGATCCGCGGGAGGTTCGCCGCGGTCTTCGCGGCTCCCGACGCCCGGGCCGCCGCCGGACTGATCAACGACCTGGTCGCGGCCGCCGGCACCACGCCCCGTCTCACCGACCACGACGGCTACGACTGGCACATCCACTACTTCGCGCCCGGCGCCTCCGTAGCGGACCACCTGGCCGCCGACTGCGGGATGGCCCTGGCCTTCTTCGTGGTCGCCGGGGAGCAGGAGCGGCTGCGGCGCTGCGAGGCCCCCGACTGCCGGCGCGCCTTCGTGGATCTCTCCCGCAACCGGTCGCGGCGGTACTGCGACAGCCGGACGTGCGGAAACCGTCTGCACGTGGCGGCCTACCGGGCCCGGCGCAAGGAGGCCGCGGGCTGAGCCGTCGGCGCGGACGGGCGGTTGCGAGGGCACGCCCGGGGGTGTGTCGCGGCCCCCGGCGGGTGGCGCCGGGGAGCGCGGGTACGGCTCACAGCAACAGCAGATCGTGCAACGCAGCCATGAGCAGCAGACACCCGATCACCGCTAGGAAGATCATGAGCGGTGGCTGGGAAAGGGCGAAGAGGCAGCCGCGTGGTTCACTCCGTGTCCGCGCGGTTTCGCTCTGTCTCGTGTCCAGCTGGGGATCCAGCTGAGTGGTGTCCGGCATCTCGCGGCGATGATGACGCAGCGGAGCGGACCCTCGCGATCAACACGCCCGTAACGACCGGGAGTTCGTTGAATGTCGCAATCTCCGGTCGGATCGTGATCGTTACGGAGCACGCGCTGTCGGCCTCGGACCGCTGTGTCGTTTCAGCCCGGGACGACGGAGGTCATATGCCGTGCTTCTTGAGGATGGCCTCGATGTCGCTGAAGTCGTCCTCACCACGGGACGCGTTCGCCGGCTTGGGCGCGGGCTTGGCGGCCGGGCTCGCACCGGCGCCCAGCGAGGGTGCGGAGGCGCCCGGCGCCACCGCGTCGCGCTGTGCCGCCGCCCTGGCCTGCTTGCGCTCCTTGCGGGTGCCGCCGCGGCGGCGCTCGACCGTGCGCGTGATCACGAAGAGCACCCAGGCCACGCCCAGGACTCCGAATCCGGCCCAGGCCACCGGGCTGAAAGCGGTGTCGGCCAGCCACTCCACGACCCCGGTCATCACCAGGCCGATCGGAACCAGCGCGTAGGCGGCGACACGGACGGCGGTGAGGAAACGCCTGCGGTACGCGGTGACCGCCGCGATGCCCAGGCCCGCCGCGGACACCGCGGAGCAGACGGTCTCGGCAATCATCCGGTCCTCCAGAGCTGGGCCAGGTCGGGCATGAGTACTTCGTCCCTTCCATCCTGCACCGCCCGCACGCGGTGAGGCCATGCCGTGGGCCGAGATCAGGGAGATCTCCGGGTCGGCTCCTCCCCAGGTGCCGGTGCCGGAGGAGGACCACGGTCGGGGCGGTGCCCCGTGGGCTGGGAGGATGGGGGCATGAGTGACTCCTCCCCCGCCGGGCCCGCCGCGCCCGTACTCGACGTCTGGTGCGAGCTCCAGTGCCCGGACTGCCACGCCGCCCTGGACGACCTGCGCGCCCTTCGCGCCCGCTACGGCGACCGGCTGGAGCTGCGGCTGCGGCACTTCCCGCTGGAGAAGCACAAGCACGCCTTCGCCGCCGCGCAGGCCGCCGAGGAGGCCGTCGCCCAGGGCAGCGGGTGGCCGTACGCCGAGGCCGTGCTGGGCCGCGTGGCGGAGCTGGACCGCAAGGGCGAGGCGCTGCTGGTGGAGGTGGCGGGCGACCTCGGACTGGACGCGGAGGAGTTCGACACCGCCCTCGTCGACGGCCGGCACATCCTGATCGTCGACGCCGACCAGGCCGAGGGCAAGGCGATCGGCGTGACCGGCACGCCGACCTACGTGATCGGCGGCGAGCGCCTCGACGGCGGCAAGAGCCAGGAGGGGCTGCGCGAGCGGATCGAGGAGATCGCGGACCGGCTGCTGGCCGAACGGCGGGGCTGAGACGCGTACCGCCGTCCCGCGTCGCGCCGGTCCCCCACCGCGCTCACAGCAGGGGTTTGTAGAACAGGGACCGCGTGGTCCGGTAGCCGAGCGACTCGTAGAGGCGCTCGGCCGCGGTGTTCCCCGCGAAGACGTTGAGGCCGATCAGGGGCCGGCCGGCGCCGATCGCCCGGCCCTCGGCCAGCAGCATCAGGGTGCGCCCGTGCCCCCGGCCCCGGTGCGCCTCGTCGGCCTCGACGTCGAAGACGAAGGCCCGGTCCTCGTGCAGCGCCAGCCAGAGGATCCCGACCTTGGTCCCCTCGTGCTCCAACACGTCGAACAGCGTGTTCTCCGTGGCCAGGCCCTGCGGCAGGAGCACTTCGTGGTCACGGCGGGCCTTGGCGCGCGCCTCGGCCTCGGGCACCCCCCGCTCCATCCAGGTGCGGGCGTACTGCTCGGACTCGTAGGCCTGCCAGGCTTCGAACTCGTCCGGTGTCATCGGCCGAGCGCGGCTGCCCTCGGGCAGGGCGGGCGGGGTGCCGCCGAGCTGTTTGGTCATGCCGCGGTTGCGCAGGACGTACCCGAGCGCCTGCGCGAGGCGGGCGCCGGCCTCCGCGTCGGCGGCCACGCCCACCTCGATCTGGCGGCAGCCCCAGCCGCGCGCGATCTCCTCGGCGGCGAGCGCGGCCACCGTGCCCCGGCCCCGCCGGCGGTCCGGTTCGTCGATGCGCAGCCGGTGGATCACGGCCACCGAGTCGCCGAGGGAGCGCGAGGTGCCGAGGTGTATGGCACCGACGGGGCGGCTGTTCACGCACACCTGGTAGCGGCGTGAGCGCGTCCCGTCGGCGGCGCGCTGGAGCGGCTCGGTCGGCCGCAGGGTCGTGGTCATCAGGGCAGTTCTACCCACCGGAGAGGCCGAACGGCAGCCCAATATCCGCGCTCAGGGATCCAGGTCGTCCCCGGAGCGCTCCTCGAAGACCCGCATGGCCTTGGCGGTCACCGGTCCGGGAGCGCCCGGAAGTTCGCGGTCGTCGACCCGGTGCACGGCCTGCACGTCCCGCAGCGTGGAGGTCAGGAAGACCTCGTCGGCGCGTTCCAGGACGTCCAGCGGGAGGTCGGTCTCGCGGGCGCCGCTCCACTCGACGGCCAGGGCGCGGGTGATCCCGGCGAGGCAGCCGGAGGCGACCGGCGGGGTGTGGATCTCTCCGTCGAGGACCACGAAGACGTTGGAGCCGGTGCCCTCGCAGAGTTGCCCGACCGTGTTGGCGAACAGCGCCTCCGAGGCGCCCCGTTCCCGGGCGCGGGCCAGGGCGACGACGTTCTCGGCGTAGGAGGTGGTCTTCAGGCCGGTCAGCGCGCCGCGTTCGTTGCGGGTCCACGGCACCGTGACGACGGCCGTGGAGTCGGGGCGGCGGCTCGTCTCCCCGAGGGCGACGACCAGGGTCGGGCCGTGCTCGCCGCGGTCGGAGCCGAGGGGGCCGTGGCCGCCGGTGTAGGTGATGCGGAGCCGTCCCAGCGGCACCGGGTCGGCGGCCAGGACCGCGGCGCAGGCCCGGCGGACCTCGTCGAGGTCGGGGTCGGGCAGGCCCAGGCCGCGGGCCGAGCGGGTCAGCCGGTCCAGGTGACGGGTGAGCGCGAACGGCCGGCCGGCCACCGCCTTCACCGTCTCGAAGATGCCGTCGCCCACGGTGAGCCCGTGGTCGAGGACGGAGACGCGGGCGGATTCCATGTCCTGCAGTCCGCCGTCGAGCCAGATCTTCACGTCGGTAGCGCCTCTCCACTTCCGGTGACCTCGTACGCCCCCGACGCTACCGCGAGCAGCCGGGACGCCTTGAGTTCGGTCTCCCGCCATTCGCCGTCCGGGTCGGACCCCCAGGTGATGCCGGCCCCGGTGCCGAAGCGCAGCAGCCCCTCGGTCCGGTCGGTCCAGAACGTCCGGATGCCGACGGCCAGCTCGCCGGTGCCCCGGTCCGCGTCGACCCAGCCGACGCCTCCGCAGTACGGGCCGCGCGGCGCGGTCTCCAGGGCGTCGATGATCCGCAGGGCGCTCGACTTGGGCGCGCCGGTGACGGAACCGGGCGGGAAGGCCGCGTCGAACAGCTCCGGCCAGCCGGCGTCCGCGCGCAGTTCGCCGCGTACGGTCGACACCAGGTGGACGAGGCCGGGGTGCTTCTCGACGGCGCACAGGTCGGGCACGGTCACACTGCCCGTGGCGCAGACCCGCCCGATGTCGTTGCGGACCAGGTCCACGATCATGACGTTCTCGGCGTAGTCCTTCTCCAGCAGGTCACCCTCGGTCCGCCCGGTCCCCTTGATCGGCCCGGACTCCACCGTCCGGCCGTCGCGGCGCAGGAAGAGCTCGGGCGAGGCGGTGGCGATCTCGACGCCGTGTCCGGGCAGCCGGATCGTGCCGGCGTACGGCGCCGGGTTGCCCCGGGCCAGCAGGGCGGTGAGGGCGTCCACGTCGGCGTCGGGGGCGAGGGGCGCCGAGAGGACCCGGCAGAGGTTGGCCTGGTAGACCTCGCCGGCCGCTATGTGCTCGCGGATGCGCCGGACCGCCGCCGTGTACGGGGCGCGGTCGAGGGAGGACGTCCAGTCACCGACGGCCGGTCCGTGCCACCGCCCCGCTGCGGGCGACGGCACCGGCTCGGTCCGCACGTCGGCGAAGCGTGCGCAGGTCGTACGGCCCTCGAAGTCCGCGCAGACGGCCCAGAAACCCTCGGACTCCAGAGCGGCGGGATCGCTCGTGACGTCGAGGAGGCCGGTGGCCACGCGGCCGCCGAAGCGGGCGAGAGGAGGGAGGTCGTGCACGTGCCCGAGTCTAGGCCGGTGTCCCGGAGGGCACCCGAACGTGTCCTTCCGGGAGCCCTGACCAGGTAGGCGAGCGGACGCACCGCAGCACGCTGCACAAACGCGTTTTTGTACTGGCCCCGGTATCCGCTAGAGTTCATCACGTCGCCGGGCCGCGCAAGCGGACCGAACCGACAGGCGGACGTAGCTCAGTTGGTAGAGCGCAACCTTGCCAAGGTTGAGGTCGCGAGTTCGAGCCTCGTCGTCCGCTCGCAGGAACAGGGGGTCTCCCGGACCTCCTACACTCCTGGTGGAGTGGCCGAGAGGCGAGGCAACGGCCTGCAAAGCCGTCTACACGGGTTCAAATCCCGTCTCCACCTCCAAGGACGATTAGCTCAGCGGGAGAGCGCTTCCCTGACACGGAAGAGGTCACTGGTTCAATCCCAGTATCGTCCACTGGTCCGCAAGGATCACCGATCCGTATGGATCCCCGCGCGATTAGCTCAGCGGGAGAGCGCTTCCCTGACACGGAAGAGGTCACTGGTTCAATCCCAGTATCGCGCACGCAGCACCGGTAGTACTCCCGGACGATTAGCTCAGCGGGAGAGCGCTTCCCTGACACGGAAGAGGTCACTGGTTCAATCCCAGTATCGTCCACACCCACCGAAGCCCCGGCCGTCTCGTACGGCCGGGGCTTCGTCGTGTCCGGATCAGCCGGAGAGCCGGATCAGCTGGAGAAGAGCATCCGGCCGAAGCCCTTCTGACGGTGGTGACCGTAGTGGCCGTGCCCGTGGCCGCCGTGCGGGGCGCCCCAGGCGGGCTGCTGCGCGGCCGGGTACGCCTGCGGGGCGGCGGGCGGGGCCGGCGGCGGAGCGGACTGGGACCACTGGGCCTCCAGGCGGGTCAGCGACTCCAGTTCGCCGTAGTCGAGGAAGATGCCGCGGCAGCCGCTGCACTGCTCGATCTGAACGCCGTTGCGGTTGTAGGTGTGCATCGGTGCGTGGCACTTGGGGCACTGCATGGACGGCTCAACTCCTCGCCGGTCGGTCCTGCTTCGCGTATCGCCAGGACAGACTCTGTCCGGCCGCGGGTCGGTTGCACCCTACTTCGCGGAAATTCGGCTCAACCGCCTGGGGCGGAGGGGCGGATGGCGGCCATGCGGGCGCAGGCGTCGACCAGGGGCAGCTCCACCTCGTCCAGGGGCCGGTCCGCCGCGGCCGCCTTGGTGACGGAGCGGGCGGCGGTCTGCACGGTGAGGGCACGGGCCGGGACGTCCAGCGCGGGCCAGGGATCGCCGTCGGACGGGACCGCGGGGCCGGCGGCGGCGCGGTAGGCGCTCAGGAAGCGGTGCCACTCGTCGGGCGGGAGCAGTCCACAGGCGTACCAGGCCGCCGGACGCGCCAGGTCCCAGGCCGGGACGCCGGTGCCGAGGTCGTCGACGTCTATCAGCAGCCAGGGCCCCGCGGGGACGGGGTGGCGGACGAGCTGGCCGAGGTGGAAGTCGCCGTGGACCAGGCCGGCCGCCGTCGGCGGGGCGGCCTCGCCGCGCGCCCAGGCGGGCAGGTCCGCCCAGGCCCGGAGCACGGGGTCGGTGGCGGGGTGGTCCGGGGCGCCGGCCCGGAGGCGGGCGACGGCCCGGGCCGCCTTCGCGGGTCCGCGCATCGCGGGCACGGCGGCGGGCACCGGCGTCCGGTGGAGGCGCGCGAGGAGTGCGGCCGCCGCCTCCCAGGGCGCCGCGTCCGGATCCTCGGGGTCCACGGGGGTGCCGTACGGCCAGTGGGTGACGAGCCGCCCGTGCAGCGTCACGGGCGCCGGGGCGAGCGGCGGCAGGAGGACGCCGGGGAGCCGGGCGGCGACCTCGACGCGGAGGGCCAGGGCGGCGGGGTCGGCGTCCGGCGCGTGGGCCTTGGCGACGGCGCCGGCGTGCCGGACGACGGTGGCGTCCGGGCGGTCGGCCAGGGTGGTGAGGGTGGCCGCACCGCAGGGGCAGGCCGGGGCGTCGGCGTGGGCCGTCGCCCTGACGCGGGCCGCGAGGGCGGGGAGGAGGGCGTCCGTGGTCACCGGGTGAGGGTACGCACCGCTTCCTCGGACACGGCAATGCCGGCGCAGCTCCCCAGCTGCGCCGGCATTCTTGCCGTCCGCCGCACCCCCGTCCCCACGGGGTTTCATGGATGGATGTCCCCGCCCGGACCGCTCTTCCGGGCCCGGGGCGCCGCTCAGCGCCCCAGCACCACACCCACGGACGACGCTTGTGTGGCCACTGTCTCCCACCCGTCGAAGACGAGAAGGAGCAGGACCGCCAGGGGCAGGGCCATGAGCGTCGCCACCGCGGGGTGGCGGCGGCCCTGACTGCGGGTCTCCCGCGTGCGGACCAGCGTCCGCGGCAGCGTCTGGGCCATGGTCCCTCTCCTGACCGATTCCGTTGTCCTTGGCAGCGGCGGGTGTCTGACCTCGGGGGACGAGTGCTGCCACCCGCCGCTTGACCTCAAATCTAGGTGTCCGGGGATCGCGGGACGTCATGCCCTCGTACCGATTGCCGGGCCTCCCGGAGGATGAGCCATGCCCGGCCGAGTACTCCCCTGGGTGGAGACCGGGTCCCGGGACTCGGGGTCTTCCCGGACGGGGTGCCCGCCCTGCCCCGGTATCTCCGGGACGTCCGGTGACTTCTCTCACTTGCGGCACCGCCCCGTACGCCCCCGTCTCCACCGGCCGTCCGGCCCGGACCGGACCGCTCGGCAGTCACCCGGCGTCTCCCCGGCGCCCTCCCGCCGCACCGCCCGGCCCGGCTTCCCGGACCCAATCCCCCGCCCGTGACGGTCGGTTGGGATCACCGGCGGGCCGGGGCCGGACCGCCCGCCCGTTCCCTGACCGCCCCTCAACTGTCGCACCCGGCACTGACAATCCGTCGTCGCGAGAGGGCGCGGCCTCTGCGCGCGGGCGCCCGTGGAAACGTAAGCTGTGGCTCGTCACAGGGACCGGGCAGCGGGGATGAACATGGCGATGATGCGCCTGAGGCGCGAGGACCCGCGCGTCGTCGGCTCGTTCAGGCTTCACAGGCGGCTCGGCGCGGGTGGAATGGGCGTGGTCTACCTGGGCTCCGACAAGAAGGGGCAGCGGGTCGCGCTGAAGGTCATCCGGCCGGACCTGGCCGAGGACCAGGAGTTCCGGTCGCGCTTCGCGCGCGAGGTCTCGGCGGCCCGGCGGATCCGGGGCGGCTGCACCGCCCGGCTGGTCGCCGCCGACCTGGACGCGGACCGCCCCTGGTTCGCCACGCAGTACGTGCCCGGCCCCTCCCTGCACGACAAGGTCGTCGACGGGGGCCCGCTCGGCGCGGCGGACGTCGCCGCCGTGGGCGCCGCCCTCTCCGAAGGGCTGGTCGCGGTGCACGAGGCCGGGGTGGTGCACCGGGACCTGAAGCCGTCCAACATCCTGCTGTCCCCGAAGGGGCCGCGGATCATCGACTTCGGCATCGCCTGGGCGACGGGCGCCTCCACCCTCACGCACGTGGGCACCGCGGTCGGCTCCCCCGGGTTCCTCGCGCCGGAGCAGGTGCGCGGGGCCGCGGTCACGCCGGCCACGGACGTGTTCTCGCTCGGTGCCACGCTGGCGTACGCCTCGATGGGCGACTCGCCCTTCGGGCACGGCAGTTCCGAGGTGATGCTGTACCGCGTGGTGCACGAGGAGGCCCAGCTGCACGGCGTTCCCGACGCGCTGGCCCCGCTGGTGCGGGCGTGCCTGGCCAAGGACCCCGCGGAACGCCCCAGCACGCTGCAACTGTCGCTGCGGCTGAAGGAGATCGCCGCCCGCGAGGCCCAGGGCCTGGCCGACGCCCGGCCCCCGGCGCCGCGCAGCGCGGAGGCCGACCTGCCGACGGGACGACTCGCCGACACCTATCCCGAGCGCGCCCCGCGGCGTACGCAGGGCACCCCGGCGCCGCGGAGCACCCCGGGGTCCCGCGGGCCCGCGCCCCGGCGCGCCACTCCGTCGCGTGGGGGTACGCCCTCGCGCGGAGGTACGCCGTCGCGCAACGGCACTGCGGGCGCCCGGTCCGCGTCCCGGTCCACGCCCGCCCCCCGCGACGGCACCGGCCGCGGCGGCGCACGCAACGACGGCGGACGGCCGGGGCCGCGCAGCGGAACCGGCCGCACCGGGCCGAGAACCACGGGAACCGGCCGGCGCCGTCCCGCGAACCCGCGGCTGCTGCGTCAGCGCCTGTTCGTGTTCGTGGTGGTGACGCTGCTGGTCGCGCTGGGTATCGCCGTCGCGCAGGGCTGCCAGGGGCCGTCGCAGGGGCTCGGCGACGACCGCGGTGTCGTACGGGCGGCGCAGGAGCGGGTGCCCGGCGGCGGATCCCTCTTCGGGGACCCGGCACCGGGATCGTAGCGGCGGGCTACGCCGTGGGGCGGCCCACCGTCACCGCGTAGAAGGCGACCGCCGCCGCCGCGCCCACGTTCAGGGAGTCGACGCCGTGGGACATCGGGATGCGGACCCAGGTGTCGGAGGCGGCCAGCGCCCGGCGGGACAGGCCGTCGCCCTCGGCGCCGAGCATGAGGGCCACCCGGTCCATGCGGTGCGGGGCGACCTCGTCGAGGGGCTCGGCCCGTGCGTCCGGCGTGAGGGCGAGCAGCGAGAAGCCCTCCTCGCGGACCGTCTCCAGGCCGCCCGGCCAGGTGTCGAGGCGGGCGTAGGGCACGGAGAAGACCGCGCCCATGGAGACCTTCACGCTGCGCCGGTACAGGGGGTCGGCGCAGTCCGGGGAGAGCAGGACCGCGTCCATGCCGAGGGCGGCGGCGGAGCGGAAGATCGCGCCGATGTTGGTGTGGTCGTTGACCGACTCCATGACCACGACGCGACGGGCGGTGCGCAGCAGGTCGGCGGTGGCCGGGAGCGGCTTGCGCTGCATGGAGGCGAGGGCTCCGCGGTGGACGTGGTAGCCGGTGACCCGCTCGGCGAGCACGGGGTCCACGACGTACACCGGAGCCGGGGCCTCTTCGATGACGTCGCGCATGGTGTCGACCCACTTGGCGGACAGCAGCATCGAGCGCATCGCGTAGCCCGCCTCGCCGGCCCGCCGGATGACCTTCTCGCCCTCGGCGATGAACAGGCCCTCGGCGGGTTCGCGGCGACGGCGCAGTTCGACGTCGGTCAGGTTCGTGTAGTCGTGCAGGCGCGGGTCGCCGGGGTCGTCGACGGTGACGATGTCGCCCATGTCAGGCCGTCCCGTGCGGGCCCACGCCGACGACGTCGCCGACGACGATGACGGCCGGGGGCCTGACGCCCTCGGAGACGACCCGGTCGGCGACGGTGGCGAGGGTCGCGTCCACCCGGCGCTGGGCGGCCGTCGTGCCCTCCTGGACCAGGGCGACCGGCGTCTCGGGGGACCTGCCGTGCGCGACGAGGGTCTCGGCGATCCGGCCGATCTTGTCGACGCCCATGAGGATCACGAGGGTGCCGGTGAGCTTGGCGAGGGACGCCCAGTCGACCAGGGAGCGCTCGTCGTCGGGGGCGACATGGCCGCTGACCACGGTGAACTCGTGGGCGACGCCGCGGTGGGTGACCGGGATGCCGACCGCGCCGGGCACCGAGATGGAGCTGGAGATGCCGGGGACGACGGTGCACGGGATGCCCGCCTCGGCCAGTGCCTGCGCCTCCTCCATGCCCCGGCCGAAGACGAACGGGTCGCCGCCCTTCAGCCGGACGACGGCCTTGCCCTGCTTGGCGTGCTCGATCAGCGCGTTGTTGATGGCCTCCTGGGCCATGAAACGGCCGTACGGGATCTTCGCGGCGTCGATGACCTCGACGTGCGGCGGCAGCTCGGCGAGCAGGTCGCGCGGGCCCAGCCGGTCGGCGATGACGACGTCGGCCTCGGCGAGCAGGCGGCGCCCCCGGACGGTGATCAGGTCCGGGTCGCCGGGGCCGCCGCCGACGAGGGCGACGCCGGTGGCGCGGGTGCGCTGGTGCGGGGCGACGAGCGTCCCGTCGCGCAGGCCCTCCACGACCGCGTCGCGGATGGCGGCGGTGTGGCGGGGGTCCCGCTCGCGCGCGTCGGTGGTGAGCACGGCCACGGTCACGCCGGCGCTGTGGCCGGACGCCGGGGTCCACGCCGTGGCCCGGTCGGCGTCGTCGGCGCGGACGCACCAGACGCGGCGCCGCTCACCCTCCGCGGAGGCGGCGGCGTTGGCCTCGGCGTCGCTGGTGGCGATCAGGGCGTACCAGGCGTCCGTGAGGTCGCCGTCCGCGTACCGGCGCCGCTCCCAGGTGAGTTCGCCGGCGTCGACCATCGCCTCGACCGACGCGGTCGCCGAGGGGGAGACCAGGAGGACGTCGGCGCCCGCCGCGATCAGCGCGGGCAGGCGGCGCTGGGCGACCTGACCGCCGCCGAGGACGACCACGCGACGGCCGGTGAGGCGGAGGCCTACGGGGTAGGCGGGGTGTTCGGCCATCAGGGTGGGCTCCTCGTCCTGACATGCGGTGGGCGCTGCGTCGGTGGAGCGGCCCTGACGTGGGGATACGTGCGGATTGTAAAAGACGTGCACGAGCGGCACGAGGTCGGTCCAGCGTACGGCCGGGCCGGGGCGGTGGCGACGGATCTGCCGCCGCCCGGTCCCGCTCCGCCCCGTCCGGCGCGTCGCGGTGCTACTTCTCGGTGACCCCGGCCGAGTCGAAGGTCGCCACCTCGTGCATGGCCCGCGCGGTGCTCTGCACCATCGGCAGCGCCAGCAGTGCACCGGTGCCCTCGCCGAGGCGGAGGTCCAGGTCGACCAGGGGACGCAGGCCGAGCTTGTTGAGCGCGGCGACGTGTCCCGGCTCGGCGCTGCGGTGGCCCGCGATGCAGGCCGCGAGGACCTCGGGGGCGATCGCCCGGGCCACCAGGGCGGCGGCGCCGGCGCTGACACCGTCCAGGATCACCGGTGTGCGCAGGGAGGCGCCGCCGAGAAGGAGGCCGACGATGGCGGCGTGCTCGAACCCTCCGATGGCGGCGAGGACGCCCAGCGGGTCGGCCGGGTCCGGCCGGTGGAGTTCCAGGGCACGGCGGACGACCTCGGTCTTGCGGGCCAGCGTCTCGTCGTTGATGCCGGTGCCGCGGCCGGTGACCTCGGCCGGGTCGGCGCCGGTGAAGACGGAGATCAGCGCGGCGGACGCGGTGGTGTTGGCGATGCCCATCTCGCCGGTGAGCAGCGCCTTGTTGCCCGCCGCCACCAGGTCGCGGGCGGTCTCGATGCCGACCTCGACGGCCTGCTTGGCCTCTTCCCGGGTCATCGCGGGGCCGGTGGTCATGTCGGACGTGCCGGCCCGGACCTTGCGGGGCAGCAGGCCGGGCGTCGCGGGCAGGTCGGTGGCGACGCCGACGTCCACGACGCAGACCTCGGCGCCGACCTGGGTCGCGAACGCGTTGCAGACCGCTCCGCCGCCGAGGAAGTTGGCCACCATCTGGGCGGTGACCTCCTGCGGCCAGGGGGTGACGCCCTGGGCGTGCACTCCGTGGTCGCCGGCGAAGACCGCGACGGCCGCGGGCTCCGGGATGGGCGGCGGGCACTGCCGGGAGAGTCCGGAGAGCTGGGCGGAGATGATCTCCAGCATGCCGAGCGCGCCGGCCGGCTTGGTCATCCGCTTCTGCCGCTCCCACGCCTCGCCGAGCGCCTTGGCGTCCAGCGGGCGGATCTGCGCGACGGTCTCGGCGAGCAGGTCGTGCGGCGCCTCGCCGGGCAGGGCGCGACGGCCGTACGTCTCCTCGTGCACGACCCAGGACAGCGGGCGGCGCTTGGACCAGCCGGCCTGCATCAGCTCGGGCTCGTCCGGGAACTCGTCGACGTACCCGACGCACAGGTAGGCGACGACGTCCAGGTGCTCGGGCAGGCCCAGGGCGCGGACCATCTCGCGCTCGTCGAAGAAGCTGACCCAGCCGACGCCGAGGCCCTCGGCTCGGGCGGCGAGCCAGAGGTTCTCGACGGCGAGCGCGGAGGAGTACGGCGCCATCTGCGGCTGGGTGTGCCGGCCCAGGGTGTGCCGGCCGCCGCGCGTCGGGTCGGCGGTGACGACGATGTTGACCGGGGTGTCGAGGATGGCCTCGATCTTCAGTTCCTTGAACTGCTTGGCCCGGCCCTTGGGGAGGGACTTCGCGTACGCCTCGCGCTGACGCATCGCCAGTTCGTGCATGGCGCGGCGGGTGTCGGCGGAGCGGATGACGACGAAGTCCCAGGGCTGCGAGTGGCCCACGGAGGGCGCGGTGTGCGCGGCCTCCAGGACGCGGAGCAGCACCTCGTGCGGGATGGGGTCGCCGCGGAAGCCGTTGCGGATGTCACGGCGCTCGCGGATGACCTTCAGTACGGCCGCGCGCTCGGCGTCGTCGTAGGCGGGGGCCGCGGGTCCGGCGGACCGGCGTGCGTCCTGGGGCGCCGCCTGTTCCGGGGCGGACACGGAGGCGTCGACGAGGTCGTCCTGGTCGGCGGCGTGGGTGTCCAGGTCGTCGGCGCTCTGGGCGAGGCCCGGGTCGGCCTCGCGGGGGGCCGGGACCTCGAGTGCGGGGTCCGTCGTGGGGTTCTCGGTGCCGGGCTCCGCGGCCAGGCTCTCCGGCGGGAGGACGAACCCCTCCGGCGGGGTGGGGGCGAGGTGCGGGGTGGTGGGCACGGGTGCACCGTCGACCGGCAGGAACTGGCCGACGGAGTCGTCGGGTTGCGGTTCCTGGGCCGGGGGTGCCTGCTCGGGCCGGGGCTGCTCCACGGTGGCGGCGACCGGGGTCGCCTCGGTGTGCGCGGGCTCGGGCGGGGCGGGGAACACGGCCACATCCTGGGGCACGTCGTCCCGCGGGGCGTCCGGGGCCTCCTCGGCGGTGGGGTGGGCTACGGGGGCGGTCTCGGCGGGCGGCTGCGCGGCGGGCACGACGTCCGGCTGCGCGAGTGCCGAATCCTGCGGTACGGCCTGCGATACGGGGGGTGCCTGCGGCTCGGGCTGCGGCACCTCCGCCTGCCGCACCGGTGCGGGCGGTTCAGTGGCCACCGGCGCCTCCGGGGCCGGGGCCGGTCCGGGCTCGGTGGCCTCGGGGGCGGGATCGGCTGCCAGAACGGGCGGCGCGGGCATGTCCGCGCTCGGGGCGCCCGGGGCGTCCTGCGGCGCGGGAGCCTCGGCCGGCGGGGCGTCCTGCGGCGCGGGGACCTCGGCGGACGCGGGTTCATCCCACGTCGCCGGTTCCTCGGGAGCCGGCGGCTCGGAGACCGCATCGGTCCCGTCGGCTCCTTCGACCGCCTGGGCCTCTTGGCCCTCGTCAGACGCCAGGGGCATGGGCTCCGTGGCGACCGACTCGGGGACGGACTCCGGGGCGACCGGCTCAGGGGCCGGTTCCGTGGCGACCGGCTCGGGGGCAGGCTCCGTGGCGACCGGCTCGGGCGCGGACTCCGTAGCGACCGGCTCGGGCGCGGACTCCGTAGCGACCGGCTCGGGCGCGGACTCCGTAGCGACCGGCTCGGGCGCGGACTCCGTGACGACCGGCTCGGGCGCGGACTCCGGGGCGACCGGCTCGGGTTCGCGCTCCTCCGCCGGGCCGGGTACGTGGGCCACCGGCGCGGACTCCTCGGCGGACCCGGCTTCGGGCGTGCCCGTTCCGCCCGTCGCCGCGACGGCCTCCGTGGCGACGCGCGTGACGAGCGCCTGGGCCGCGCCCACCGGCTCGGATGCCTGCTCCGGTACCGGAATAACCGTTTCCGCATGCCCCGCCGCGGCGCTCACCGGCGCCTGCGCGGTCTGCGGCTCGCCCTGCGCTCCCCAGGGCGCGGCGGCCTGCGGAGGCGTCGCGGCGGCCTGCTGGCCGTCGAGGTACTCGGGGCCGGCGGCCGGCGGTCCCGAGTGCCGTACCGGCGCGTCGGCCGGGCCGCGGTCGGCGAGGGAGCGGACCGGGCTGGCGGAGGTGTCGGGAATCGGCGGGCCGAGGTGCAGGGGCCTGCGCGGCTGGACGGGGGCGGTCGCGGGGTCCTGCGCCGGATCGGGCAGGCGGACGCCGTTGAGATCGACCGAGCCGCTGTCACGGCCGGACAGCTCGTGCGGGCCCGGCTGGTGCACGGTCTCGACGACCGGCTCCGGCGCGGGCGGCGCGACCTCGTTGCCCCATGCACCCTGGGCTCCCGGCAGCAACAACAGGTCCTCGTCCTCGGCTTCGGCCTCGGAGAGGTAGGTGTACGCGCCGGGTGCGGGGACGCCCGGCTGCTCCACCATGCCTGCGTTCTCCGGCAGCCCCTCGCCGGGGATCTGGCCGGTGTCGGTCATGCGTAACCCCTCGCCCATCGGTTAGTGCTTTCTACGACCAGCTTCACCCGGGGCGGCGCACCGACCGCCCCACAGTGAAGAACGAGCGTGCGTGCCCAGCGGCACGAACGACCCGCGGGAAAAGACGACAAAGCCATTGAGTGGCATTGTCGCGGTCGTTCCCCCGCCACGACAGCTTGATCCGCGACGGCCCGCTGTGGACTGCGCCACGTTGCGCGTCCTCCGGTTCTGCCGTACCACACCTGGCCCGGAAGGTGCGGGTTTTTGCGGACATCGGCCGACGAAGTGCCGGGTGTCCGAGTGCGGTACAACAATCCGCCAGCCTACCCCGCGCGGTATGAACAACCGATCACGGGGCGCGGTCCAGACGGACCCCGCTGAGCAGGAACGCGACGCTCCGCTCCGTCTCCGTCCACGCCCGGGTGTCCAGTCCGACGGACTGGAGCAGGGCGCACTCGACCCGGTACCCGTGCTCCGTCAGGTCCCTGCCGACGAGTTCGGCCGCGTCACGGGTCGCGGCGTGCGCGACGATGCGTTGCGGGCGCCGGTCGGCGACCGCGGAGACCACGGCCGCTCCCCCGCCGCCGACGCGGACGACGTCGGGTTCGGGCAGGTTCTCCAGGACGTGCGGCGCGGTGCCGTGCACGATCTGGAGCTGGACGCCGAAGTGGCGTGCGGTGGCCTCGGTGCGGGCACAGGCGTCGGCGTCCCGGTCCACCGCGATGACGGCGGCGCCGCCGCGTGCCGCCTCGTTGGCGAAGGCACCGCTGCCGGAGCCGATGTCCCACACCAGGTCGCCCGGGCGGGGCCCGAGCCTGGCGAGTTGGGCCGTGCGCAGCAGGTCGGTCTCGCCCTCGCCCAGCGGGCCGGCGTACGCCTCGGCGGGCAGGGACCAGCCGCGCGGTCCGGCGGCGGGGTCGCGGCCGGCGATCCAGCCGGCGCCGTCGGGTGCCGTGCCCGGTCCGACGCTGCCGCCGGCCACGATGACGACGTTCGGGTCGCGCCAGGTGTGGTCGGCGGCCTTGTCGGAGGTGACGACGGTGACCCGCTCGCGTGTGGTGCCGAGTTCCTCGCAGATGACGAAGGTGCGGTGGACGCCCTCCATCAGCAGGCCGAGTTCGGCGGGCCCGGCGCCCGGGGAGGTGAGGACCGCGACCTTGGTGTGCGCCCGGCATACGTTCACCGCGCGTCGCAGGGTGCGGGGGTGGGCGACGACCACATGGGCGTCGTCCCAGGGCATCCCGGCGCGGGCGAAGGCGGCGGCCACGGAGGAGACGGCGGGGACGACCTCCACCTCCAGGCCGAACTCGGGCGCCCGCAGGGTGCGTACGACGCCGAAGAAGCCGGGGTCGCCGTCGGCGAGGACGACGGTCGTGCCGCGGTGGGAGGCGATGCGCCGGGCGGCGAGGGCCACGCTGCCCAGACGGATGCGCTCGGCGGCGGGCGGTACCTCGGGAAGTGCCAGGTGGTGGGCGGCGCCGGCCACCAGAGTGGCGGCACCCAGTGCGGAGCGTGCCGCGGCGGTCAGCGGTGAACCGTCCCAGCCGATCACCGTGACACGGTCGGCCATCGTCGTCAGTCTCCAGGCATTTCGCAGGTCGTGGTTGCTGAACCATGCGCGGGCGCGCCCCGTGAGGGTACCCGCTGCGGCCCGGTCGCGAAGCGGCGGCGTCGGCCCCGGGGGATCAGTTCCAGTCCGTGAAGGCGGTGAAGTCGCCGTCGTCGGTGAGCTGCCCGGACCCGCCCTCCAGGTCCTCCGGCAGCAGGCTCCACACGATGAAGTCGGTGCGTACGTCCGTCCAGAGGCCGTCCTCGGTGCGGACCCGCGCTATACAGGCGTTGCGCAGGACTCCCTCACTGATGCAGCCGATCTTCTGGGCGACCTGCTGGGAGGCGGTGTTGTCGGCCGCCGTGCGCAGCTCGACGCGTTCGAACTTCTGGTCGCCGAAGAGCCACTGGGCGGTGGCCAGGGCCGCCTCGGAGGCGTATCCCTCACCGCGGGCCCAGGGGGCGACGATGTACGACAGTTCGGTGGACCGGACGTGCCAGTTGGTCTTGGTCAGCTGGACCACGCCGACCAGCCGCTGGGTGAGGAACTCGGTGACGGCGAGGTCGAGGCCGCGGCCGGCGGTGCGCTCGGCGGGGGCGTGGTCGCCGATCCAGGTGCGGGCGCCGTCCTCGGTGAAGGGCTGGGGGACGTGGGTCCAGGCGGCGACCTGCTCGTCGTTCATCATGGCGGCGAGGGCGGGGACGTCGTCCTCGTCGAGGGGGCGCAGCACCAACCGCTCCGTGCTGATGGAGATGTTGGGGAAGGTGCTCGTCATGCGCCGCTCCGTAACCTGTGTGACCGTCAGGGCCTGCTCGAACTGCCCAGCATGCAGCATGAAAGCACCCGACCGCACCACCGGGTCCGCTCCGCGCGTGCGGAGCGGACCCGGTGCGGGACGCGCTGTTCGGATCGGGATCGGAACAGGGCCGGATCAGAAGGAGGGGAGCACGGACCCGGCGAAGTTGTCCTCGATGTACTTCTTGACCTCGGGCGAGGTGAGGAGCTTCGCGAGCTTCTTGACCCGCGGGTCGTCCTCCTGGCCCTCCTTGACGACGAGGAGGTTGACGTTCGGGTTGTCCTTGGCGGACTCCAGGACGAGGGCGTCCTTGGCCGGCTTGAGGTCGGCCTCGAGGGCGTAGTTGCCGTTGATGACCGCGGCGTCGACGTCGTTCAGGGAGCGCGGGGTCTGGGCCGCCTCCAGCTCCTTGAACTCGAGGTTCTTCGGGTTCTTGGTGATGTCGGCGGTGGTGGCCGAGTTGCCCGCGCCGTCCTTGAGGGTGATCAGGCCCTCCGAGGCGAGCAGCTGCAGCGCGCGGGCCTCGGTGACGGTGTCGTTGGGCAGGGCGATGGTCGCGCCGTTCTTCAGGTCGCCGGCCTTGTCGGCCTTGTGGGAGTACAGGCCGAGCGGCTCCAGGTGCACCGAGGCCACGGACTTCAGGTGCGTGCCGTTCTTCTTGTTGAAGTCCGCGAGGTAGGGCTCGGTCTGGAAGTAGTTGGCGCCCACCGAGCCGTCCTCCGTCGCCGTGTTCGGCGTGACGTAGTCGGTGAACTCCTTGACCTCCAGGTCGAGGCCCTCCTTCTGCGCCAGGTTGTCCTTGACGTAACTGAGGATCTCGGCGTGCGGGACGGGCGTCGCGGCGACGACCAGCGGGCCGGAGGTGTCGGAGGCGGAGTCCTTGTCCGAGCCGCAGGCGGAGAGGCCGAGGGTGAGGGCTCCGGTGGCGAGGACGGCGGTGGTGATCTTGGCGGTGTTACGCACGAAAAGTGCCTTTCCTGAGGTGGTGCGACCCCGTCACGGGTACAACGGGGAGTCTTTGGGAGGGGCGGGTCAGGCGACCTTGCCGATGTCGGCGGCGGCCGGCTCCTTCGCCTTGAGCAGCCGGAGCCTGGGGGCGGCGCCGCCGCGCCCGCGGCTGTGCAGGGTGCGGGCCGCGTAGTCGCCGGCGAACTGGATGAGGGAGATGACGACGGCGAGGAGCGCGACGGTGATCCACATCAGCCCGGTCTCGAAGCGCTGGTAGCCGTAGCGGACGGCGAGGTCGCCGAGGCCGCCGCCGCCGACGGTGCCGGCCATGGCCGAGTAACCGATGAGCGCGATGACCGTGGTGGTGGTGCTGGCGATCAGGGACGGGAGCGCCTCGGGGACCAGGACCTTGCGGACGATGGTCCAGGTGTTGCCGCCCATGGACTGGACGGCCTCGACGAGCCCTCCGTCGACCTCGCGCACGGCGGTCTCGACGAGGCGTGCGAAGAACGGGATGCCGCCGATGGCGAGCGGCACGATCGCGGCCTCGCTGCCGATGGTGGTGCCGGTGACCCAGCGGGTGAAGCTCATCAGCGCGACCATCAGGATGATGAACGGCATCGAGCGGCCCACGTTCACGACCTGGCCGACGACCTTGTTGACCACGACGTTCTGGAGGAGTCCGCCCCGGTCGCTGAGGACGAGCAGGACACCGAGCGGGAGTCCGGCGACGACGGCGATCAGGGTGGACCAGCCGACCATGATCAGGGTCTCCCAGGAGGCCTGCTCCAGCAGGGGCTGCATCTCGGACCAGGTCACTTGGCACCTTCCTTCACCAGCGCGGAGGGCGCCTCGGTCGTGGCGTTCACGACGTCGATCTGGAGGCCCTGCTCGCGCAGGAAGCCGACCGGCACGACGTTGTCCTCGTAGCGGCCGGGCAGTTCGATGCGCATCCGGCCGACCTGGAGGCCGCCGACGGTGTCGATCGCGGCGCCGAGGATCGATATGTCGATGTTGTAGGTGCGGGAGAGCTGGGAGATGACCGGCTGGGTGGCGGCCTCGCCGTGGAAGGTGATGTCGAGGACGGTGCGGTCGTCCGCGGAGGCGTCGCCGCCGACCGGGAAGAGCGCGGCGGCCAGTTCGGAGCCCGGGGTGGCGAGGAGTTCGCCGACGGTGCCGGACTCGACGATGCGGCCGTGTTCCATGAGGGCGGCGGAGTCGCAGATCGTCTTGACGACGTCCATCTCGTGGGTGATGAGCAGGACGGTCAGACCGAGCTGCTGGTTCAGGTCGCGCAGCAGCTCGAGGATGGAGCGGGTGGTCTCCGGGTCGAGGGCGCTGGTGGCCTCGTCGGAGAGCAGCACCTTGGGGTCGCCGGCCAGGGCGCGGGCGATGCCGACGCGCTGCTTCTGGCCGCCGGAGAGCTGGGCGGGGTAGGCCCCCGCCTTGTCGGCGAGGCCGACGAGGTCGAGCAGTTCCAGCGCCTTGCGGGAACGTTCCTTCCCGGACTTGCCGAGGATCTCCAGCGGCAGTTCGACGTTGTCCCGCACGGTCCGCGCGGAGAGCAGGTTGAAGTGCTGGAAGACCATGCCGATACGGCTGCGCGCCTGCCGCAGTTCGCGGCTCGCGCGGGGGCCGCGGCCGGCCAGCGCGGTGAGGTCCTGGCCGGCGACGGTGACCGTGCCGGCGGTGGGCCGCTCCAGGAGGTTGACGCAGCGGATGAGCGAGGACTTGCCGGCGCCGGACTGGCCGATGACGCCGTACACCTCGCCCTCGCGGACGTGCAGGTCGACGCCGTCCAGGGCGGTGACCTCGCGGCCGCGTGAGCGATAGACCTTCGTGAGGCCCGATGTGGTGATCACGTGGGTTTCCGTCACTGTCGAGTGCGCGGCGCGGTGGTGGGCGCCGGGCACGGGGCGTTGTTCTTCGGGGGCTTGGGGTCCTTCGGAACGCGGCACGTTCTCGCGGTGGCGGTGCGACCCGGCTGACCGGGGAGAAACGTGTGCGCGGGGCGTGGCTCAGCCGCGTGCGCGGGGCACGGTGGCGGTCATGAGCGGCGCTCGCTTCGGGGCGCGAGGCTCAGGTGGTGCAGGGGCCCTCTAGAAGGCGCACATTCGACACGTGCGAGGAGCGATGCGGCACATACAACGAGCACCGGGCGTCATCGTCGCCTCGGTCGCAGGGGTGCGGTCGCTCGTCGTGCTCATGCGATCAGTAAAGCAGACGTGTACTCGTGACCGGACGCCGCTGTCCGCATGGTGGACAGCGGTGGACGGTGGGTGGTCGCGGGCCCGGTGGATCAGCCCCTGACGACGATCTCGATGCCCGCGTCGGTGACCAGTGGGGACAAGGCCGACAGGTCGGTGACCACCAGGTCGGCCTCGAGTTCGCCGGGCCGGTGGGTTGTGGCCAACGCCACGGTCCGCATCCCGGCGGCGCGGCCGGCCCGGAGACCGGCGGGAGCGTCCTCGAAGACGACGCAGTCGGCCGGGTCGACGCCCAGGACACGGGCGCCCAGCAGGTAGGGCTCGGGGTCGGGCTTGCCGCGGGTGACGTCGTCGGCGGCGACGAGGTTCTTGGGGAGGACGTCGACGGCCGCGAGCCGGGCCTCGGCGAGCCGCCGGGTCGCGGAGGTGACCACGGCCCAGCGGTCGGCGGGCAGCGCGTCGAGGAAGTCCCGGGTGCCGGGCAGCAGTCGTACGCCGCCGTTCGGCACGTCCTCGACCTCCAGCTGCTCGATCCGCGCGACGGCCTGCGGCACCGCGTGGGCGGGAAGCAGGTCGGCGGCTATCTCGGCGGCGGTCCGGCCGTGCAACTCGACCCGCGAGAACTCCTCCGCGGTGATCCCGTACTCGCCGGCCCACCGCGTCCAGCAGCGGCCCACGGACTCGAGGGAGGAGACGAGGGTTCCGTCGTTGTCGAACAGCAGGGCCTGTGCGTGGAGCTTCATGCCCCCGACCCTACGGGTCCGCCGCGGGTCGGTGCCTGGTGCGGGGGCGGGGCCGGGGACGGCGGGCCTTTTGGGCCGTAATAGGCTCGCTGCCATGCTCGACGCCCTGACGCTGGTGACCGCCGTCGCCGCGCTGCTGCTCGCCGCCTGGTGCGGCTGGGCGGCCTACCGTGACCAGCCGACCAAGGACTGGCACTTCATCGGCATGGCCGTGGTCTCGCTGCTGGCGCTGGTCCAGCTCGTGGTCGGGATCGTGCAGCTGGCGCGGGGCGAGGAGCCGGACCAGGGCACGACGATCTTCGTGGCGTACCTGCTGGGCGCCTTCGCCTGTGTCCCGGCGGCGGGGTTCATGTCGCTGGCCGAGCGCACCCGCTGGGGCTCGGTGACGGTGGCCGCGGGCGGCGTCGTCCTCGCCGTCCTGGAGGTGCGGCTGTATGACATCTGGGGAGGCTGACGTGGTGACCACGGAGGAGAAGCCGGCCGGTGCGCGGCTGATCAGCGGGCCCGGGATCCTGCTGGTGTGGCTGTACGGCGTGATGGTGGTCGGCGCCGTGTCCCGCTCCGCGTACCAGATCGCGACCGAGTTCGACCGGGCGCCGCTGCCCTACACGCTGTCCGCGCTGGCGGGTCTCGTGTACGGGTTCATCACGTACACGCTGGTACGCGGCGGCGAGACGGCCCGCAGGGCGGCGGTGGTGTGCTGCGCCGCCGAGCTGGTGGGCGTGCTGACGGTCGGCACCTGGACGATGGTGGAGCCGTCCGCCTTCCACGACGCGACCGTGTGGTCCGACTACGGGATGGGCTACCTCTTCATTCCCGTGCTGCTGCCGCTGTCCGCCCTGTACTGGCTGCGCCGGGCCCGCACCGCGTAACGACGCCGTACGGTCCCGGCGGTGCGTCAGGCGGTGGTGGCGTAGGCCTTGGCGGGCTTCTCCAGGACGATCATGGGGACGCCGTCGTCGCCCTGGGCGGTGCCCACCGTCTCGTAGCCCACCCGCCGGTACAGCCGCAGGCCGCTCTCGCTGCGGTGTCCGGTGTGCAGACGGAAGCGCTTGGCGCCCCGCTCGTCGGCGAGGGCCGCCTCGGCGGCCCGCAGCAGGCGGGCTCCGATGCCGTGCCCCTGGAGCCGGGGATGGACGCACAGCTTGCCGATGGCGGCGGCGCCCTCCTCGCTCACCCGGCCGCGCACCGAGCCCACGACCTCCTCGCCGAGCCGCGCCACGTAGACGCAGTCGGAGGCGACCTCGGCGCGCACGGAGTCGAGGGTCTGGACGAGCGGGTCGATGCGGTAGTTGCTGTACAGCGCAGCCTCGCTCTGGAAGCAGAGGTACTGCAACCGGAAGATCTGCTCGGCGTCCTTTTCGGTCGCCGCCGAGATGGTCACGCTCATGCCCATGTGCGCATGCCTCCCGCTCACCTGATCACCTGTGGTCCCCCACTCCTATCCCCGTCCTCAGCGGGCCGCAACCTCCGGCGTCAACAATCGCCGCAGACATCCCAGACATCGGGAACGTTCCGGGCCAAGGCTGCCCTGTGAGATACCCAACTCCCCCGCGATCTCCCGGTATGTGAGGTCTCTCGGCGACAACAGCGCCTCCATCAGCCGGGGGCAGCGGCCGGGCAGCCGGCGCACCGCGTCGCGCAGGGCGCGGTGCCGGGCGGCGGCGAGGGCGAGTTGCTCGGGATCCTGCTCGGCGGCGGCACCGGCGGGCTCGGTGCCGTACGGCCGCTCGCGCCGGGTCGTCCGGCGGGTGCGGCGGGCCTCGGTGCGGACGGCGCGGCGCAGCCAGCGGTGCGGGTCGGCGGGCGGGCCGTCGGCCTCCAGGCGTTCCAGCAGGCGCAGCCAGACCGCCTGTTCGAGGTCGCCGGGCTCGGCCCCGGACGCATGCGCCTCGGCCGCGGCCTCGGCGGTGAGCAGGGGACTCAGGGAGGTGACCAGGTCGTGCGCCATACGCACGTCGACGCGGCCGCCCGGGCCGCGGGTTGCCCGGACGGCCGAAGCTCACCCCAACCGGGGGTGGCCGCTCAGTCGTTGACGAAGTCCTCGCGGGCCAGCACGCCCGTGTCCGGGTTGTCGGTGAAGATGCCGTCGATGCCGGTGGCGAAGTATGTGCGGAATGCCCCGAAGGCGTCGCCGTAGGCGTCGGGGTCGCCGCCCTTGCGGAACTCCGCGGGCAGGAACGGGTTCTCGTTGCGCATGGTGTAGGGGTGCAGGATCAGGCCCGCGCGGTGCGCGTCCCGGACCAGGGTCGTCGGTTCGGTGAGCCGGCCCGCGGAGTCCTTCGGGATGATCAGGTCGAGCGTGGGGCCGATGCCCTGCGCGTAGGAGGCGATCTCCTTGAGGCCCTTCGGCGTGATCAGGTCGGCCGTGGTGCGCGGGTCGCCGGTCTCGACGAAGTCCCAGGGCCGGCTGTTCGCGCCGGACAGCAGGACGGCGAGGGGGTTGCCGACGAGTCTGTTCATCCGCTGGATGCTGGTGGGTTCGAAGGACTGGATGACGACGGGCGAGTCCTTGCGGTCCTTGCCGTACTTGCGCAGCAGCCGCGCGAGCCGCTCCTCCGTGCCCAGCCCAAGCTTGCGGAAGTAGGTGGGGTGCTTGAGTTCGGGGTAGATCCAGACCTGCCTGCCCCGCCTGCGGGTCTGCTCGTTCTGCCAGCGGAGCACCTCTTCGAAGGTGGGGATCTCCCAGCGGCCGTCGTAGAGGGTGTTGTGCGGGCGGTTGGCCGGGATGCGCTCCGTCGCGCGGAGCGTCTTCAGCTCGGCGAGGGTGAAGTCCTCGGTGAACCAGCCGGTGGTGGAGACGCCGTCGAGCAGCTTGGTGCGCTCGCGGTCGGCGAACTCGGGGTGGTCGGCGACGTCGGTGGTGCCGCCGATCTCGGGCTCGTGGCGGCAGACGAGGTGACCGTCCCTGGTGGGGACCAGGTCGCCGGCCTCGACGATGTCGGCACCCATGTCGAGCGCCAGGTCGTAGGAGCCGAAGGTGTGCTCGGGGCGGTAGCCGCTGGCGCCGCGGTGGCCGATGACGGTCGGGACGGGCAGGCCCCGCAGGCCGCCGCCGTGCCCCCCGCCGTGCCCGGTGCCGGCGGCTCTCGCCGTGCCGGACAGGCCGAGTACGGCTCCGCCCGCGCCGAGCACCGCCGCTCCGAGGAGCGCGCGCCGTCCGGTGCCGCCCGCCTGCTCGTCCGACTCCTGCGTTCCCATCAGGGCCTCCTGCCGTCGACATCGGTGCGGGCCGATCGTAGGGGCGCGTACATGACGAGTGGGAGACCGTGGCCGGAACACACGGGTGCGGGGTGATGTCGTACGCGATGCGCGCGTGGCGCGTCGGGCCCCTGGGGGTGGTGGGCGCGGATGGCTGACGGGCCGTCGGCTTGAGGGCGGGCTGAGGGGGTACGCGATGTCACACGGGTCGGTGGCGCGGCTCCGGCGGCGCGCCTCGTACGGTGCGGGCGGCGCCCGTGCTTCGATCCGGGCCGGGTCGGCACACCGGGACCGGCGACCCACACCGGTCTCCGGGCGCGACCTGCCTCACACCGCGTGAGGACGTTACCGCCGCGCAACACGACGGCACCGCAGGTGAACACGCGTCAACACCGCGTAAGACCCGGGTGACCCGAGGTGCGTGACCCCCTGGGCCGCGAGTAATGTCCTCACCTGCACAGACTCATACCGCATCCCCGACACCGGAGGACCCGTTGTCCCGCTTCGCGCTCATCAAGGCAGTGCTCGGCCCGATCATGCGCCTGATGTTCCGCCCACGGGTGGAGGGCGTGGAGAACATCCCGGGCGACGGACCGGTGATCCTGGCCGGCAACCACCTCACCTTCATCGACTCGATGATCCTTCCGCTGGTCTGCGACCGGCAGGTCTTCTTCATCGGCAAGGACGAGTACGTCACGGGCAAGGGCTTCAAGGGCCGCCTGATGGCCTGGTTCTTCACCGGTGTCGGCATGATCCCGGTCGACCGCGACGGCGGCCGGGGCGGTGTCGCGGCGCTGATGACCGGGCGCCGGGTGCTGGACGAGGGCCGGGTCTTCGGCATCTACCCGGAGGGCACCCGCTCCCCCGACGGCCGCCTCTACCGCGGCCGCACCGGCATCGCGCGGCTGACGCTGATGACCGGCGCGCCCGTCGTCCCGTTCGCCATGATCGGCACCGACAAGCTCCAGCCGGGCGGCGCGGGGGTGCCCCGGCCGGGCAAGGTCACGGTCCGCTTCGGCGAGGCGATGGAGTTCTCCCGCTACGAGGGCATGGACCGCGACCGCTACGTCCTGCGCGCCGTGACCGACTCCGTGATGACCGAGGTCATGCGGCTGTCGGGCCAGGAGTACGTGGACATGTACGCGAGCAAGGCGAAGGCGGCGTAAGCCTCCGGCGGGAGGACGGCCCGCCCCTCGCCGACGTGCGCGGCGTTGGCCGACCGCAATCCGGGCGCCGTCCGCTACCGTGCCGGGCGCACGCGCGCCGGTCGCGCATCGCCCGTCCGTGACGTGATCCACCGGGCACGGCCGGAGCCCCGCACCGCACGGCGGCCGGGCCGCGCGGGCACGGAGGCAGGCCGCCCAAGACGCGTACGGCGGCCCCGTGCACGGCCGACCGTGCGATCGGCCGGAAGAACCGCGGACAGCGCGCCGCGCGACCGCACGCACCGGACCCCGCCCGAGCCACGGCGGCGGGTGCCGCAGGACGCGGACGGCAGCCGTCCTCCCCACGGCGGCGGGTCCCGAATCGCGGACGGCCGACATGGACGGCAACCGTGCCACGGACGGCAGGCCCCGCAGAACCACGGACGGTGGACGTGCGCACCACGAACGGCGAGCCACACCCTGGGGTGTGGCTCGCCGTTCGTGTCTCCGTGCCGGGGCTACGGGTGTTCCACCCCGTCCTCCAGGCGCTGGCCCCGGAGCAGGAACCAGGAGGCCGCCGCGGCGGCCAGGAGGACGGCGGCGCCGACGCCGGCCGCGAGGGTCAGTCCGTCGACGAAGGCCTGGCGGGCGGAGTCCAGGAGCGCCCCGGCCGTGTCGGCGGGGAGACCCGCGGCGGCCTCCACCGCGCCGCCCAACGACTCGTGTGCCGCCGCCGGAGTGCCCGCCGGACCGGTGAAGTCGCGGTAGACGCCGGTCACGATGGAGCCGAGCACCGCGATGCCGAGCGCGGCGCCGAGTTCGTACGCCGTCTCGGAGACCGCGGAGGCGGCGCCCGCCTGTTCCTTGGGCACGCTGGAGAGGATCACGTCGGCGGTCACGGTGAACGAGAACCCGGCACCGACGCCGACGACCAGCAGGGCCGCGCCGAGCAGCGGGTACCCGGTGTTCTGCCCGATGACGGTCAGCGCGGCGAGCGCGAGGCCGACGGCGGCGAGCCCGCCCGCGACCACGGCACGGACCGAGAAGCGACGGGCCGCGCGGCCGGCGATCAGACCGGCGACCACCGCGCCGACGGCGGCCGGCAGCTCGGCCAGTCCCGCCTCGAAGGGGCGCCTGCCCTGGACCAGTTGCAGGTACTGGGAGAGGAAGAACACCAGCCCGGACAGGCCCAGGATGGTCAGCAGGTCGGCCAGAACGGCGCCGCTGAAGCCCCGGCTGCGGAACAGACGCATGTCGAGCAGCGGCTTGGGCATGGTCAGCTGACGGCGCACGAACCCGTAGAGGGCGGCGGCGCCCAGCAGGCCGGCGGCGAGCGTGGCCCACGCGAACCCGTGCGCGGCGGCCTCCTTGACGGCGTACACGACACCGACCATGCCGACCAGGGACAGAGTGACGCTCAGCAGGTCCCACGGGCCGGGGCTGGGGTTGCGGGACTCGGGCAGCAGCTTCGCGCCGACGACGACCAGGACGGCCATCACGGGCAGGTTGATCAGGAAGACCGAGCCCCACCAGAAGTGCTCCAGCAGGAACCCGCCCACGATCGGGCCGACCGCCGTACCGGCGGAGGCGGTGGCGCCCCAGATGCCGACGGCGAGGCTGCGTTCGCGCGGGTCGTGGAAGAGGTTCCGGATCAGGGCGAGGGTGGCGGGCATCAGGGTGGCGCCCGCGACGCCGAGCAGCGCCCGGGCGAGGATCATCAGCTCGGGCGTGTGCGCGTAGGCGTTGAGCACGGATATCGCGCCGAACGCCGTGGCGCCCACGAGCAGGATCCGCTTGCGGCCGATGCGGTCGCCGAGGCTGCCCATGGAGACGAGCAGACCGGCGATGACGAAGGAGTAGACGTCGCCGATCCAGAGCAGCTGGGTGCCGGACGGGGCGAGGTCCTCACTGATGTAGGGGGTCGCGAGACCGAGCACGGTCGCGTCGACGGCCACCAGCAGCACGGCCAGCACGAGGACGGACAGCGCCAGCCAGCGGCCGGGGCGCTTCACCGCCTCGGTCGTGTGTGCCGACTGCAGGGTGCGGGTCATGATCCCTCTCTCCGGAGTGCGCCGCCGAGCAGCAGCTCGACGATCATGTGGGTGAAGTCGTTGCGGGCCACGCGGCCCTCGGTCACGGCCCAGGCGCCGGCGCCGATCAGGCCGTAGAGCGCCTCGGTGAGCCAGGCCGGGGTGAGGTCGATGCGGAACTCACCGCTCTCCTGACCCCGGCGGAACAGCGCGGCCAGCCGGGCGTCGACGCGGGCCCAGCCCTTGTTCTGCTCCTCGCCCTCGAACAGCTGGTTCTCGGTGTAGAGGAAGGCGATCAGACCGGCGGCGGGCTCCAGCTCGCCGACGAGCCGGCGGACCGCGTCGGCCGCCGCTCCCTCGTCGAGGCGGGCCGCCGCCAGGGCGGCTTCGCACTCGGCGATGCCGAGCGCCTCCAGCGCCCGGACCAGCGCGTCACGCCCGGCGAAGTGCCGGTGCAGCGTGGCCCGGCTGATCCCGGCCGCCCGCGCCACCTCGTCCATCGTTGCGGTGGCTTTGCGGGTCAGCAGGGACGCGGCGTCGCGCAGTACCTGGTCTCGATCAACGGCCATGAGACAACGATAACCCACATGAGACATTCTTGTCTCACACTGGACATGCGTGACTCACCTCTCAGAGGTGAGTCACGGGCTTGCGGGGGTCAGTGCCAGGGCAGCTGCCCGCGCCGCTCCCAGTAGGCGCCCGGTTCCTCGACGAGCGCGCCGAGCCGTGCCACCTGGTCCTCGTCGAAGTCGACGACGGCGGCGTGCAGGTTCGAACCGAGCTGGTTCACGGTGGCGGCCCCGGAGAGGACCACGCCCGCCCACGGCTGACGCAGGATCAGCGCGAGGGCGACCGCGTCGCAGCCCAGGGCAGTCTCCTCCGCGACGGCCCGCAGGGCGCCGGGCGCATGGGGCTCGGCGAGGCGGCCGTTGGCCATGCCCTCCTTGACGATCACGGTGAGTCCGGCCTCGTGCGCCTCGGCCAGCGCGGGTCCGGCGGAGGTCTCCAGCGCGTTGTACGTCGACTGGACGGTGCGGAAGAGGGGTTCGCCGTCCACGGTCACCGCGAGCGCGGCGCGGATCGCCTCGGCCTGGGCGGGGCCGCTGGTGGAGAAGCCGACGGTGACCCCGCCCGCGGCGGCCTCGGCCAGCTTCGCGTGCAGTTCCTTGTCCGTGAGGGCCGGACTGTCGGGGGTCAGCGAGTGGATCTGGTAGAGGTCGAGCCGGTCGCCGAGCAGGGCGTCGGTCTCGCCGCGCTGGCGTTCGTAGGTCGCCGTGCCGTGGTCCTTGACCTCGTGCCGCTCGGCCTCGGTGGACCAGTCGGCGGTGTAGGTGTAGCCCCACTTGCTGCCGACGATCACGTCGTCGGCCTCCGGGCGCTCCCGGAGCCAGTCGGCCAGGAACTCCTCCGAGCGCCCGTAGGAGCGGGCCGCGTCGAAGTAGCGCACGCCCTGGGCGTAGGCGGCGTCCAGGAGGACGTGGGTCCGCTCGCGCATCGCCTGTACCGTACGGTCGGCCGGCAGGTCGTGGTCGCGGCCGAGGTTGATGTAGCCGGGTCGGCCGACGGCGGCGAGACCCAGACCGATGTGGCAGGTGGGGGTGGTCGCCGCTGCCAGGCGGGCGAAGGGCATCGCGGGCTCCGTTCGGTCGGCTGCTGAAGCTGCTGAGCTTGCTGTAGCTGCTGTAGCTCGCTGACCAACGTAACCGCGATGCCCCTCCGGTACACCGGGTGCTACTTCTTGGCGTTCGCCCACGCGTGCTGGCCGGCCACGTCCGCCTTCACCTCGGCGAGCTGGACGGCGACCGCCTCGGGCGCCGTGCCGCCCCGGCCGTTGCGGGAGGCCAGGGCGCCGGGGACGTCGAGCACGGAGCGGACCTCGGGGGTGAGGTGGGCGGAGATCTTCGCGAACTGCTCGTCGGTCAGCTCGTCCAGTTCCTTGCCCTCGGCCTCGGCGGCCTTCACGCACTCGCCGGCCACCTCGTGCGCCACGCGGAACGGGACGCCCTGCCGGACCAGCCACTCGGCGATGTCGGTGGCCAGCGAGAAGCCGGCCGGGGCCAGCTCCTCCATGCGCTCGCGGTGCACGGTGAGGGTGGCCATCATGCCGGTGAAGGCGGGCAGCAGGATCTCCAGCTGGTCGATGGAGTCGAAGACCGGCTCCTTGTCCTCCTGGAGGTCGCGGTTGTACGCGAGCGGGAGGGCCTTGAGGGTCGCCATCAGGCCGGTCAGGTTGCCGATGAGGCGGCCGGACTTGCCGCGGGCCAGCTCGGCGATGTCCGGGTTCTTCTTCTGCGGCATGATCGACGAGCCGGTGGAGAAGGCGTCGTGCAGGGTCACGAAGGAGAACTCCTTCGTGTTCCAGATGATGATCTCCTCGGCGATCCGCGAGACGTTCACGCCGATCATCGCAGTGACGAAGGCGAACTCGGCGACGAAGTCGCGGGAGGCGGTGCCGTCGATGGAGTTGCCGGCGCTGCCGTGCTCGAAGCCGAGGTCACGGGCGACCGCCTCGGGGTCAAGCCCGAGGCTGCTGCCCGCCAGCGCACCCGACCCGTACGGGGACACGGCGGTGCGCTCGTCCCACTGGCGCAGCCGCTCCGCGTCCCGGCCGAGCGCCTGGACGTGGGCGAGGACGTGGTGCGCGAAGAGCACGGGCTGGGCGTGCTGGAGGTGGGTGCGGCCGGGCATGGCCACGTCAGGGTGGGCCTCGGCGAGGCCGATCAGCGCGTCCTGGAGGTCGGCGATCAGGCCGCCGACGGTCCGGGCGTGGTCGCGCAGGTACATGCGGAAAAGAGTGGCCACCTGGTCGTTGCGGGACCGGCCGGCGCGCAGCTTGCCGCCGAGGTCGGCGCCGAGCCGCTCCAGCAGGCCGCGCTCCAGGGCGGTGTGCACGTCCTCGTCGGCGATGGTGCCGGTGAAGGAGCCGTCGGCGACGTCGGCCTCGAGCCGGTCGAGGCCGTCGGTCATCCGGGACAGCTCGTCCTCGGTGAGCAGGCCGGCCTTGTGCAGCACGCGCGCGTGGGCACGCGAACCGGCGATGTCGTAGGGCGCGAGCCGCCAGTCGAAGTGCACGGACGCGGACAGCTTCGCCAGGGCCTCGGCGGGACCGTCGGCGAAACGGCCGCCCCAGAGCCGGACGTCACCGCTGTTGCTGCTCACTTGGGTCGCTCCTCACCGTACGATCACTGTCATGCATGAGTATGCAGAACCCTGCATGATTCGTCAATCTCGCAGGCAGGCGGGACGCGGCGCGCCCGCTCCCGCATAATCATTAGGCATGGGAAAGACTTATGAGCGCATAGACGGCAGACTCCGCGCCTTCATCGAGGCGCAGCCCCTCTTCTTCACCGCCACCGCTCCCCTGGCCGGCGACGGCACGGTGAACCTGTCGCCCAAGGGCCTCACGGGCAGCTTCGCGGTGCTGGACGAACTCACCGTCGCCTATCTCGACTTCGCCGGCTCCAACGCCGAGACCATCGCCCACCTGCGGGAGAACGGGCGGATCACCCTGATGTGGTGCGCGTTCCAGGGCCCGCCGAACATCGTCCGGGTGCACGGCCGCGGCGAGCCCGTCTTCCGCGACGACCCGCGCTTCCCCGGCCTCCTCGGCCACTTCCCCGACATCGACAGCACCGCGCACGGACTGCGCGCGATCATCGTCGTGACCGCCGAACTCGTCCGCGACACCTGTGGCTACGCCGTCCCCTTCATGGCGTACGAGGAGGACCGGGATCTGCACGGCAAGCGGTTCGCCCGGGAGGACGACGCCTCGCTCAGCGCCTATTTCACCAAGAAGGACCACGTCGCGACGAGCCTGGACGGCCTTCCCGGGCTGCCGTTGCCGCTGCCCCCCTCTACCGTCTGACCCATGCGCCCCGGTGTCGTAGCCGTCCTCGTCTCCGCGTCCCTCCTCACGCTCGGTTCCGCGCCGCCCGGCGGGAGCGCCGACCGGCCGCTTCCGGACCGGATGGCGGACACCGGCGGCGGCACCCAGTTGATCACCGCGGTCGCGCCGGGCACCGGCTCGACGACGGGCACGGTCACCTGGTGGGACCGGAGGGGCGCGGGGGACGGCCGGTGGGTGCGGGCCGGTTCCGCTCCCGCCCGTTTCGGGGCCGGGGGGCTGACCGACGGGGCGACGCGCGTGCAGGGCACGAACACCACCCCGACCGGGCTGTACGACCTGCCGTACGCCTTCGGCATCCGGGCGGCGCCGCGCGGCACGACATACCGGTACCGCCCGGTCCGCCAGGACTCCTGGTGGTGCCAGGACAACGCCTCGCGCGCCTACAACCGCTGGACCGAGCCACGTCCCGCCGACTGCCGCGCCGCCGAGGCCGAGCACCTGGTCACCTACACGGCGCAGTACGCCCACGCCCTGGTCGTGGGCTTCAACTACCACCGCCCCGTGCGCGGCCGCGGCGCGGGCATCTTCCTGCACGTCAACGGGCGCGGGGCGACGGCCGGCTGCGTGTCGGTGCCGGCCGAGGCGATGCGGCGCATCCTGCGATGGGCCGAGCCCGGCGAGCGCCCGCACCTCGCGATCGGGACCACCGGCGGCGCGACGGCGATCACGCGCTACTGACCGGCGGCAGGAGTCCGCACCGGGCTGAACGCTCGGGCGGCGCGGCGCGTATCTGTGGGCCAAGGGTCAAGTCCCCACGGAGGAACCGTGACCACCACGCTCGCCGGCGGCCGTGCCGCCCGCCGTCAGACGATGCGGCGCATCCGTCCGCGCCGCTCCCCCGCCGTCCCCCTGCTGCTCGCCGTGTGGGCGGGCGCGGCGGGCGTGTTGTGGCTGTGGTGGCGCAACACGCCCGCCATTTCCGACCAGACCGGCATGATCCTGAACGCGGGCCGGATCACCGGCCTGCTCGCCGGGTACCTGATGGCGCTGGTGGTGCTCCAGATGGCACGCGTACCGGCGCTGGAGCGGCGGGTGGGCTCCGACCGGGTCGCCCGCTGGCACGCCATGACCGGCCGCTACACGCTCTGCCTGGTCCTCGCCCATGTCTTCCTGATCATGTGGGGCTACGCCGCGCAGGCCGGCAAGGGCCTCGGTGACATCGTCGCCCAGACGGTCGACTCCGTGAACCAGCTGCCCGACATGGGCAAGGCCGCCATCGGCACCGGCCTGCTGGTCGTCATCGGACTGATCTCGATCGGCCCGGTCCGCCGGCGGATCCCGTACGACCTCTGGTACCACGTGCACCTGCTGACGTACGCGGCCGTGTTCCTGACCTTCTGGCACCAGCTGAGCACCGGCAACGACTTCGCGGTCGAGCCGGTCGCCAAGACCGTCTGGTACGTGCTGTACGGGTCGGTGACGGCGCTCGTCCTCTGGTACCGCGTGCTGACGCCGCTGCGCCTCAACCTGCGGCACCGGATGCGGGTGGAGGCGGTGATCGAGGAGACGCCCGGCATCGTGTCGGTGCTGATCGGCGGTCGGCGGCTGCACCGGATGGGCGCGGAGGCCGGTCAGTTCTTCCGCTGGCGGTTCCTGGCGCCGGGCATGCGGTTCAGCTCCCACCCGTACTCGCTGTCGGCGGCACCGCGCCCGGACATGCTGCGGATCACCGTGAAGGCGATCGGCGACCACAGCGCCCGGCTGCGCGAGCTGGAGCCCGGTACCCGGGTGTGGGCCGAGGGTCCCTACGGCGCCCTGACCGCCCAGCGCCGCAGCCGCGGCAAGGTGCTGCTGGTGGCGGGCGGGGTCGGGATCACCCCGATGCGGGCGCTGTTCGAGACGCTGCCCGGCGCGTCCGGCGACATCACGCTGCTCTACCGGGCCAACAGCACGCAGGAGCTGGCGCTGTGGGACGAGCTGGCCGGGATCGCCGAGGAGCGCGGGGCCCGGCTGATGTACGCGGTCAACAGCCCGGACGGCGAGCGCCCGGACATCTCCGCGGAGACCCTGAGCCGCAAGATCCCGGAGGTCGAGCGCCACGACGTCTTCCTGTGCGGGCCGCCCGGTTTCGCCCAGTCGGTGTACGAGGCACTGCGCGGCGCGGGGGTTCCCGCCCGCCGTATCCACCACGAGTCGTTCGAGATGTGAGCGACGGACATCAGGAGTCCAGGACAGATGAGGAAAAGTCACCCCGTTCGGCGTGCCGTGCTCGCCGGCGCCGCGACCGTGTCCGGGATCGTGCTGCTGCTGTCGCTGAAACCGGCCTCGGACCCGGGCGCCGCCTCGGCGGCGGGCGGCGCCGCACCGCCGGCGGCCGCGCAGTCGCCGCAGGGCGGCCGGGGCGCCGGGTCCGGCACGGTCACCGGTGACGCGGCCGACACCCAGTACGGGCCGGTGCAGGTCCGGCTCACGGTGAGCGGCGGGAAGATCACCGGGGCCGAGGCCGTGCAGGCGCCCAAGGGCGGGCAGAGCGACCAGGTCACCGCCGATGCGGTGCCCAAGCTCAACCAGGCCGCCGTCAGCGCGGGCACCGCCGACATCGACGCCGTCTCCGGCGCCACCTACACCAGCGCCGGATACGTGAAGTCCCTCCAGTCCGCGCTGGACAAGGTCGAGGCCGCCTCCGCGGGACAGGACTCGGGCGAGGGCTCGGGCTCGGGGCAGGGCTCCGGCGACGGGACGGGGCAGGGCACCGGCGACGGCTCGGGCGGGGAGCAGGGCGGCGGTGGGCAGGGCACGCAGGTGCTCACCGGTGACGTCGCGCAGACCCAGTACGGGCCCGTTCAGGTGCGTGTCACCGTCAGCGGCGGGAGGATCACCGACGCCGAGACCCTCCAGGCGCCCAAGGGCGGACGGAGCGACCAGGTCACCGCCGACGCGGTGCCCAAGCTCGACCGGGCCGCCGTCAGCGCGGGCACCGCCGACATCGACGCCGTCTCCGGCGCCACCTACACCAGCGCCGGATACAAGCAGTCCCTGCAATCGGCACTGGACCGGGCCGGTGGCTGACGCCGTGGCCGAGTCCGCACAGGCTCCCGCCGCGGCGCGTCACGTGGAGGAGACGATGGGGACCGTCTTCTCCTTCGACGTCCGCGGCGGGGAACCCACGGCCGTACGGGCGGCGTTGGACGAGGCGGTCGCCGGGCTGCACCGGGCCGACGAGGTGTTCAGCACCTACCGCGACGACAGCGAGATCTCCCGGCTGGCGCGGGACGAGGTGACCGTCGGCGCGTGTGCGCCCGAGGTCGCCGAGGTGCTGGAGCTGGCGGCCGAGGCGGAGCGGGTGAGCGACGGCTGGTTCAGCACGCGGTACCGGGGACGGCTCGATCCGACCGGGATCGTCAAGGGCTGGGCCGTGGAGCGCGCCGCCCGCCGGATCGCGGCGGCGGGTGCGACGGGCGTCAGTCTCAACGGCGGCGGGGACGTGCAGTTGCTCGGGACCCCGGGGTCGGGGCGGCCCTGGCGGGTCGGTGTGTCGGACCCGCTGCGGCCCGGCGGGCTCGCGGCCGTGGTCTCCGCGGCCGGGGCGGCCGAGCTGGCCGTGGCGACGTCCGGCAGCGCCGAGCGGGGCGCGCATGTCGTCGACCCGCGCACCGGGCGTTCGGCGGTCACCGACCTGTTGTCCGTGACCGTGGTGGCGCCGCGGCTGACCTGGGCGGACTGCTGGGCGACGGCGGCGTTCGCGATGGGTTCGCGGGAGGGGCTGCGGTGGCTGGAGTCGCTGCCCGGCGTCGAGGGGCTGCTGATCACGGCCGGGGACGAGGTGCGGTGTACTGGAGGACTGGCGGCCTGGCTGGGCTGAACCCGGCCGACGGGTGACCGGCACGCCGCCGGGCAGGTGTCCGCACGCGTTGGAGGAGGCCGCATGGCAGAGGCGAGCGATGTCGAGGCCGTCGTGTTCGACGTACTCGGCACGATGGTCGACGAACCGGGGGGACTGCGCGCGGCGTTGCGCGAGGCGGTGCCCGAGGCCGACGCGGCCTCGGTCGGCCACCTGCTCACGGTATGGCAGGAGCACGTCGAGCACGAGATCGGGCGCATCGGGGCCAAGGAGCGGCCGTACGCCGACTCCGGGGTCCTGGACCGCGAGGCTGCGGAGCGGGTCGCCGAGCACGCCGGGCTCACCGACGGCGACGCCGTCGCGCGGCTGGCCACCGCCGGCCGGCGCCTGGCGCCGTGGGGCGACTCCGTCGCGGGTCTCGCGCGCCTGGCCGAACGCTTCCCGGTCCTGGGGCTCTCCAACGCCAGTCGCGCTTCGCTGCTCCGCCTCAACGCGTACGCGGGGCTGCGCTGGCACCAGGCCCTGTCGGCCGAGGACGCGGGGGCGTACAAGCCAGCGCCGGAGGTCTACCGGCTCGCCCTCGGCGCGGCCGGCTGTCCGCCGGAGCGGGTGCTGATGGTCGCCGCCCACGCCTGGGACCTGCGTGGCGCCCAGGCCGTGGGCATGCGCACCGCTTACGTCCGGCGCCCGGTGGGTGACCCGCCGCGCGGCTCGGACGCCTTCGACTGGGCGGTGGACGGTCTGGCCGAGCTGGTCGCGGTGCTGGCCCCGGAGTAGCCCCGCTCCCCCTCAGTGGCCGTTCTGCGCCAGCCGCAGCAGGTGGTCGGCGAGCGCCTGCCCGCCCGTCGGCTCCCGGCTGATCAGCATCAGCGTGTCGTCGCCGGCGATGGTGCCGAGGATGTCGTGCAGCTCCGCCTGGTCGATGGCCGAGGCGAGGAACTGCGCCGCACCCGGCGGGGTGCGCAGGACCACGAGGTTCGCCGAGGCCTCCGCGGAGATCAGCAGCTCCGCGGAGAGCCGCCGCATCCGCTCCTCCTTCGCCGACTCGCCGAGCGGCGCCCGCGGGGTGCGGAAGCCGCCCTCGCTGGGCACCGCGTAGATGAGGTCGCCGTCGGTGTTGCGGATCTTCACCGCGTTCAGCTCGTCCAGATCGCGGGAGAGCGTCGCCTGGGTGACGGTCAGCCCGTCGTCGGCGAGCAGCTTCGCGAGCTGGCTCTGCGAGCGCACCGCCTGCCGGTTGAGGATGTCCACGATCCGCCGGTGGCGTGCGGTGCGGGTCTGCGGCAGGGCGGGCCCCGCCGTCTGATCGTGCTCCTGCGCCTGGCTCATCGTCGTCTCATTCTCCGGATCGTCCGTCCCCGTGGGCCGCGTGGGCGGCCTGGTCAAGGATGCCGGGCAGGGCCCGGAGGAAGGCGTCCACCACGTCGTCGCCCAGGTTCAGCGCGGGCATCAGCCGTACGACATCGGGGGCGGGCGCGTTCACCAGGATTCCGGCGTCCTGAGCCGCCTGCTGCACCTGGGGCGCGAGCGGCTCGGTGAGCACGATACCCAGGAGCAGTCCGGCGCCCCGGACGTGCCCGGCCAACGGGTGGCCGAGAGCCTCGACTCCGCCGCGGATCCTCTCGCCCTGCCGCTTCACGTTGTCCAGCAGACCCTCGTCCGCGATGGTGTCGAGGACGGCGAGTCCGGCGGCGCAGGCGACCGGGTTGCCGCCGAAGGTGGTGCCGTGCTGGCCGGGCCGGAGGAGGTCGGCGGCGCGTCCGAAGGCGACCGTCGCGCCCAGCGGCAGTCCGCCGCCGAGGCCCTTGGCGAGGGTGACGACGTCCGGCAGGACGCCCTCGTGCGCCTGGTACTCGAACCAGTGGCCGGTGCGGCCGACGCCGGTCTGCACCTCGTCCAGGACCAGCAGCGCCCCGGTGGCGGCGGTGATGGCGCGGGCGGCCTTGAGGTAGCCGGGCGGCGGGACGACGACGCCGTTCTCGCCCTGGATCGGCTCGATGACGACCAGGGCCGTCTCCTCGGTGACCGCCGCCGCCAGCGCCTGGGCGTCCCCGTAGGGCACATGGGTGACGTCGCCGGGCAGCGGCCGGAAGGGCTCCTGCTTGCCGGGCTGGCCGGTGAGCGCGAGGGCGCCCATGGTGCGGCCGTGGAAGCCGCCCTCGGTGGCGACCATGTGCGGCCGCCCGGTGAGCCGGCCGATCTTGAAGGCGCCCTCGTTGGCCTCGGCGCCGGAGTTGCAGAAGTAGACCCTGCCGTCCCGGCCGAAGCGCTGGAGCAGCCGTTCGGCGAGCGCGACCGGCGGTTCGGCGATGAAGAGGTTGGAGACGTGGCCGAGGGAGGCGATCTGCCGGCTCACCGCCTCGACCACCGCCGGGTGGGCGTGGCCGAGCGCGTTGACCGCGATGCCGCCGACGAAGTCCAGGTACTCGGTGCCGTCGGCGTCCCAGAGCCGGCTGCCCTCGCCGCGCACCAGGGGCAGGCGGGGCGTGCCGTAGTTGTTCATGAGCGTGCCCTGCCAGCGCTCGGTCAGCTCCGCGTTGCCCGCGGTGTCCCCGGTGTTGCTCACGACTCCCCCTGTTCGTCCGGCACGACCATCGTGCCGATGCCCTCGTCGGTGAAGATCTCCAGCAGGATCGAGTGCTGGACCCGGCCGTCGATGACGCGGGCGGTGGTGACGCCGTTGCGCACGGCGTGCAGGCAGCCCTCCATCTTCGGCACCATGCCGGACGACAGGTCGGGCAGCAGTTTCTCCAGCTGGGTCGCGGTGAGGCGGCTGATCACCTCGTCGGAGTTCGGCCAGTCCTCGTAGAGGCCCTCGACGTCGGTGAGGACCATGAGAGTCTCGGCGCCGAGCGCCGCAGCGAGTGCCGCAGCCGCCGTATCAGCATTGACGTTGTAGACATGGTGGTCGTCCTCGGAGCGGGCGATCGAGGAGACGACCGGGATGCGGCCGTCGGCGAGCAGCGCCTCGATGGCGCCGGTGTCGATCTCGGTGATCTGTCCGACCCGCCCGATGTCGACGAGTTCGCCCTCGATCCGGGGCTGGTGCTTGGTGGCGGTGATGGTGTGGGCGTCCTCGCCGGTGAGGCCGACGGCGAGCGGCCCGTGCTGGTTGAGCAGGCCGACCAGTTCGCGCTGGACCTGTCCGGCCAGCACCATCCGTACGACGTCCATGGCGTCCTCGGTGGTGACGCGCAGGCCGGCCTTGAACTCGCTGACGATGCCGTGCCGGTCGAGGGCGGCGCTGATCTGCGGGCCGCCGCCGTGCACGACGACGGGCTTGAGGCCGGCGTGGCGCAGGAAGACCACGTCCTGGGCGAAGGCTGCCTTCAGGTCCTCGTCGACCATGGCGTTGCCGCCGAACTTGATGACGACGGTCCTGCCGTGGTGCCGGGTCAGCCAGGGCAGCGCCTCGATGAGGGTCTGGGCCTTGGGCAGCGCGGTGTGCTTGCGGGTGCTCATGAGGAGTACGCGCTGTTCTCGTGGACGTAGTCGGCGGTGAGGTCGTTGGTCCAGATGGTGGCCGTGGCGTCGCCTGCGGCGAGGTCGGCGACGACGTGGACCTCGCGGTAGCGCATGTCGACCAGCTCGCGGTCCTCGCCGACGCCGCCGTTCTTGCAGACCCAGACGCCGTTGATGGCGACGTTCAGCCGGTCGGGCTCGAAGGCGGCGGGGGTGGTGCCGATGGCGGAGAGCACGCGGCCCCAGTTGGGGTCCTCGCCGTGGATGGCGCACTTGAGGAGGTTGTTGCGGGCGATGGTGCGGCCGACCAGGACGGCGTCGTCCTCGGTCGCGGCGTTCACGACCTCGACCTTGATGTCCTTGCTGGCGCCCTCGGCGTCCCGGATGAGCTGCTGCCCGAGGTCGTCGCAGACGGTCCGGACGGCCTCGGCGAATTCGTCGTGGGCCGGGGTGACGCCGGAGGCGCCCGAGGCCAGCAGCAGCACGGTGTCGTTGGTGGACATGCAGCCGTCGGAGTCGACCCGGTCGAAGGTGACGCGGGTGGCGGCGCGCAGCGCGGTGTCGAGCGCGCCGGCCTCCAGGTCGGCGTCGGTGGTGAGCACGACGAGCATGGTGGCGAGGCCCGGCGCGAGCATCCCGGCGCCCTTGGCCATGCCGCCGACGGTCCAGCCGTCCTTGGTCACGACGGACGTCTTGTGCACGGTGTCGGTGGTCTTGATGGCGATGGCGGCCTTCTCGCCGCCGTGCTCGGACAGCTGCCCGGCGGCCGCCTCGACGCCCGGGAGCAGCTTGTCCATCGGCAGCAGTACGCCGATCAGTCCCGTCGAGCAGACGGCGACCTCGCCCGCGCCCGTCCCGAGCACCTCGGCGGCCTTCTCGGCGGTGGCGTGGGTGTCCTGGAAGCCCTTGGGGCCGGTACAGGCGTTGGCCCCGCCCGAGTTGAGGACGACGGCGGACACCTGCCCACTCTTCAGCACCTGCTCGGACCACAGAACCGGCGCGGCCTTGACGCGGTTGGAGGTGAAGACGCCCGCGGCGGCGCGGCGGGGACCGGTGTTGACCACGAGGGCCAGGTCGGGGTTGCCGCTCTCCTTGATCCCGGCGGTGATTCCGGCCGCGGTGAATCCCTTTGCTGCGGTCACGCTCACGGGGCGACTCCGATCGTCGTCAGTCCGGTGGTCTCGTCGAGACCCAGGGCGATGTTCATGCTCTGAACGGCACCGCCCGCGGTGCCCTTGGCCAGGTTGTCGATGGCTGCGATGGCGATGACGCGTCCCGCGGCGGCGTCGTACGCGACCTGGACCTGCACGGCGTTGGAACCGTAGACGGAAGCGGTGGCGGGCCACTGGCCCTCGGGCAGCAGGTGCACGAAGGGCTCGTCGGCGAAGGCCTTCTCGTAGGCGGCGCGGACGGCTTCGGCGGTGACACCGGGCTTCGCCTTGGCGGTGCAGGTGGCGAGGATGCCGCGGGGCATCGGTGCGAGGGTCGGCGTGAACGAGACGGTGACCGGCTCTCCGGCGACCGCGCCGAGGTTCTGGATCATCTCGGGGGTGTGCCGGTGCAGGCCCCCGACGCCGTACGGCGACATGGACCCCATGACCTCGCTGCCCAGCAGGTGCGGCTTGGCCGCCTTGCCCGCGCCGGAGGTGCCGGAGGCGGCGACGATCACGGCCTCGGGCTCGGCGAGGCCGGCGGCGTAGGCCGGGAAGAGGGCCAGCGAGACGGCGGTCGGGTAGCAACCGGGCACCGCGACACGCTTGGACCCCTCCAGCGCGGCGCGGGCACCCGGCAGTTCGGGGAGGCCGTAGGGCCAAGTGCCGGCGTGCGGGGAGTCGTAGAACCTCTCCCAGTCGCCGGCGTCCTTCAGGCGGAAGTCGGCGCCCATGTCCACGACCAGCACGTCGGGCCCGAGCTGCTCGGCGACGGCGGCGGACTGGCCGTGCGGCAGCGCGAGGAACACCACGTCGTGCCCGGCGAGCGCCTCGGGCGTGGTCGCCTCCAGGACCCGGTCGGCCAGCGGCAGCAGATGCGGCTGCAGCGCACCGAGCCGCTGCCCCGCGTTGGAGTTGCCGGTCAGGGCGCCGATCTCGACCCCGGGGTGCGCGAGCAGCAGACGCAGCAGCTCACCGCCCGCGTACCCACTCGCTCCGGCCACCGCCGCACGTACCGCCATGACGTCCTCCATCCTTGATGGCATGACTATACGTATCGCTGCACGTTTATGCAATCCAGAGCGTGGCTCTGTCGCCCGGCCATCGATCACGCGAGGGTGACGCGCATACCGCCGTCCGCGAGCACTCCGAGTACCTCGGCGAACAGGTCGCGGGGAAGGCCGTCCGCCGTCAGGACCTGGGACAAATACTCGCGCGCCGTCCCGGCGTCCCGCCAGAGCAAGGTGGCGGGCGCTGTGTATCCAAAGGTGCCGCGCAGACAGTCGGCGAGGGCGTCCAGGCAGCCGCCGAAGTAACCGCCCGGTCCGTTGACGGCCTCTCCGAGGGCGAGGTGGAGACCGGGTTCGTCGGTGATGTGCCGGCCGTCGATCTCGTAGGCGTGACCGGCAGGCCGATCGGGGCAAGGGCGTCGGCAGCCACGCTCCCGGACGAGTTCGAGCCACGTTGCACGGTGCCTGGTGTCGAGACCGGCCCAGGCGTTCGCGGCCACCGGCGGCCCGGCAAGCCACCGCTCCCAGACGGGTCGGGCGTGTACGGGCACGGGCTCGAACAGCGCCGAGTCGAGCTCCAGGTCGATCAGGCCCGCCCCGCGCGAGGACGGCCGCCAGGCCATGACCTTGGCCCACAGAAACCGCTCGGCGAGGTGTTCACCCCGGCCGTCGCGTATCTCCAGGGCGGCCTCCTCCAGGTCCAGCGCCCGCCGGGTGCCCTTGTCCAGGGCCGCGCGCAACCGGTCCCCCGGTGTCAGCCCCCGCAAGACAAGTGGGGTCACTTCACGCTCGGGCGGCAGGACCCGGGTGAACTCCCGGCAGGAGCCCAGCCACCGCCGCCCCTCGTGCAGCCGCACGGGAGTCCGGTGCCCCTCGGGCGGGCCTTCACAGTCGTCCAGCCCGACGAGGACGAGGCCGTCCGTCCCGGGCGGCCGCACCGCGCTCACCGCGTCCTCCAGCAGCCAGGGCCCGAGCTCCTCGCCCCCGGGCCCCGCTCCGCCGTCCGGCACCAGCCACACCCGGCTGCCGAGCCGGCCCCGCACGTCGTCGCCCTCCGGCACCCAGCCGAACAGCTCGTACGTGCCACGCTCCGGCTCCCCGAAGAGCCCGTCGACCTCGTCGCAGACTCCCCAGACGTGGCCGTCTTCAGTCTCCGTGAGCGCGTATCGCCCCGGCTCGGGCCGGTCACTGTTCTCCAGCACGATGCACATCATCCCGGACCGGGCCGGCCGGCGGCGACGTGGTGCCGCCGGCCGGTCCGGAGCACGGCCTACCCCTGCCCGATCCGCAGGAACGTCACCGAGTTCGCCGGGAAGGTGTACTCGAACTCGCCCGCCACCCCGGAGAAGGTGGACCGCACCGGCGTGACCGGTGTGGTCGTCTCCGTGTTCACCGCGTCCTGGTCGGCGGCCAGGGTCGTGACGCGGGCCTTGGCGGCGACCTTCGCCCCGCCGAGGTCGACGGCCGTGCGGGCCGCGGTGTCCTGGGCGTTGACGACCTTGACGATCAGGTCGCCGGTGCGCGCGTCCTCCGTGACGACCTGGCGGAACGGCTCGGCCGGCTTGTCGTCGGTGAAGCTGCCCCACTCCTCTCCGTCGAGGTAGAGGGTCACCTGGCGGCCCCGCACCTCGACGTCGATGTCGTAGGCGCGGCCCGTCTCGATCGACCCGGCCTTCGACAGGAGCGTCGACTTGCCGCCGTCCGCGGCCTGCTCGACGGCGGACCGGGTGTTGTTCCAGCCTCCCAGGTTCCACCAGTAGTAGTTGCCGGTGTCCTTGACGCCGAAGGCGACGAGGAAGCCCTCCTTGCCTGCCTTCTTGGTGGCCCGCACGTGCAGGTCGTAGTTCTGCCAGCCGGGGTCACCGGCCGTGACCATGGTGTTCTCGGCCGCGGTGTCCGTCTGGACGTAGGCGCCGTCCTGGACGGTCCAGCTGCCCGCGCCGGAGTGCGTCCACCGGGACGCGTCCCCGGAGAAGTCGTCGGACAGGAGGGTCCGGCCGTCCTCCGAGGTCACCCGCACGTCGTCGTACGCGGCGCCGGTCGCCCACGTCGACAGGCCGACGGCGCCGGTGATGGGGCCGCTGACGTCCGGTGTGGCCGTCGCCGTGGACGGGACGACGCGATCGCCGGTGTTGTTCATGAAGAGCTTCTGGACCTCGTAGTTCGCCGAGCCCCAGGACGCGTGGTTGTTGAACCAGATCAGGTCCGGGCTCCACTGCACGTAGTCCTCGTTGGCGAGGAGCGGGGCGTAGGAGGCGAGCTTGACGACGTCCGCGTTGCGTTCGAGGCCGGTCATGAAGGCCGCCTCGGACAGGGCGTTCCTCCAGGCGTTGCCCTGGGAGGCGTATTCGCCGAGGAAGACCTTCGGGCCCTCGCGGTCGTAGGAGTCGTAGCGGTCGTTGTTCTGGAGGAACCACTGCGGGCTGTTGTAGTAGTGCTCGTCGACCATGGCGACGCCCGCCTCGCGGTTCAGCTGCCACGCCGTGTCGAAGACGGTGCCGGAGTCGTCCGGTCCGGAGTTGGAGACGACGGTGACGTCCGGGTACTCCGCCTCGATGGCCGCGCGGAACTTCTTGAAGCGCTCGAGGAACTCGACCGGGAGGTTCTCCTCGTTGCCGACCCCCAGGTGGGTGAGGCCGAAGGGCTTCGGGTGGCCCATCTCGGCGCGCTTGCGTCCCCACTCACTGGTGCGGGGGCCGTTGGCGAACTCGATGAGGTCCAGGGTGTCCTGGATGTGCCGCTTCAGCAGCGCCTCGTCGTCGACCGCCTGGTTCTGGCCGCAGCCGGTGACCAGGGCGGGGACGACGGGCAGCGGCATGGCGCCGATGTCCTCGGCGAAGCGGAAGTACTCGTAGTAGCCGAGGCCGTAGCTCTGGTTGTAGCCCCAGAAGTTGGCGTTGGTGGCGCGCTGCTCGACCGGGCCGATGGTGTCCTTCCACTGGTAGCTGCGCTCGCGCTGCCAGCCGCTCGCCTCGCTGTAGTCCTCCATGGAGCCGGTGTTGACGAGGCAGCCGCCGGGGAAGCGCAGGAAGCCGGGACGCAGGGCCTCGATCTTCTCGGCGAGGTCCGCGCGCAGGCCGTTCGGCCGGTGCTTGTAGGTGTCGCGCGGGAACAGCGACACCATGTCGAGGGCGGCCGGGGCGGCGGTGGCCACGGCGAGCCTGCCGCGGTCGCCGGTACGGGTCGCGGTGAAGGTGGCGGTGTACTTGCGCCACCCGCCCCGCACGGCCACCTCGCGCACCTGCGCGAGCGTCCCGGCGGCGTCCCGGAGGGTGACGGTGAGGGTGGTGCCGCCGGCGGCTCGGGCCCACACCGAGAAGTCGTACTTCTGGCCCTTCTCGACGTGGATGCCGGTGTTGTAGCCGCCGTTGGTGACCGACGAACCGGCGCCCAGGGAGAGGTAGGCGCGGTTGCGCTCGTTGAGCCGGCCCGCGTCGTCCAGCACCCGGGCCGTGCCGTCGGCCGTCCAGGAGGTGAGCGGCGTGTACGAGGGGTTGTCGGCGGTGGAGTACTCGAAGGACCGGTTCTGCACCAGCTCGGCGTAGAGGCCGCCGTCGGCGGCCCGGTTGATGTCCTCGTAGAAGACGCCGTACATCGTGTCGTCGATCGCGGCGCCCCGGGCGGACGGGTCGACGGTGATCGTGTAGTCGGCGACGGCCTCCGCGCGCGCCGGGGACGGCAGCAGGGCCGAGGCCGTCAGGAGGGCGGTGACGCTGAGACCGAGTCTCCAGCGGGTGCGTGACATGGATACTCCGCGGCTCTCACTAGTCGTTCGAGATATCGGACATTGGTCAGCACTTCGAACGGCAAGATAGGGAGGTGACCGGAGTGCGTCAACGGGTCACGCAGCAACCAGTGGGCCGGGGCCGGAAAGCGAGTGAAAATGGGCGAGTTGTGGCCGGTGCCGGACGTGCTGGCGTATCTCGCGGGCCGGTGGCGCACCGAGCGGACGGTGCGGGACCTGGCGAGCGGCGCGGAGGGCCGCTTCGAGGGGACCACCGCCTTCGACGCGCTGGCGGAGGGCGGGCTGCTGAGCAGGGAGTCCGGCGCCTTCACCTGGCAGGGCGTGACCCGGCCCGCGGAGCGGACACTGCGCTACGCGCCGGGGAGCACTCCGGGCACCGCCGACGTGCGCTTCGCGGACGGCCGCCCCTTCCACGGCCTCGACCTGGCCTCGGGACGCCATGTGGCCGACCATCCGTGCGCCGCCGACCTCTACCGAGGCGAGTTCACCGTCCAGGGCCCGGGCCGCTGGCGGACGGTGTGGCGGGTGGGCGGCCCGGCCAAGGACCTGCTGCTCACAACGGATTATCTTCGTGAAACGCCGGATGCGCGGCCCACTGCGGAGGAGTCCCCTCGAAGCGCAGACTCCAGCGGCCCGCCCGGCCCGTGAGCGTGGTCGCCGAGAGGGGCCGCACGTCCAGGTTCCAGTACGTCGCCGGTGGCGCCCGCAGCGCGTAGACCAGCGCGGCCCGGATCACGGAGGGCTCGGCGACGGCGACGATGCGGTCGCCGTGCTCGCCCGGGCGGGTGTCCAGCCAGCCGCCGACCCGGCTGATGAAGACCAGCAGCGACTCCCCGCCGTGCGGGGCCGACCACGGGTCGGCGAGCCAGGCGTCCACCGCCGCGGGCTCGCGGGCCATGGCCTCGGCGAGTGTCAGTCCGCGCCAGCGGCCCATGTCGCACTCCCGCAGGGCGAGCTGGACCAGCGGCGCGCAGCCGAGGGCGTCCCCGGTGGCGCGGCTGCGGGGCGTGGGCGAGCAGTAGCGCAGCTCGGCGGCGGCCAGCGGCAGCAGACCACCCGCGGCACGGAGCACCTCGTCCCATCCGGCCTGGTCCAGCGGCCGGTCGTCGTCGAAGCGCTCGGCGAGCAGCGGTGAGCTGCGTGCGGAGGCGACGAACGTGACCCGGAGCGCCATGCCGTGATGGTGGAGGGCAGAGGTGACCAGGTCAAGGGTTGTTACTCGGGGCTACCAGGATTCACGCCATTCACGTCCCGAGCGTGAGCGCCGGTGCCCGCCCCGTCAGCCGCCCCACGTCTCCGTGCAGGCGGTGCGCAGCCGTCGAACGCCTTCGGCGATCTCCCCGGCGCCCGCCACCGCCGCGAAGCTCAGCCGGAGGTGGGCGGCGGGGGGTTCCGCGCTGAAGTAGGGGCGGCCCGGGGTGATCGCCACGCCCGCGCGCAGGGCGGCCGCGGTGAGCGCGGCCTCGTCGGTGCCGTCGGGCAGGCGGAGCCACAGGTGGTATCCGCCGGACGGGATGTGCGGCAGCGACACCTCGGGCAGGCGCAGCCGCAGCGCGGACGTCATCGCGTCCCGCCGGTCCTTCAGCTCGGCGGCGATCGCGCGCAGGTGGCGCGGCCAGGCGGAAGACCCCACGAGTTCCAGCGCCGCCTCCTGGAGCGGCCGGGGCACGAAGAAGGTGTCGACGACCTGGATGGCCCGCAGCCGCTCCAGGACCGGCCCGCGCGCCGCCAGCGCGCTGACCCGGAAGCTGGGCGAGGTCGCCTTGGTCAGCGAGCAGACGTGGACCACGACGCCGTCCGGGTCGTCGGCGGCGAGCGGCGCGGGCAGCGGTCCGGCGTCCTCGTGGACCAGCCGCCGTACGAAGTCGTCCTCCACCACGAAGGCACCGGCCGCCCGAGCGATGCGCAGCACCTCACCGCGCCGCTCCGGGGCGAGCACGGCACCGGTCGGGTTCTGGAAGAGGGGCTGGCAGACCAGGACACGGGCGCCGGTGGCCCGGAAGGCGTCGGCGAGCAGGGACGGGCGGACACCGTCGGCGTCCACGGGGACCGGCACCGGGCGCAGTCCGGCCGCCCGCGCGATGGCCAGCATGCCGGGATACGTCGGCGACTCGACCAGCACCGGGGTGCCGGGCGGGGTGAGGGCGCGCAGGGCGGTGGTCAGCGCGGACTGTCCGCCCGCCGTGATCAGCACCTCGGCGGCCGTGATGGCTCCGCCGATCCCGCGCGCGAACCACTCCCGCAGCTCCGGCAGCCCTTCCATCGGCGGCCGTCCCCACGCACCGGGCCGCCGCCCGGCCCGCGCCAGGGCCGCGGCCATCGCGCGCTCGGGCTGGAGCGAGGGGTGCAGGTAGCCGCCGTTGAACTCCACGACGCCGGGCGGTGGGGCGGCCAGCGAGACCAGCACGCCCGAGGCGTCCACCGTGCGCGGTACGAGGTCGGCGGCGCCGTCCGCGCTGAGCGCGACCTCCTGCCAGGAGGTGTCCCCCGTGGGTGCGGCCGTGGGGCGCGGCCGGGCGCGGAAGGCGCCGGCGCCGGGCCGGGTGACCACCAGTCCCTCGGCCGCCAGTTGCGCCAGGGCCCGGGAGACGGTCACCGGGCTCACCCGGAACCGGTCGACGAGGGCCCGGCTCGACGGGAGCTTTCCGCCGGGTGAGTAGCGGTCCAGCTCTCCTCGCAACTGACTCACCAGGTCAGCGACACTGCTACGCTCATGCATGAGAGCACAGAGTAGCGCTACCGCACCGTCCGGGATAGCAGTGGGCGGTTCGACCGCGAGCACCGGCGGCCGGTCCTCCGGCACGCTCCTGGCCGCGCTCGGCGTCGTCGCCTTCTCCCTCACCTTCCCGGCCACCGCCTGGGGCCTGGAGGGCTTCGGCCCCTGGTCCCTGATCGCGGTGCGCAGCATCCTGGCCGCGGTGATCGCCGGGGGCTGCCTGCTCGTCCTGCGCGTGGCGCTCCCCGCGCGGCGGCACTGGACCGGTCTCGCGGTGGTCGGCGCCGGGGTGGTCCTGGGCTTTCCGCTCCTGACCACGCTCGCCCTCCAGACGTCGACGACCGCGCACGCCGCCGTCGTGGTCGGCCTGCTGCCGCTGACGACCGCGCTGTTCTCCGCCCTGCGCATCGGCACCCGGCCCTCGCGCACCTTCTGGCTCGCCGCCCTGGCGGGTGCGGCGGCCGTGATCGCCTTCACGGTGCAGCAGAGCGGCGGGGCGCTGACCTCGGCCGACGCCTATCTCTTCGGGGCGCTGCTGGTGTGCGCGGCCGGCTACACGGAGGGCGGCCGGCTGGCCCGGGTGATGCCGGGCTGGCACGTGATCGGCTGGGCGCTGGTGCTGTGTCTGCCGCTGACGGTGCCGATGGCCGCGGTCGCCCTGTCGTACGAGCCGGTGCACCTGACGGCGCACAGCGTGACCGGGCTGCTGTGGGTGGCGGCGGGCTCGCAGTTCCTCGGCCTGGTCGTCTGGTACCGGGGCATGGCGGCCATCGGGATCCCGAAGGCCAGCCAGTTGCAGCTGGCCCAGCCGCTGCTCACACTGGTGTGGTCGGTACTTCTCCTGGGCGAGCACCTGACGGTGGCCGCTCCGCTGACTGCCGCGGCGGTACTGGTGTGCATCGCGGTCACCCAGCGGGCCCGGGGCTGAGAGCGGCACACAGGCGAGGAGGCCCCACGCATGCACGCAATGAAGGGCGACCAGCTGGTGCAGCACGGCCGGGTGGTCGGTGAACACGACAAGGTCGGCGAGATCGTCGAGGTCCTGGGCGAGAAGGGCTCTCCCCCGTACCGGGTCCGGTTCGAGGACGGGCACGAGGGCGTGTGCTCGCCCGGCCCCGACACCGAGATCCGGCACCGGGAGATCCAGCTCTGAGACCCTCCCGTCCGGCGCGGGCTCAGCGCGGGACGGCGGCCGGCAGCGTGTAGTGCTCCGCCGCCACCCGCGCCATCGCACCGCCCCGGTCCTCCGCCACGTCCTTGGCGGAGAAGAAGACGTGTCCGCTTACCTGCGGGTGGCGCGCGGCGAGAGCGAGATGCCGGGACACTTCGGCCGGGTCCTGCCAGGCGGCGGGCTGTGCCGAGTCCCCGGCCTTGTACAGCGCCTCACCCACGTAGAGCTTCGTCCGGCTGCCCTCGGCCACCTCGGCCCACCAGGGGAGCAGCTTCGCGTAGTCCGCGCCGTTCTGGCCGATGCTCCAGTACAGCTGCGGCACGACGTAGTCGAGCCAGCCCTCGCGCACCCACTTGCGGGTGTCCGCGTACAGGTCGTCGTACGTCTGGACGCCCGCCCGGGTGTCCGAGCCGCGCTCGTCGGTGGCCGCGTTGCGCCACACCCCGAAGGGGCTCACCCCGAAACGGGCGGAGGGGCGGACCTTCCTGACGCGTGCCGCGGTCTCGCGCACCAGCCGGTCGATGTTGTCCCGCCGCCAGTCGGCCCGGCTGCCGAAGCCGGCGCCGAAGGTGCCGAAGGCCGCGCCGTCGTCGAAGCTCTCGCCGGTGACCGGATAGGGGTAGAAGTAGTCGTCGAAGTGGACACCGTCCACGGCGTACTTCTCCACCGCGTCGAGCATCGCGTCCTGGACGAAGGCCCGGACCTCGGGCAGCCCGGGGTTGTAGTAGAGCTTCCCGCCGTACGGCACCACCCACTCGGGATGCTTGCGCGCGGGGTGGGCGGGGACCAGGTGGCCCGGGTCGTCGTGCAGGGAGACCCGGTACGGGTTGAACCAGGCGTGCAGTTCCAGGCCGCGGGCGTGCGCCTCCTCGACCGCGGTGCCCAGCGGGTCCCAGCCCGGGTCGCGCCCCTGGCTGCCGGACAGGTACTGCGACCACGGCTCGTACGGCGAGGGCCACAGCGCGTCGGCCGTCGGCCGCACCTGGAGGAACACCGTGTTCAGCCGGTGCCGGACCGCGTTGTCCAGGTGCTCGACCAGTTCGGCGCGCTGCTCCGCGGCGCCCAGCCCGGCGCGGGTGGGCCAGTCGCGGCCGGCCACCGTGGCGAGCCACATGCCCCGCATCCCGGCGGCGGCGCGGCGCACCGGCGGTTCCGGCGCGGAGACCGGCGCCGCCGACGCCGCCGGCGCCACGGTCAACGCCGACAACGCCGCCACCGCGAAGGCACGACGCGAGACACCGCTCATGGGGAGACCTCCTGAACGCTGTGGATCCGCACGCTCACGGATCGTGTACGGGGCCTCAGCATGCCCGACCCGGGAGACGGATCCGTGACCATTCGGGGGTAACGTGCTCGATCGGAGCAGGCGCCGGGGACCCCGGTGCGCCTGTTGCCAGCCTTGAAGTCAGCGAAAGGGACGATGTGACCGGCATCTCGGGAGATATCGCACGCGTCGGCGTGGTGGGCTGCGGCCAGATGGGGGCGGGCATCGCCGAGGTGTGCGCCCGCTCCGGTCTGGAGGTGATGGTCGCCGAGACCACGGGCGAGGCTCTGGAGATCGGCCGCACCCGGCTGTACAACTCGCTGGCCAAGGCCGCCGAGCGCGGCAAGATCACCGAGGAGGAGCGGGACGCCACGCAGGCGCGGCTCAGCTTCACCACCGATCTCGGCGAGTTCGCCGACCGTGACCTGGTGATCGAGGCGGTCGTCGAGAACGAGCAGGTCAAGACCGAGATCTTCCAGGTGCTCGACCAGGTCGTGACCCGGCCGGACGCGATCCTGGCCTCCAACACCTCCTCGATCCCGCTGGTGAAGCTGGCGGTCGCCACCTCGCGGCCCGACCACGTCATCGGCATCCACTTCTTCAACCCGGCCCCGGTGCAGCAGCTGGTCGAGCTGATCCCGGCGCTCACCACCTCCGAGGGCACGCTGAGCCGGGCTCAGCTGTTCACCGAGAAGGTGCTCGGCAAGCACGCCATCCGCGCCCAGGACCGCTCCGGCTTCGTGGTGAACGCGCTGCTGATCCCCTACCTGCTCTCCGCGATCCGGATGTTCGAGTCGGGCATCGCGAGCCGCGAGGACATCGACAACGGCATGGAGATGGGCTGCGCCCACCCGATGGGCCCGCTGAAGCTGGCGGACCTGATCGGCCTGGACACGGTCGCCTCGGTGGCGTACTCGATGTACGAGGAGTACAAGGAGCCGCTGTACGCCGCTCCCCCGCTGCTCCAGCGCATGGTCGACGCGGGCCGGCTCGGCCGCAAGAGCGGCTCGGGCTTCTACTCCTACGGCTGATTACGCGCAGCGACGCGCACGGGCCCGGCACCTCGGACGGTGCCGGGCCCGCGGCATTCACACGGCGTGTGCGCCCCGGGCACGCATATGCCGTCCGCACACTCTCCCCACGCGTCCACCAGGCGAGTTGACTCGACATGCACATGCAAGGGATGTGAGTTGACTACGGAAAGGAGCGGTCCGTGACCGCCGATCCCGAGCACCCCGTCGTCCAGGGAGAACTCGCAGAGTTACGACGCCGGCTGGACGTGGCCTACGCCCGAGTCGAGGGCGGGCACGCCCTGCTCTCCCACCGCACCGAGGAGACCGCCAGGGAGCTGGCGGACCTCAGTACCCGGCTGACCGCGCTGGAGCACGCCCGCTGGCCCCTCCCCTCGGTGGCCGTCGTCACGGCCCTGGGCGCGCTGATCGTGGCGGTCTGGCAGGCCCTCGGACGCTAGCCTGCCCGGCGGCCGAGGCCGGGCGGGGCGTCCTGCCCGAGCCTGAGGTGGTGCAGCAGGAGTAACGCGGCCGCCATGTTGGCGGCCGGGACCTCCCCGCGGGCGACCAGGTCGGGAACGAGCTTGAGCGGAATCCACTCCCGGCGGTCCGACTCGAAGTCGTCCACGGGGTGCCCGACGTACGTGCCCTCGTCGGCCCAGTAGACGTGGTGCCGGGCGTCGGTGAGCCCGTTGGACGGCTCCACGCTCATCAGGTGCCGCAGGGGTCCCGGCCGCCAGCCGGTCTCCTCCTCCAGCTCCCTGGCCGCCGCCACCGCGACGTCCTCGCCGTCCTCGACGACGCCGGCCGGCAGTTCCCAGCCCCAGCTGTCGGTGATGAAGCGGTGCCGCCACAGCAGGAGGACCTCGTTCGCCTCGTTCACGACCGTGGCCACGGCCACCGGGCGCATCCGTATGAGGAAGTGGTCGAGATGCCGACCGTCCGGTAGTTCGACATCGGCGAGATTGACGCTGAACCAGCGATTTGCGTACACATTTTGTTCGCTCTGTTTCGTCCACTGCACGGTTCTGCCACCTTTCTTGGAGTAGGTGGCAATATCGCAGCAGCAGCGTCCCGGCAGCAGGCGCACGGCGGCCGCTCACGGCGCAGTGGTGGGCGCAGTGTGCCCCGAGGGGCGGACGGATCACAGCGGTACGCGCAGTGCCCCGTCGATGAGTTCGGCGGCCTCGGTCGTGCCCGCGCAGCCGCTGCGCACCAGGTGCTCGCGCACCGCGCGGAGCCGGTCGCGCAGGCGCTGGGACTCCATGCCCCGGGCCTGTTCGGCCATCTGCACGGCGGTGGCCACCGCCTTGTCGGCGTTGCCCTGGCGCAGCTCGATGGTGCTGAGCATGGCGAGCCGGTGCACCCGGCCGCGGTCGTGCGCCGGGTTGTCGACGGCCGCCGCGGCGTGTTCCCCGGCGGCCGCCAGCTCCCCGAGGCTCAACAGGGCCTCGGCGACCTGGACGTTGACCAGTCCGGGCTGGACATAGCCGGTCTCGTCGGGTTCGTAACCGCGCCGGATGCGCTCGGCGGCCTGCTCGGCCCGGCGGATGCAGGACAGCGCGCCGCTGCCGTCGCCGAGGTGCGCGTACGCCTTCGCCTGCATCGCGTAGAGGTCGGAGGCGAGCGCCGGGGTGATGTGGCGGCCCGCGGCGCGCAGGGCGGCCTCGGCGAAGGCGACGGCCTGCCGGTGCTCCCGCATGAACAGCGCCTGGTTGACCAGCAGCGCGATGACGTAGGCGCCGAGACCCTGGTCGCCGCTGGCCTTGGCGAGCCGCAGGGCCTGGTGGAAGTAGCGCTGCGCGAGGCCGTGCGCGTCGGAGTCGTACGCGCAGATCCCGGCGACCGCCACCAGGCCGCCGGTGGCCCGGTGCAGGTGGCGCCCGGTGGCGTCGGTGTAACCGCCGCGCAGCAGCGGCGCGGCCTCGGAGTTGAGGAAGCCGACGATGCGGGCGCGGGTCGCCATGCCGCCGGCCTTGCGGTACATCTGCTCGTAGTGGGCCCGCGCGCAGCGCAGCATCTCCAGGTCGGCGGCGGTCACCCGGTGCCGTCCGCCGCGGGAGACGTCGACGTCCTCGGGCGGGTTCTCCCACTCCCAGACCGGCATCACGGCGGGCGTGCCGGTGAGCGCGGGGGCGCCGAGGATGTGCGGGCGCTGCTGCTGGTCGGAGCGCCACAGGGCGGTGGCGCGCTCCACGAACCCGGAGAGCGAGCCGGTGTGCGGCGCGGCCGGTTCGCCGGGCACACCGAGACCGATGTCGTCGAGGGTGACGGGGCGGTGCAGGCGGGAGGCGAGGACCTCGCAGATCAGGTCGGGCACCTGGCCGCGCGGGCGCTGCCCCTTCAACCACCGTGCGACGGCGGTGTGTTCGTACCTCAGCGCCAGCCCGCGGGCGCGTCCCGCCTGGTTGACGTGCGCGGCCAGTCCCGCGTGCGAGATCCCGGCCTCGTCCAGGATCGCGTCGAGCAGGGTGTTGGGCTGCATGGGTGCCCCCCGGTGCCACGGTGACTGGGTGCCGACAGCGTAGTGTGCCGGGCTTCACACGGGGTGTGAACGGAGTACGCGCATCCGCAGCGTGTGCGCACTGTCGCGGAGAGTTCCGGGCGGCTTGACTGAGGGGCCTCGAAAGAGGCCGGCCGGGCCGCCGGCTCCCCCTCGTACAGTGCGGCGGCCCGTTTCCACGCCGTCCGCCCGGCTGCCTGCCCGACACTCCGTGGCGGGGCGGACGGCTCCGCCGGTTGTGCGGTGCGACTCAACGCCGTTCAGGGTGCGGGTGCGTTGTCGAGTGCGGGTGCACCGTGGCTGGTCGCGCAGTTCCCCGCGCCCCTTGAGGGACGTCACCTGAACGCCGCTGAGGGGCGCGGGGAACTGCGCGAGCGACCACGACGTACCCGCGGCCGCCGAACCGGCAGAAGCCCCCCGCCCCTTGGGCGCACCGCCTAACTGCGCAGCACCGCTCCGACCCGCTCGCCCGCGAGGGCGACCGCCGCGTCCCGCGCGGCCGACGCCTCGTCGACGGTGAGGGTCCGGTCCGCCGCGCGGAAGCGCAGCGCGTACGCGAGGGACTTGCGCCCCTCACCGAGCTGCTCCACGTTGTCGTAGACGTCGAACAGCCGGATGGACTCCAGCAGTTCACCGGCTCCGTCGCGCAGGGCGGCCTCGACCTCGGCGGCCGGGACGAACTCGTCGACGACCAGGGCCACGTCCTGCGTCGCCACCGGGAAGGTGGAGATGCCCGGTGCCTGCGGGGTGTCGTTCCCGGCCCGCGCCACGACGTCGAGGTCGAGCTCCGTCGCGCAGGTCCGCGCGGGCAGGCCGAGCGCCTTGAGCACCCGGGGGTGCAGCTCACCCGCGTGTCCGACGACCCGCTCCGCGCCGTCGACCGTGACGATCAGCTCGGCGCAGCGCCCGGGGTGCCACGGCCCGTACTGTCCCTTGCGGAGGATCAGCTCGGCGCCGGCCTCCCGGGCCACCAGGCGCCCCGCCTCGACGGCGTCGGCCCAGTCGGCCGGACGGCCCTTGCCCCACCAGCCGGCCTGCTCCCGCGCGCCGGTCAGCACGACCGCGACGTGCCGCGGCTGGTCGGGCAGCGCGGCGTTCAGTGCGGCGAGGTCGTCGTCGCCGGGCCGCCGGTCGACGGGCAGGTTGGCGGCGACCCGCCGCTCGTCGCGGGGGTGGAAGACCAGGCCGGTCTCGAAGAGCGCGAGGTCGTGCGAGCCCCGGCCGTCGTTGCGGCGCAGCGCGCCGAGCAGGCCCGGCAGCAGCGTGGTCCGCAGCGCGGGCTCCTCGTCGCTGAGCGGGTTGACCAGCTTGACGACGCGGCGGGCGGGGTCGTCGGCGTCCAGCCCGAGCTGGTCGAAGACCTGCTCGCTGACGAACGGGTAGTTCAGCGCCTCGACGTAGCCCGCGCCGGCCAGCGCCCGGCCGACCCGGCGATGCAGCCGCTGCCGGGAGGTCAGGCCGCGGCCCGCGGAGGGCCTGGGCAGGGTGGAGGGCAGGTTCTCGTAGCCCTCCAGCCGGATGACCTCTTCGGCCAGGTCGTTCGGGTCGGTCAGGTCGGGCCGCCAGGACGGGACGGTGACGATGAGTTCGTCCTGCCCGTACACGTCGCAGCCGACCTCCTGGAGGCGGCGCACGACGGTCTCGCGGCCGTACGTGACACCGGCGACCTGGTCGGGGTGGTCGGCGGGGACGCTGATGGTGTGCGGCGCGGAGGGGGCGCTGATCTCCGTGACGCCGGCCTCGGCGGTGCCGCCCGCGAGCAGCACCAGCAGGTCGACGGTGCGCTGCGCGGCAGCGGCGGCGGCCTGCGGGTCGACGCCGCGCTCGAAGCGGCGGGAGGCCTCGGAGGACAGCTTGTGCCGGCGGGCGGTGCGCGCGATGGACACCTGGTCGAAGTGGGCGGCCTCGATGACCACGTCACTCGTCGCGTCGCCGCCGTTCTCCGCGGCGTCGTGGTCCGCGATCTCGGTGTTGGCGCCGCCCATGACGCCGGCCAGGCCGATGGGGCCCCGGTCGTCGGTGATGACCAGGTCCTCGGCGTGCAGCTTCCGCTCGACGCCGTCGAGGGTGACGATCTTCTCGCCCTCCTCGGCCCGGCGCACGCCGATGGTGCCCTGGACCAGGCCCCGGTCGTAGGCGTGCAGGGGCTGGCCCAGCTCCATCATCACGTAGTTGGTGACGTCGACGGCCAGCGAGATCGGGCGCATGCCGACCTTCTGGAGGCGCCGCTGGAGCCAGATCGGGGAGCGCGCCTCGGCGCTGAGGCCGGTCACCGTGCGGGCGGTGAAGCGGTCGCAGCCGGTGGGGTCGGCGATCTTGACGGGGTAGCCGTAGGCGTTGGGGCCCGGCACGTCGATGAGGGCCGGGTCGCGCAGCGGCAGGCCGTAGGCGATGGCGGCCTCGCGGGCCACGCCGCGGATGGACAGGCAGTCGCCGCGGTTGGCGGTGACGGCGATGTCCAGCACCTCGTCGACCAGTTCCAGCAGCTCGATCGCGTCCTTGCCGACCTCGGTCTCCGGCGGCAGCACGATGATGCCGTGGCTGCCGTCGTCGCCCATGCCCAGCTCGTCGCCGGAGCAGATCATGCCGTGGGACGTCTTGCCGTAGGTCTTGCGGGCGCTGATCGAGAAGCCGCCGGGCAGGGTTGCGCCGGGCAGCACGACGACGACCTTGTCGCCGACGGCGAAGTTCCGGGCGCCGCAGACGATCTCCTGCGGCTCACCGGTGCCGTTGGCCTGTCCGACGTCGACGGTGCAGAAGCGGATCGGCTTCTTGAAGCCCTCCAGCTCCTCGATGGTCAGCACCTGGCCGACCACGAGGGGGCCCTTGAGGTCGGCGCCGAGGTGCTCGACGGTCTCGACCTCCAGACCGGCCGAAATCAGCTTGGCCTGCACGTCGCGGCCGGTCTCGGTGGCCGGCAGGTCGACGTACTCCCGCAGCCAGGAAAGCGGGACCCGCATCAGATCTCCATCCCGAACGGCCGGGTGAACCGGACGTCACCCTCGACCATGTCTCGCATGTCCTCGACGTTGTGGCGGAACATCAGCATCCGCTCGATGCCGAACCCGAAGGCGAAGCCGCTGTACTTCTCCGGGTCGATGCCGCAGGCGGTGAGCACCCGCGGGTTGACCATGCCGCAGCCGCCCAGCTCGATCCAGCCCTCGCTGGAGCAGGTGCGGCAGGGCCGGTCGGGGTTGCCGACGGACGCGCCCTTGCAGACGTAGCAGAGCATGTCCATCTCGGCGGACGGCTCGGTGAAGGGGAAGAAGTTCGGCCGCAGCCGGGTCTTCATCTCCGCGCCGAACAGCGACTGGACCATGTGGTCCAGGGTGCCCTTGAGGTCCGCCATGGTCAGGCCCTCGTCGACGGCGAGCAGCTCGACCTGGTGGAAGACGGGGGTGTGCGTGGCGTCCAGCTCGTCGGTGCGGTACACCCGGCCGGGGCAGATCACGTAGACCGGCAGCTCGCGGTCGAGCGCGGAGCGGATCTGCACGGGCGAGGTGTGGGTGCGCAGCACGACGCCGGACTCGGTGCCGCCGTCCGGGCCCTCGACGAAGAAGGTGTCGGCCTCGCCGCGGGCCGGGTGGTCCGGGCCGATGTTGAGGGCGTCGAAGTTGAACCACTCGGCCTCGGCCTCGGGGCCCTCGGCGACCTCGTAGCCCATGGCCACGAAGACGTCCTCGATGCGCTCGGAGAGCGTGGTGAGCGGGTGGCGGGCGCCGGCCGGCACGCGGTCGTGGGGCAGCGTGACGTCCACGGCCTCCTCGACCAGCACGCGGGCGTCGCGCTCGGCCTCCAGCTCCGCCTGGCGGGCGGCCAGCGCCTTGTTGACCGCGCCGCGGGCCATGCCGACGCGCTTGCCCGCGTCGGCCTTGGCCTGCGGGGGCAGGGCGCCGATCTCGCGGTTGGCGAGCGCCAGCGGAGAGGCCCCGCCGGTGTGGGCGACCTTGGCCTCCTGGAGCGCGTCGAGGGAGCTCGCTGCGGCGAAGGCGGCGAGCGCCTCGTCCCGCATGCGCTCGATCTCTTCCGGTTTCAACGCCTCGACCTCGACAGGGTCGTACGACTTATTCGGTGCCGACATCTCTTCCCGTGCTTCCGATTGGCTGGCTGGAACGCCCCGTCTACGGTCCGGAGACGGGGCTGGGACGCTTCGTCTGCGGAACTGGACGCAAAGGTGCCAAAGACCGAGTCTAACGGGGCTGTGGAACGCGGATTACGCCCGTGGGGTCGTAGGCCGTCTCAGGTGCCGCTCAGGTGAGATACGCCGGTGCCGCCACGGGCAACGTAAATCGGAACTCGGCGCCGCCGCCGGGGGCGCGGCCGACCGTGATGGTGCCGCCGTGGGCCTCGACGATGCCCTTGACGATGTACAGCCCGAGGCCGGTGCCACCGCGCTTGCTGCCCCGCCAGAAGCGGGTGAAGACGCGGTTCATGGACTCCTCCGGGATGCCGGCCCCTTCGTCGCTCACCGTGACCGACGTGCCGGTGTCCTCCCCTTCGCGGGGGGACGCCGTGGGCGTGATGTCAATGGTGACGGTTCCCTCGCCGTGCCGCACGGCATTTTCCAGCAGGTTGCTCAGCACCTGGTCGACCTTGTCGGGGTCGGCCCACAGGTCGGGCAGCGGCCGGCCGAGGCGGAGCAGGAAACGGTCGGCCTCCTGGCCGGAGGCGACGTACGCCTGGATGTGCCGGCCGACGGCGGCGCCGATGTCGACGGGCTGGCGGCGGACCTCCAGCCGGCCCGAGTCGATCCGCGAGATGTCCAGCAGCTCGGCGATGAGCCGGGTGACCCGGTCCGCGTCGGCGTCGACGGTCTCCAGCATCAGCCGCTTCTGGTCGTCGGTGAACCGCTCCCACTTGGCCAGCAGCGTCGCCGTGAAACCCTTGACGGAGGTGAGGGGCGAGCGCAGTTCGTGGGCGACGGTGGCGATCAGCTCGGCGTGGCTGCGTTCGGTGCGACGGCGGGCCTCGGTGTCACGCAGGGTGACGACGACCCGGTGGACGGGGCCGAGCCGCTCGACGCGGACGTAGCGGGCGGAGACGAGGACCTCCCGGCCGCCGGGGAGCAGGAGGTTGCGCTCGGGCTGGCCGGCGCGGATGGCGAGGCCGCCGTAGGGGTCGGTGAGCTGCCACCAGCGCCGGCCCTCCAGGTCCTCGAGGGGCAGTGCCTTCTCCAGCGGCCGGCCGAGGGCTTCGGCGGCCGGGACGGCGGTGATGCGGGCGGCGGCGGCGTTGAAGCAGACCACGCGGCCGCGCTCGTCGGCGACGACCAGGCCGTCGGGCAGCTGGTCCGGGTCCAGGCCGAGGCCGGCGAGATCACCGGGGGTGCGGGGCGCGGGCGGACGCGGCGCTCCCCGGGCTCCCGGCGCGCTGCTCGTGCCGACACTCATCCCCGTATCCCACCTCTCAGCCGCGCGGGGGCCCTGGGCAGGTCACCCTACTAGGCGTTGGTGACGGAGCGGCACCCTCCGGCGGCGCGCTGTGCACGCGCCGACGCGTAGAGACATACGGCGGCGGCGGTCGCCAGGTTCAGACTCTCGGCCTTCCCGTGGATCGGGACGCGCAGGACGGCGTCGGCGAGGCCGCGGGTCTCCTCGGGGAGCCCCCAGGCCTCGTTGCCGAACACCCAGGCGGTGGGGCCGCCCATGGTGCCGGCGTCCAGCTCGGCGTCGAGGTCCTGCTCCCCCGCGCCGTCGGCGGCGACCACCCGGACCCCGGCGTCCCGCAGCCCGGCCACGGCCCGCTCGACGGGGACGCCGACGGCGACCGGCAGGTGGAACAGGGATCCGACGGAGGCGCGTACGGCCTTGGGGTTGTACAGGTCGACGGAGGCGTCGGTGAGGACGACGGCCTCGGCGCCGGCGGCGTCGGCGCAGCGCAGCACCGTGCCCGCGTTGCCGGGGTCGCGGACGTGCGCGAGGACGGCGACCAGCCGGGGGCGGGCGGCGAGGATCTCGTCGAAGGGGGTGTCGATGAACCGGCAGACCCCGACCAGGCCCTGCGGGGTGACGGTGGTGGAGATGTCCTCGATGACCTGCTCGGCGGCGAGGTGCACGCGCACACCGGCCTCGCGTGCGGCCCCGATGATGTCGGCGTACCGCTCGGCGGCCTCGACGGTGGCGAACAGCTCGATCAGCGTGTCGTCGTACCCGGCGGCCTCCCGCACGGCCTGCGGCCCCTCGGCCAGGAACAGCCGCTCCTTGCCCCGAAAGTTCCGCTTCCCCAGCCGCCGCGCGGCCAGGACACGGGGAGAACGGGGGGAGATCAGCTCGGGGCTGACAGGACGCACTCTTGCTCACCTTCACATCTGAATCGTCGTGGACTGCACCGCGCCCTGAGGGGCGCGGGGAACTGCGCGACCAGCCACGACGCACCCGCAGCAGACAACGAACCGGACAACGGCAATCGAAGGGACCCGCAGACCGAAGCCTGCGGGTCCCTTCGACTACGGCTCAAGCCGGCGCAGCGTCACGCAGCCTTGGGCGCGTTCACGTCGCTCGGCAGCGCCTTCTGCGCAACCTCGACCAGCGCGGCGAAGGCACCGGCGTCGTTGACGGCCAGCTCGGCGAGGATCTTGCGGTCAACCTCGACGTTGGCGGCCTTCAGGCCCTGGATGAAGCGGTTGTACGTGATGCCGTTGGCGCGGGCAGCGGCGTTGATGCGCTGGATCCACAGCTGGCGGAAGTCACCCTTGCGCTTCTTGCGGTCGTTGTAGTTGTAGACCAGCGAGTGGGTGACCTGCTCCTTGGCCTTGCGGTACAGGCGCGAACGCTGACCGCGGTAGCCGGAGGCCTGCTCGAGGATCGCCCGGCGCTTCTTGTGGGCGTTGACTGCCCGCTTGACGCGTGCCACTTGTTAACTCCTTGTAGCGGGGCCGCGGTGAGACTCACGCGACCCGGTATCGATGGGGTCCCGGTTGTGCCGTACGGCGCTCAGTGGCGCCCGTACGTCACTTGCCGAGAAGCTTCTTGATCTTCGCGGCGTCGCCCGGGGCCATCTCGGCGTTGCCGGTCAGGCGGCGCGTCACGCGGGACGACTTGTGCTCGAGCAGGTGGCGCTTGCCGGCGCGCTCACGGAGCACCTTGCCGGAGCCGGTGATCTTGAAGCGCTTGCTGGCACCGCTGTGCGACTTGTTCTTCGGCATAGCGCCGTTCTCTCCTCGTCGGTGGCACTCCGGTGCCCGGTCGTGAAACCGGGCACGGTGGAGCGTCGCTTGTTTCGGTTGGTCCTGGGGACTCGCGTCCCCCGGGGTCACGCCTCGGCGGGTTCCTGCGCGGGAGCCTCGGCATCCTCGACGTCGTCGGCCTCCGCGGCGTTCTGCGACTTGCCGGGGTTGGCCTTCGCGTCCGCCTTGCGCGCTTCCTGCGCCTGGCGGGCCTCGGCCATCGCCTCGGTCTTCTTCTTGTGCGGACCGAGAACCATGATCATGTTTCGGCCGTCCTGCTTCGGATTCGACTCCACGAAGCCGAGGTCCTGGACGTCCTCCGCGAGACGCTGCAGCAGTCGGTAGCCCAGCTCGGGGCGGGACTGCTCGCGGCCGCGGAACATGATCGTGATCTTGACCTTGTCGCCCTGCTTGAGGAACCGGACGACGTGACCCTTCTTGGTGTCATAGTCGTGCGGGTCGATCTTCGGCCGGAGCTTCATCTCCTTGATGACCGTGTGCGCCTGGTTCTTGCGCGCCTCACGGGCCTTCATGGCCGACTCGTACTTGAACTTCCCGTAGTCCATGAGCTTGCAGACAGGCGGACGGGCGTTCGCCGCGACCTCGACGAGGTCGAGGTCGTACTCCTGCGCAAGCTCCAGGGCCTTGGCAAGCGGAACAATCCCGACCTGCTCGCCGCTGGGACCGACAAGTCGCACCTCGGGAACGCGAATCCGGTCGTTGATGCGGGGCTCGGCGCTGATGGATCCTCCTCGGTAGCACCACGCGACGGTCTGGCAAACAGCCGCGTAACGTCTGTGTTCGATAGACCTAACCGCGCCGACGCAGAAAAAATGCCCCGGACGATCACAGGCGGGGCTCCTCGAACTACCGGAGCACCGCCGCGATGACCGCGGGGCGCGATTTCGGGCCGGTCGCCGCCGCAGGGACGGGACCGCCTGACCGGTGACCCGCCGTCCGGAGGACGGCCAGGTGGGAGATCGGAGCCTCCACTTGTGGGCCGGATCCGCTGCCGTGGGCGTGCGTGTCCGACCGGTCGTTACACAAGGTTAGCAGCTCGGCGAGGGAAGGGCTAACCGAGACCGAGTGGGGCCGGATCGCCCGCTGCGCCTATCGTGTGCGGCATGAGTGACACCCCGCCTGAGACGCCCGACTTCGACGCCATGACCCGCGACATCGCGGAGGTCCCCGCGGTCGAGGTGATCGTGACGGTCGCCGTCAACCTGATGAGCGCCGCCGCCGTGAAGCTGGGGCTGACCGAGGAGGGCGAGGCGCACAAGGACCTGGACGAGGCCCGCAAGCTGGTGCACGCGCTGGCCGGCCTGCTCGACGCGACGGCGACCGAGATCAGCTCCTTCCACGCGGCGCCGCTGCGGGACGGCCTGAAGTCGCTCCAGCTGGCCTTCCGCGAGGCCTCGCTCGTCCCGGACGAGCCGGGCCAGGGTCCGGGCGAGAAGTACACGGGGCCCGTCTACCGCTGACCCTGCCCCTCCCGCACGTACAAGGGCTCGCCCGGCGGCGTCGCCCCGGCCGGCAGCAGTGCCAGGTCGAGGCCGCGCACCAGGCGGGCCCTCAGCGTCTCGTCGGCGGCCAGCCGCTCGGCGACGGCGCGGGCCGCCTTCGCCGGGTCGCCCTCACCCGGATCCAGGACCAGCGCCAGCGTGCCGTCGGCCCGGCCCCGCCCGAGGTGCGCCCGGAGCACGGCCGGCTGCGCGGCGAGGACGGCCCGTACGGCGTCGCCGACGGCCGGATCGGCGAGCGGGTCGGTTGTCGTACGCCCCTCGGCCAGCGCCAGCAGCACCGCTCCGGTCAGTTCGAACGGCACCGGTCCGGCCAGATCGAGGACGACCGTGTCCGCCTTCTCGTGCGCGGCCGCCTGCAGCGCCTGGTGCACGGGTACGGCGACGGGGCGGGCCTCCGGGTCCCAGCGGGCGAGCGACGCGGTGGACGTGAAGGCGGGCAGCGCGGTCCGGCCGCCGGCCTTCAGCGTGGGCACCGCCATGTCACTGCTCTTCTCCCGGCGCAGCCCGTGCTCGCCCTCCTCCACCTCACCGAGCACGGCCACGACGGGCACCAGCAGCCGGGCACCCTTGAGCGCCTCCAGCACCGGCGGCAGAGCGGTCCGGTCCTCGGCCCAGGCGGCGAGCGCGGCATCGAGCCGGGGATCGGCGGAGCCGTCGTCGTCGGAGTAACCGGAGTCGGGAATGTTCTTGTTCGCCACGGTCCCCGACCCTAGTTCAGGACGTAGGCAGCGCATTGCGGACCCCCGATGGGGCGGGAAGGCGTCGGTGAAAAGCGATGGAGGCGGTCGTGGAGCGGGACGCGTCGTTGGCCGGTGTCATGGGGGTGGTGGGTGTGGGGGACGGTGTCGAGGTTGCGGTGGCGGGGTTTGATCCGGAGGCCGGGGTGGGGGCGGCGTACGGGGCGGGAGGCTTCGAGACGGCGAGCGTCGTCAAGGTCGGCATTCTGGCGGCGCTGCTGCTGCGGGCGGGGGACGCGGGGCGCGGGCTGACCGTCGCCGAGCGGGCGCATGCCGCCGCGATGGTCGTGAGGAGTGACAACGACTCGGCTTCGGCGCTGTGGCGGGCGATCGGCGGGGCGCGGGGGCTGGACGCGGCGAACGAGCGGTTCGGGCTGACGGGGACCGCGGGCGGCGAGGGGACGCTGTGGGGGCTGACGCGGACGACGGCCGTTGACCAGGTCGCGCTGCTGCGGCAGTTGTTCGTCGCGGACGGTTCCGAGCTGAGCGCGGACGCGCGGGCGTACGTGACCGGGTTGATGGGGCGGATCGCGGACGGTCAGCGGTGGGGGGTGTCGGCGGCGGCCGACGGTTCCGCGTGGGCGCTGAAGAACGGCTGGCTGCGGCGGAGCACCACCGGGCTGTGGGTCGTCAACAGCGTCGGACGGGTCTCCTCGGGCGGGCACGGTCGGCTGGTGGCGGTCATGTCGCGGGGCAGCGCGACCCTGGCGGAGGGGATCGCGCTGGTCGAGCGGGCGGCCCGGGCGGTGGTGTCCGTCCTCGCCGCGGAGGGTGACGGGATTGGCCGGGCGGAGCGGGATCAGAAGTCGTCGTAGCGTTCGCGGCGGCCGCGCCACAGGACCACGGAGGCGACCACGAGGACGCCGCCCGCGCCGCCGGCCAGCGGGGCCGCCCAGGCGGAGGTGGAGTCGTCGGAGTCGGCGGTGTCGGGGCCGGAGCCGAAGTACTCGTCGCCGTAGGCCGCCGAGTTCAGGCCCTCCGGCTTCAGCCGTCCGGCCGCCTCGATCGCGGCGGCGGGGTCGACGAAGCCGAAGCCGCGGGAGTCGTCGCGGCCCTCGGCGGGGGCGTTGCGGGCGGTGTCCTCCAGCAGGGCCTTGACCTGGGCCGGGCCGAGATCCGGATGGGCCGCCTTCACCAGGGCGGCGGCGCCGGAGACGAAGGCCGATGCGGCGCTGGTGCCCCAGCCCTCGTAGTACCGGTGGTCGGGGTCGGCGATGATCACGTCGACGCCGGGCGCGCTGACCGTGGCGTACCAGCGGCGCGTGGAGAAGGAGGCGCGGGTGCCGTAGCGGTCGACGGCGGTGGCGGCGATGACGCCCGGATAGGCGGCCGGGTAGGAGACGTGGTCGCCCTTCTCGCCGCCGTTGCCGGCCGAGGCGACGACGATCACGCCCTTCTTCAGGGCGTACTGGATGGCCTCGTCCTCGGCGGGTTCGGGGTGCGCGGAGGCGGAGTCGTCGCCGAGGGAGAGGTTGATGATGTCGGCGCCGTTGTCGGCGGCCCAGCGGATGCCCTCGGCGAGGGCGTTGCCGCGGGTCTTGCGGGCCTTGGCGCGGGAGGCGTCGCCGTCCTCCAGGATCACGCGCAGGGGCATGATCTTGGCCTCCGGAGCGATGCCCATGACGCCGTCGGCGTTGCCGGCGCCGTGGCCGTGCCCGGCGATGATCCCGGCCATCGCGGTGCCGTGCCTGGCCCAGGCGCGGTCGCCCTCGCTCGCGCCGAAGCCGACCAGGTCCTTGCCGGTGACGACGTTGCCGGCCAGGTCGGGGTGGTCGGCCTCCACGCCCGTGTCCAGGACGGCGACGGTGACGCCCGCGCCCTTGGTGGTGCGCCAGGCGTCCTGGGTGTGCATCGCGTCCAGGGCCCACTGCTGGGCGCGGATGCCGTCGGCGTGTGCGGCGGGGGCGGGGACGAGCACGAGGGCGCCCGCCAGCAGGAGGCTCAGGGCGGTGCCTGCCCGGCGGGTGCGGTGGGTGTTCACCCGGGGTGCGTTCACGACGGGTGCTCCGTGGCCTGGCCCACGTTCTTGCGCAGGGCGCGTTCGACGCGGTCGGCGAGGCCCTTCGCCTCGTGGCCGAGGCCGGCCTGGGCGGGGGCGGACGTGGCGCCGGACTCCATGGCCTCCTCGGCGGGCTGGGGGTCGTCGACGGTGCGGGTGTCGGCCCAGCCGGAGACGGCGTAGACGACAACGGGGGCGTCGGTGAGGACGGAGACGGTCCAGGCGGCCCGCTGCGGGGCGCCGAACCCGGCGGCGACGGTGTCCTTCGCGGCGTAGGGCAGCGGCATCAGGTCGTCGCGGCCGCCCAGGCCCTCCTTCTCGAACCGCTTCGCCAGTGAGGTCATGGCGGCGGTGTCGGCCTTGGTGAACAGCATGCCGACGGTGGTCACATGGCTCCGGGTGGCATCGGTGTACGTGGCGCGCAGCAGGCGCCGGCAGCCGACCGGGTCCAGCACCTTGGCGAGCAGCCGGTCGAAGGCGGCGGCGCAGTCACCGTCCGGTGCGACCGCGACCCGCGTCCAGGTGCGGTCGGCGCCACCGGGACCGGCGCCCTGGCCGCGCACGGTGGGCGGGAACAGCTGGTCGACCGGCACGCTGTGCCACAGGTCCCCGGCCTCGGTGAACGCGCTGCGCGCGCCGCCGTCCCCGGAGTCCCCGGCGAGCCAGCTGCCGGTGGCCGCTCCGGTGAGGAGCCCCACGCCGAGCACGAGACAGACGGCGGCGGCGAGGGCCTGCGGCCGCAGCCGGCCGCCGAGCGGGCGGGGCCGGGCGAGCCCGTCGTACCCCTCGGGCCGCCCGAACGACACCCGCGGCCGCCCGTCGCCGGGCACCACCGGGGCGCTCCAGGAGAACGCGGGGTCGGGACCCGGGTCGCGGCCCGCCACCGGCTCGGGCGGCACGGGCCGCAGCCGCCGGGTCGTCTCGGAGGGGGTCTCCTCGGGGACACTGGTCCGCCGGGCCGGCGGCCGGGACGCCCCGGCTCCCCGAAGGGCCTCGCCCGCACCGGGACCGTGCGCCGTGGGCCCCACCGGACCGCGAGGCCGGTCCTGGGGCGCGGGAACGTCTCGTGGGGGCGAGCCCGGCACGGCGCCCGGGGGGCGTGCGGTGAGCGCGTCCGGGCGCGCGGCGGGCGTCGCCGGGCGCGTCACGCCTGGAGCCGGGGCATCGCCGCCGACGGTGGGCGGGGCGTCGGGAAAGCGGGCGGAGGCGTGTGGCGCGGCTTCCCGCCCGACGGACGGCGGAGCATCCGGGAACCGGGCCGAAGCACGCGGCTCGGCCTCCCGCCCGACGGACGGCGGAGCATCCGGAAACCGGGCCGAAGCACGCGGCGGGGGTACGTCCTGTCCCTGTTCGCCGCGTGGGCGGTGTTCGCCGCGTGGGCGGTGTTCGCCGCGTGGGCGGTCGTCGAGGCGGAGGCGCGGGTACGGGCGCGGGGTCTTCGGGGGCGCCTCCGGGGACGGCGAAGGCTCCCGGCCCGGGGTCTCGCCGCTCGCCGGGAGGGCCGCTCCGGCGCCGGTGTCCCGGGGCGGGGCCTGCGGGCGCTGCCCGGGGACGAGGTCCGACGTGCCCGCCGCACTCCGACCGGCTCCCCCCGTGTCCGGGTCGTACGACGCCGGTGTCCCGGCGGGGCGGGGCGGGGTGGCGGGGCGCGGCGGGTTCTGCGGGTGTGCCGCGGCGCCCGTGAGGTCGGCGGTGCCGGAACCGGACGCGGTGACCGACGCGGCCCCGACGCCGCCCGCGACCGCTCCGGAACGCGGGGGCGACGCGGGACGCGGTGGCGCGGCGGGACGGGAAGGAGCGCCGGGGTTCCGGGAGGCGTCGGCCGGAGCGGGTTCCGTCGCGGGACGCGGTGGGTACTGCGGCCGGGCCGGGGCGACGGTGCCCGAGCCGGACGTCGTGGGCGACGGAGTCCAGGGGTCCCCGGCGGAGTCCTGTTCGTCGCGGCCCGATGGTGGCGGGTGTTCCTCCGGTGGGGCGGTGGGACGGGGCGGATGGGAGGCGCGGCGCGCTTCCGTGCTCATGCACCCCCCGTTTCTCGGGCCCGGGCCGTTCTCCGACGCGGGCCGGTGATGTCTCCTGCCCCGGCCCGGTGCGGACCGATCCGTCCCGGGCACGCATACCCGCACGGGAGGACCGCCATCCCGGCGCGAGCCCGGGGGCCCGGCCGCCCGGGGTCGTTCCGCCGTGCGTGCGCGTCACTCTACGGCGTGACCCCGCCCGGCGGGGAACCAGTCCGCACGCCCGTGGCATTGGCCCGGAACGTCCCCCTACCCTGCGGTAATCCTGTCTGGCAGGCTGCGGGCATGACTGCGCGCGCCGCCGACCGGGCCCGTTACGACCGGGCCACCGCCCATCTGGACGCCCCCGTGGCCATCGTCGACCTGGAGGCGTTCGACGCCAACGCGGACGATTTGGTCCGCCGGGCCGGCGGCAAGCCGGTCCGGGTGGCCAGCAAGTCCGTACGCTGCCGTGCCCTGCTGGAACGCGCCCTGGCCAGGGACGGTTTCGCGGGCCTCATGTCGTACACACTGGCCGAGTCGCTGTGGCTGGCCCGCTCCGGCTTCGAGGACGTGCTGCTCGCCTACCCGTCGGCGGACCGCACCGGATACGCCGAGCTGACCGCCGACCCGAAGCTCGCCTCCGCGGTGACCGTGATGGTCGACGACCCGGCACAGCTGGACCTCATCGACGGGGCACGCGACGGCGGGCGCGAAGTCGTGCGGGTCTGCCTGGAGTTGGACACCTCGCTGCGGCTGCTCGGCGGCCGGGTGCGGGTCGGCGCCCGCCGTTCCCCGCTGCACTCCCCCGCCGAGGTGGCCGACCTGGCGCGGGCGGTGGCCCGCCGCAAGGGGTTCGAGGTCGTCGGTGTCATGGCGTACGAGGGCCATGTCGCCGGGGTCGGGGACGCGGTGGCCGGGCGGCCGCTGCGGTCGCGTGCGGTGCGGCTGATGCAGGCCGCCGCCCGCCGGGAACTCGCCGAGCGCCGCGCCGCGGTGGTGCGGGCCGTGCGGGCTGTGGTGCCGGGTCTGGAGTTCGTCAACGGCGGCGGCACGGGCAGCGTGCAGCACACGGCGGCCGAGGAGGCGGTCACGGAGATCGCCGCCGGGTCCGGCCTGTACGTGCCGCGCCTGTTCGACAACTACACCTCGTTCACCGGGCGTCCGGCGGCACTGTTCGCGCAGCCCGTCGTACGGCGGCCCGGCGTCGGGGTCGTGACCGTGCTGGGCGGCGGCTATCCGGCCTCCGGCGCGGCCGGCGCCGACCGGCTGCCGGTGCCGTACCTGCCCGAGGGGCTGCGCTACGACCCCCAGGAGGGCCCCGGCGAAGTGCAGACGCCGCTGCTCGGTTCGCCCGCCGACGACCTGCTGATCGGCGACAAGGTGTGGTTCCGGCACGCCAAGGCCGGTGAGCTGTGCGAGCGGTTCGACACGCTGCACCTGGTGGAGGGGGACGCGGTCACGGCGACGGTCCCGACGTACCGGGGCGAGGGGCACACCTTCCTCTAGGCCCCGACCAGGCCCCGACGCGCCGTCGCGCGGTCAGTCCGTCGGGCCGATGCCGCTGCCCACTCCGCCGCCCGTGTCCGCGTCGCCGATGGGCCGGATGCCCTTGGTGATCCGGTCCATGTCGGCGAGCGGCGGCCCGTCCTCGCCCGCGTCGAAGACGTAGCGGACGAGGATCGGGGACTCGGTGCCGACGGTGGAGGGGAACACCAGCGACTGCACGTAGCCGCCGGGCCCCTTGGCCGTCTGCACCCGCCAGCGCACGTAGTAGCCCGCCCGTCCGGCGACCGCGACCTGCCCGGACGCCACCTCCTCGTGCGACTCGATGCCGCCGAACGGCTTGTTGCCGACCAGGTCGCGGTCGTACGCGTCGTCGGCGGCGTCCTCGATGTCCTGCCGGGCGAGGGTCTTCGGGGAGGACTCGGCGTTCGACGTGACGGTGCGGGAGACGACCATTCCGTGCCGGCACACGCCGCCGTCCGCCGGGCAGTCGTAGGTGCCGTCCGTGGTCATCATGACGTCGTCCTCGGCGACGTGCTCGGGCAGGACCCAGCCGTCCGGCAGCGGGAAGGTGACGCCGTTGAGCTGGTCCTCGACCACGGCGGGGTCGGCCGCGGAGGGTCCGGAGGGGGCGGGCGACGGCTCCTCGGTCACCGGCGCGGGGTCGGTGGCGGTCGGGGTGACGGGCGGGGCCTGCGTCTCGGGACCGCCCCCGTCGTCCTCGCCCAGGACGAACACACCGGTGACGATCGCGGCGACCAGCACGGCCGCGGCGACGGTGATGGCGACGGCCTTCCCCCGTCCGGTGCCGCCCTGCTCCCCCTGTCCACCGCCCGCGAACAGCGGCACGGTCGACGGCTGGCCGGGCTGCGCCGGGGCCGCCGGGTGCTGGGCCGCGCCGTACCCGGTGGCCGCGGGTGCGCCGTACCCGGGGGTCGCGGGTGCGCCGTACCCGGTGTCCCCCGGTGCTCCGTACCCGGTGGCTCCCGGTGCGCGCCGGTGCTCGGTCCAGGCCGTGCCGTCCCACCAGCGTTCCTGGTGGGCGGCCGACGGGTCGCGGTACCAGCCGGGCGGCGGCGTCATGCTCATTCCGGCACTGTAGGACGCCGCGCGCGGTGATCTACAGCGGTGTGACGTACGCCCCGGAAATCCCGCCGTCCACCAGGAAGTCGGTGGCGTTCACGAAGGAGGAGTCGTCGCTGGCCAGGAAGGCGACGGCGGCGGCGATCTCGTCGGCCTCGGCGAACCGCCCGACCGGAATGTGCACCAGGCGGCGGGCGGCCCGCTCCGGGTCCTTGGCGAACAGCTCCTGGAGGAGCGGGGTGTTGACCGGGCCCGGGCAGAGCGCGTTGACGCGGATGCCCTCCCGGGCGAACTGCACGCCCAGTTCGCGGGACATGGCGAGGACGCCGCCCTTGGACGCCGTGTACGAGATCTGGGAGGTGGCCGCGCCCATCCGCGCCACGAAGGACGCGGTGTTGATGATGGACCCCCGGCCCTGGCGCCGCATGTAGGGGATGGCGGCCTTGCAGCACAGGTAGACGGAGGTGAGGTTGACCTCCTGGACGCGCTTCCACGCCTCCAGGCCGGTCTCCAGGATCGAGTCGTCGTCCGGCGGTGAGATGCCGGCGTTGTTGAACGCGACATCGACGCTGCCGTAGGTGTCGTACGCGGTACCGAACAACGCGTCGACCTGCTCGGGGTCGGTGACGTCGACCATGACGAAGGTCCCGCCGACCTCCTCGGCCGCGGCCCTGCCCCGGGTCTCGTCGACGTCGCCGCAGACGACGTTCGCGCCCTCGGACGCGAGCCGGCGGACGGTCGCGAGGCCGATGCCGCTGCCCGCTCCGGTGACGACGGCGGTACGGCCGTCAAGCCTGCGGCAGACGATCTCTTCGCTCACTGTGCGGGGCCCTCCGTGCTCGACGAGGCGGTGCTGATGAAGACGTTCTTGGTCTCGGTGAACGCGGTCAGCGCGTCCGGGCCGAGTTCGCGCCCGAGCCCGGACTGCTTGAAGCCGCCGAACGGTGTCCAGTAGCGGACGCTGGCATGGGAGTTGACGGACAGGTTCCCGGCGCGGACCGCGGCCGAGACGCGCAGGGCGCGGCCGACGTCCCGCGTCCACAGTGAGCCGGACAGGCCGTAGTCCGTGGCGTTGGCCAGGCGGACCGCGTCGGCCTCGTCCTCGAAGGGCAGCACGACGGCCACGGGCCCGAAGACCTCCTCGACGGCCACCCGCGCGGCCGGGTCGGCGCCGGTGAGGACGGTGGGCGGGAACCAGAAGCCGGGGCCGCCCTCGGGGGCCTTGCCGCGGATGCCGTCGGCGCCGTCGGGGACGTAGGAGCGGACGCGCTCCAGTTGGGCGCGGGAGATGAGGGGGCCCATGTCGGTGCTCTCGTCGGCCGGGTCGCCGACCCGGACGGAGTCGATCGCCGGGGCCAGCAGGGCGAGGAAGCGGTCGTACACCGGTCGCTGGACGAGGATGCGGGTGCGGGCGCAGCAGTCCTGGCCGGAGTTGTCGAGGAAGGACATGGGTGTGGCGGCCGCGGCGGCCTCCACGTCGGCGTCGGCGAAGACGATGTTGGGGCTCTTGCCGCCGAGTTCGAGGGTGACGGGCTTGAGGAGCGCGGCCCCCTTGGCGGCCACCCGCCGGCCCACGGCCGTGGACCCGGTGAAGACGATCTTCGCCACGCCGGGGTGCTCCACCAGCGCGTCGCCCGCGACCGGCCCGTGTCCGGGCAGCACCTGGAACAGCCCCTCGGGCAGTCCCGCGTCCAGGGCGAGTTCGGCGAGCCGCAGCGCGGTCAGCGGGGTCGTCTCGGCGGGCTTGAGGAGGACCGCGTTGCCCGCCGCGAGCGCCGGTGCCGTGCCCCAGGCGGCGATCGGCATCGGGAAGTTCCAGGGGGCGATGACGCCGACGACGCCAAGCGGTTCGAGGATCGTCACGTCCAGGCCGCCGGGCACCGGGATCTGGCGTCCGGTGAGCCGCTCCACTCCCCCGGCGGCGTAGTCGAGCAGGTCGCGGACGTTGCCGGCCTCCCAGCGGGCGTTGCCGATGGTGTGCCCGGCCTCGCGGACCTCCAGTCGGGCCAGTTCCTCCAGGTGCTCGTCGACGGTGGCGGCGAAGCGGCGCAGCAGCCGGGCCCGGTCGCCGGGGGCGAGGGCGGCCCAGGCGGTCTGCGCCCGGGCGGCCCGTACGACGGCGGCGTCGATGTCGGCCGCGGAGGCGGCGGGGACGGTGGCGACGAGCTCTTCGGTGGCGGGGTTCAGCACCCGCAGTACGTCGGGCGGTTCGGTGGACGGACCGGACGGGTCGGGCAGGTCGGACAACGGGTGCCTCACATGCGTTCGAAGGAGCGGCGCAGTTCCCAGTCCGTGACGACGGCGTCGTAGGCGTCGGTCTCGACGCGCGCCATGTTGCGGTAGTGGGCGACGACCTCGTCCCCGAAGGCGGCCTTGGCGAGGGCGCTGTTCTCCCACAGCTCGGCGGCCTCGCGCAGGGTGGTGGGGACGTGGGCGTAGTCGGCGGTGTATGCGTTGCCCGCGCAGGGTTCGGGCAGCTCAAGGCGCTGTTCGAGGCCGTGCAGTCCGGCCGCCATCATGCCCGCCACCGCCAGGTACGGGTTGACGTCGCCGCCGGGCAGCCGGTTCTCGAAGCGGAGGGAGGGGCCGTGGCCGACGACGCGCAGGGCGCAGGTGCGGTTGTCGTGTCCCCAGGCGACCGCGGTCGGCGCGAAGGAGCCGGGCTGGAAGCGCTTGTAGGAGTTGATGTGGGGGGCGTAGAGGAGGGAGAACTCGCGCAGGGCCACGAGCTGTCCGGCGAGGAAGTGCCGCATGACCTCGGACATGCCGCCCTCCTGGTCCCCGGCCATGACGGCGGCGCCGTCCTCGTCGGCGAGGGAGAGATGGATGTGGCAGGAGTTGCCCTCGCGCTCGTTGTACTTGGCCATGAAGGTGAGGGACATGCCCTCCTGGGCGGCGATCTCCTTGGCGCCCGTCTTGTAGACCGCGTGCTGGTCGCAGGTGACCAGGGCGTCGTCGTAGCGGAAGACGATCTCGTGCTGGCCGGGGTTGCACTCGCCCTTGGCGGACTCGACGGTGAGCCCGGCGCCCGCCATCTCGTTGCGGATGCGGCGCAGCAGGGGTTCGACGCGGCCGGTGCCGAGCACCGAGTAGTCGATGTTGTACTGGTTGGCCGGGGTCAGGCCGCGGTAGTTCGCGTCCCAGGCCTGTTCGTAGGTGTCCCGGAAGACGATGAACTCCAGCTCGGTGCCGGCCCGCGCGGTCAGGCCGTGACCGGCGAGGCGTTCGAGCTGGCGGCGCAGGATCTGGCGGGGCGCGGCGAGCACCGGGGTGCCGTCCTCCCAGGCCAGGTCGGCGACGACCATCGCGGTGCCCTCGTTCCAGGGCAGGCGGCGCAGGGTGGCCGGGTCGGCGTGCATGGCGAAGTCGCCGTAGCCGCGGTCCCAGGAGGACATCGCGTAGCCGTCCACGGTGTTCATGTCGGCGTCGACGGCGAGGAGGTAGTTGCAGCCCTCGGTGCCGTGTTCCAGGACCTCGTCGAGGAAGAAGCGGGCCGCGAACCGCTTGCCCTGGAGGCGGCCCTGCATGTCGGGGAAGGCCAGGACGACGGTGTCGATGTCACCGGCGGCGACGAGGGCGTGCAGTGCCTCGACCCCGAGCGGGGGTGTGCGGTCTGGCACGGGGAGAGCCTCCTTTGGCCGGGAGCCATAAGGTATTGCCGGGAACCATTGGTTGGGAAGGGGGCGCGGCCGCATGCCGGAGGAAACCGGGGGGAGCGTGACGGACCGGCTCGCACCGGTGTTGCGGCCGGTGCGGGCCGGCAACGGCTTCGAGGAGGCGCTGGAGCAGATCCTTCAAGTGGTCAGGCTGGGCCTGGTCGCCGGGGGCGAGCGGCTGCCGGCCGAGCGGGAGCTGGCGGAGCGGCTCGGGATCAGCCGGGTGACTCTGCGCGAGGTGCTGCGGGTGCTTCAGGACCAGGGTCTGGTGGAGGCCCGGCGCGGTCGGTACGGCGGAACGTTCGTGCTGCCGCGTGCGGACGCCGGCGGCGAGGACGAACTGCGGCGCCGGGTGGCCGGGGTCGACATCGAGGACGTACTGCGCTTCCGTGAGGTGCTGGAGGTGGGCGCGGCCGGGCTGTGCGCGGCGCACGGGCTGGCGGACGGCCGGGCGGCGCGACTGCGCGAGTCGCTGGCCGCGACCCGGGACGCGCCACTGGCGGAGTACCGGCGGCTGGACACGAGGCTGCACCTCACCCTGGCGGAGCTGTGCGGGTCGACGGCCCTCGCGGCGCAGTACGCGGCCGTCCGGGCCACCCTGAACGATCTGCTGGACTGCATCCCGCTGCTGGTGCGCAACCTTGAGCACTCGCAGCGGCAGCACGCGGCGCTGGTGGAGGCCGTGCTCGACGGGGACGCGGACGGGGCGCGGGAGATCGCGCGGGAGCACTGCGCGGGGACGGCGGCGCTGCTGCGGGGGTTCCTGACGTGAGTGTGCCGGGCGGGCGTGTGCCGGGCGGGCGTGTCCCGCGCGGGCAAAGGTATGAGGACGGTCCATAGCGGGAGGCGGAGGGCTCGGATGGTGACGGACAGACCGCTGATCGGCGTCAGCACGTACCTGGAGACCGGGGCGCGCTGGGGCGTGTGGGAACTGGAGGCGGCCCTGCTGCCCGCCGGGTATCCGCGGCTGGTGCAGCGGGCGGGCGGCCTGGCGGTGATGCTGCCGCCGGACGCGCCGGAGCAGGCCGCGGCGACGCTCGCCCGTCTCGACGGGCTGGTGATCGCGGGCGGCCCGGACGTGGAGCCGGTCCGCTACGGCGCGGCCCCCGATCCCCGCACCGGCCCGCCCGCGCGCGCCCGCGACACGTGGGAGCTGGCCCTCATCGAGGCGGCCCTGGGCGCACACGTCCCGCTGCTGGGCGTCTGCCGCGGCATGCAGCTCCTCAACGTCGCCCTGGGCGGCACCCTCGTCCAGCACATCGAGGGCCACGCCGAGGTGGTGGGTGCCTTCGGGGGTCACCCGGTCAAGCCGGTAACGGGCACGCTGTACGCCGGTGTGGTCCCCGAGGAGACCTTCGTCCCGACCTACCACCACCAGGCGGTGGACCGCCTCGGCACCGGCCTCACCCCGTCGGCCCACGCGGCGGACGGCACGGTGGAGGCCCTGGAACTCCCGTCCGCGCCCGGCTGGGTCCTGGGCGTGCAGTGGCACCCGGAGATGGGCGAGGACGTGCGGGTGATGCGGGCTCTGGTGGAGGCGGCGGCCCGGCCCTCCTGAGCGCCCAGGGCGGACACGGCGGCCCCTACACCCGCGTGAGCGACAGCAGTTGCCGTGCCGGTCCGGTCGGTCGATGCCCGGTCGGCCATACCGCCCGCAGGTCGCGGGCCAGGGTGACGTCCGCGAGGGGGACGCTCACCAGGCGGCGGGTGGTCAGTTCCTCGCCCACCGCGAGTTCGCTGAGGACGGAGGGGCCGGCTCCGCTCACCGCCGCCGCCTTCACGGCCGTGGTGGACGACAGCTCGATCAGGGGCCGGGCCAGGCCGCCCAGGGCCGCGTCCAGGACCTGCCGGGTGCCCGAGCCCTTCTCGCGCAGGATCAGCGGGGTCGCCGCCAGTTCCGCCGCCGCGAGCGGGCGCCGGCGGCGGGCCCAGGGGTGGCCCGGCGCGGTCACGACGATCAGCCGGTCGTGGGCGATGACCGCGGAGTCGAGGCCCGCGGGGACGCTCACGCCCTCCACGAACCCGAGATCGGCCTCGTCGGCCAGCAGTCGTGCCGCCACCGTCGCCGAGTTCCCCGCGAGCAGGGAGACCGCCGTGTCGGGCAGCTGGGTGCGCAGGGCGACCAGCCAGCCCGGCAGCAGGTATTCGGCGATCGTCATGCTCGCCGCCACCCGCAGCCGCGAGTCCCGCCGGTCCCGCAGCGCCTGCGCGCCCGCGTCGAACGCCTCGGCGGCCTCGACGATCCGCCGCGCCCAGTCCGTGACCAGCACGCCCGCGTCGGTCAGCCGGGAGCCCCGCGGCGAACGGTCCACCAGCGCGACCCCCAGCTGCCGCTCCATCGACCGGACGCGGCTGCTGGCGGCCGGCTGCGTGATGCCCAGCTCGCGTGCGGCGCCCCCGAGGCTGCCCAGCCGGGCCACCGCCAGCAGCAGTTCCATCGCGCCGAGGTCCGGGACCCGGTGCGCCAACGAACCCGGCACGCCCTGACCGCCCTGACCGTCCCGCTCACCCTCCGCACTGCTCCTGCCCATAACCCCAGCTTATGCCCTCATAGAGGCGTGCTCCCTGGTCAGCGGCTTCGGCCGCGGTGATCGTGGACGTATGGTCACCGTCGCCCAGCCCCACTCCCCCGCCGCCGTCCCCGCCCGGCGCGTCCCGGCCGTCCGCCATCTCGGGCCCAACTGGTACGCCTGCGTCATGGGCACCGCCGTCGTCGGCGGCGCCGGAGCCGCGCTGCCGGGGCACATACCCGGGCTGCGCGCCGTGTGCGCCGCGTTCTGGGCCCTGTCCCTCGTCCTCCTCGTGGCGCTGCTCGTGGCCCGTTCCCTGCACTGGTACCACCACCGGGACCAGGCCCGCGCGCATCTGCTCGACCCGGCCGCGGCCCCGTTCTACGGCTGCCTGTCGATGGCCCTGCTGGCCGTCGGCGGCGGCGCCCTGACGGTCGGCCGGGACTGGATCGGCACCTCGGCGGCGGTCGCCCTGGACGCCGTGCTGTTCACCGCCGGTACGGCCGTCGGGCTCGCGGCGGCGGTCGCCGTGCCGTACCTGATGGCCGTACGGCACCGGGTGGAGCCGGGACAGGCCAGCCCGGTGTGGCTGCTGCCGCTGGTCGCGCCCATGGTGTCGGCGGCCGTCGGTCCGCTGCTGGTCCCGCACCTCCCGCCGGGACAGCCCCGCGAGACGCTGCTGCTCGCCTGCGTCGCGCTGTTCGGCGTGAGCCTGCTCGCGACCCTGGTGACCCTGCCGGTGATCTTCGGCCGGCTGCTCACCGGCGGCCCGCTGCCGCTCGCGCTCACCCCGTCGCTGTTCCTGGTCCTGGGCCCGCTCGGGCAGTCGACGACCGCCGTGGGGCAGTTCGCGGACGTGGCCCCGGGTGTCGTCGCGGCGCCGTACGCCGAGGGCTTCGGGGTGCTCGCCGTGCTCTACGGCGTGCCGGTGACGGGCTTCGCGCTGATGTGGCTGTGCCTGGCCACCGCGCACGTGGTGCGGGCGCGGCGGGAGGGCATGGGCTTCTCGATGACGTGGTGGTCCTTCACCTTCCCGGTGGGCACCTGTGTCACCGGCGCGGAGGCCCTGGCCCGGCACACCGGGCTCGTCGTCTACGACGGACTCACGGTCGTCCTGTACGCCGTGCTGGTCACGGCCTGGGCGGTCGCCGCCGTGCACACGACGCGCGGCCTGTTCAGCGGTGTGCTGCTCGCAGGGCCGCGGCCAGTGCCCGGGGCGCCCCGACCAGTGACGGCCCGTACCACGTGAGATACCGCCCGTCGACGAGGGCGCAGGACAGACCGGGGAACGCCTCCGGGCCGTCGTCGGCGGTGAAGAGGTACGGCTCGTCCGGCAGGACCACGACGTCCGGGCGGGCCGCCCGCAGTTCCTCGACGGGGATCTTCGGATACCGCTCGGGGTGCGAGGCGTGGAGGTGGTCGACGCCCAGGCGGGACAGCACGTCGCCGGCGAAGGTGTCGCGGCCCAGCACCATCCAGGGCCTGCGCCAGATCGGCACCACGGCGGTGCGGCGCTCCCCGGGCGGCGGGGACGGCAGCGCGGACCAGGCCGCCTCGGCCTCGTCGAGCCACCGGGGCCGGGAGGGGGCACCGCAGGCGGTCAGCACGCGGTCCAGTTCGGTCCACGCCTGCGGCACGGTGCGCACCTCGGTCACCAGCACCTCGACGCCCGCCTCGCGCAGGGCGTCCAGGTCGGGGGCGCGGTTCTCCTCCTCGTTGGCGATCACGAGGTCGGGGGCGAGGGCGACGATCCGGTCGGTCTTCGGGTTCTTGGTACCGCCGACGCGTACGACGTCGAGCCCGGCCGGGTGGGTGCACCAGTCGGTGGCACCGGCGAGGACACCCGGGAGGGTGCGGGCCACCGCTTCGGTCAGGGAGGGCACCAGGGAGACCACCCTCACCGGCGGGGCCCCTCCCGGACCGCCTCGATGTGCTCGGCGACGGCGACCACGACCAGCCGGGTGTCGGGCACCGTGGCCCGCCACCGGTGCCGCACGCCGCCCGTGAGGTACAGCGTGTCGCCCCGGCCCAGCCGGTAGGCGCGGCCCTCGGCCTCGATCTCCACGGCGCCTTCGGCGACGAACATCAACTGGTCGTTTCGGTACTGGAGTTCACGGCCCACGTCATGGTCGCCGGTGAACTCGGAGGCGTGCATCTGGTGGTGCCCGCGCACCAGCGAGCGCACCTTGGGGGCCAGCTCGGGGTCGGGGTCCTCGTCGCGGACCACGTCGACGCTGCACGCGGGGTCGGCGGCGGCGAGCAGTTCCACGGCGGTGGTGCGCAGGGCGTCGGCCACCTTCTCCAGAGAGCTCTGACTGGGCCGCGCCCGGTCGTTCTCGATCTGGCTGAGGAAGGGCACGGACAGGCCGCTGCGCTCGGACACCACGGCGAGAGTCAGGTCGAGGGACCGGCGCCGGCGCCGCACGGCCGCGCCGACCCGGAGGTGCTGATCCTTGTGGTCGCCCATCGCTCCGGCTCCCTCCTTCACCCGTCGTCGTGCCGCCGCGGTGCCCTTCTCGGGTCGCCGTCCTCCTGAGGAGTTCTCTGCACCCTACGCATGTTCGGCAAACCGTTTCATGCGGCCGTCACATCGATGTCACGGTGCGGTGGCCGGGACCTCACAGTTCTCGCCACGCGCGGGCCGGTCCGTCCCACGTGCCGGACGCCTTACCGGTTCAAGGCGCGGACGGCCCCGCGTGTTCCCGCCAGCCCCTTCCGCCCCGGTGGGGCGATGCTCGGGCAGGGGGTTGGCGCTCCGTGGTTGTCCAAATCCTTACCGTGTCCGCGGCCGACACGACCCGAGGGGTGGGCCCGGCGGCGCGCCGTCAGGAGGCGCCGCCGGGCCCACCCCTCGGGGTGACCGGTGTGCGGTACTGCTACGGGGTCATCCGGCCCACCATGTCCGGGTGCTCCTCCAGCCAGGCCGCGACGGCTTCCTCCTCGTGGCCCTGCCCACGGTCCTTGATCTCGGCCTCCAGGGTGCCGAGCTCGTCCTCGCTCATGTGGAAGTTCTTGATCCACTTGGTGAGCTGCGGGTACTGCTCGGGGAACTTCTTGCTGGAGATGGTGCGGATCGTGTTGCCCTCGCCGAAGGCCTTCTTCGGGTCCTTCAGCTTGGTCAGCTCGTAGTCGCTGTAGGCCCAGTGCGGGGACCACAGGGTGACCGCGACCGGCTCCTTCTTGGCGTAGGCGCGCTTCAGCTCCGCCAGCATGGCCGGGGTGGAGCCGTCCACGATCTCGTACTCGTCCTCCAGGCCGTAGCCCGGCAGCACCTCGTCCTTGGCGAGCTGCATCTCACCGGTGCCGGGCTCGATGCCGATGATCTTCCCGTCGAAAAGGTCGGCCTTGCCCTTGAGGTCCGCGAGGGACTTGACGTCCTTCACGTACGAGGGAACGGCGATCTCCAGGGAGGTCGGTTCGTACCAGGTGCCGAGGTCGGTGAGGTTGTCCTTGTTCTTGTCCCAGTAGTTCTTCTGGGCGTGGGGCAGCCAGGCGTCGAAGTTGAGGTCGAGGTCGCCCGAGGCCAGACCGGTGTAGACCGGGCCGACGTCCATCTGCTTCAGGTTCATCTTGTAGCCGCGGCGCTCCAGGACGTTCTTCCACAGGTAGGTGACGGCGACGTCCTCCTCCCACGGGAACCAGGCCACGTCCAGGGCGCGCTTCGCCTCGGCCGGGGTGGCGCCGCCGGCGCCCGCGACCGGGGCGAGCTTGTCGACGAGGTCCGGGTTGCTCTTCAGCCAGGTGCGGACGGCATCCTGCTGCTTGCCCTTGCCGGCCTTGTTGATCTCGGCCTCCAGGCTGGTGAGCTGCTTCTCGTCCAGCTTGAAGTCCTTCATCCACTTGGCGGCCGTGGGGTCGTCGCCGGCGAAGCCCTTGCGGGAGAGCGTGTGCACGCCGTCGCCCTTGCCCCAGGCACCCTTGGGGTCCTTGAGCTTCTTCAGGTCGAGGTCGTTGTACGCCCAGTGCGGGGACCAGAGCGTGACGACGATCGGTTCCTTCTTGCTCATCGCCCGCTTCAGCTCGGCCAGCATCGCCGGCGTGGAGCTGTCGACGACCTTGTACTCCTTGTCGAGGCCGTACTCCTTGGAGACCTTGTCCTTCAGCAGGGCCATCTCGCCGGCGCTGGACTCGATGCCGGTGATCTTGCCGCCGAACTGGTCGGCCTTGCCCTTGAGGTCCTCGAGCGAGTTGATGTCCTTCATGTACGACGGGACGGTCAGCTCCAGCGACGTGTTGTCGTACCAGGAGCCGAGGTCGTCGAGTCGGTCGCCGTACTTCTTCCAGTACTGCGCGTGGGTGGTCGGCAGCCAGGAGTTGGTGACGATGTCGATGTCGCCCTGCGCCAGGGAGGTGTAGAGCGGACCCGCGTCGAACTGCTTGGCCTCGACCTCGTAGCCGCGCTGTTCGAGGATCTCCTTCCACAGGAACGTGGAGGCGACGCCCTCGTCCCACGGCACGTAGCCGAGGGTGACCTTCTTGCCCTGGCCGACGTTCTTACCGTTCGCGACGGCCTCCGAGCCGCCGGAGCCGCCGAAGACGCCCATGCCGCCGGCCACCAGGCCGAGGATGACGACGCCGATGACGGCGACCTGCGGGCGGGGGCGGTAGGACCAGATCTTCAGGCCGCCCATGCTGCGGGCCTTGGCGGCGGCGCGGCGGCCGAGCGGCGACACCTGGGTGCCGAGCGCGCTGGTCATGCGGTCCAGGTAGATCGCGAGGATCACGATGGCCACGCCGGACTCGGAGCCGAGGCCGACGTTGAGCTGCCCGATGGCCTCGTTGACGTCGCCGCCGAGGCCGCCGGTGCCGACCATGCCGGCGATCGCGGCCATGGACAGGCCGAGCATGATGACCTGGTTGACGCCCGCCATCACCGTCGGCAGGGCCAGCGGGAGCTGGACGCGCAGCAGCGTGTTGCGGGGGGTGGTGCCGAAGGCCTCGGCGGCCTCGACCAGTTCCTTGTCGACCTGGCGGATGCCCAGCTCGGTCATGCGCACGCCGGGGGCGAGCGCGAAGATCAGGGTGGCGACGATGCCGGCGGAGGCGCCGGTGCCGAAGAACAGGATCGCCGGGATGAGGTAGATCATCGCGGGCAGCGTCTGCATGAAGTCCAGCACGGGCCGGACGAGACCGCTGACCCGGTCGGAGCGGGCCGCCCAGATACCGACGGGCACCGCCACCACGAGGGCGATGATCGTGGCGACGAGCACCAGCGACAGGGTGATCATCGCGTTCTCCCACAACTCCATGGAGTCGATGAACGCGAATCCCACGAAGGTGAGCACACCGGCGAGCGTGCCGCGCAGCCAGAAGGCGATGACCGCGAAGATGCCGGCGAGGAGCAGCGGTTCGGGCGCCTGGAGGACGGCGTTGATGCCGTCGTAGGTGCCGGTGAAGACGGTCTTCAGGAAGTCGAAGAGCCACGCGACGTGTTCGAGCAGCCAGTCGACGGTGCTGTTGACCCAGTCGCCGAGCGGGATCCTAGGCACGGGCCATCACCTTCTCGGGACCCTGGTCGCGCGGGCTGTCGCAGGTGCCGGGCTCGGCCTGCTCGTCCCCGAGGAAGCCGACGAGGCGGCGGGTGGGGACGACCCCGACCAGCTCGCCGTCGCCGTCGACGACCGCGACGGGGTGCGGGACGCGGGCGCTGATCGCGCACAGGTCGGTGAACGACGTCTCGGGCGTGGCCGTCTCGCAGTCGCAGTCGGCCTCGTCACCGCGGACGTCGGTCTCCATCACGGCGGCGGTGGTCAGCACGCGGGAGCGGTCGACGTCCTGGGTGAAGGAGGCGACGTAGTCGTTGGCGGGGCGCATCAGGATGTCCTGCGCCGTGCCTATCTGGACGATCCGGCCGTCGCGCATCATCGCGATGCGGTCGCCCAGGCGCATGGCCTCGTTGAGGTCGTGCGTGATGAAGACGATGGTCTTCTTCAGGGTCTTCTGGAGTTCGAGCAACTGGTCCTGCATGTCGCGGCGGATCAGCGGGTCCAGGGCGCTGAAGGACTCGTCCATCAGCAGCAGATCCGCGTCCGTGGCGAGCGCGCGGGCGAGGCCCACGCGCTGCTGCATACCGCCGGACAGCTCGTCGGGCCAGGACTTCTCCCAGCCGGCCAGGCCGCACAGGGCGAGCGCCTCGTCGGCGCGGCGTTCGCGCTCGGCGCGGGGCACGCCCTGCACTTCGAGACCGTAGGCAGCGTTGTCACGGACGCTGCGGTGCGGGAAGAGCGCGAAGTGCTGGAAGACCATGCTGATGCTCTTGGAGCGGACGTCGCGCAGCTTGCGCTCGCCGATCTCGGTGAGGTCCTGACCGCCGAAGCGGACATGCCCGGCGGTCGGCTCCAGCAGACCGTTGAGCATGCGCAGCAGCGTGGACTTGCCGGATCCGGACAGTCCCATGACCACGAAGATCTCGCCGGGCTCCACGGTGAACGACGCGTCGATGACGGCGGCCGTGGTGCCGTCGGCGTGCAGTTCCTTCCGCACGTCCCCCTGGCGCAGTCGTTCGACTGCCTGATCCGGTTTCCTGCCGAAGACCTTGAACAGGCCCTCGGCTTCTAGTCTGGCTGACACGCTTACCTCTTGCATCGGGGACAGGGACAGGGTGTGAAGCCTCGCTAACAGTTGAATGCATCAACCAGCTTCGACCCGGCTGCGCGCCTGCCCCGATGCTTATGCGCCAAACACATGAGTGACCCAGTTCACACGTCGTCCCTCGTTCGTCCACACCCTCTGCGGCATGATGCGAGGCGTGACCGGACGACTGATGCTTCTCGACACCGCCTCCCTCTACTTCCGCGCCTACTTCGGCGTGCCGGACTCGGTGCGGGCCCCCGACGGCACGCCGGTGAACGCCGTGCGCGGCCTGCTCGACTTCATCGACCGCCTGGTGAAGGACCACCGGCCCGACGACCTGGTCGCCTGCATGGACGCCGACTGGCGCCCGCACTGGCGGGTGGAGCTGATCCCCTCGTACAAGGCGCACCGCGTCGCCGAGGAGCGTCCCGCGGGCCCCGACGAGGAGGAGGTGCCCGACACGCTGTCACCGCAGGTGCCGGTCATCGAGGACGTCCTCGACGCGCTCGGCATCGCCCGCGTCGGCGTGGCCGGGTACGAGGCGGACGACGTCATCGGCACGTACACCGCGCGGGCGAAGGGCCCGGTGGACATCGTCACCGGCGACCGGGACCTCTACCAGCTCGTCGACGACGCCCGAGGCGTGCGCGTGCTGTACCCGGTCAAGGGCGTGGGCACCCTCAACCTCACCGACGAGGCCGCACTGCGCGAGAAGTACGGCGTCGACGGCCGCGGGTACGCCGATCTGGCGCTGCTGCGCGGCGACCCGAGCGACGGTCTGCCCGGTGTGGCCGGCATCGGCGAGAAGACGGCGGCCAAGCTGCTGGCCGAGTTCGGGGACCTGGCGGGCATCCGGGCCGCCGTGGACGACCCGAAGGCGAAGCTCACGCCCTCACAGCGCAAGCGGCTCACCGAGGCCGGTCCGTATCTGGACGTCGCCCCGAAGGTCGTCCGGGTCGCCGACGACGTGCCGCTGCCGGACGTGTCCACCACGCTGCCGCGCGGGCCGCGCGACGCCGCCGCCCTGGACGCGCTCGCGACGCGCTGGGGTCTGGGCGGATCGCTGCACCGGCTGCTGACGACGCTCACCGCCTGAGCGTGCGGCGCCGGCGGACAATGCCCGCGCGGCGCGTCGGCTCCCGCACGAGGGGAAGTCGTACTCTGCGTGCGGAACGTCGCGGATCTCCCCTTCGTGACGCGGGAAGCGAGAAGGGGATGCTAACTTAGGTGAACCTAACTCAGTGATCCGCACGCAGTGAGCAGGGAGGCCGTCATGGCAGACCGTCCGGCACGCAAGCCGCGCAAGCCGCACACCGCACAGGTCGTCCGCACCGAGCGGCTGACCCCGCACATGCAGCGTGTGGTGATCGGCGGCGAGGGACTGGCCGATGTCTCCGCGGACACCTGTACCGACCACTACGTGAAGCTGCTGTTCGCCGCCGAGGGCGTGACCTATCCCGAGCCCTTCGACGTGGACCGCATCCGCGAGGAGTTCCCCCGCGACCAGTGGCCCGTGACCCGCACGTACACGGTGCGCCACTGGGACGCGGCGCACCTCGAGATGACCCTGGACTTCGTCATCCACGGCGACGAGGGGCTGGCCGGCCCCTGGGCCAAGCGCGTCCGGCCGGGCGAGACCGTCCGCTTCATGGGCCCCGGCGGCGCCTACGCCCCCGACCCGGCGGCCGACTGGCACCTGCTGGCCGGCGACGAGAGCGCCCTGCCGGCGATCGCCCGCTCCCTGGAGGCGCTGCCCGACGGCGCCCGGGCCTTCGCGTTCGTGGAGGTCGACGGGCCCGAGGAGGAGCAGAAGATCGACTCCGACGTCGAGGTCGTCTGGCTGCACCGCGGCGCCCGTCCGGTGGGCCAGGCCCTGGTCGAGGCGGTGCGCGCGCTGGACTTCCCCGAGGGCCGCCCGCACATCTTCGTGCACGGCGAGGCGGCCTGCGTCAAGGAGCTGCGCCGCTACCTGCGGATGGAGCGGGAGATCTCCCGCGAGGACCTGTCGATCTCCGGCTACTGGCGGCTCGGCCACAACGAGGACGGCTGGCAGGCCTCGAAGCGCGAGTGGAACGCCCGCATCGAGGCCGAGCAGGAGGGCACCACGGCGGCGTAGCCCACCCTCCCCCGCGCCGGTTCCAGTCGCGGCGGACAGGTGGCGCACGGGCGCATGCCACCCGGCGAGCCCGCCGCGGCGGGGCGGCCGGCAGAGCCACACCGGCGCGCGTGGCCCGCCCCACCCCCGCTCAGTCCCCCCGTACCCGCGCGTGCAGATGCATGTCGTGCCAGCCGTCCGGATGCAGCGCGGCCTTGCGCTTGACGCCCTCCGGGGCGAAGCCCGCCTTGTGGGCCACCCGGCAGGACGGTTCGTTGGCGACCGCGTGGGAGAGTTCCAGGCGCTGGAAGCCGACCTCGTCCAGGGCCCAGGCGGCCAGTGCCCGGGCGGCGCGGGCGGCGACGCCCCGGCCGCGGGCGGCCGCGGTGGTCCAGTAGGCGACCTCGGCCAACCCGTCCCAGAACACCATCTCCCGCAGCGCGACCCGGCCGACCAGCAGACCGCCGGCCGCCTCGACGACGGCCCACTGGGCGTTCCGCTCTCGCTCCCAGCCCTGCCGCCAGTCGGCGATCCAGCCGCGCACCTCGTCCTCGGAGTCGGCGGAACGGACGTGCCACTGGTGCATCAGCGGGTCCTGGAAGGCCGCGTGGACGGCGGGTGCGTCCTCGTCGCGCCACGGGCGCAGCAGCAGCCCGTCCCCCGTGGGGAGCGTGGGCTGCGGAGTGCCGGAGAGGGTGCCTGCGGCGAGGACCGGGTGCGTCAGGTAGGGCATGCCCGGCATCCTGCCAACCGGCGGCACCGTCGGCCCAGCGTTTTTCCGGCACCGCCGGCCGCCTCGTAGGCTGGCGGTGATGAGACGCCGGACCCCTCCCCCGCCCTCGCCCCTGCCGCAGCGCGACGGCATCGACGCGATGCGGGTGCGGCTGCCCGCGCACGGCCCGTGGTCCACGGTGCGCGAGCACCTGACGGAACGGCTGTCCGGCGCGGGCGCAGGCGTCGTCGACGGCATGTTCGCCGCCGGACTGTTCGTCGCGGCGGACGGGCGGGCGGTGCCGGCGGACGCGCCGTACGAGCCGGGGATGTTCGTGTGGTTCCACCGCGAGACGCCCGCCGAGGTGCCGGTCCCCTTCCCGCTGGAGGTCGTGTACCGCGACGCGCACATCGTCGTCGCCGACAAACCGCACTTCCTGGCCACCACCCCGCGCGGCGGCCATGTCACCGAGACCGCGCTGGCGCGGCTGCGCCGGGAGCTGGACCTCCCCGCGCTCGGCGCCGCGCACCGCCTGGACCGGCTCACCGCGGGACTGGTCCTGTTCATCGTGCGCCCGGAGGAACGCGGCGCGTACCAGAGCCTGTTCGGCGACCGCCGGGTGCGCAAGGAGTACGAGGCCGTCGCCCCGTACGACCCGGGGCTCGCACTCCCCCGGACCGTGCGCAGCCGCATCCTCAAGGAACGCGGGATCCTGGCCGCCCGTGAGATCGAGGGCGAGCCCAACGCCGTCACCCGCGTCGAACTGGCCGCGCACCACCGGGCCCCGGACGGGGGTCCGGAGCTGGGGCGGTACCGGCTGGTGCCCGGCACCGGCCAGACCCACCAGCTGCGTGTGCACATGAACAGCCTCGGCGTGCCGCTCCTCGGCGACCCCCTCTACCCCGAGGTCACCGCCCCCGTACCGGCCGGTGACTTCCGGCGCCCGCTGCAACTGCTGGCGCGGGAGCTGGGGTTCACCGATCCGGTCACGGGGCGGGAGCACCGCTTCCGCAGCGGACGGTCCCTCGGGGCGTGGACGGCGTACGAGGAGTGGGCCGGCGGTCAGTAGCCGCGCCACCAGAGCAGGAAGCGCTGCCAGGCGCCGCGCGGCCGGGGCTGCTCCCGGAACGGCACGGGCTGGGGCGGCGCGGCGTTCGCGGGCACCGGCTGCGGCGGGTACGAGGGGACCGGCGGCTGCGTCCGCTCTTCCAGTTTCGGGATGCCGACGTGCCAGTCGGGGCGCCGGGCGGGGGCCGGCGCGTGACTCGGCTGCTGCATGATGTCCTGCTGCTCCTTGGGCTCGAACCGCACCGGCAGTTCCACCAGATGCCGGGAGGCGATCGAGGACCGCCAGCGCAGCTCGTCCTCCTCGCAGGCGAGCTGCACGTCGGGCAGCCGCATCAGCAGCGCGTCGATGCCCGCGTCGGCGATGGCGCGCCCGATGTCCTGCCCCGGGCACTCGTGCGGGCCGCCGCCGAAGGCGAGGTGGGAGCGGTTGCCCATCATGCTCGCGTCGAGGTCGGGGCGGATGCGCGGGTCGACGTTGCCCGGCGCGATGCCCAGCAGCAGTCCGTCGCCGGCCCGGATGCGCTGCCCGCCCAGTTCCGTCTCCTGCTTGGCGAAGTAGGCGAACACCGTGCTGAACGGCGGCTCGTCCCACAGCGACTGCTCGACCGCCTCCGGCACCGTCATCTGCCCGCCGCTGAGCTGGGCGCGGAAGCCGGGGTCGGTCAGCACCACGCGCAGCACGTTGCCGATGAGGTTGACGGTCGCCTCGTAGGCGGCCAGGAGCACCACCCGCAGGTGCTCCCTGACCTCGTCGTCGGTGAGCCCGGCGGGGTGGTTGACGAGGCGCCCGGCGATGTCGTCCCGCGGGTTGGCCCGACGTGCCTCGGTGAGCCGTCCCAGCGCCTCCATGACGTAGGCATGGCTGGCGATCGCCGTATCGGTGCCCTTGAGGGTGTCGCGGGCCGCCTCCACCATCCGGTCGCTGTATTCGTCGGGCATGCCGAGGAGGTGGCACATCACGCCCATCGGCAGGTGCTCGGCGAACTGTCCGACGAGGTCGGCGCGGCCCTCCTCGCAGAACCGGTTGACGATGCGCTGGGTGTACCGCTTGATGTGCCGGCGCAGCTCCCGGTAGTCGAGGTCGGACATGGCGCTGGTGACCGCGCCGCGCAGCCGCTTGTGCTCGTCGCCCTCGGCGTGCGAGCAGATGGGCTGCCAGGCGATGTGCGGCATCAGCGGGTGGTCGGGTTTGACCATGCCCTCGTTGAGCGGGTTCCAGATCCGGCTGTCGCGGCAGAACTGGGCGGGGGTGCTCACCATGTGCAGGTTCTCGGCGTGTCCGAGGACCACCCACACGGGTACGTCGTCGTGGAGCAGCGCGGGCGCCACCGGCCCGTGCCGCTCGCGCAGTTCGTCGTACAGCTCGTCCAGGTCGTCCGCCTCGTGCAGCCGGTGCAGTCCGCCCGGCCCGAGGCCGTGCGCGGGGCAGCCGGGGGGTGGGTCGAGCAGGCGGTCGCCCGTTCCGGTCGGGGAGTGGCGTTCAGGCGTCACAGTCTCGCTCCGCAGCAGAAGTGTGGGTCAGGGGGTCGTCCGGGCACGGTCAGGTGAGCGCGCCCTTCATGGCGAGGGAGTGCAGGAAGCGCATGAGGGTCATCAGGACGTCGCGGCTGGAGGCGCGGCGCCGTACGTCGCAGTCGAGGATGGGGATCTCCTCGGGCAGGTCGAGCGCGGTCCGCAGCTCGGCGACGGGGTAACGGGGCGCGTCGGGGAAGGTGTTGACGGCGACCACGAAGGGCACGCCGCGCTCCTCCAGGCGCCCCATGACGTCGAAGCTGACCTCCAGGCGGCGGGTGTCGACCAGGACGACCGCGCCGAGGGCGCCCTCGAACAGGCCGTTCCACAGGAACCAGAAGCGTTCCTGGCCGGGTGTGCCGAAGAGGTACAGCACCAGTTGGTCGGTGATGCTGATGCGGCCGAAGTCCATGGCGACCGTGGTGGCGGTCTTGGAGGCGGAGCCGTAGTTGTCGTCGACGCCGATGCCGGCCTGGGTCATCGTCTCCTCGGTGGTCAGCGGTCTGATCTCGCTGACCGAGCCGACCATCGTGGTCTTGCCGACGCCGAAGCCGCCCACGATGACGATCTTCACGGCCGCCTCGGCCGTGTGCGGCAGCCGGTCCTCGGTCCGCGGGCCGGGGATCGTGTCAGAGCTTTTGAAGTCCATGCATCACCGCTTCGAGAAGGTTTCGGTCGGCCACCTTCTGGCGGACGATCGAGGCGCGGGCCTGCACCAGTTCCGCCGCCAGCAGGTCGGTGATCAGCACGGTCACCACACTGAACGGCAGGCTCAGGTAGGCCGACAGCTCGGCTACGGACAGGGGGGCGGCACACAGCCGCAGCAGGGCGGCCTGTTCCGGGGTGGCGGACACCGGGGGGTCCGCGCGGGCCACGATCAGGGTGACGAGGTCGATGTCGGCGCGCTCGCCGTTGCCCTCGCCGCCGATGACGAAGAGCCGCTCGGGGTTGCGGATCTCGCCCTCTTTGCCGGGCGGGGCGGGGCCGGACGACTCGGCGGGCCGGTCCGGGCCGGGAGTTCGCCTCTGGCGTTGGGGAGGAGTCATACGGTCTGCCCGTTGCGCCGCGCGGGACTGGTGAGATGGGGGCCGATGCGGGCGACCAGGTCGGCCATGCTCAGGCCCATCCGGCCGGGTTCGCAGCGGACGTCGGAGAGCACGGCGAGGTAGGCGTTGGGGCCGGCGGCCATCAGGTAGAAGTAGCCGCCGTTCATCTCGATGAGCACCATCTTCATGTCGCCGTCGCTGGTGGGGATCTCCTGGCTGACGGCGCTCGCCAGGCTCTGCAGGCCCGCGCAGGCGGCGGCGACCCGGTCGGCGGCGTCGGGGTCCCCCGAGTAGCGGGCGATGCGCAGGCCGTCGGCGGAGAGCACGACGATCATCTCGATGCCCGGGACGCCGTCGTAGAGGTCCCGGAGCATCCAGTCGAACTTGCCTTGCTGCTCGATCACTTGAGGTTCCCCTCGTCGTCTGCCGGGGCGTGGGCCGGCTCGTCACTGCTGGACTGCTGGTGGGCCTGGGTGATGCCCGGGTGCTGCTTGAGGCCCTCCCAGAAGGCGCCGATGAAGTGCCCCGGCGGGAGGCCCTGGTCCGTGCCTTGCGCGGGCTCGGGCTCCGCGGGCGCCGGGATGCCGTTGCGGGCGCGTTCGGCGGCCAGGCGGGCCTCGCGCTCGGCGTCCTCGCGCTCCCAGACCGCCTGTTCGGCGAGGCGTTGGCTGAGCGGCATCTTGACCCGGCTGCGGCGCTGCGGCAGACCGCCCGCCGTCCACTCGGTGACCTCGGGGACGTCGTCCTCCATGGAGACGCCGGCCGGGATGCGCGGGCTGGTGGGGCGGCGCTTCTTGGGCTTGCGCTGCGGTCCGGGCAGCGCGTCCGGGCCCGGGGTGGGGATCGAGGTCGCGCCGATGCCGTGGGCGAGGCCGACGCCGGGCTCGGTGGTCATCATCTTGCTCGGCACGATGAGGATGGCGCGGACCCCGCCGTACGCGGAGGCGCGCAGCGAGACGTCCATGCCGAACTGCGTGCACAGCCGGCCGACGACGGACAGGCCCAGGCGCGGGTGGTGGGCGAGGTCCTGCACGTCGGTGCCGCGCTTGGCCTGTTCCAGCAGGCCCTCGATGCGGGCGCGGGACTCCTCGCTGAGGCTGACGCCGGCGTCCTCGATCTCGATGCAGACACCGCTCTGCACCTCGGTCGCGGTGACGTGCACCTTGGACGCGGGCGGTGAGTAGCGGGTGGCGTTGTCGAGCAGCTCCGCCGCGGCGTGGATGACCGGTTCGACCGCGGTGCCCTTGATGTTGACCTTGGCGATGGAGGCCAGGTTGATCCGGCGGTACTCCAGGATCCGGGACATGGCGCCGCGCAGCACGCTGTAGAGGGCGACCGGCTCGGGCCACTGGCGTCCGGGCCGGCCGCCGCCGATCACGGAGATGGAGTCGGCGAGGCGGCCGATCAGCGAGGTGCCGTGGTCGATGCGCAGGAGGTCGTCGAAGACCTCGGGGTTGCGCCCGTGGTCCTCCTCCATCTCGCGGAGTTCCTTGTTCTGCTGGTGGACGATCGCCTGGACGCGGCGGGCGATGTCGACGAAGGAGCGCTCCGCGGACTCGCGCATGGAGTCCTGGTGGTCGACGATCTCGCAGACCATGCGGATCAGCTGGCGCTGGGGCTCGCCGAGTTCGGCGTAGGCGGGGTCCAGCTCGCCGATGCGGCGCATCACCTCGGCGGGCGTGTTCCCCCTGCGCATGAAGTTCAGCACGTCGGGCAGGACGACGCCGCCGAGCCCGACCATCTCCTCGTGGTGGCTCGCCGCCCGGTGTTCCAGATACGCGCTGTGACGGGCGTGCGCGGCGCGCTCGGCCCGCAGCGCACGGCCGCGGCGTACCGCTTCGGCCGCCGCGGAGACCACCAGCAGGGTGGCGACGGCACCGCACAGGCCGACGGCGAGCCGGGCCGGTTCCGTCACGAGGGCGACGGCGGCCCCGGTGGCCGCGGCCATCAGTATGGCCGGCAGCAACAGCGTTCGCGCGTAGGGAAGTTCACGGCGACCTGGAGGGGAATCAACACTCACCATGTAGGCCCTCTGAAAACGAATCGGCTGGGATGGGGGAGCTTGCGACGGGGTATGTCTGGGAGCTGTCGGGATCATCGACGCAAAGAGAACAAGCGCGCGATTACACCTCAACTCGGTGCGCTGCGGGCGAGCTTAGTCCGAGCGGATCATCGCCGTGTCATATTCAGCAACCGCCTGAAACGGGCCTCGGGGCTGGAGTAGGGTCGGCACTTTTGCACGGCGGGGAATCATTCGAACACGAAACGTGAGCATGTTCGGGTGTACGAAATTCACTCACCGTGATGGGGGAAAGGCGCCGGACTCCTCGCGAACGCGCGCAGGCCCGGCGGTCTCCCGCCGGGCCTGCGTCGCGTTCCGTCCGTCCGGGCTAGCCGACGGAGGAGTAGGCGACCACTCCGCGCAGCAGCTCCTCGACGGCCTTGCGCGCGTTCTTCGGGACCGTGGAGCCCTGGGCGGGTGCGGCGGCCGCGATCTGGCCGAGGACGTCGATGACCTGCTTGCACCAGCGCACGAAGTCACCCGCCGGCATCTCCGCCTCGCGCAGCACCTCGTCGAGTCCCTTGCCGGACGCCCACATGTACGCCGCCCAGGCGAAGCCGAGGTCGGGCTCGCGCTGGCCCACGCCCTCGGTCTGGCTGATCCGGAAGTCCTCCTCCAGGGCGTCCAGGCGGCCCCAGATGTGGACCGTCTCGCCGAGCGCGGCCTTGGCCTTGCCCGAGGGCACCTTCGGCGCCATCGCGTCGTCGGCGACCCGGGACTCGTAGACCAGCGCCGAGACGCAGGCGGCCAGTTCGGCCGGGGAGAGTCCTTCCCAGACGCCCTCGCGCAGGCACTCGCTGGCGAGCAGGTCCAGCTCGCCGTAGAGCCGGGCGAGGCGCTTGCCGTGCTCGGTGACCTCGTCGCCGCGCAGGTAGTCCAGCTCGGTCAGCAGCGCGACGATCCGGTCGAAGGTGCGGGCGATGGTGTTCGTCCGGCCCTCGATCCGGCGCTCCAGCTGCGAGGTGTCGCGCAGCAGCCGGTGGTAGCGCTCGGCCCAGCGGGCGTGGTCCTCGCGGTCGTCGCAGCCGTGGCAGGGGTGGGCGCGGATGGCCTTGCGCAGCCGGGCGATCTCCCGGTCGTCGGCGGCCTGGGAGCGCTTCTTGCGGGCCCGCTCCGGCGGGATGTGCCCGGCCTTGGTGCGCAGCGCGGAGGCGAGGTCGCGGCGGGACTGGGGCGAGCGCGGGTTGAAGGACTTCGGGATGCGCATCCGCTCCAGCGCCTCGACCGGCACCGGGAAGTCCATCGACGCCAGCCGCTTGACCTGCCGCTCGGCGGTGAGCACCAGCGGGCGGGGTCCGTCGTGGTGCTCGAAGCCGCGGTGGCCGTTGGACCGGCCGGCGGGCAGGCCCGGGTCCAGCACCAGGGCGAGGCCCGCGTACTTGCCCGTCGGGACGTGGATGACGTCGCCCGGCTTCAGCTTCTCCAGCGCCACGGCGGCCTCCGCGCGTCGCTGGTTGACGCCCTGCCGGGCCAGCTCGGTCTCCCGGTCCTTCAGCTCGCGGCGCAGCCGCGCGTACTCCTCGAAGTCGCCGAGGTGGCAGGTCATGGAGGCCTGGTAGCCCTCCAGGCCCTCCTCGTTGCGCTGCACCTGCCGGGAGATGCCGACGACCGACTTGTCCGCCTGGAACTGCGCGAAGGAGGTCTCCAGCAGCTCCCGCGAGCGGTGCCGGCCGAACTGCTCGACCAGGTTGACGGCCATGTTGTACGACGGCCGGAAGCTGGAGCGCAGCGGGTAGGTGCGGGTGCCGGCCAGTCCCGCGAGGTGCTCGGGGTTCATGCCGCGCTGCCACAGCACCACGGCGTGGCCCTCGACGTCGATGCCGCGCCGGCCGGCCCGGCCGGTGAGCTGGGTGAACTCGCCGGGGGTGATGTCGGCGTGCTGTTCGCCGTTCCACTTGACGAGCTTCTCCAGCACCACCGAGCGGGCGGGCATGTTGATGCCGAGGGCGAGGGTCTCGGTGGCGAAGACGGCCTTGACCAGTCCGCGGACGAACAGCTCCTCGACGACCTCCTTGAACGTCGGCAGCATGCCCGCGTGGTGGGCGGCGATGCCGCGCTCCAGGCCTTCCAGCCACTCGTAGTACCCCAGGACGTGCAGGTCCTCGGTCGGGATGGAGGCGGTGCGCTCCTCCACGAGGGCGCGCACCCTTTCCCGCGCGTCCTCGTCGTTGAGCCGGAGGCCGGCGTAGAGGCACTGCTGGACGGCGGCCTCGCAGGCGGCGCGGCTGAAGATGAAGGTGATCGCCGGCAGCAGTCCCTCGGAGTCGAGCCGCTCGATGACCTCGGGGCGGCTGGGCGTCCACACCCGGGAGCGCTGCCGGCGCTCGCGCTCCCGGTCGGCCTCCTTCATGGCGCGGCCGCGCCTGCGGTCCTGGTAGGACGGGCGGCTCGCCTCCATGCGCGCCATACGTGTGAGGTCCGGGTTGACGGCTCTCTTGCGGCCCTCGCCCTCCTCGAACAGGTCGTACATCCGCCGCCCGGCGAGTACGTGCTGGAACAGCGGCACGGGCCGGTGCTCGGAGACGATCACCTGGGTGTCGCCGCGGACGGTGTCGAGCCAGTCGCCGAACTCCTCCGCGTTGGACACGGTCGCCGACAGTGACACCAGGGTCACGGACTCGGGGAGGTGGATGATCACCTCCTCCCACACGGCGCCGCGGAAGCGGTCGGAGAGGTAGTGCACCTCGTCCATGACCACGTATCCGAGGCCGAGGAGGGTCTGGGAGCCCGCGTACAGCATGTTCCGCAGGACCTCGGTGGTCATGACGACGACCGGGGCCTCCGAGTTCACGCTGTTGTCACCGGTGAGGAGGCCGACGCGGTCCGAGCCGTAGCGGCGGCACAGGTCGGCGTACTTCTGGTTCGACAGTGCCTTGATGGGCGTCGTGTAGAAGCACTTCTTGCCCTGCTGGAGGGCGAGGTGGACGGCGAACTCGCCGACGATCGTCTTGCCGGAACCCGTGGGCGCGGCCACCAGCACGCCCTTGCCCGCCTCGAGGGCCTGACAGGCCTCGATCTGGAAGGGGTCGAGGCCGAAGTCGTACATCTCGCGGAAGGAGGCGAGCGCGGTGGCCTGCTCGACAGCGCGCTGACGGGCTGCCGCGTACCGCTCGGCCGGTGAGAGATCCTCTGTCATCGTGCTTTCGAGCGTACCGGGCCGCACTGACAACAGGACGATCATTATCGGGAACGGCCCTGTGGGGGTTCCGTGGGGGCGGCGGCGACGCCTGCCGTCGCCGCCCCGGTGGCGCTAGGTCACGTCGTCGTAGCCGTTGACCCGGTCCTTCGTGGCCTGCTCGGGCAGGGCGCGGGCGGTGGTCACGGCCTCGACCTCGCCGACGCTCTCGGGGGTCAGGTCGAGGTCCGACGCCTCGTCGTCGTCGGGCTCCAGGGCCTCGCGGCGGGCCCTGCGGCGGTCGTTGACCAGGGAGACGGCGACGGCGGCGAAGTACAGCACCCAGATCGGCCCGGCCAGCAGGATCATGGTCAGCGGGTCCGTGCTCGGCGTGGCGATGGCCGCGAACAGCGTGATGCCCATGATCATCGCGCGCCACCAGCCGAGCATCCGCCTGCCGGACAGCACTCCGGTGAGGTTGAGCATCACGAGCAGCAGGGGCAGCTCGAAGGAGAGTCCGAAGACGATCACCATGCGGGTGACGAGGTCGAGCAGGTCGTCCAGCGGCAGCAGGTTGTCGACGTCGCTCGGCGTGAACTCGATCAGCACCTCCGCGGAGGTGGGCAGCACCGCGTAGGCGAAGTAGGCGCCGATGAGGAACAGCGGGGCCCCGGTGGCGACGAACGCGTAGGCGTACTTCTTCTCGCTGCGGTGCAGCCCCGGGGCGACGAACGCCCACAACTGGTAGAGCCAGACCGGCGAGGCCAGCACGATGCCCGCGGTCAGCGACACCTTCAGCGCCAGCGTGAACGGGCCGAGCAGACCGTTGATGGTGATCTGCGCGCACGGCTCGGAGCCGGCCGTCGACTCGGCCAGCTCCGCGAAGGACTTCTCACAGCCGATCGACTGGAGGATCGGATCCGTGAGGGCGTTGATGATCCACTCATAGAAGAAGGCGGCGACCACCGTGACGACGACGATGGCCAACAGTGCCTTCGCAAGCCGGTTGCGGAGCTCACGAAGGTGCTCCGCCAGGGGCATCCGCCCCTCGGGGTCCCTCTCCTTGGTGCGGGCAGGCTTCAGCAACCCACGTTCCCATCTCGTGCGGCGGGCCGGAGGTCACCGGCCCTGCGTCAGCGCTTGGTCGTGTCCGTCGGCTCGTTGACCGGCCGGGAGCTGGTCACGTCACCGGGGGCGGCCTGGATGGTGCGCTGCGCCGCGGACTGCTCGGGGTTCGGCGGGTCGGCGGGGGCGGACGCGTCGGTCTTGCCCTCGCTCTTCATCGCCTTGGCCTCGCTCTTGAGGATGCGCGCGGACTTGCCGAGGGAGCGCGCCATGTCCGGAAGCTTCTTCGCGCCGAACAGCAGGATGATGACGACGAGGATGAGAATGATCTCGGGGGCTCCGAGCCTTCCGAACATAAGTCTTTACCTTCTCACCGAGGCGGCTGGGTGGGGTGCTGTCCGACCGGCCGGACATACGTCCGATCGATCGTCTTGTGCAGCGATCGTAACGCTCAGGGGTGAACGTGAGGCAATCCCCGTGCGTACTCCCGTCCGCGACCGGGCCTCGTTTTCCGGGCCGCGACCAGCAGCGTACCTTCAGGGGCCTGTGGGGTGACAGGGCGAAGCGGTCCGCAACGCCAGGCGCGCGTGTCCGTCGGGCCGGTCACGGGGCCGCGTGGCGCGGTTCTCGCGTTCACAGGGCGTCCACGGAACGGGCGGCGCTCTCCGTGGCCCGCTCCAGATCGTCCGCGGCCCGGCCGATCCTGCGGGCCGAGTCCGTCACCTGCCTGGCGAGTCGCTGCGTCTCCACGAACACCTTCACGGCGAACACCGTGAGGACGGCGAGACCAAGGAAACCCAGGGCAACGGCGAACATCGGCCAGAACATGACGTCGAGACTAGACGGTGGAGTGCAGTCGCAGTGTCCTGACCCCGCCACCCGTGAGCAGTTCCACGACCCGCTCCCCCGCCGGCTTGCGGACCGCGGAGCCGCACTCGGGGCAGGTGAACGAGTAGAAGGTGGTGCGGCTGGAGGCGCCGATGGCCAGCCGAAGGGCGCTCGCGGCGAGTTCGAAGCGGCCCCGGCAGTCCGGGCAGCCCGCCTTGAACACGATCGGCGACACCCGTCTCATGCCCGCGAACGCGGACGCCGCCGACATGCCCGGCCCACCCGGTCCCAGGGGCTCGCTCACAGTCCTCGCTCCTGCCTGTCGCGCGGGCCCTCGACCGTCTCGGCGCCGGCTGCCGGACCGGCCGCCTCGATCCCGTCGTAGGCGGCCAGCGCCTCCCGGGCGGCGTGCCGGGCGCTGTCGGCCAGCTCGGGCGGGGAGACGATCCGGCCGTCACGGCCCAGCCGCAGCGCCAGCCGCCGCAGAGAGGCCGGCTCGGGGGTGCGCAGAGTGATGCGCAGGCCGCCGTCGGGAAGTTCGTCCGCGCTGTCGTGCGGGTAGTACTCGGCGACCCAGCGCCCGCCCGGGCCGACCTCGACGACGACCTCCGGGTCCTCGGCGGCCGGCTGCACCAGCCCCTCCGACAGGTCCCGCAGCTCCACCTCGGGCGGCGCGGACGGCTCGTCCAGGATGCGGATCTCGGCGACCCGGTCGAGGCGGAAGGTGCGCCGCGCCTCGGAGCGGCGGCACCACGCCTCCACGTAGGTGTGCCCGACGCTGACCAGCCGGATGGGATCGATCTCGCGCTCGGTGACCTCGTCGCGGGCCGGCGAGTAGTAGCGGATCCACAGCCGGCGGCGCTCGGAGATCGCCCGGTCGACATCGGCGAAGACGCCGCCCTCGGACTCGAAGGTGACGGACAGGCGCGAACTGGCGCCCGCGGCCTCCCCGGCCGAGGTCTCGACCTTGGCGGTCGCCCGCAGCAGTGCCTGCCGGTCGCTCTCCCGCAGGCCGGGCAGGGTCGCCACGGCACGGGCGGCGACCAGCAGCGCGGTGGCCTCGTCGGCGGCGAGCCGCAGCGGCTCCGCGGCGTCCGCGCCGAGCGCCGCCGGGTTGTGCCACCAGATGCGCTCGCCGTCGGTGTCGATGTCGAGCAGGTCGCCGCCGCGGAAGCTGGTGCCGCACATGGGCAGCACGTCGAGGTCGGAGACCAGCTCGTCCTCGGTGATGCCGAAGGCCCGCGCCACGTCCTCGATCCGCGCCCCGGGGCGCTCCCTCAGATACGTCACCAGGGAGAGCATCCGCCGGGTCTGGTCGATGGCGTTCACTGCCCTGACCGGTTTGCCTGCCACTGTGTTGTCCGCTCCCCCTCAGCCCTTGGCGACGGCACGCAGCCGGTCCACCACGTCCGCACGCAACTCCGCGGGCTCCAGCACCACCACGTCCGGCCCGAACTCGACCAGCCAGGCGTCCAGGCCGTGCCCGTACGGAATCTCCAACTCGTCCCAGCCGTCGCCGAGTTCCCGTACGGCGGTGGCCTTCGCCCGAAGGGGGTAGCCCGCGCCCGTACGCAGCCGGATCCGCGCCGAGCGGTCGGCGGTCTCCCCCGCCCAGCTCGCGACCGTCTCGCGGACGGTGACCACGTCGGGCACCGGCGCGGTGAAGCGCCCGCCGCGCGAGCGGACCCGGCCGGTGATCCGCGACAGCCTGAAGACCCGCTCGGCCCCGCGGTCCCGGTCGAAGCCCGCCAGGTACCAGTGCCCGCGCCAGCACTCCAGCGCCCAGGGCTCCACGTGCCGGGGCTCGGGCTGGGCGGCGTTGGCCTTGCGGTAGTCGAAGCCGACGGGCCGGCGGTCGCGGCAGGCGAGCATCAACGGCTCGAAGGCCGCCTCGTGCACCGGGATGCGCGGCTCCAGCGCGCTGTGCGGCTCGTAGGGGTCGACGTCCTCCGGCAGACCTGCCGCGCGCAGCTTCTGCAGGGCGCCGCTGGCCGCGCCGGCGAGCCGGGCCTGCTGCCACACCTTGGCGGCGAGCCCCAGCGCGGCGGCCTCCTCGGCGTCCAGCGTGATGGGCGGCAGCCGGTTGCTGTCCCGGCGGGCCAGGTAGCCGATCTCGCCGTCGAGGCTCTCCACGGTCTCGATGACCAGTCCGAGTTCGCGCAGGTCGTCCTTGTCGCGCTCGAACATGCGGTTGAAGGAGTCGTCGGAGCCCGCTTCGAGGTAGGCCTCGACGGACTCCCGCAGCTCACGCTTGCTGAGCGGCCGCCGTGTCCCGAGCAGACACAGCGCCAGGTTCATCAGCCGCTCGGCCTTGGCAATGGCCATCGACGCCCTTCTCCCTATGGTGCTTACGACGGATGACCGTACCGCCCCGGGGTGGCGCGGCAAAAGCCGAGGGCCCATGCCCGGACAGGCATGGACCCTTGATGACCGGCTCTGATCACCGTCCGTTCGGACGTGGATCAGACTCCGAGCAGATCGACCACGAAGATCAGCGTCGAGCCGGGCGGGATCGCCGGGGTCGGGCTCTGGTTGCCGTAGGCGAGGTGCGCCGGGATGGTCAGCTGGCGGCGCCCGCCGACCTTCATGCCCTGCACGCCCTGGTCCCAGCCCTTGATGACGCGGCCGCCGCCGAGCGGGAAGCGGAACGGCGCACCGCGGTTCCAGCTGGCGTCGAACTCCTCGCCGGTGCTGAAGGTCACGCCCACGTAGTGGACGGTCACGGTCTGACCGGCCTCGGCCACCGGGCCGTCGCCCTCCCAGATGTCCTTGATCTCGAGGTCCGCCGGCGGCTCGCCGCCCGGGAAGTCGACCTCGGGCTTGTCGATGCTCACGTGTTCAGCTCCTGCTTGTCTGCGGAAAGGCAACGGGCCAAGTCTTACATCTCCGGAGCGTCACATCTTCGCCAGGATGTCCACCGAGAAGACGAGCGTGGAGTCCTTCTCGATGCCGCTGCCCTCCGGCGGGCTGTCGCCGTACCCGAGGTCCGGCGGAATCACGATGAGGACGCGGCTGCCGACCTTCTTGCCGGTCAGCCCCTGCGACCAGCCCTTGACGACCTGCTGCAGCGAGAACGACGTCAGCTGCTTCCTGCTGTACGTCGAGTCGAACTCCTTGCCGCCGTCCCACACGACGCCCTTGTACTGCACGAGGACGCTGTCCTGGGCGCCGACCTCGGCGCCGTCGCCCTCCAGGACGTACTCCGCCACGAGCTTCTTCGGCGCGTCGCCGTCGGGCACCTCGATGGAGGGCGCCTTGCCGTCGGTGTTGGTGCCGACCTTGGGCAGCGCCGCGTCGTCCTGCGGCACCTCCTCGCCCTTGGCGGAGCTCTTGGCGTTGAACGTGTCCTGCAGATCGACCACGAACACCAGCGTGTCGGTGCCCTTGATGCCCGCCTGCTCGTTGCCCTGCTCGCCGTACCCCCACTTGGGCGGCACGGAGAACTCGACGCGGCTGCCGGTCTTCTTGCCCGTGAGCGCGTACCGCCAGCCGTCGATGATGCTGCCCTGCGCCAGCTGGATGACGAGAGGGGTCTTGCGGTCGTAGGAGTTGTCGAAGACCTTCGCGCTCTGCCAGACCTGACCGAGGTAGTTGGCCGACACGAAGTCGCCCTCCGCGACGGCCTTGCCGCCGCCCGCGATGACCGTCTTCACCGCGAGGTCCTTCGACGGCTCCCCGCTGCCCTTGGCGACCGTCGGCTTCTCGTCGAACTTCGTCCCCGCCGTGATGGCCGGCAGCGGACCGTCCACGATCTTCGGCGGCGGCGGTGCCGACGTCGTGGCCGACGCCTCGGGCGACGGGCTGCCACTCGCGTCGCTCGAAGAGCCGGAGTCGTCGTCACCGCATGCGGCGAGCGTGGCCAGCCCCGCGGGGACGGCGATGAGGAGGGAACGTCGGCGCACGGTGGGGGCCTCGTATCGATGGGGGTCTGCGTGATGGCGTGCACGCAACTCTACGGCGTGAGAAGGGCACCGTACGGATAACGTACGGTGCCCGTGTGGCGTTCCGCCCTTTCGTGCGGTGACGCGTACCTCACCCGGCCGGGGTCACATTCCGGCGATCAGCTTCTCCACCCGGTCGTCCACCGAACGGAACGGGTCCTTGCACAACACGGTGCGCTGCGCCTGGTCGTTGAGCTTGAGGTGGACCCAGTCGACGGTGAAGTCCCGCCGCTGCTCCTGCGCCCGCCGGATGAAGTCGCCACGCAGCCGGGCCCGAGTGGTCTGCGGCGGCACCGACTTGCCCTCGAAGATCTTCAAGTCGTTGGCGACCCGGGCCGCCTGCCCCTTCTTCTCCAGCAGGTAGTAGAGACCACGACGCCGGTGGATGTCGTGGTAGGCGAGGTCTATCTGCGCGACCCGCGGATGCGACATGGTCATGTTGTGCTTGGCCCGGTACCGCTCGATGAGCTTGTACTTCATGACCCAGTCGATCTCGGTGTCGATACGGTCGAGGTCCTCGGCCTCGATCGCGTCCAGCGTGCGCCCCCACAGCTCCAGCACCCGCTCCACGGTGCCGGTGCGGATACCCCGGCGCTCACAGAAGTCCACGGCCTTCTCGTAGTACTCCCGCTGCACCTCCAGCGCGGACGCCTCCCGGCCGCTGGCCAGGCGCACCTTGCGCCGCCCGGTGATGTCGTGACTGACCTCGCGGATCGCCCGGATCGGGTTCTCCAGGGTCAGATCACGCATCACCGTGCCCGCCTCGATCATGCGCAGCACCAGGTCGGTGGCTCCGACCTTGAGCAGCATGGTCGTCTCCGACATGTTCGAGTCGCCCACGATGACGTGCAGGCGCCGGTAGCGCTCGGCGTCGGCGTGCGGCTCGTCGCGGGTGTTGATGATGGGACGGGAGCGGGTGGTCGCCGAGGAGACGCCCTCCCAGATGTGCTCCGCCCGCTGACTGACGCAGTACACCGCACCGCGCGGCGTCTGCAGCACCTTCCCGGCGCCGCACAGCAGCTGCCGGGTCACCAGGAACGGAATGAGGATGTCCGCGAGCCGCGAGAACTCCCCGTGCCGCGCCACCAGATAGTTCTCGTGGCAGCCGTAGGAGTTGCCGGCGGAGTCGGTGTTGTTCTTGAAGAGGTAGACGTCGCCCGCGATTCCCTCCTCGTGCAGGCGTCGTTCGGCGTCCACCAGGAGTCCTTCGAGAATGCGCTCGCCCGCCTTGTCGTGGGTGACGAGTTCGATCACGTTGTCACATTCGGGTGTCGCGTATTCCGGATGTGATCCCACGTCGAGATAGAGGCGGGCCCCGTTGCGCAGAAAGACATTGCTGCTGCGGCCCCATGACACGACACGGCGGAAGAGGTACCGCGCCACCTCGTCAGGCGACAGGCGGCGCTGTCCCCTGAACGTGCACGTGACGCCGTACTCGTTCTCCAGCCCGAAAATGCGGCGGTCCATGACTGAACATTACGCCTGATGACCCGAACTGAAACGGGGTTCGACGGCACGGTTTGGATCATTTTCCGATGAAGCCGCAACCACCGCTCCCCGCGCGGGAGCTGCGAGGACCCGCCCCGTGGCCACCAGCACGAGCAACGACACCGCCCCCGCCGCCCCGGGCACCGCGAAGCCCCACAGGGCCCCGCCGTGCTCCACCACGGGCCCCGTGAGCCCGGTGCCCACCGACGCCCCCACGGTGAAGGTCGTCACCAGCCAGGAGAACGCCTCCGTCACCGTCCCGCGCGGGGCGTGCACATCGACGAGGACGAACGCACAAGCGATGCACGGCGCCAGGAAGACGCCCGCGACAACCGTGAGCAGCACCATCGCGACTGCACCCGGCATCCACATCAGCGGCAGATAACAGACCGCCAGCAACGCCACCAGAAGGCGCAGTCGCCGGGCCGGCTCACCGGTCCACCGCCGCGCCCCGTACACCGCGCCCCCGACCAGCGCACCGAGCCCCAGGGCCGCCATCAGCCACCCGTACACCGCGTCACCGCCGTGCTCGTCCGCGTACGGCACCGACGCCACGGTGATGGAACCCAGCGCCATCCCGATGAAGAGGAACGCCCCCAGCAGCGCCAGCAGCCCGCCCGAACGCAGCGCGCCCAGCCAGTGCGCCTCCCGCGGCGCCGACCGCCACGCGCGCGAGGGCGGCGACACCACCACGGACAGCGCGCCCAGCACCCCCAGCCCGTTGAGCACCAGCAACGCGACCAGCGGCGACCACAACGACACGCACACCGTCACCAGCAACGGCCCGACGGTGAACATGACCTCCTGCGCCACGGCGTCCATCGCGTACGCCGTGTGCACCTGCTCCTCCTCGCCGAGCACACTGGGCCACAGCGCCCGCAACCCGCCCTCCAACGGCGGCGTGAACAACCCGGCCGCACCCACGGCCACATACGCGAGCACGGCCGACCCGGTACCGGCGAAGGCGAACACACTCATCGCCAGCGCCGACAGCACGGCCGCCGGCAACTGCACCAAGGGCTGCCCGCGCAGGTCCACCAACCGCCCCAGCACCGGCTGCCCCACCGCATTGGCGACGCCGTACACGGCGGCCAGCGCGCCCGCAAGGCTGTACGAGCCGCCCTCCGCCCGCACGAACAGCACGATCGCGATGGCCGCCGTGGCGTTGGGCAGCCGCCCCACCAGCGTGCCGACCAGCAACCGCACGGCGTGCCGCGCCCGGAGGATGTCCAGATACCCGGCGACCACGCGGCGCCCCCTTCTCTGCTGCACTCACTGACATGCTGACGTGTTACGTATAACTTACTCCGCCATACGTACCATGTCGCCTGTTCACGAGTCCAGACGAAAGCGCAGGCGAACGGTGGCACAAGGCAGCACCCGCCCCACGAGCCGGGACGTCGCCCAGGCAGCCGGAGTCTCCCAGGCCGCGGTCTCCCTGGTACTCGGCGACAAATGGCGCGGCCGCGTCTCCGAGCCCACCGCACAGCGCGTCCGCGAGGCTGCCCACGAGCTGGGCTACCGCCCCAACCTCGCCGCGCGCAACCTCCGCCTCGGCAGCACCCGCACCGTCCTACTGGTCGTCCCCGCGCTGACCACCGAGTTCTTCGCCGAGGTGTACACCGGCGCCGCACGCGTGGCCGCCGAACACGGCTTCGGCGTCGTGCTCTACCCCTCCCCCGAGGGCGTGGGCCCCGCCAGGGACCCCTTCGCCTCCGCGCAAGCCGCACTGGACGGCGTCATCGCGTCCTCCATGGCCGCCGACGCCCTCACGGCGATCCGGGGCGACCAACTGCCCCTCGTCATGCTCGACAGCGATCCCGAGGGCAGCCTCGGCGCCGCCACGGTCAACCTCGACATCGCCGACGGCATCCGCCAGGTCGCCGACCACCTGCTCACCCTGGGCCACCGCCGCTTCCTGCACCTCGCGGCCGACGTACCCTCCTGGACCTTCGAGGTACGCGCCCGGGAACTGGCGACCCGGCTGTCCGCCACGCCCGGCACCGACCTGCGCACGGCCCGCGCGCCCATCTCCATCGAAGGCGCCCGCACCGCCACGGAGAGCGCGCTCAGAGCACCCGGACCCCGGCCCACGGCCCTCGTCTGCGACGACGACAAACTGGCCGCCGGCGCCTACAAAGCAGCCCGACGCGCCGGGCTGCGCGTCCCCGACGACCTCTCGGTCACCGGCCTGGACGACCTCGGCCTCGCCACCGCCATCGACCCCGAACTGACCACGGTCCGCCTCGACGCGGAGGCCTTCGGCGAACGCGGCATGCGGGCGCTGCTGGCCGTACTGGAAGGGCAGGCCCCCGAGGAAGGGGACCTGCCCGTCAGCCTGGTCGTACGGGGCTCCACGGCACCACCGCGGTGAGCCGGACGGGGCGGCGCGAAGCCGCCCCGCGCCGTCCTACTCGTCCGTCTTCTCGACGTCGGCGTCATCCGCCTCGGACGCGCCGGAGTCATCGGCACCCCCGCTCGCACCGGAATCCAGCAGCCGCGACAACTGCGCGCCCACGATCCGCTTGAACTTCCGCTGCTGCGGCCGCGTACGGTCCAGCACAGCGACCTCCAGCCGCTCCGCCGGAATCTCCCGCTCACTGCCGTTCGTGTCACGCGACAGCGCCTGCACCGCCAGCTTCAGCGCCTCGGCCAGCGTCATACCGTCCCGGTGCCGCTGATCCAGGTACCCGCTGATCTGCTCCGCGTTGCCCCCGACCGCGACCGAGCCGTGCTCGTCCACGATCGAACCGTCGTGCGGCAGCCGATAGATCTGATCGCTCTCCGGACTGTCACCGACCTCCGCGACGACCAGCTCCACCTCGTACGGCTTCTCGGCCTGACTGGAGAAGATCGTGCCCAGCGTCTGCGCGTACACGTTCGCCAGACCACGGGCGGTCACATCGTCCCGGTCGTACGTGTACCCGCGCAGATCGGCATAGCGCACGCCGCCGATCCGCAGGTTCTCGTACTCGTTGTACTTGCCGGCGGCCGCGAAGCCGATCCGGTCGTAGATCTCGCTGAACTTGTGCAGCGCACGGGACGGGTTCTCACCGACGAACACGATGCCGTCGGCGAACTGCAGCACGACCAGGCTGCGGCCACGGGCGATGCCCTTGCGGGCGTACTCCGCCCGGTCGGCCATGGCCTGCTGGGGTGAGACATAGAACGGCGTCGACACCGGTTATCCATCCCTTTCTGGAGAAGTCACTGGACCACCTGACAACACGAACGCACCCGCTACAGCAGCGCGGCCCGCGGACCGTCCGGGTGCTCGAGCCGCCGCTCCAGCACCGCCCGGGCGAGCTCCGAACCCTCGTCCTCGCTGAGCCGGCGGAAGCCGTCCTCGGTGATCACAGTGATGATCGGGTAGATCCGGCGGGCGACGTCGGGACCACCGGTCGCCGAGTCGTCGTCAGCCGCGTCGTACAGCGCCTGGACCACGAGCGTCGTGGCCTGCTCCTCGGTCAGATCCTCACGGAACAGCTTCTTCATCGCACCACGCGCGAAGATCGACCCCGACCCCGTGGTCGCGAAGTTCTGCTCCTCGGACCGCCCGCCCGTCACGTCGTACGAGAAGATCCGGCCCGTACCCCGGTCCACGTCGTACCCGGCGAACAGCGGCACCACGGCCAGCCCCTGCATCGCCATGCCCAGGTTGGACCGGATCATCGTGGACAGACGGTTCGCCTTGCCCTCCAGGGACAGCTGCGCCCCCTCGACCTTCTCGAAGTGCTCCAGCTCCAGCTGGAACAGCTTCACCATCTCCACGGCCAGGCCCGCCGTGCCGGCGATGCCCACCGCCGAGTACTCGTCGGCCGGGAAGACCTTCTCGATGTCCCGCTGGGCGATCATGTTGCCCATGGTGGCCCGCCGGTCACCGGCGAGCACGACGCCCCCCGGGAACGTGACGGCCACGATCGTGGTGCCGTGCGGCGCCTCGATCACGCCCTGCACCGGCGGCAGCTGCCGGTTGCCCGGGAGCATCTCCGGCTGGTGCGCACCGAGGAAGTCCATGAAGGAGGAGGACCCGGGCGTCAGGAAGGCAGCTGGTAGACGCCCGGTGCTACGAGTGTTGGCTTCCACGCGATTCCCTCCACGTAAGCGGCAGCCCGCCTTATGGCATCGGGCCGATCCTTGAACTGCCCCAAGGCTGCGTTGCAGCTGAAGCACAGTACGCCTCGGACCCTACCCGTCTTGTGGCAGTGATCCACATGTGCGGCCGGAGCCGCCAAACATATGCAGCAGACGCCGCCTTGATCGGCGATCAACTTGTCGAGTTGGTCCTCAGTGAGGCCGTACTTGCGCTTGAAGTAGCTCGCCCGGTTCCGCATCGCACGGCACTCGCGGCAGTAGCTCGACCAACCGTCGGAGGTGGACTTGTTCCTCTCCCACGCGGAGTGAGGCTTCACTTCGCTGCACTGCGGGCATCGCTTGTGCCCCGAAGGGACGGAAACCTTCTCGCGCACCTTCTTGCCTTTGGCCTCCTGACGCTGCCGGTAGTACTCAGCGGAGCACTCCCGGCAGTACGCCTGGAGACCGTCGGACACGGACTTGTTGCTGGCGAACGCCGCCCTCGGCAAGTGTTGCTTGCACCTTGAGCAGCGCCTCAACGCCGACCCCTCGATCACGCCACAGCCCCCGATTTCACCTTTGAATCGAAGGCGAAATCACTCCCCGCCCTTCTGAACGAAGGACCTCACGAAATCCTCGGCATTCTCTTCGAGTACGTCGTCGATCTCGTCCAGGACGGAGTCCACGTCGTCGTTCAGCTTTTCCTGGCGTTCCTTGAGGTCCTCGGAGGCCTGCGCGTCCTGCGCCTGCTCCTCGACCTCCTCGGTGGACCGCGTGGCCTTCTGCTGCCCGCCGCCGGTGTCCTTGGTCGCCATAACCCTCACCCCGCTCGGTTCGCCCGACACAGTTGCTCGGTTCAAGATCAGACCCTACAAGCCGGGTCCGACATCGGCCCCGCAGTTGCTACAACGTGCGGGGGCCATCTCGATGGTTCCCGGACCCGGTGACTTTCCACCTCGTCCGGCGGTCTCCTTCTGGTGTACCCGCTGGGTGCCGCTACCCGCCGGCCAGCACCTTGACCAGGTCTTCCGCGGTGCGGCAGCGGTCCAGTAGCTCCTTGACGTGATTACGCGTTCCGCGAAGCGGTTCCAGGGTTGGCACCCGCTGGAGCGAGTCCCGGCCCGGCAGATCGAAGATCACCGAGTCCCAGGAGGCCGCCGCGACGTCGTCCGCGTACTGCTCCAGACAGCGTCCGCGGAAGTAGGCGCGGGTGTCCTCCGGCGGCTTCGTACGGGCCCGCTCGACCTCGTTCTCGTCCAGCAGCCGCTTGATCCGGCCGCGCTCCACCAGACGGTTGTACAGGCCCTTGTCGGGACGTACGTCGGCGTACTGGAGGTCCACGAGGTGCAGCCGGGCGGCGTCCCAGTCCAGGTTGTCGCGGCGCCGGTAGCCCTCCATCAGCTCCCGCTTGGCGACCCAGTCCAGCTCGCCGGCGAGGCTCATGGGGTCGTTCTCCAGGCGGTTGAGGGTGTCCTCCCAGCGGCCGAGGACGTCCTTGGTCTGGTCGTCGGCGTCCGCGCCGTACCGCTCCTCGACGTACTTGCGGGCCAGTTCGTAGTACTCCATCTGGAGCTGGACCGCGGTCAGTGTGCGGCCGCTGCGCAGCGTGACCAGGCGTTTGAGCGTGAGGTCGTGGGAGACCTGGTGGAGGGTGCGAACGGGCTGGTCGACGGCCAGGTCGACGGCGATGAAGCCGTCCTCGATCATCGACAGCACGAGTGCCGTGGTGCCGAGTTTCAGGTAGGTCGAGATCTCGGACAGGTTGGCGTCGCCGATGATCACGTGGAGCCGCCGGTACTTCTCGGCGTCCGCGTGGGGTTCGTCGCGGGTGTTGATGATGGGGCGCTTGAGCGTCGTCTCCAGGCCGACCTCGACCTCGAAGTAGTCGGCGCGCTGGCTGAGCTGGAAGCCGTGCTCGTGCCCGTCCTGGCCGATGCCGACGCGGCCGGCGCCGGTGAAGACCTGGCGGGAGACGAAGAAGGGCGTCAGGTGGCGCACGATGTCGGAGAAGGCGGTCTCCCGCTTCATCAGGTAGTTCTCGTGCGTGCCGTAGGAGGCGCCCTTGTTGTCGGTGTTGTTCTTGTAGAGGTGGATCGGCTGGGCGCCGGGCAGCTGGGCGGCCCGGTCGGCGGCCTCGGCCATGATCCTTTCGCCGGCCTTGTCCCACAGCACGGCGTCCCGCGGGTTGGTGACCTCCGGAGCGCTGTATTCGGGGTGGGCGTGGTCGACGTAGAGCCGTGCTCCGTTGGTGAGGATGACGTTGGCCAGGCCGATGTCCTCGTCGGTGAGCTGGCTGGAGTCGGCCGACTCGCGGGCGAGGTCGAAGCCTCGCGCGTCCCGCAGCGGGTTCTCCTCCTCGAAGTCCCAGCGGGCCCGGCGGGCCCGGTGCATCGCCGCCGCGTAGGCGTTGACGATCTGGGACGAGGTGAGCATGGCATTGGCGTTCGGGTGGCCGGGGACGGAGATCCCGTACTCCGTCTCGATGCCCATTACTCGCCGTACTGTCATGCGGCCCTCCTTGCCCGGCGGTGCCCTCGGTCGTGGGCACCGCTCAAGTACCGCTGGCGCTCCGATGCGTGTGCGGTGCCCGTCCCCGCACTGCGCGACTCGGCGGTATGGAAGAGCCTAGAACGCCTTTGCACTGGTGGGGAGATCATTTGCGGCATTGCCTTGCTCCAGTCGGGGCTCCGGAAAACAGTCGGCTGCGGGTACCCATTGTGGGGACCCGCAGCCGCCCCGCCTTTTACAGGTACTGACCGGTGTTCGCCACCGTGTCGATGGAGCGTCCGGTGTCCGCGCCCTGCTTTCCGGTGACGAGCGTACGGATGTACACGATCCGCTCGCCCTTCTTTCCGGAGATCCTGGCCCAGTCGTCCGGGTTGGTGGTGTTCGGCAGGTCCTCGTTCTCCTTGAACTCGTCCACGCAGGCCTGGAGGAGGTGGGAGACGCGGAGGCCCTTCTGGGTCTTCTCGAGGAAGTCCTTGATCGCCATTTTCTTGGCGCGGCCCACGATGTTCTCGATCATGGCGCCGGAATTGAAGTCCTTGAAATAGAGGACTTCCTTGTCGCCGTTGGCGTAGGTGACCTCGAGGAAGCGGTTCTCCTCGGATTCGGCGTACATCTGTTCCACCGCCGTCTGGATCATGCTCTGGACGGTGGCACCCCGGTCCTTTCCGTGTTCGGAGAGGTCGTCGGAGTGGAGCGGGAGGCGCTCGGTGAGGTACTTGCCGAAGATGTCCTTGGCCGCCTCGGCGTCCGGACGTTCGATCTTGATCTTCACGTCGAGCCGGCCGGGTCGCAGGATGGCGGGGTCGATCATGTCCTCGCGGTTGGAGGCGCCGATCACGACCACGTTCTGCAGGCCCTCCACGCCGTCGATCTCGGCGAGCAGCTGGGGGACGATGGTGTTCTCCACGTCCGAGCTGACGCCGGAGCCGCGGGTGCGGAAGAGGGATTCCATCTCGTCGAAGAAGACGATGACGGGGGTGCCCTCGCTGGCCTTCTCGCGGGCTCGCTGGAAGACCAGGCGGATCTGCCGCTCGGTCTCGCCGACGTACTTGTTGAGCAGCTCGGGGCCCTTGATGTTGAGGAAGAAGCTCTTGCCTGCGGCCTGGCCGGTGACCTCGGCGACCTTCTTGGCCAGCGAGTTGGCGACCGCTTTGGCGATGAGCGTCTTGCCGCATCCGGGGGGCCCGTAGAGCAGGACGCCCTTGGGCGGACGCAGCTCGTGCTCCCGGAACAGGTCCGGATAGAGATAGGGGAGCTCGACCGCGTCGCGGATGGCCTCGATCTGTCCGCCGAGGCCACCGATCTGCTCGTAGCCGATGTCGGGGACCTCTTCGAGGACCAGTTCCTCGACCTCGCTCTTGGGCACGACCTCGTAGACGTAGCCGGAGCGTGGTTCGAGCAGGAGGGCGTCGCCGGGGCGGATGGTGAGTCCGCGCAGGGGTTCGGCGAGCCGCACCACCCGCTCCTCGTCGGTGTGCCCGAGCACGAGGGCTCGCTCGCCGTCCTCGAGGATCTCCTTGAGGGTGACGATGTCGCCGACGCTCTCGTACTCCATGGCCTCGACCACGTTGAGTGCTTCGTTGAGCATCAGTTCCTGGCCGCGTCGGAGCTCGTCGAGCTCGACGCTCGGGCTGACGTTCACCCGGAGTTTGCGGCCGCCGGTGAAGATGTCGGCGGTGCCGTCCTCGTTGGCCTGCAGGAAGACTCCGAAGCCGGCCGGTGGCTGGGCCAGCCGGTCGACCTCCTCCTTGAGGGCCACGATCTGGTCGCGGGCCTCGCGGAGTGTGCCGGCGAGCCGCTCGTTCTGTGCGGAGACGCCGGCCAGGTTGGTCTGCAGTTCGACGATCCGCTCTTCGAGAATTCTCGTGTGCCGCGGAGATTCGGCGAGCTTGCGTCGCAGGACGGCGATCTCCTGCTCAAGATAGGCCACCTGCCCGGCCGGGTCGTCGGACCCGCGTCCCGGGCGGATGCCGCGGTTCATGTCGTCGTCGTGGGCTGCCACGGTCCTCACCTCCTCCATGGGGAGCTGGACGCTTCCAGACCCTACCTGGGTGGGTGTCGATTGAAACCCCTAGATCACAAAGACTGTCGGGGTGTGTCCGATCTTCACCCTTGCGCTCTCCCTCACGCCAGGGGAATACCCACCGGACGTGAATGGAACCCAGGCGGGGGTACGCTCGAAGCGTTCAACACCCGTCAGAGCTGGCCGGATTCCCGAGCGGCTCGGCGCAGGAAACGGCAGGAGAGATGAGCGTGCAGCAGGAGGCCGGAGTCGACGGCGAGGCTCTGGAGGTCTGGATCGACCAGGACCTGTGTACCGGCGACGGCATCTGTGCCCAGTACGCGCCCGAGGTGTTCGAGCTGGACATCGATGGTCTGGCCTACGTGAAGGGCGCGGACGACGAGCTGCTGCAGGCTCCTGGGGCGGCAACACCCGTGCCGTTGCCGCTTCTCACGGACGTGGTCGACTCCGCGAAGGAGTGTCCGGGCGAGTGCATCCACGTACGTCGGGTTTCGGACAGGGCCGAGGTCTACGGTCCGGACTCAGAGTGACCAAAACGTGACTCGCTGTCTACGGTGTGTGACCGATGTCTGTTGGGTCACACGGTGCGCGCCTGGGACGGCGCGTCGCTGACGAACGCGCCGTTCTCCCAGCGCCACTTCACGTGGTCGGTGACGTCGGGGCAGCAACTGGGCACGTCGGCCGACGAGTAGCCGAGGAGGGTGGCCCGCACGGATCCGCGGCCGTCGACCGTCAGCTCGGTGACGGTGTGGCGGTCCTTCGGGTCGACGAGGGTGGCGACGACCCGCGGCTTGCCTCCGTCGGCGCCGCGCGTGACGACGTACACTCCGTCCGGCGGGGTCCCCATGGGTGCGTCGCAGTGCACGGCCGCCACCGTCTCGGGCCGTCCGTCGCCGTCGAGGTCGCCGGTGGCCTTCTTCTGCACCACCGCCTTGACCGGGCCGCACTCCAGGGGGAAGGCGACGGCCGCGGGATCGGGGGGCGTGCCGTGGGCCGGCGCCGTCTTCGGGCCGGCGGCGGGCTGTGCCGCCGTGGCGGCGTCGGGCTGGAGGACCGAGGACAGGGCGACCACCGCGGCGACGGCCGTGGCGGTGGCGACCCAGTGGATCGGCCGGGTGTGCGTGTGGGACAGGTCCGGAACGGCGGGGTGCTGCACGAGGAGTTTCTCCTGTGAGGGCTGTGCCGGTGGGGGTGGCCAGCATCGTGCCACACGTCACAGTGCGGGGGAACGGCGGGGTGGGTACCTGGTCGGATTGGCCTGCTCGCGGCTCGCTCCCCGGGGGGTGCCCGTCAACGCGAAGACGCCGGGGGGGGGGGGGGGGGGGGGGGGGGGGGGGGGGGCCCCGCGGGGGGGGGGGGGGGGGGGGGGGGGGGGGGGCCCGCGCCCCCCCCCCCCCCCGCCCCCCCCCCCCGCGCCCGCGGGGGAGTGCCTCCT